>NZ_JBEXGP010000001.1:0-960816 GCF_040607375.1 Micromonospora sp. NPDC005298
AGACTACGGCCTCCTGCCCTACCGACCCGGCCTGCTCACCCTGCAACGCTGACCACACCACAAACGGCGGGCACGACCTTCGGGTCGTGCCCGCCGCCGCGTCCCCTCCGACAGTGGATCCCGGTCGAGAACAGACCCGCGCGGCGGCGACGGTCACCGGCTCGACGCGGAACGGCACGTCCCTGGACCTCCTCGGCTCTCCGCACTGCCATCGGACGGGGTAGCGCGCCTTTCCATCGACAAGGGATACTCCGCGAGCCCGCTTCGACGGAGCCGTCCCGCCGCGCCGCACCGGTGCCGGGCACAGGCGTCGCGGTCCCATAGCTGCGCCGACGGTCACCTCGCCTTCCGAGCAAGGAGAACTCACCTCACCATGCCAAGAAGATTGCTCTTTGCGCTGGCCTCCGCCGGGCTCGCGGTCGGTACGGCCCTCGGCGTGCCACAACCGGCGCATGCCGCGGATCCGGCCGTCGACGGTGGTGGCCGGGCCCACGCCGGCGTCGCCCCTGGCGCGCGCACCACCGCCGCCTCCCCGAACGCCGCCACCATCCCGGTTGGCTACACGGTCCGTGGCATCGACGTCTCCAGCCACGACCACAACCTCGGCCCGATCAACTGGCCGCAGGTGGCGGCCGACGGCGCGAAGTTCGCGTACGTCAAGGCGACCGAGGGCCGGACGTACCTCAACCCGTACTTCGCCGAGGACTACGCGGCGGCCAAGGCGGCCGGTCTGCTCGTCGGCGCCTACCACTTCGCCCGGCCGGACAAGCGAGACCCGATCACCGAGGCGGACTACTTCATCGACAACGCACAGTTCGCCACGGACAGCCAGACGCTCGTGCCGATGGTGGACATCGAGTGGCCCTACTGGGACGGGGCGCCGACCTGCTACGGGCTCACCCCGACCGAGATGTCGGGTTGGATCCGGGCCTTCGCCGACCAGGTCAAGGCACGCATCGGCCGACCCGTGATGATCTACACCAACACGAACTACTGGAACCCGTGCACCGGCAACGACGCGTCCTTCGGTGCCAACCCGCTGGACATCGCCGGCTACACGACCACCCGCCCGCCGCTGCCGTCCGGCTGGACGACGGAGACCATCTGGCAGTACGCCGCCGGTAACCCGAGCAACCCCGGCGACTACAGCCAGAACGTGTTCAACGGGACGTACGCGGACCTCACCCGACTCACCGGCGCCCCGGTCCCGTCGCCCGCACTCGCCCTCCGCTCGTGGACCAACAGCAAGTACGTCTCGGCGGACGGCCGGGGCACCCTGCCGCTGATCGCCAACGGGCCGACCATCGGTACGTGGGAGAAGTTCACCCTCGTCAGCAACGCGGACGGCAGCGTCAGCCTGCGCGCCGACATCAACGGCAAGTACGTCTCGGCGGACGGCCGTGGCACCCTGCCGCTGATCGCCAACGGGCCGGCGATCGGCACGTGGGAGAAGTTCACGCTCATCAACAACGCGGACGGCAGCGTGAGCCTCCGCGCGAACATCAACGGCAAGTACGTCACCGCGGCCGGCAAGGGCACCCTGCCCCTGATCGCCAGCGCGCCGACGATCAGCACCTGGGAGAAGTTCGACCGGTTCGCCGGCTGACATGGCGCTGCTGCCCGGCACACCCCCGCGCCGGGCAGCAGCGCACCGGGACGTGGGTCCGTCGATCACCCGCACCAGCACCGATCAGGGCTGGGTCGAGGTAGACCAGGACAGCGCGAGGAATCTACACTCATCTGTGTTAACGCTCACACTCGTCCCAGTGCTGAGGCAGTACCGCCGTGGCGGTCACCAAACGGCCCGTGCCCTCGGCCAGCTCGACCAACCCAGGGGAGAAAGCATGCGAACGAGGGCACGATGGCTCGCGACACTCGCCGCGCTCGGAGTCGTGGTTGCCGGGGTGGTGACACCGACCGGCCCGGCCAACGCGGAGTCCAACGGCGGGGTACGCGTGATGCCGCTCGGCGACTCCATCACCGAGGGCACCCAGGTGCCCGGTGGATACCGCATCGGGCTCTGGCAGCGCCTCGCCGCCGGCCGGTACACGGTTGACTTCGTCGGATCGCAGTTCAACGGGCCGGCGAGCCTCGGCGACCACGACCACCAGGGGCATCCCGGCTGGCGCATCGACCAGATCGACGCCAACATTGTGGGCTGGTTGAACACCCAACGACCGCAGACCGTCCTGCTGCACATCGGCACCAACGACATCCTGCAGAACTACAACGTGAGCAGCGCACCCAACCGGCTCTCCACGCTGATCGACCGCATCACCACCACCGCGCCCACCGCCGAGGTCTTCGTGGCGCAGCTCATCCCGCTCGCCAACAGCAACCAGGAGAACGCGGTCCGCACCTTCAACGCGGCCATCCCCGGCATCGTGCAGAGCAAAGTCAACGCCGGCAAGCGGGTACGCCTGGTCGACATGCACAGCGCACTCACCACCGCCGACCTGATCGACGGCGTCCATCCCACGGCCACCGGCTACGACAAGATGGCCGCCCGCTGGTACAGCGCCCTGCAGTCGGTCCCCGGCAGCATCGGCAACCCCGGCAGCGGCGGCGGACAGACCGCGGCCATCGTGGGCGCCCTGTCCAGCAGGTGCGTCGACGTCCCCGGCTACTCCACCACCAACGGCACCCAGGTCCAGCTGTGGGACTGCCACGGCGGCACGAACCAGCAGTGGACCTACACGTCCGGCAAGGCACTGACCGTGTACGGCAACAAGTGTCTCGACGCCGCCGGCTACGGCACCACACCGGGCACCCAGGTCACCATCTACGACTGCCACGGCGGCACCAACCAGCAGTGGAACGTCAACGCGAACGGCACCATCACCGGCGTTCAGTCCGGCCTCTGCCTGGACCCCGTCAACCAGGGCACCGGCAACGGCACGAAGCTCGTCCTCTGGACCTGCACCGGTCAGACGAACCAGCAGTGGAGCCGCCGGTAACCCACGGGACGGCACGCAGCGTACGGGCCTCGTCGATCGACGGAGAGGCGAGGCCCGCACGCGTACACCCCTTCCCGTGACGGGTGGCGTCGGAGCAATTCATCGATAAGATTGCATCTCGCGCTCAGGCCGACGGGGGGTCGACGATGATCGGACAACGCCGCGGGGTGGACGAGGTACTGCGGTACTACGCCCTGGTCGACGCGGGTGACATCGAGTCGCTCGTGTCGCTGTTCAGCCATGACGCCGAGTACGCGCGGCCCGGGCACAGGCTGCTCTGCGGCCGGGCGGCACTCGAGTCGTTCTACCGTGACACCCGGGTGATCGCCGACGGCGAGCACCAGATCGACACGATCCTGGCCGAGGGAAATCAGGTCGCCGTGCACGGATCGTTCCGGGGTCACCTGCGGTCCGGCGACGAGGTGGCCGTACGGTTCGCGGACTTCTTCGTCCTCACCCTGGACAACCTCTTCGCGCGCCGCGACACGTTCTTCTTCGAACCGTCGGTATGAGCGCGTGCCGCCCAAAGGTCCGCCCAACGGTGACCCAGACGAAAGCAGGGAATACAGCTGATCGGCTGTATTCCCTGCTCAAGTGGTGCGCCCGAAGGGACTCGAACCCCTAACCTTCTGATCCGTAGACGTCCTCTGTGGACAGCGGTCTTGACCTGGCGGACGTCGGGCTCCGCAATGTCCTGCCTGGGCAGGGGTCAGGCGGTGGCCGGCTCGCTCTATGCTCCCGGGCCGGGCAGCACGTCGATGTCGGTGGCGTGCATCGGCCGGCCGCACACCGAGCAGCGCAGTTCCACGTGGCTGATCTGGCCGCAGGCGTGGTGCCGGTAGAGCACTGGAGGACCGGATTCACCGGCGGTCCACCGGTCGCCCCAACGCACCATCACCAGCAGCAGATCACACAGCTCCTGACCCTTGGTAGTGAGGGTGTATTCGTGGCGCGGCGGCCGGTCGGAGTATTTCTGTCGTTGCAGTACGCCGTTGTGGGCCAGCCAGTTGAGCCGTTCGCTGAGGACTTTGCGGGAGATGCCCAGGCTCTGCTGGAGTTGCTCGAAGCGGGTGATGCCGACGTAGACGTTGCGCAGGATCAGCGGGGACCACGGCTCGCCGATGACGTCCAGTGTGCGGGCGATCGAGCAGGCCATGTCTGCGAACCGGGTTCGCTGCATGACTCGCAGTCTAGCCCGAGAGGGTTCCCTCAGGGAATGGACTCCGTTACCGTGAGGCGGGTCCATTCCCTTAAGGAACTATCTGGGGTAAATCATGAACCGACCCACGGTCGTATCAACGCAGCAGTGGCAGGCCGCACGGGACAAACTGCTGACGGCGGAGAAGGAACTCACTCACGCGTCGGACGCCTTGGCCGCCCAACGCCGCCGGATGCCCATGGTTCGCATCGACAAGGAATACACGTTCCAGAGCTCGGCCGGGCCGGCGAGCCTGCTCGACCTGTTCGACGGGCGCCGCCAGCTCATCGTCTACACCTTCATGTGGCATGGTGCCGACCACTTCTGCCCCGGATGCTCGATGTTCACCGACAATATCGGGCACCTGGCCCATCTGCACGCCCGCGACACCTCCATGGCGTTGGTCTCCCGCGGCCCACTGGCTGAGATCACCGCGTTCAAGCAGCGCATGGGCTGGACGGTTCCGTGGTTCTCATCCCTGGGCAACGACTTCAACGACGACATCGGAGCCGGTGACGGGTTCGCACTGAACGTATTCCTCCGTGACGGCGCCGAGGTCTATCGCACCTACTCCACCACCGCGCGCGGTGTCGACCGGCTCCTGAGCACCTGGACCCTCCTCGACCTGACTCCGTACGGCCGGCAGGAGACCTGGGAGGACTCGCCCGATGGCTGGCCGCAGACCCAGCCCTACAAGTGGTGGCGGCTGCACGACGAATACCGCGAAGAAGCTTCGAAGTGAGCGGTACGGTGCCCGTCGCCGAGCTGCTGTTCAGCGAGGCGGACGCAACGCCCATGAGCACCGAGGAGACGACGGTGAAATCGTGGGAGCACGCGCGGGCATGCCTACGGGCGGCGCCGAAGAGCTGGCTGTCGACGGTGCGACCGGATGGCCGCCCGCACGTCATGCCAGTGATGCCGGTCTGGGTGGACGACGCGCCCTGGTTCGCCACTCGCCCGACGTCCCGCAAGGGCCGCAACCTCGCCCACAGCACCCGGTGCGCCATCACCGTCGCCAGTGCGGAACTCGACCTCGTAGTCGAAGGCGACGCCATCCGAACATGCGACGGCGCCACGCTCCACCGCGTCGCCGCCGCGTTCGAGACGAAGTACGGGTGGCAGTTCACGGTCCGCGATGGGAGCGTCTATGACCACAGCCTTCCCGGCTCGCCCGAGTACGGCTTCTACCGAGTAGGGCCCACCCGCGCCTTCGGCTACGGCACCGACGGCCTGACCGCGACGCGCTGGCGGTTCGGATAACACGGACCGGTACGACCGCCCGCGTCGCCGTGCAAGATCCAGACCCAGTCGGGTGGGGATGAGCGATGGTCCCCCGCGGCGTCCGGCCGGCAGAGGTCTCCAGGGCAACCAGTCCGGCCCCTGATCCGGACGATACCCGCGAGGGTTGAATATAGGCGCTTGAATGCGACGGCTGCGTCACGGCGAGCAGGATAGATCAACCCCGCTACGCCAGTCGGGCTGGACCGCTGGGTCGCGAGGATTACCCAGCGCAGACCCGTGAGGCGCTCAGGTTTCTAACTGACACCAGGTGCTGCCGTTCGCGGCACGGTGGCCCTCCCTTCCTCTCGTCAGCCGCCCTCACCGCAGTCGCCTGCGGCCTCGCGTGTGCCGGGCACCTCGGTCGCGCGCAGCTCGACGCCTTCGGGCGGTATGCCGGCGCGGTACCTGAACCACTCCCGCCACTGTTCGGAGATCTCCGGGTACGATCCGTCCGTCTCCGAGAACTCCTCGTCCCGCTCCTGACGAGGCCTTCCGTCCAGCCGCACTGGCGCACGTACAGCGCCGAAGTCAGGAGCCTCCATCGCCTCCAAGTGCCACCAGCCAATCGTGTCGAGGAACTGCATGCCCGCCACCATCAGGTTCACCGGCGGAGGGTGGTGCACGCCCTTGGCGAACGTGGACAGACGCAGGGTGAGGACCGAGCATGGCGGAGCCGTAACGCTCCCGCCGTAGTAGAAGGGACCGATCGGCCTGCCGGCCAGGTCTCCTTTCATGAGGAACTGGATCCGCATGACTGGGACCGGGGACCGATTCTGAACCTTGAACGCCGGGAGCCTTCCAGAATCCTCCGTGGCCTCCCAGTAGGTGACGCGAGCCGCGTACCGGGCGTCGTACCGCTCACGGTCGATGCGGGTCGACTCCAGCTGCGCCTCCGTCGACCGCAGCTGCGCCTCGGTGACTCGGAGCTGGTCGCGGTAGGTGAACACGGCAACCACGAGCGCCGGCACCGCGAAGAGCACCGCGGCCAGCGCGGCCGCGGCCTGCAGCCAGTCGGTGAGCTTCGGGCGCTCCCTCCGCGGAGGCGCCGACGCCGACTCTCGCTCGCGCACCGGCTCAGCGTCTGGGCGCGGCGCGGGCCTTTCCTGAGGCACTGGCGTGGAGGGCGACTTCCGCCGACGCTGCGGCATCACCCGTTGACGCACAGCTCGTCGTGCCACGATTACCCTCCCTCGATCCCCGCCCGAGTTCTCCATCGTGGCTTGCGGTGTCCAGTGACTGCCTCCACCTCGGGACTGTGTCGCCGCCGTTGATCAGGCGGCAGAGCAGCTACGCGGGTGTGAGCCACCACCTGACGCCGCCATATGTCGGCCGGTTTGGCCTTACACCTTCTTCGATCGGGTTCATCGCATGACTTCCTCGCGCTAGGCGGCTGCGCTCGGCGCGTTGGCCGGAGCGGCGAGTGGACTGCCAGGTCCCGCCAAGCACACGTCTGCACCACGGTCGCCGGGTCGATCACCAGCTCATTGCTGATCCGGTGGCCGACCTCGTCGAACCGCGTCATGATCAGTCGATGTCGCCGGCATCGGGCTCGGCAGGCTGAAGAACGGCTGGCAGCTGTTGAGGAGTGGCAGGATCGCGGACTGATCTTTCCGAGCGAGGTCGGCACACCGCTGGATCGGGACAACTCCTCCCACGGGCTCTCCGCGCTATGCAAACGGCACCCGCACGACTTCCGCCATTCCGGGCCTCGTTGATGCTGGCTCAGGGCGCCTCGTTGCACGTGGCTTCGGAAGTTCTCGGGTACGCGTCAATTGGCGATCACGAAGACGTGTACGGGCACCTGATGGAGACGACCGCCGTTCGGCTGCGGAGGCCATGTCCCGTGCGCTGTTCGGGCAATGAGAAGGCCAGCGGCTCCCACAGCCGCATGGATTCCGCCGAGAACGGACACGAGAAGCCCTCGACCTCGCCGTTTCCGGCTGGTCGAGGGCTTCTCCCGCTATGTGCGCCCGAAGGGACTCGACCCCTAACCTTCTGATCCGTAGCCTCGGCTGGGCTGTCCGGCTCGGTCCAGATGGGTCGGCAACCACTGGTATTAGCGCTCTACTCGTCCGCTGCAGCGTCTGTCCGTCCAGCGCCGTTGCTGTCAGTCGTTGCTGTCACCCTGCTCGACGGCAGCCCCTCTCGGCAACCAACTACTCGTAGGGACTGCACCAGGGCGAGCGGTCCGGCACGCCTTGGGACTGCTGATGATTGGCCGTCTGCCGTTAGGTGCCGTTGCTAGCCTTCTCGGCGTGGGCGTAGACGTTGAGCTGATCAGGGTCGAGCAGCTGGGCACGAGCCCGCGCCGCCGGCGGGATTTTGAAGTAGCTGTAGTAGGTGACCCGCACTTCCGGTTCGCTGCCGTGTTGGAGCGCTCGCAGCACAACGGTAGGACTCCGATGTTGGCCCGCATCGATCCCTACGGGCTACTGGAACTCACGCCCGCCGAGATGGCTCAGTTCCTCGGCGAATTGGATGTTCTCGTTGGGAACGTCCAGAACGTCGGCGAGCGCCAGGTGCTCGACGCCATTCGTGGGCTTGCCGGGCGATGCCTCGTCGATTCAGACCTGCGTCTCCGGTTCGTCGGCGACTAGGCTGTTCAGCGCCGGACCCTGCTGGGACTGCGACACACGGTGTAGGAAGTGTGGATACGGGCGGAAGCCGTTCGGCAGTGACCTGGCTTGGCCTGCTACCCATGCCGGCAACCACGCCCAGGAGCTGGTGCAGTCCGAGTGCTCGGCGGCCGGGCTGCCGGCGATCCGGCTGCATGACCTGTGGCATGGCTGCGTCTCGGTGCTGCTCGCCCTGGGCGTGCCGCCCCGGACGGTGATGGACATCGTGCGACACAGCACGTTGGAAATGACCACGACGGTGTACGGGCATGTGAGTCTGGACGACAAGCGGGCGGCCCTGGATCAGCTGGGCGGCCTGCTGGATGAGGAGCCCGGGGAATGACGTTGCTGTCACCGGTTGCTGTCAGGGCCGGTCGCAAGCGACCGGCCCTGTGCATTCTTGCTGTTCAGCTGTGTGCGCCCGAAGGGACTCGAACCCCTAACCTTCTGATCCGTAGTCAGATGCTCTATCCATTGAGCTACGGGCGCTCGTGCTCAGCCAGTGTACACACCCGGCTTTCGCGCGGAGACTCCGGGATTCGAACCCGGGAGGGGCTTTAAGACCCCAACCGCATTAGCAGTGCGGCGCCATAGACCAGACTAGGCGAAGTCTCCCTGGTGGCCCGCAGACCACCGCGCCCGAGGATACAGGTCGTCACCCACCGGGGGCAAAACGACTTCCGGGGTACGCCGACCGAGGTGGCGGGCCGCTGGGTTTCACGGCTGTGCGGGGGCGTGATCGGGACTACGATCCATCGATATGCAGGAGCAGCCGCCCAGCGAGCCGACCCGTCGAGAGCCTGCTGAGCGGGCGCGTCGGCGCCCGGCGCGGGCCACCTTCACGCCGCCGGCGGCCGAGCAGCCCGCCGAGGAGGCGTCACCGCCGGCGGCTCCGGCGAGCCCGCGTCCGCGCCGGGCCAAGGCCGCTCCGGCGGTGCTGTTCCAGCCGCCGGAGCCGGACCGTCTCCTGCCCCGCCAGCCGGACAGCACTCCGACCGGCACGAACGGCACGATCGCCGGGCAGCCCGACCGCGCGAGGTCCGGCGGCAGCGGTACTGAGGCCGCGCCGTCCGGAGGCGGCGGCGCGGAGTTCGACCCGGCCGGTGAGGTACCGCCGGCAGCGGAGAGCGCGGCACCCGCCCGCGCGGAGACGGAACCGGCAGCCCGGCCACCGAGGGCGCGGGCTCCCCGGGTCCGCAGGACCACCGCCGGCGCGGCGGCCGACACGGCACCGCCACCGCCACCGCCACCGGATGCGACCCCGCTCACACCGGAGCCGGCCCAGAGCCCACCCGCCCCGCGCAAGCGCGCCGCAACCCCCCGCAAGGCCACCACACCCAAGGCCACCACACCCAAGACCACACCCAGGGCCACCACGCCGAGGACGCGCGCGCCCCAAACCGCGCCAGCACCGAGCCCGGAAGCGACGCCACCAACTGCTGCCGAGCCGGCTTCGGCGCGTACCCCCGGGGCGCTTGCACCGCGTACCCCGGATTCTGACCTGCGTGCGGTGATCGCGCGCGTGCTCGACCACCCGGGGTTCGCTCCGGAGCTGCTGGCGTTGTCGGCGGTGGAGTCGCTCGGCCCGGCGGCGGCCGACTGGGCCGGGTGGCTGCGGACCCGCTACCCGGACGCCTCGGCGGACGGCCTGGCCCGGCTGGCGACCCGCCGGTTCGTGCGGTCGGCGGGCGTGGGTGGGGCGGCGGCCGCGCTGGCCGGGTTGTTCGCTCCGTTGGCCGAGTTGGCCTCGGTGCTCTGGACCCACTCGAATCTGGTGCTGCACCTGGCGGCGGCGTACGGGAGGGATCCGGCGCACCCTGACCGGGCCGTGGACCTGCTGGTCCTCACCCAGGTGCACCCCGATCCGGAGACCGCGCGTGCCGCGTTGGCCACTGCCCGGGCGGCCGACGACCCGGTCGAGGGGGCGTGGCCGCGAGCCGCGGAGGCCGCGTGGCGACTGGCGGTGCCTCTCACCGCGCAGGCCGGCGGTTGGGTGGCGTTGCGGCTCGCGGCCCGGTTGGTGCCGGGTGCGGCGGTGGTGGCGGCGGCCCTGGGCGACGCGGCGGCGGCGGACCGTCTCGCCGCCCGGACGGTGGCCGCCTACCGGCCGCGTCAGAGCCAGTCGAACCATTCACGGGGCAGCAGCGCGTAGCCGACGAAGGCCACCACGTCGAGCAGGGTGTGGGCGATGACCAGCGGCATGACCCGCCGGGTGCGCAGGTAGAAGAGGCTGAAGACCACCCCCATCACCGCGTTGCCGACGAACGCGCCGAAGCCCTGGTACAGGTGGTACGAGCCGCGCAGCAGCGCGCTGGCGGCGATGATCGTGACCAGTCGCCAGTGCAGCTGACGCAGGCGGGTGACCAGGTAGCCGACCACGATCACCTCCTCCAGCACGGCGTTCTGCACGGCTGCGAGGATCAGCACGGGCACCGCCCACCAGACCTGCGGCAGCGCGGCCGGCACGAGCGTCGCGTTGAGGCCGAGCTGAGCCGCGACGAAGAACAGCGCCAGGCCGGGGAGGCCGATCAGCGCGGCGAGGCCGGCACCCCGGGCCAGGTCCTGGCCGGGTCGCCGGGCGTCCAGGCCGAGGGTCCGCGCCGGGTCGCCGGGGTCACGACTGAGCAGGTGTACGGCGAGCAGCACCGGCAGCAGCGCGAACACGATGCCGAGGAGCTGGTACGTCAGGTCCAGCCAGGGGCGGGCCGACGCCGACGTGTTCAGTGCGGCGGTCTGCCTGGAGAGCGGCCCCTCGGCGGTCAACTTGGCGATGATCGAGACGACCGCGTAGACGGCGGACTGGCCGAGGGACAGGCCGAGGACCAGCAGCGTCTCGGTCCCCAGGAGCCGGCGGGACACCGGGCGGGTCAGCTCAACGGTCACCGCACCACTCTGCCCGACGGGATGCCCCGCTGGCAGGACCGACCGGCCGGCGTGAACCGATCGCACATTCTGTGCGACCGGTCGGCACTCTCCGTGGACATTCTGTGGGCGCCCGATCCGCTGCCGTCTGGAGAAGGAGCACCCCCGTGGATGACGTCGCGCGGCTGCTGAAGGAGAGCTGGACCCTGGTCGAGGACGACCGGGACCGGCTGAGTGGGCACTTCTACGCCCGCCTGTTCCTGCTCGACCCCGCCCTGCGTCAGCTCTTTCCGGTGCAGATGTCCGGCCAGGGCGACCGCCTGCTGGAAGCGATCATCACGGCCATCCACACCGTGGACGACCCGGAGAGCTTCGACGAGTTCCTCCGGGCGCTGGGCCGTGACCACCGCAAGTACCACGTCGACGACCGGCACTACGCGACGATGGGCGTCGCGCTGCTGGACGCGCTGCGCAGCACCGCCGGCGACGGCTGGAACCTGGAGTACGACCAGGCGTGGCGGGACGCGTACGCGGCGATCTCGGCGAAGATGATGGCCGGCGCGGCGGCGGACGACAACCCGCCGTTCTGGCACGCCGAGGTGCTGACCCACGAGCGGTACGGCCCGGACACGGCCGTGCTGACCTGCCGGGCGTTGCAGCATCCGCTGCGTTGGCAGGCCGGCCAGTACGTCAGCGTCGAGGTGCCGCGGCACCACCCCCGGGTGTGGCGGACGTACTCGGTGGCGAACGCCCCGAACGACGACAACGTCCTGGAGTTCCACGTACGGACTCCGGGCGCGGGTTGGGTGTCCGGTGCGCTGGTCCGCCGGGTGCAGCCGGGTGACCTGCTGCGGCTGGCCGCGCCGATGGGGTCGATGACCCTGGACCGGTCGTCGGAACGGGACATTCTCTGCGTGGCCGGCGGGGTCGGGCTCGCGCCGATCAAGGCGCTGGTGGAGGAGCTGGCCACCTACAACCGGACCCGGTGGGTGCATGTCTTCTACGGCGCCCGGCAGGCGGCGGACCTGTACGGCCTGGCCGGGTTGCAGGAGTTGGTGGCCGTACACCCGTGGTTGTCGGTGACGGCGGCGTGCAGCGAGGACGCGGACTACGACGGCGAGGTGGGTGACATCCCGGACGTGGTGGCCCGGTACGGCCCGTGGACCACCCACGACTGTTATGTCTCCGGCTCGGCCCGGATGGTCCGCTCCACGCTGCGGGTGCTGGCCGCGGACGACGTGCCGCCGCCGCACATCCGCTACGACACGTTCGGCGACCTCTAGACGTTCCTCCCCCCACACCGGGGCGCGTGCCCCTGCCCCCTGGGGCGCGCGCCCCGGTCCCCTCGTCTGTCAGTACCGCCAGGGACGCCCGGTCTCCCGGTACTCCTCAACCGGCACGAGCGGTACGCCCGGTGCCATCCGGTCGACGTAGAGCCGGCCCTCCAGGTGGTCGATCTCGTGCGCGACGAGTCGGGCCATGCCGAACTCGAACGAGGTGATGATCCGGCTGCCGTCCCACTGGGCGTGTTCCACGTCGAGGCGCAGCGGGCGGGGCACCAGACCCCGGTGGTCGAAGAAGGAGAGGCAGCCCTCGTACTGCTCGTCGGTGTCCGGGTCGGCGTCGACCACCCGGGGGTTGAGCAGCACGACCGGTTCGGCCGACCGGTCCGGGGGCCGCACCACGGACACCGCCCGGTCGACGCCGAGCTGCGGGGCGGCGACACCCACACCCTTGCTGAACGGGTGCAGCTCGTCGAGTCGGACCAGCACCGCGGTGAGCCGGTCGACGACCTCCCGGGCCGCCTGCTCCTCGCTCGGCAGGTCGAACGGGCGGGCCCGGTGGCGGAGCAGGTCGGCGCCGCGCTGGACGATGCCGATGCCGCGCATCCGGTCGCTGGGCCGGACCCGTACGCCAGCGGTGTCGACGTCCGGGTCGGCGTCCGGTCGGGCGCGGAAACGCCACTGCATCCGGTAGCGGGCGTTCAGCGGAGGCTCGTCGGTCTGCCAGTCGAAGATCGCCCGGTCGCCGTCGTCGTGTCGCTGCGGGGCCGTCCGCAGCGGGCCCTCCTCCGCCGAGAGCGAGGTCTCCACGCCCCAGACCTGTGGGTCGAACGCCGCCGGCAGGTCCAGGCGTACGGCGAGGTGCCGGGTGGGCAGGCGGACGGCCCGCTGGAACCAGGGACCCCACTTCTCCTGCCCGACGCTGTACGCGTACTCGATGGTGGCCCGGTCGCCGGGGTAGAGCGGGAAGCGTCGCTCACCGTTCTCGAAGAGCAGCCAGATCTCCTTGAACGCGTCCCGGTCGTGTTTGGCCCGCCAGTGCATCGGCTCCGGGTCACCGCCGCCGTCGTCGCGCCTGGCCTGTAGTTGCAGCTCGGCGAAGGTGAGGGGGTGTTCCCGGTGGTGCCGGTTGGAGCGGCCCGGGTCGTTCGGGTAGCGGTCGACGGCAACGCGGACCAGGTAGCGGGTGACGGGTTCGGTGCCGGCGTTGTACAGCTCGCGGCGGATGACGCACCGGTAGCTGTCGTCGGTGTGGGTGAGGGTGGCCGTCTCCCGTTCCACGACGAGGCCGGTGCCGGGCGGCAGCCACTGGCCGGGGAGGTGCGACTCGCGCGGAGGCTGGCCGGTGCGGGCGTGCCGGACGTCGTCGTACTCCCGGAAGCGCTGCCAGATCGCGCCGCCGGCCTCCAGGACGGCCTCGGCGCGGCGGGCGAAGTCCTCGGTGGGGCGGTGCCGGCGCCCTTCGACGTGACTCACGTAGGACGGGTCGAACCCCATCAGGATCGCCAGTTGCTTCTTGGACAGCCCTCGCCCGGTCCGCTGTCGGGCGAGCTCGGCCGCGAAGGAGTCGGCAGCCCGATCGAGGGGGGAGATCGTCATCGGCGTCCTCGTGGCCGGGAGTATCAGTTTCACGTTCCGTGGCGAAACGCACACGCAAGTGGCACTTTGCCGACACACCGCTTGACAATCCACCGAGGCATGTCGATGCTCGCGGCGTTTTTCCGGGCCGGTGAGGGGTAGTACGCCGTGGCGGCAGGTCAGGAACGTGGCCTGCGCCTCCCGATCCGACCGAGGTGAGGCTTCCCTTAGACCGGCGGGCATGGTTAGGCTAGCCTTAGCTCAGGACGACGCTCTGGTCGTCCGCCGGGGCACTCCCTCGGCCACTCGGACGGGGGACGACTGGTGACAGCGGTGATGCCGAGGCGGGACGTGATCGCCACGCCCCTCGCCCCCGTCACCGCGGCGCTGCGCTCGATGTTCGGCACCGACGACCTTCCCGGGCTGGCCCGGGGCCTGCTGGTCGACGACGAGTTCGGCTGGACGCCCGCCACCACCCTGATCGACGGCACCCGACTGCCGGAGCTGCTGCGCGCCGCCGCCGTCCGCTGGGGTGGCACCCCGCACGCGTGCGCGGCGCTGGCCTGGAAGTCGTACAGCTACTGGACGGCGCTTCCGGTCGTGCTCGGCTGGGCCTCGGCCCGCCGGGTGCCGCTGCTCGACCCCTCCGACGTGCTGATCCACTTCGAGGACCACCGCCCGCTGCTCACCCTGGGTCTGCGCCGCAGCACCGTCGTGGCGGTCCTGCCGAACGACCCGTTGGCGCTCGCCGGCCTGCCCGAGGTCCACGTCGTCGCGGACGAGGCGGAGCTGCTGGCCGCGTTGCGGGCCTCCCTGCTCGACGCCCACCTGGCCCCGCTGATCACGGCGATCCAGGCAGAGGTGCGGGTGGGCACCCGGACACTGCTCGGATCGGTGGCCTCCGGCATCGCGCACGGCATCCTGCGTGCCGCGGACGGGCTGCCCGGCTCGACGGTGCAGAGCATCGACACCCTGCTCGGCGCGCTCGACCTGGCCGACCTGGTCGAGCTGGTGCCGGGGCCGGCCGGTGAGCCGAGCGTGCAGCGACGCACCTGCTGCCTCGCGTTCACGCTGCCCAGCCCCAAGGTGTGCCAGGGCTGCTGCGTCCGTCAGGGCTGACCCTCGCGGTCAGTCGGTCAACTGCCGCACGTCCCACACCCACACGCCGCCGGTGAAGACCGGCTGGATCCCGGTCAGCTCGGTCATCCCCCGACGCAGCGCCTCCTCGTGCTCGTGCGGCCCGAGGATGACCACCCCGGCCCGCCAGTAACGCAGGTCGTCGACGGCGTCGACCCGGCTCTGCGGAGTGATCGGCGGCACCGCCCCGGTGCGCCTGATGGTGGCGAAGAAGCTGCTCGTGGGGCGGGGCGGCGCCCCGAACAGCGCGACCTTCGGCGTCTCCGCGTTCGGTCGGGTGTCCGGGCCGAGGAAGTACCCCCGGGCCAACGGCATGTCCTGCCGGGTCACCGCCGACCAGCGCAGCGGCTCGGCGTAGTTGGTGTCCGGCAGTGGAAGCGTCACCACACTGCGCCCACCGGCCAGGTAGGGCCGCCACGCCCCACTGGTCACGAACCCGGGGACCGGGTCGAGGTCCACCACGGGCAGTGGGGTGGGCAGGATCGGCAGCAGGGCCATGGTGAGCACGGTGGCGGTGGCGAAGCGGATCTGCGGCCGGGCAGCCGGATGCGCGCGGGCCAGCTCACGGGCGCGCTCGGCGCCGTACGCGAGCAGCACCCCGACGATCGGGGTGATCGCCAACGCCCACCGGGTCGGCACCACCGAGTGCAGGATCGGCAGGTTCTCCAGCGCCGCCCAGGGAGCCGGCACGCCGGTGCCCCGACCGTCGAAGCGGACCTCCCGGCCCAGGGACAGCACCGTGAAGAGCAGCCCGAGCGCGCCCAGCGCGAGCACCACGATCGACCGGCGCATCCACCAGACCAGGGCGATCACCAGCACCACCAGCGACCAGCCGAAGAAGCTGTTCTCCTCGGTGGGGTTCTTGGCCAGCCCGGCCGCCGTACGCGGACTGCCGGCGAGGGACTCCCGGGAGTACGCGACGAACGAGGCGAGGTCGCTGGAGTAGCCGCGGATCAGGCGGGACAGCCCGGAGTACGCGCCCGGCCCGAAGAACTGCACGTACAGCGGGTACGCCAGCAGCGCACCCGCGACCACGGCGGCGACGGCCAGGCCGGCGAGGAACGGTCGGGTCCGGGACCGCAGGGCCGGGCGGCCGAGGGCGAGGACGCCGACGACCACGCCGATGCCGATCGCGGTCATCAGCAGGATCTCGAGGTTGAGGAACGCCTGCCAGACGACCACCAGGGCGAGCAGGACGCCGTTGCGGAGCCAGCGGCCCGGCTCACCGAGACGCAGCGTCCGCCAAATGATCAAGGGGACGACGAACTGGGACACGATGTTCGGATGCCCATTGGCGTGCGACACCATCGCCGGCGCGAACGCGCAGAAGCCGGCACCCAGCCAGGCCGGCCCGCGGGCACCGATCACGACCCGGGACAGCAGGAAGTACCAGGCAGTGGCGGTGGCAATCATTCCGAGGGTGAGAAAGGCCAGGAAACTCGCTCGCGGCCCGATCAGCAGGGTGACCGGCGTCATTGGCAATGAAATGGATAATACGGACGTATTAGCCATCAGGTTGACGCCGTCCGGCACGTTCATCCGGTCCGAATGGAACGGGTACGCGAAATGCGTAACGACCCGCGCACCGTGCGCCATCATCCATTCGAACTGCGACTGGTCGGAGCGGTTGTCCCGCACCCCGCTGCCCGGGTCCAGCCAGAGCCGCCCGGTCACCCAGAAGCCGAGCGCCACGAAGCTCAGCACCGCGAGCACGTCGGTCCGCTTCCCGTTGCGGCGCAACGAGGTGTCGCCGTCGCCGGGCGCGTCCGGACCCCCACCGGGCACGGCCGGGCCGTTGCCGGGCGCGTCCGGTTCAGGAGTAGTCATGACAATTCGTAGGGTAGTCAGCGTATGGCGCTGCCGTGACATGTTTCGAGGTACTGCCGTACTATGTGCCGGGTTCGCCGACCGCCGATCACGTGCCCACCCCCCGACCACAATTCGGCTACCCCGATGCCCCGATTCTTCTGCCGTCCCAGTGGATGATTCACTCTGTCGGTCCAGGCACGGGTCGAGTTCATATCGTGAGGAATCGACGCATGGCAGAAATCACTGGGGATCAGCGCGTCCAGTCCGAGGTGCTGGAGGGCCTGGCGACAGCTGTCAACCACCGTCGCTGGTTCGTCGAACTGGCGGTGCCGTACCTCGGCGACGACCCGATCGAGATCGGCAGCGGTCTCGGTGACTACGCGCTGGAATGGTCACAGCGGCTGCCCCGGTTCACCGCCACCGAGGCCGACCCGGACCGACTGGTGCAGCTCAAGGAACGCCTCGCCGACCAGCCGAGCATCGACGTCCGCCAGATGCTGCTGCCGCACGACGCCGGGGGCAACTACAGCGCCGCGGTCTCGTACAACGTGCTGGAGCACATCGAGGACCACGTGGGCGCGCTGCGCAGCATGCGCGACCTGGTCCGCCCCGGCGGCGCCGTGGTCATCATCGTGCCAGCGTTCGAGTTCGCGATGAGCCCGGCCGACATCGCCACCGGGCACGTCCGGCGGTACACCAAGAAGACCCTCCATGCCGCGATGACCGAGGCCGGCCTGACGGTGGAGAAGATCCACTACGCGAACGCCCTGGGCCTGATCGGCTACTTCATGGCCACCAAGGTCTTCCGGCTGATGCCGAAGGAGGGCCCGATGGTCAAGGTGTACGACACCCTCGTCCTGCCCGCCACCAAGGCCGCCGAACAGGTGGTCCGCCCCCCGTTCGGCCAGTCCGTCTTCGCCGTGGCCCGGGTCCCCGCCTGACCCCCACCCCGGGCGATCTTGCACTTTCTGCCTCGACGTCTCGTGACACACGAGACACAGGGGCGACCGAAAGTGCAAGATCGCCGGAGGGGTTACTCCTTGATCTGGTACGTGGGGCGGATCACCGCTCTGGCCAGGGTGTGGAAGGTCAGGTTGAAGCCGACGTAGGCGGGGCTCGCGTCGGGGGTCAGGTCCAGGCGGTCCACGTCCAGTGCGTGCACCGCGAAGACGTACCGGTGCGGGCGGTCACCGGGCGGCGGGGCCGCGCCACCGTAGCCCTGCTCGCCGTAGTCGTTGCGGACCGAGAAGGCCCCGCCGAGGTCGGTGCCCGCCGCGCCGCCCGCGCCGCTGGGCAGCTGGGTGACGCCCACCGGCACGTTCACCAGCACCCAGTGCCAGAAGCCGCTGCCGGTCGGCGCGTCGGGGTCGTAGCAGGTGATCGTGAAGCTCTTGGTCTCGGCCGGGAAGTCGGACCAGGTCAACTGCGGGGAGACGTTCTCACCACCGGTGCTGCCGTGCGCGTGCCGGGCGTCCATCGGCTCGCCGTTCTGCACGTCGTCACTTGTCAGTGTGAACGAGGGCACCGTCGGCAGCAGCTCGTACGGGTCCGGGGCAATGGGTCGTTCCAGGGTCATCGGTACGCGTCCTTCCGGTGTGCGGAGATACCAGCCCCTTCATACCCGCTTCGCGGGCGATGAGAGACCGGAAGCTCGGGGTGTCCGGAGTCACGCCAGGAGCGCTATCGTTGTCACCCTGCAACGTTCCACGGGGGGAATTCTTGGCACGGATCTGGCGGGATTTCCTGGTCGCCGTCTTCAGCGCGCTGCGAAAGCCCGACGAGCAGGCGCTCGCCGAGGAGCGCCGGCGCGCGGTCGAACGCCTGGCCGACAAGACGATCCGCGAGAACCGGCGGGACGAGACGGACTGAGCTAGCGGCCGGCCGCGTTGTGCTGCGCGACCAGGCCCGGCAGTTCGTCCAGCGAACCGACACGGAACAGGCACCGCTCCGACACGTCCGGCATGTCGAGGATGTGACCCCACGGACCACGCCGGATCAGGCACGCCTTCATGCCGGCCCCCATGGCCGGACGCGCGTCGTTGTCGGGCCGGTCGCCGACGTACAGGATCGACGACGCGTCGCCACCGCTCTCTCGGACGACCCGCTCGAAGAAGGCCGGTGCCGGCTTCGCCACGCCCCAGCCGTCCGACGTCCCGATCATGTCCACGGGGAGGTCGAGGTCGCGCAGGATGCCCTCGGCACGAGCGGGCTGGTTGCCGGCCAGGCCGACGAACAGGCCCTGGCCCTTCAGGGCGGTCAGGCACGCTCGCGCGTCCGGGTAGAGGTCCTCCTCGCCGAACAACTCGGGCTGGCCGGCGGCCGCCCGGCGCTCAAGCTCGGCCGGCAGGTCGAAATCGGGCCGGAAGGCCCGGAACGTCTCCCGATAGTCCAGACCCCGGGCGATCACGGCCCCGAAGACCGCCGAGAACGTGTGTCGTGGGACGCCGAGCCAGTCCGCCCAGGTCGCGAACTCGCGGGACTCGTCCAGGATCGTCCCGCCCACATCGAAGAGCACCGCTTTGATCATGTGCGGATCATAGGGGCGGAGGGTGTGGGATTCGAACCCACGAAGACATCGCTGCCTTACCGGTTTTCAAGACCACGAAGCTCACGGCGTTGAGCTGCTGATATGCGCGCCATCGCCCACCCGGCGACACGCCTGCGACACACGAACTGCTCAGGTCAGATCCTGACCACCCCAAGCCGGCTCCCCTCAGGCCGCCGGACCTTCCCGACGCTGGGCGACCTCCATCCGCTCCTCGGGTTACTGGCCCGTGGGTGGGCCCAACCCGCCGCCCACGGCCTGGGGCGGGGCGATGTCCCGGAGATTCACGGTCGGCCGCGAGTACACACAGGCGGTACGCTCCCCCCGCAACGGAGTGGCAAGGGGAGCTGACTGTGGCAATGACGTCCGGCGAGTTCGCCATAAAGTGGGCGGGAAGCACCCGAAACGAGCGGGCTGCGGCTCAAGAACATTTCATCGACCTCTGCCGGATGCTAGGCGTCCCGACGCCCAACGAGGCGGACCCTACGGGTCAGCACTACGCCTTTGAGAAGGGTGTTGAGAAGGTAGGCGGTGGTGATGGCTTCGCGGACGTATGGAAGCGCGGCCATTTTGCCTGGGAATATAAGGGCAAGCGCAAGAACATGAAAGCGGCCTACCAGCAGCTACTGCAATATCGGGAAGCTCTGGAAAACCCGCCGATCCTGATCGTCTGCGACTTGGACCGCTTCGAGATCCACACCAACTTTACGAACACGCCGGCTACGGTGCACACGTTTACGCTGAGGGATTTGCTCGACAAGCCGGAAGAGCCGTTACGTATTCTGCGGGCCGTAATGAAGGATCCGGAAGCGCTGCGGCCGGGAAAAACGCGAGAGGAGCTGACGGCAGAGGCGGCTAAAGAATTTGCTTCTCTGGCCTTCGCCCTACGCGACCGCGATCATGAGCCACACGAAGTCGCTCACTTTCTAAATAAGCTGTTGTTCTGCATGTTCGCACAAGATGCAGGACTTCTTCCGGCCGGCCTCCTTGAGCGCCTGATTGACGGCTCGCGCGATAACGTTCAAATCTTCACCTCCGGCCTTAGTGACCTGTTCTCGAAGATGTCGAACGGTGGCGGGCTGTTCGGTACCGAGCCAATCGACTGGTTCAACGGTGGCCTGTTCTCGGGAGGCGATGCACTGCCCTTAACCCGCCAAGAGGTGGCCATCGTGCGGCGTGCCTCCCTCTTGGACTGGTCACAGGTTGAACCGGCTATTTTCGGAACTCTCTTCGAGCGCGGATTGGACCCGGACAAGAGATCTCAGCTCGGCGCTCACTATACCGACCGGGACTCGATCATGCGTGTGATCGAGCCAGTATTGATAGAGCCACTGAGGCGTGACTTCGACTCACTGAAAGACAAGGTCGCGGCGCTCCTATCCGAAGGCCGTCGCGTAACCACCCGGACCCCGATCGAGCGCAACCCTACAGCGCTTTACAACGCATTCCTCATGAAGCTGCGGCGAGTGCGGGTTCTCGACCCCGCCTGCGGCTCGGGGAATTTCCTATACCTCGCGCTTCAAGCACTAAAGGACTTTGAGCGAGAAGTCACCCTCTGGGCGTCGCTCACCTTCCAAGTGCCTATCGAGATCCCTCAGGTGGGGCCTAGCGCAGTCCTCGGTATCGAGCTGAATAGCTACGCGGCCGAGCTAGCACGTGTGGTGATCTGGATTGGCGAAATCCAGTGGATGATTGCAAACGGCTTTTCCTATCAACGTGATCCCATCCTGCGCCCGTTGAACAACATCGAATGCCGAGACGCCGTAGTCGATCTTAGCGACCCGGCAAACCCGCAGGAGCCGACGTGGCCGACTGTTGATGTGATCGTTGGTAATCCGCCATTCGTCGGCGGAAAGCTCCTGCGAACCTACCTTGGCAACGACTACGTCGACACCTTGTTCAAAATGTACAAGGGCCGCGTTCCGGCAGAAGCCGATCTGGTGTGCTACTGGCATGAAAAGGCTCGGGCAATGATTGCGGACGGCGTCGTATCGCGCGCTGGCCTTCTGGCGACACAGGGAATCCGAGGCGGCGCTAACCGCCGCGTCCTCCAGAAGATTCGCGAGACGGGCGATATCTTCATGGCGTGGTCGGATGAGCCTTGGGTTGTTGAGGGCGCCCACGTACACGTGTCGATTGTTGGATTCGACAACGGGTCGGAAACCAAGCGATTTCTCGATGGCCGAGCTGTGCCCTTCATCAACGCGGACCTAACTGCTGACCTCGATGTGACGAAGCTTCCCGTCATTCGAAAGAATCTCGGCATTGCTTTCATGGGTGACACCAAGGGTGGCCCCTTCGACATTGCAGAAGACCTGGCGCTCGAAATGCTTGCCAGTCCGAACGCCGACGGTCGCAACAATGCGGACGTCGTGCGCCCTTGGGCTAATGGCTTTGATGTCACTCGACGGTCGAGACGGAAGTGGATTATCGACTTCGGCGAAGACATGTCGCTTGAGGAGGCGGCTCTCTACGAGAAGCCATTCGAATATGTCAAGGCTCATGTGTTCCCGAAGCGCGCTGACAACAGGCGAGAAGCTTACGCTCAGCGTTGGTGGATTCATGCAGAGTCTCGGCCGGCAATGAGGCGATCTTTTGGGTCGCTGGCTCGATACCTTGCCACCCCTCGGGTAGCGAAGTACCGCCTGTTCGCATGGCTGCCGACCACCACCCTCCCGGACAGTCAGTTGATTGTTTTCGCAAGAGACGACGACTACTTCTTTGGCGTGCTGCACTCTCGCCCTCATGAGGTATGGGGACTGCGCCTCGGCACGCAGCTCGAAACTCGTCCTAGGTACACGCCGACAACCACTTTCGAAAAGTTCCCCATGCCGCAACCCACGGCTGCTGTCGCCAAGGAGATCGCTGCCGCCGGCCAGGAGCTCAATCGGCTACGGGAAGGGTGGCTTAACCCCCCAGGGGCTGAGGACGCCATCCTTCGGCGGCGTACTCTGACCAACTTGTACAACGAGCGCCCGACGTGGCTCGATCAGGCACACGCCCGACTTGATGCCGCTGTATATGCCGCTTATGAGTGGCCGTATCCCCTGAGCGAGGATGAAATCTTGAGCAGGCTAGTCGATCTGAATCTCAGCGGACAGGTTGATTCGACTTCGACAAGCATAGGAGGCGACTCGGCCTAGCATTGTCGGACGCATAACCTGTCGGGCAGTCATTCAGCCCCCGATACGCTCTATCAGCACGCCGGCAAGCTGGCCCATGCTCGTGATCACCACATCCGCCCCGGCGGCCTGGAACGCCTCGACTTTGGCCGGCCGATTCGCGTAGCCGATCACCCTTGCTCCGCCCGCCCGCGCCCCAACGATGTCGGAAAGCGAGTCACCGACCAGAACGCATCGGCTCGGTAGCTCGCCGAGGGCACGTACGGCTTGCAGGATCGGTTCAGGGTTGGGCTTCATGCGGTCCGGGTCGGCGTATGCCCGGCCGATTACCGGCGAGACGTACCCGGCGAGCCGGTGCGCTGCCAGGTAGGCGGCCACTGCGCCGGCCGAGTTGTTGCTGACCGCCGCGACCGGCATCCCGGCTTGCTGGGCAGCCACGATGACCTCACGGCCGTACGGCGTCGGCTCGGCAGTCTCGACGGCCCTGCGCTCGGCCGCGCAGAGCGCATCCTCCACCGCCCGCGTGATGCCGTGGTCGCCGGCCGCGCCGGTGCGGCGTAGCACCTCAAGCGGGTCCGGCTCGCTGGCGAGGTCCGGCGGCACATCGACGCCATGTTGCCGCAGCACGTCGACCAGCTCGGCGGCAACCAGCGGCGCCGGGTAACCGGCGAAGATGCTGCACACCGGTCCGTCGAAGTCGAGCAACACCGCGCCGACCTCGCCGAGCAGCCGACCGAGGTCGGCGTTCATCCGTCGTACCTGTAGGCGATGGTCGACCACACGGAGTCGAACCACTGGCGGGACGCCTCCACGAACTGCGTTCCGTGCGAGGCATCGTCGTCGGTCACCGCGTAGTGGAACAGCGGCACGTCCTTGCCCATGAGGTCGTAGATCGCCATCGGCTCGCCCTTGATCGAGACGGTGCGCTCAACAACCGGATAGAAGCCATAGAAGACCTCTTCGCCGTTCAGGATGTAGAGCTTGAACAGCGGCGACGCCCGATGCATCCGCACATCAACGGTGGCCGACCGGATAAGCCCGAGGTCGCCCAGTTCGCCGACCTGATCGATGATTCCGTCTGCGGCCCGGCGCGTGATCCGTTCCGCGCGTTCGCGTACTGCTGGGTCGTCTGCCTGTGTCTCGGCCCGCGACGGCAGCGCCATGGGTACGGCCATGTCCGAGATCAGGACCCGCACCGCGATCGTCTCCGGCGCGAGCCGGCCGACACGCACCTTGTCGAGCGCTTCGGCGAGCGCATCGCGCAACGTCTCACCGGAGAACCCGGCGAAGTCGATGGTGACGTGAGGTCGGTCGAACGAGGCTTCGATGTGTGGCCGCAGCTCAACCGCTCGCTGTGTCTGTGCGCGGACGAATGCGCCGCTGCCCTGCCGGGACACGATCAGCCGCTCTGCCCGGAGCAGGTCCAAGGCCCGCTTGACGGTCTCTCGTGCGACGCCGTACCGGGTGGCTAGCTCGGGCTGCGACGGCAGCTTGTCACCGGGCGCGAGTCGACGCGTGAGGATGGCCGCCCGCAGCTTGTTCGCGATCTGCTGCGAGGCCTGTTTGGGGTCGTCGGGATCCAGTTCGCCGAGGAAGTCAAGGTTCTCGCTCACCCGCCTACGGTAGCGCTGACTAGCCAAGTCAGGAAAGTTCGCCGCGCCCTCTTGACCTGACTAGCCAAGCCGACCTACGTTCATCTCGTTGGACCTGGCTAGCCAGGCACGACAAGCCGAGCGGAAGCCGGGGAAGGTAGCGCTTTGCGCTGCACGCTCACGGGCCGGTCGTGCGGTCGTTCATTGAGAACTTCACAGCAGAAGCGCCGCGTAGATCCGTCTGCGGCATCCCCGCCTTGAGCCACACGGTGGCCGACCCCGGTAGATCCCGGGTGAGCGGGGCGAGCGGGCCGGATCTGGCGCGCGGTTGCTTCTGCCTCTCATGCCCGTCCGGGGTGCGGCCGATCTGGTCGCACCCGGGCTTTCCCCCACTTCATCGACTCACCGGAGGTTCCCCCGTGCGCACGCACCTTGCCCCCGTCACCACCGCACCGACTACCGCCGACCTGGCCGCGATCGACGCGGAGTGGCCGCTGATCGCGGCCGAACTGGACCTGCTGGACGCCGAGATCACGCTGCTCTACGCCGAGGACCACGGCGGACCGACCGAGCTGGACTGGCGTCGGTTGCGCCGGGCCGAGGCCCGCGTTACCCGCGCCGCCACCGACCTGACCGCCCGTACCGACCCGCGCCGCGCGG
The DNA here is from genome assembly GCF_040607375.1 of Micromonospora sp. NPDC005298. Lineage (NCBI taxonomy): Bacteria > Bacillati > Actinomycetota > Actinomycetes > Micromonosporales > Micromonosporaceae > Micromonospora > Micromonospora sp. NPDC005298. Next base: position 24,640 of record NZ_JBEXGP010000001.1, read on the forward strand.
CCTGATGGCCCGCATCCGCGCTGCCTACTTCGATCCGGACGGGGCGCGGTACGGCATCCCTTCCTACTGGTGGAAGGGTGCCCCGCCCGGCTACGCCACCCGCCGCCAACTGACCGCCGCCGGCCTGCGCCCCGGCGGTCAGCCCGTCGCCGCTCAGGTGCTCTGGCGTGGCATTGGCGGCACCCGTACCGCCTACCTCTACCGGGTCGACCTGGCCGCGCCGAAGCGCACCGCGACCCCCGCGCAGCGCGCCGCCATCGGCAAGGCACTCACGGCCCGCCGCACCTGCCGCACCTGCCACCAGGTGCGGCCGTACTTCATCCCGCGCTCGCTGGGCGAATGCCTCGCGTGCGCCTTCCCCCAGGAGGACGCAGCATGACCGCCCCCACCATCAACGGCACCCGCTACCCCCAACCGATCGAAGACCTGCTGTCCGCCGCCCGGGACCTGGACCTGCCAGACGGGGAGGTGTTCCCGTCGCGGAACCGGCTCATGCGGGAGTTCCGCATCGGAGCGCCGAAGGCCGGCGAACTGCTGGCGCTGCTCAAGACCACGCCCGACGCGCCGCCGGTCGACACCATCGACCCGGCCACCACGGACCCGGCACCCGCCCCGGCCGCACCCGAGCCCGTGCTGCCGGTCGTACCGGACCCGACGCCCGCGCCGCAGATCACCCCGCCGGAGCCGGTCGAGCAGGTCGCGCCGGTCAGTCGCCCGGACACGCCCGCCCCGCCCGCGCCGGCCCGGTCGGCGGTGGTGTGGCCGGTGGTGCTGCTGGCCCTGCCCGCGTTCGTCGCCATCTGGTCCGGGTGGGTCGGGTTGGGCGGACTCACCGGGTTCGGCATCGTGCACCCGCTACCCGGGATCTGGGACAGCTTCTCCATCAACAGCGCGATCACCCTCCCCATCGGGGTGGAGACGTACGGCGCGTACGCGCTCTACGTATGGCTGTCCGGGCGGGTGCCCGAGCGGGCACGCCGGTTCGCCAAGTGGTCCGCCCTCGGTTCCCTCGCCATCGGCGCACTCGGCCAGGTCGCCTACCACCTGTTGGAGGCCGCCGGGGTCACCTCGGCCCCGTGGTGGATCACCACCGCCGTGGCCTGCCTCCCGGTCGCGGTGCTCGGCATGGGCGCCGCACTCGCGCACCTGGTTCGCACGCACGACTAGTTCCGCCCGGCGGCACGGCCATCCGGCTTCCCAACCTGCGCCGTGCCGCCGGCCCTCCCATCCGGCACCTAGACCTTCAGGAGAGAGCACTGATGTTGTCACCCCTGCGAGCGCTGCGGAAAGCAGCGACCCGCCTGCGGCCCCGCCGCCCGATCTGGCTCGGCACGCCGCTGCGCGCCACGATCACCGCCGCCGCGAGCGGCGGATACACCCTGCTCATCGACTACAACCAGGGCACCGAGTGGGTTGACCTGCCGATCCGCATGCAGGAGTACGACCGGCCCGATGAGCGGGAGTTCACCGCCGTGGCCGCCGCCCTCGCCGCGCGCGGTCTGATCCGCACCACCGCGTGGCAGATCGACGCCTACGGCCGTCTGTGCGCCCCGATCGCTGTTATCCGCACCGGGAAGGAGTCCCGATGAGCGCCCCGAACAACGAGTCCGGCGACCGTTTCGACTGGCAGGCCGCCGAGAACGACCTGACCGACCCGACCACCGGCCCGGATGCCGAGGTGGTCGACCTGGACGACGCCCGCGCCCGCCGGGTGCCGCGCCCCCGCCCGCCGGCCGACGACGCCGCCGAGGACGACGGCACCGCCGAGGACGCCGAGACGATCGACGACGGCCCGGAGCGCCTCGGTGGGCTGGTCGACGCGGCCGAGGACATCCCGGCGGAGGTGTTGGCCCGGCAGCGGGAGCGCCGGCCGATCCTGGCCGAGTGGGCGCGTTCGTGGCGCGGCCTGCGCGCGGCGGCCCGGCATCAGAGCAAGGATGCCGGCTACGTGACCGCCTACCACGCGGTGCGGCTGCCGAAGTACGCGGCGAAAACCGCTGTGTGGGCACCGGTTGGGCTGTTCCGCGGGCTCGGTCGGGCGTTGCACTGGGCCAGCGCGGAAGAGGGCAACTGGCACCTGCGGCAGGCCGCCGCGACCCGTGGTGAGGCGGACGTGTGGCTCAAGCTCGACGCCCGCCGGCAGCGCCAAAGCGTGTGGCGGTGGTGGGTGCTCGCGGCCGGAGCCGGCGCGACCGTCGCCGGGGCGATCGTCCTCACGGTCGGCCCGCCGTGGTGGCGCTACCTGGCGTTGGCGGTGGTGGTGCCGCTGCTGGCCACGCTCGGCCGACCGGCGGACAAGCCGCTCACCGACCGGGTCACCGAAAGCACCCGGTACCGCAAGCTGACCGCCGACCTCGTGCGGCGGGCGTTGACCTCGTTGCAGATGGCCGCGATCAACAGCGCGGTTGCCAAGGACCCGAAGGCGATCAGCTTCCCGGTGGACATCCACCGCGACGGCCCCGGACACCTGGCCGTGGTCGACCTCCCGTACGGGGTGGAGGCCGCCGAGGTGGTCGCCCGGCGCGGCCGGCTTGCCTCGGCGATGCGGCTGCCGCTGGATCAGGTTTGGCCCGAACCGGCACCCGGTCACACCGGGCGGCTGGCGTTGTGGGTCGGGTATGAGCCGGCGTCGCAGATGACCCAGCCGCCCTGGCCGCTGCTCTCGGCCGGCGCGAAGGTGGACCTGTTCAAGGCGTTCCCGTTCGCCACCACCCCGCGCCTGGACGTGCTCGACGCCGAGCTGATGTTCCGCAACTGGCTGTTCGGTGGTCAGCCTGGCTCGGGCAAGACGTTCGCGCTGCGCACGCTGCTGCTGGCCGCGTCGCTGGACCCGCGCGCCGAGATCCGGGGCTACGAGTTGAAGGGCGTCGGTGACTTCGCCGTCCTTGAGCAGGTCATGGCCGAGTACGGCAACGGCTTCGATGACGACACCCTCGCCCGTTGCTTCGCGTTCATCGAGTGGCTGTACGAGGAGTGCCGCCGCCGGTCCAAGCGCATCGAGCACTACGCGAGGTTGGGCAAGGCACCCGAGAACAAGGTCACCCCGGAACTGGCGTCGCTCAAGGGGTCCGGGCTTCACCCGCTGGTGGCTTGGTTCGATGAGCTGCAAGAGCTGATGACCAGCAAGTACGCCAAGGAATCCGGCGAAATCCTGGAAAAGGTCATCAAGCTCGGGCGGGCGCTGGGCGTGATCATCCTGATCGGTACGCAGATCCCCGACAAGGACAGCTTGCCGACCGGCATCACCCGCAACGTCAACAGCCGGTTCTGCCTCTCCGTGGCTGATCAGACGGCTAACGACATGATCCTCGGGACGTCGGCGTACAAGCAGGGCTACCGGGCGACGGTGTTCGTGCCGGTCGATGAGGCCGGGTGGGGCATCCTGCGCGGCTTCGGACCGAAGCCTTCGGCGGTGAAGTCCTACTACGTCAACACCACCGAGGCGGCTCGCATCGTGACCCGCGCCGTCGCGCTGCGCCAGGCCGCCGGCACCCTGCCCAAACCCGACGAGCAGACCCGCGAGATGGCCCCGGTCGCGGACGTGCTCGGCGACCTGGCGCGAATCTGGCCGGGCGACGACAAGGCCGTGTGGAACGAGACACTGTGCGCGCTGCTGACCGAGCTGCGGCCCGACGTGTACGGCGGGTGGGAAGCCGCGCAGCTCACCACCGCGCTCAAGCCGCACCCGCTGGTGAAGGTCGGCGACGTCGGGCGGCGCATCGACGGCAAGGCCACCACCCGACGTGGCATCAAGCACCCCGACCTGCTCGCCGCGATTGCGGAGCGTGACCGGAAGCGGTCCGCCGGCTAACCCGCCGCGAGGGTGCTAGCGCTAGCGGCCCGACCTGCTAGCGCTAGCACCCTCGCTAGCACCCCATCCGAATCATGAGCTGCGACCTAGCAGATAGCAGCTCACGGCCCCGTGCACCCAAAAAACGGCCCGGGAGGCACCTGTGAACCCCCACCTGACCGCCGCTATCGCCCTCGCCACGATCCCCGCCCTGATCACGCTCGGTTACGCCGGGCTGTGCTGGGTCAAGCCCGTCAAACCCTGCCAGCGGTGCGCCGGCACCGGCCGCATCACCACCCGCGTTCTCCACCGCCCGCGTGCCTGCCGCCGCTGCGACCGAGGCCACCGGCTGCGCACCGGCCGCCGCGTCTACAACCACTTCCACCGGCTGCGCGCCGAGGCCAACCGATGAACCGCCGGCCCCGCGACGGGCACACCGAGTGGTGCGGCAAGGACCACCGCTGCGGCCTCGGCGAACACCGCTCCGACGAAATCGTGGTCGACGTCGCCGGCCGCTCCCGCGCGGTGCTCGTGCGGGTGCGCACCGCCGCCGGCCGTGAACACGCCGAAGTGCGCGTCAGGGTCGCGCTCGCCCCGTCCGAGCTGGCCGCGCGCCGGCAGTTGGTCGGGTTGCTCGGCGACCTGCGGCACGCCGTCACCCGCGCCGCGATCACCGCCCGGCCGCGACCGAGGCGGGCCGGCTGATGGAGGTGTGGCTCAGCGGCACCCGCGCCGAGCTGGACGCCGCCACCACCGCCGTTGCTGCCCTCGGGCACGTCATCCAACAGGGCCAGCGGTGGCCGATGGGCGGAGTCGACGCCGGCCGCTACCGCCTCTACCTGCGACTCGCCGTCACCGTCGCCGGCCGGCACCGCCCGGCACCCGACGCCGGGGGCGAGCTGATCGACCTCACCGCCGCCCGCGCTCTGCGTCGCCCCGCCTGAACAGGAGCACCGTCATGTCTGACCTGCTTACCGCCGCGCTCGCGCACGCCGAACGTGGCTGGCACGTCTTCCCGCTACGCCCCGACGACAAGCGACCCGCGTTCCCCGACCACACCGCCGACGACTGCGCCGGAGGCGACCCGCGCTGCCGCGCCGCCGGTCACCACCTCGGGTGGGAGGCACGGGCCACCACCGATCCCGACCGCATCCGCCGAGCGTGGACGGCCCGCTCGTACGGGATCGGGTTGGCCTGCGGCCCATCGCGGCTGGTCGTGGTCGACCTCGACACCCCGAAGGACGACACCGCCGGCCCGACCGGGCTGGACACCCTCGCCGAGCTGGCCGCCGCGCACGCCGCCCTTGTCGACGCTACGTACACCGTGACCACCGGGCGGGGCGGCACGCACCTCTACTACCGCCACCCCGAAGACGGGCCGGACCTGCGAAACACCGCCGGCAGCCTCGGCCCGCTGGTCGACACCCGGGCGCACGGCGGCTACGTCGTCGCCGCCGGGTCGACGGTCAACGGACGGCCGTACCGGGTCGACCTCGACACCGACCCCGCCCCGCTGCCCGGGTGGCTGGCCGCGCGGTTGGCCCCGGCGCCGCTCCCGCCGCAACGGCCGGTGGTGGTGTCGCTGCCGACCGACCGCAGCAGCGCGTATGTGCGGGCCGCGATCACCCGCGAGGTCGAGCGGGTTACCACTGCCGCGAGCGGGGAGCGCAACCGGGCGCTCTACATCGCGGCGGTGGCGCTCGGGCAGCTCGTGGCGGGCGGAGCGCTCGCCGAGGACGACGCGCAGAGCGTGCTGGAACAGGCGGGTGTGACGGCCGGGCTGAGCTGCGCCGAGGCGTACCGCACGGTCCGATCCGGGCTGGCCGCTGGCAGCAAGCGACCTCGGCGGGTGGCCGCGTGACCCGGCCTGGCGACAACCGCAGTTGTCACCGCGCGCCCCAGCTCCACCCGGCAGCCGGCTATGTGGCCGACCACGCCGCCGAGCTGGCCGCCGCCCGGACGCCATCGGACATCCTCGCCGCGCTGGCCGCGATGGAGGCCGCCTGCCGGGAAGCCCGAGAGTGGGTCGCGGTGGACCTTGTGCTCAACGACGGGTGGTCGTATGCCGAGGTAGGCCGGGCTACGGGTACCACCCGGCAAGCGGCCAGCAAGGCATACGCCGACGCGGTGAACGCGCGGATGCGCCGCAGCGTGATGGGCCGTGATGACGCGGTGGTGATTGTGGGATGCGGTAGCGCGAAGCTCGACCGACCCGCGCCGGCTGGGCAGATGTACACCGGCAGCTACCACCGGGCATGTCGGAAAGCGGCTGACGGCCTCGGTGGGCGGCTGGTCATCCTGTCCGCCCGCCATGGGCTGCTCACTCCGGACACCGTGATCGAGCCGTACGAGCTGCGCATGGGCCAATCCGGTGCCGTCACCGTGCCGACCCTGTACGCGCAAGCACGCCGCCTCGGCATCGACGTGGCCGGCACCGTGACCGTGCTCGCCGGCCGCGACTACGCCGACCCCGTAACGGCGGTGTGGCCGCACGCCCGCCGGCCGCTCGACGGCACGCGCGGGATGCCCGAACAGATGGCCGTGCTCGCCGAGCTGGCGCACACGGCGACAACCCCGGTTGTCACCAATCCCGACTTCCCCGCATCCACACCGGAAGGACGTGCCGCATGACGCCCGCCCGCCTTCACCTCGTCACCGACGACCCACACGACACCGACCCGCCCCCGACCACCGGCCCGCTGTGGGATGTTCCAGTGCCCCTGACCGGGCCGAGCACCGCGCCGCCACCGTTCCCGGTCGACGTGTTCCCCCGCTGGCTCGGCGACATGGTGACCGGCGTCGCCCGCTTCACCCAGACCGACCCCGCGATGGCCGGCACCCTCGCCGTCGCCGTGCTCTCCGCCTGCGCGGGTGGCCGCTTGGAGGTCGAGCCGGTCGGCGGGTGGCGCGAGCCGGTGAACATCTTCGCCGCCGTCATCGCCGGCCCCGGCGAACGCAAGAGCCCCGTGCACCGGGCGATGACCGCGCCGCTGTTCGCCGCGCAATCGACCCTCGGGGAGGCGATGCGGCCGAGGATCGCGGAAGCGGCGGCGCTGCGGGACATCGCCGACCGGCACGCCGAACAGGCCAAGGCCCAAGCGGCGAAGGCCGCCGACCCCGGCAAGCGGGACGAGGCCGCCGCCGAGGCGGTGGCCGCCGCCATCGCGGCCGAGGCGATCACCATTCCCGGGCTGCCCCGCCTGATCGTGGACGACGCCACCCCCGAAGTCCTCATCAACCTGATGGCCGCCAACGGCGGACGGATGGCGATCATCTCGGATGAGGGCGGGATTTTCGACACCCTTGCCGGCCGGTACTCCGGAGCGCCCAACCTCGACCCGTATCTCAAGGGTCACGCGGGGCAGCCGATGAGCAACGAGCGGATCACCCGCGAGGGTGTCTCGGTCGACAAACCGGCGCTGACCGTGTGCGTGATGGCCCAACCGAGCGTGTTGCGCAAGTTCGGCGGTAACGCCGACCTCGCCGGGCGTGGCCTGCCGGCCCGGTTCCTGTTCGCGCTGCCCCGGTCGCTGGCCGGGTATCGGGCGGTGGACACGTCGCCGATCGCCGAGCAGGTCACCGCCGGCTACCGGCACCGGGTTCACGACCTGGCCGCCACGTTCGCCGAGTGGGAAGACCCCGCCGTCGTCGTGCTCACCGAGGACGCCGCCACGGTCCGCCGCGCCGCCGCCGAGGCCGTGGAGGCCGAGCTACGGCCCGGCGGGAGCCTGTACGACATGCGGGAGTGGGGCAACAAGCTCTCCGGCGCGACGCTGCGCCTGGCCGGGCTGTTGCACGTCGCCCACCACCCTGCCGACGCCTGGCGACGCCCCATCGACGCCGACCGCATGGCCGACGCTGTACGGCTGGCCGAGTTCTTCGCCGCGCACTACCGGGCCGCGCTGACCACCATCGGCAGTGACACCGCGATCGAGAACGCCCGGTACGTGCTCGGGGTGCTCACCACCAAGGGCATGAGCACCTTCACCCGCCGGGAGGCGCACCGCCGGGTAGCCCGCCGGCTACCGAAGTCCGAAGAGGTCACCGCCGTTCTGAACGAGTTGATCGCACTCGGGTGGGTCCGCAACGGGCCGGACGGCCGCTACGAGCTGCATCCCCGCGCCGCCGGGGAGGACCCCGGAAGCGCTGACACGCTGACAATCGCCACGACCGGCGACGTTTCCGCAGTTCAGAGCACCCGGGAAGGTGTCAGCGGCCCGTGCTGACAGGCGCTGACAGGTGCTGACAACCCCGCCGACGCCCGTGAGGTGTCAGCGCTGTCAGCGCCTGTCAGCGCACCCCGCTGACAGCTTCACACCCCCACTGAACTGCGGAAACGTCACTAGCGAGCCCTGCTGTCAGCGTGTCAGCGCTTCCCGACCTCCCGCCACGGCCGGCCGGCACCGACCGCCGGCCGACAACCCCCGGAAACGGCCCTCTGAGAGCGCCTGAGAGCGCCAGGCCCTACGCCTTACACCAGGACACCCCGGATCTTGCCTCTACGGCGCTCTCAGCGGGCCGCCCTACGCCCTTCTGCCGCATCGCCTAGCCGACCCTCCACACGCGACCCACGCCGACCGGAAGGCCCTCACCGTGCGAATCAGGCTGCACGGCACCCCCACTGAAACAGCCGCAGCGCTCGCCGCCATCGCCCAAGTGCTGCACATCCAGCAGGTCAGCCGGCCCTACCCCGACCGCCGATCCCCGCTGTTGCAGCGCATCTACCTCCACGCCACCCCGAGGGAGGACACCCGCCCATGACCAGCCGCCGAACCCCCACCGGGAACCTGCTCACCCTCGCCGAAGTCCTGGACGAACTGCGCGTACCCCGGTCGACCTTCTTCCGCTGGAAGGCCACCGGCCGCGCCCCCCGAACGATCAAGTACCCAAACGGCAGCCTGTACGTCCGCCGCCGCGACCTGGACAACTGGCTCAACGACCACGAAGAGGCAGCATGAGTAGCTACGACGTACGCATTCACGCGATCTTGACCAACGAACTATCGGGCAAGAAGAAGTCGTACACGGTCCGATGGAAGGTCGCCGGCAAGCCGTTCCGGAATACGTACGTTACTCGGGCGCTCGCCGAAGGCTTCCGATCGAAGCTGGTTGTAGCACAGCGCGAGGGAACGGCCTTCGAGGAGAAATCCGGCCTGCCGGAACCGATGGCCCGGGAGTTGAACAGCCGAAATTGGTACGACCTCGCCGTTGCGTTCGTAGACATGAAGTGGCCGCGTGCCGCAGCAACGCAGCGCAAGAGCATTGCAGACGCGCTCACCACGGTCACACTTGCCCTGCTGGCCACGTCGCGCGGCGCGCCGGACGATGCCGAGATTCGGCACGCCCTCTATACGTGGACCTTCAATAAGTTGCAGCGTGATCGGGACAACGGTCTACCGCCAGAGAACCTTGCGCCGGCTGTCAGATGGCTCACCGCGAACACGCTGCCGTTGTCGGGCGTAAAGAACCCGGCCACCATCCGGAAGGCGCTCGACGCGCTCACGGTCCGGATTGACGGCATCCCCGCCGCAGCGAACACCGTCGCAAGGAAACGGGCCGTCTTCTACAGCGCCTTGAAGTACGCCGTTGAACTTTGCTATCTCGACGCCCACCCGATGGACTCCATCCAGTGGCGGGCGCCGAAGAACACCGATCAGATTGACCGGAAAGTGGTCGTGAATCCTGAACAGGCCCGCGCCCTACTCTCGGCAGTGCAGAAGCGCGATCCACGTTTAGAAGGCTTCTTCGCCTGCATGTACTTCGCCGCGCTCCGCCCGTCCGAGGTGATCCATCTACGCGCCGACGAATGCGAGCTACCCGAAACCGGGTGGGGATGGCTTCACCTCAGCGGCTCAACGCAACAGGTTGGCGAGGATTGGAGCGACAGCGGCAAATCGCTGGAAGACCGGGAGTTGAAGCACCGGGCGAAAAAGGCGACCCGCGACGTGCCGGCCTGCCCGGAACTGGTCCGCATCCTGCGGCATCACGTCCGGGAGCACTGCCGAGACGCCAACGGGCGGATGTTCAATGCGGCCGGCGCTCGAACGGCCCCGGTGTCCAAGAGCACCTATCTCCGAGCCTGGCGGCAGGCACGCGCAGCAGCGCTGACACCCGCTCAGCAGCGCTCACCGCTGGCACACCGGCCATACGACCTGCGGCACGCTGCCGTGTCGCTCTGGCTCAACGCCGGAGTGCCGGCTACCCAGGTCGCCCAATGGGCCGGACACAGCGTGCACGTGCTGCTCAAGGTCTACGCCTCGTGCATCGACGGACAGGACGAAGTCGCTCGAAAGCGGATTGAGGGAGCGCTAGGCACCGAGGACGGCACCAAGCCGGCCGAAGGGCCGGAGAGCGCCGACACGTAGACGACACGACCAGTGAGACGCGGCGGCATCGAGCGAGACAAAGTGAGACTGATTCACCAACAATGAACACGCCCCCTGACTGGCGTTCGCGCTGGTCAGGGGGCATTTTTGCTGTCCAAGTGGGCGGAGGGTGTGGGATTCGAACCCACGAAGACATCGCTGCCTTACCGGTTTTCAAGACCAGCGCCATCGGCCACTAGGCGAACCCTCCTGGGCCGTCACCCGTAGGTGTACGACCACGCATAGTCTGCCACGGCTCACTCCGGACGGCCCGGCGTCCCTCCCCGCTGCGCAGACCAGGCGGTCCGTCCCGTCCACAGTGGGCTCGACGGCGCGCCTGCGACAGCCCACCGGATCGGGGAGACTGGGCCCATGCGAGCCATCACGATTCCCGAGGCCGGTGGTCCCGACGCGCTGGTCTGGGCGGAGGTGCCCGATCCGGAGCCCGGCCCCGGCGAGGTGGTCGTGGACGTACGGGCGGCCGGGGTCAACCGCGCGGACCTGCTGCAACGGCAGGGTCACTATCCGCCGCCCCCCGGCGCGTCGGAATATCCCGGGATGGAGTGCTCCGGGGTGATCGGCGCGGTCGGGCCGGAGGTGTCCGGGTGGTCCGTCGGGCAGGAGGTGTGCGCGCTGCTGGCCGGCGGCGGGTACGCCGAGAGGGTCGCCGTGCCGGCCGGGCAGTTGCTGCCGGTGCCGGCGGGCGTCGACCTGGTCGACGCGGCGGCGCTACCGGAGGTGGCCTGCACGGTCTGGTCGAACGTGGTGGGCGTGGGCCGGCTCAGCTCTGGTGAACGGCTGCTGGTGCACGGTGGGGGCAGTGGGATCGGCACGTTCGCGATCCAGTTCGGGGCGGCGCTCGGCGCGACGGTCCTGGCGACCGCGCGGGCGGCGAAGCACCCGCGGCTGCGTGAGCTGGGTGCGACGGTGACGATCGACTACCGAAAGCAGGACTTCGTCGAGGAGGTCCGGCAGGCCACCAACGGCCACGGCGCGGACGTGATCCTCGACATCATGGGCGCCTCCTACCTGGGTCGCAACGTCGCCGCGCTCGCCACCGGGGGTCGGCTCGTGGTGATCGGGATGCAGGGTGGGCGCAAGGCCGAGCTGGATCTCAGCGCGCTGCTGGCCAAGCGGGCCTGTGTCGCGGCGACCGCGTTGCGGTCCCGTCCGCTTGCCGAGAAGGCGGAGATCGTCCGGGGCGTACGCGATGAGGTGTGGCCGTTGGTGGAGGCCGGCGCGGTCCGCCCGGTGGTGGACCGGCGGCTGGCGATGGCCGACGCGGCGCAGGCCCACCGGCTGGTCGAGTCGAACGATCACGTGGGCAAGGTGCTACTCACCGTCGGGTGATGCCGGCCGGGGCAGCAGCAGGCGGGCGCCCGGCCCCTCGCCGGCCAGGGTGTCCCCGGGGTTGTTGAGCGTGCAGCGTTGCAGGGACAGGCAGCCGCAGCCGATGCAGCCGTCCAGGTCGTCGCGGAGTTTGGTGAGCAGCCGGATCCGCTCGTCCAGCCGGCCCCGCCAGCTGGCGGAGAGCCGTTCCCAGTCCTGCGGGCTGGGCGTGCGGCTCCCGGGCAGGGAGTCGAGCGCGGCGCGGATCTCGTCGAGCGAGACGCCGACCTGCTGGGAGATGCGGATGAAGGCGACCCTCCGCAGCTCGGCGCGGGCGTACCGGCGCTGGTTGCCGCCGGTACGGTCGGCGCGGATCAGCCCGAGCCGTTCGTAGTAGCGCAGCGCGGACGGCGCCACGCCCGAACGGACGGACAGCTCGCCGATGGTCAACAGATCCATCATCACCTGGCCCTTGAGTTAAAGCGCACTTCAAGTCACAGGGTAGTGGCATGACCACCACGGTGACCAACGACAGCAGCGCCGCGCTCCCCGGGCTGATCCGCCGGTTGACCGGCGACGAGAAGCACGCGCCGAGCGCCCACTCCACCATCGACGTCCTCCAGGTGCTCTACGACCGGGTCCTGCGGATCACCCCGGACACCGCCGACGATCCGGAGCGGGACCGGTTCCTGCTCTCCAAGGGGCACGGACCGGCCGCCTACTACGCGGTGCTCGCCGCGCGCGGTTTCATCCCGCACTCCTGGCTCGACGACCTCGCCGGCCCGCAGAGCCGACTCGGTCACCACCCGGACCGGCTGCTCGTGCCGGGCGTCGAGATCGGCTCCGGGTCCCTCGGCCACGGGCTCGGCCTGGGCGTCGGCACCGCACTCGGGCTGCGGGCCCAGGGCCTGCTCACACCCCGGGTGTACGTGCTGCTCGGCGACGCCGAACTGGACGAGGGCTCCAACCACGAGGCAATCGCGTACGCCGGCGCGACCGGCCTGGGAAACCTCACCGCGATCGTGGTCGACAACTCGTCGGCCAGCCACGGCTGGGCGGGCGGGATCGCCAGCCGGTTCACCGTGAACGGCTGGACGGCCGACACGCTCGACGGCCGGAACCACACCGACCTGTACGTGGCACTGACCGGACACCGACCGGGCCGGCCGCACGTCGTCGTCGCCCGCGTCGAGAGCAGGGGATGACAGCCATGCGTGACGCCTTCATCGACACCACCACCGCCCTGCTCGACGAGGATCCCCGTACCGCCCTCGTGCTGGCCGACATCTCGGCCAGCCAGTTCGCGCCGGCCGGCGCCCGACACCCGGACCGGGTGCTCAACGTCGGCATCCGGGAACAACTCATGATCGGCGTGGCCGGTGGGCTCGCCCTGACCGGGATGCGCCCGATCGCGCACTCGTACGCGACGTTCCTGGTCGACCGGGCGTACGAGCAGATCAAGCTGGACCTGGACCACCAGGGCGTCGGCGCGGTGCTGGTCAGCATCGGCGCGTCGTACGACGGGTCGCGGGAGGGCCGGACCCACCAGTCGCCCGGGGACGTGGCGCTCTTCGACTCCCTCGGCGGTGCCTGGACGGTACGCGTGCCCGGCCACCCGGACGAGGTTCCGCCCCTGCTGCGGGCCGCCGCGACCACCGACGACCCGGTCTACCTACGGCTCGGCGAGCAGCGCAACGCCAGGGCGTACCCGGACGCCGACCGGTTGCGGGTGCTGCGGAGGGGCGGGGTGGGCGCACCGCTCGTGGTGGCCGTCGGGCCGATGCTCGATCCCACACTGGCGGCGACCGAGGGGCTGGACGTGACTGTCGCGTACACGCACACGCCCCGCCCGTTCGACACGGACGGGCTCCGCGCGCTCGCCGGGACGGATGTGGTGCTGGTCGAGCCATACCTCGCCGGGACGTCGAGCGCGGCAGTGGGCCGGGCGCTCGCGGACGTGCCACACCGGCTGCTCACCCTCGGGGTGGGACGGGCCGACCTGCGACGGTACGGCGATCCGGCCGACCACGCCCGGTGGCACGGCCTGGACGCCGAGGGTCTGCGACGGTCGCTCGACGCGTTCCTGGGGTCAGTTGGGCGATGACACGGCGGGACGGCGGCGGGCGCGTTCGCGACCGAGGATCCAGATCGCCTCGACGCCGTCCTTCCAGGTGATCTTCTTGCCCTCTTCCCGGCCACGGGCGCGGTAGCTGATCGGCACCTCGTACGGGCGGATGCGCTGGCGCAGCAGCTTGCCGGTCACCTCGGCCTCCATGCCGAAACCGCGCGAGCGCACCCCCAGCGACCGGTAGAGCGCCACCGGCATCAGCTTGAAACAGGTCTCCAGATCACCGATGTACGAGTTGAACAGCACATTGGCCGCCATCGTGACGCCCTTGTTGCCCATCACGTACCAGAAGCTGTAGGCGCTGTGGCTGCCGAAGGTGCGATTTCCGTAGACGACGGTGGCCCGCCCGTCGAGCACCGGGTCGAGCAGTTTGGGGATGTCCTGCGGGTCGTACTCCAGATCGGCGTCGAGAATGACCATGTAGTCGCCCTCGGCGCTGTCCACCGCGGTCTTGATTGCCGCGCCCTTGCCGGCGTTGCGCTGGTGGGTGATGACCCGCAGACGAGCGTCGTCGGCGCGACCGAGGATTTCGCCGGTGCCGTCCCGGCTGCCGTCGTCGACCACGACCAGCTCGATCTCGCAGGGATAGTCCACCGCCAATGCCTGCTTGAGGGCATCCGCGATGCGTTCTTCCTCGTTGTAGACCGGCATGAGGATCGAGAGCTTCACGGGAATCTCCACGGTGGCGACAACACGTCGGGCATAGCCTAGCCTGGCTGGTCAGCTCGACGCTGGCCGCCGTCGTCGGGCAGTCGGCGTGGCGGACTCAGGCCGATGGTGTTTACTTCCGGCCATGTCGGCTGCCGGCTCCCTGCTCGCGGCGGTTCCCGCCGCCTCGGTGCTCCTGCTCACCGTCGCGACGAGGCCGCGCGGGGTCGGCGCGGTGGCCCCGCTGCGACTGGCCGTGGTACGCGCCGCCCTGCTCACCGGAGCGTACGCGGTGCTCGTCGTCGAGGTGCTCGGCGCACTGCACGCGGTGAACCGGGCGGCGTTCACCATCGCCTGGCTGCTCTTCCTGGCCGTGGCCGCGACCGCCGCCGCGCTGCGGTGGCGCCGGACGGACGACGTCGCGCCGCCGCCCGCTGCCGCGCCCCGGCCGGTGCCGGTCGGTGCCGTGGCGTCCGGCGGTGGACCCGACGCGCCGGCCCCGCTCGCCGTCGGGAGCGGCCCCGCCCCGGCCCGCGCCGACCGGGCGTCCGCCGGTCCGCTCGCCGTGGCTGTCGACACCTGGCGTACGGCCGGCCGGGGCGAACGGCTGCTCGCCGGCGCGGTCGCCGGGCTGGTCCTGGTGGAGTTGCTGATCGCGCTGCTGGCCGAGCCGAACAACTTCGACTCGCAGACGTACCACCTGCCGAAGGTGGAGCACTGGGTCGCCCAGGGTGACCTGGACTTCTGGCCCACCGCCATCCACCGGCAGGTGACCATCCCGCCCGGCGCCGAGTACCTGCTGCTGCACCTGCGCCTGCTCACCGGTGGGGACGCGCTGCACAACCTGGCGCAGTGGGCCGCCGGGGTGCTCTGCCTGCTGGTGGTCGCGCGGATCACCGCGCAGCTCGGCGGTGGCCGGCGCGCCCAACTGCTCACCGCGTTCGTGCTGGCGAGCACGCCGATGGTGGCGCTCCAGGCGACGAGTACGCAGACCGACCTGGTGTGCGCGGCGTGGGTGGCCTGCGCGGCGACCCTCGTGCTCGACGGGCTGCGCCGCCGGACCGGCTGGGGCACGCTGCTCGGGCTGGGCGCCGCCACCGGCCTGACCGCGGTGACGAAGACCAGCGGGCTGATCGCGGTGGGTCCGCTGCTGGTGCTCTGGGGGCTGGCCCAGCTCCGCCTGGCCCTGGCCGGCCGAGCACCGGCCGATGGGAGGCGGGCCGGCGGGTTGGCCCGTACGGTCGGCGGCTCGGTGCTGATCCTGGTGGTCGCGGCCGTGGTCGTCGGTCCGTTCCTGGCCCGGGTGACCGCCGAGTTCGGGCACCCGCTGGGACCGCCCCGGCTGCGCGAGTCCATCCCGATGGAACGGCACGACCCGGCGTCGGTGCTGGTCAACGCGCTGCGGATCGGGCACACCGCGTTCGACACCCCGTTGGCGCCGCTGCGTCACGCCGGCGCGGAGGCGATCATCGGTGGCGCGGACGCGATCGGCGTCGACCCCCAGGACCGGGCGATCACCTTCGGTCGGGAAGTCTTCCCGGAGCCCGCCTGGTATCCGGACGAGGACCGGGTGGCCTTCCCGATCGCCGGGGCGCTGGCGTTGATCGGCGTGGCCGTCGCCCTGGCCCGGCCGCGCCGGATCGACTCCGGGCAGGCCGGGCCGCTGCGCGCGTACGCAGTGGTGGTGCTGACCACCGTCCTGCTGCACACCGCGATGATCAAGTGGCAGCCGTGGGGCAACCGGCTGATCCTCTACGCCCTCGTGCTCGCCGTACCGCTGGGTGGGCTCTGGGTCGACGCGCTCCTGCGTCGGCACGCGCGGCCGGCGGCCGGCACGGCACGGCGCTCCATCGCCACGGTCGCGGCGGTCACCGTGCTGGCCACCTCGGCGCTCGCCGGCGTGCTCGCCCTGTCGTACGGCTTCCCGCGTCGGCTCGTCGGGGCCGGCTCGGTCTTCACCACCTCGGACTGGGACACCCGGTTCCTGCGCCGGCCACAGTGGGCCGACGAGTTCCGCTGGGCCGCGGCGGCGGTGCGGGACAGCGGCGCCCGCCGGATCGGGCTGGTGCAGCAGAACGACAACTGGGAGTACCCGTGGTGGCTGCTGCTGCGGCAGCCCGACGGGGGTTCGCCGGAGTTGGTGGCGTTGCAGTCGGTGCTGCCGGAGCGGCCGCCTGCCGACCCGGCCTCGGTGGACGCCATCGTCTGCACCGGCAGCAGGCCAGCTTGCGTGAAGCTGGTGCCGGCCGGCTGGAGGCTGGAGTTCCGCGACTACGTCGGTTACGCGCTGCCACCCGGCCGCTGACCGCACGTCGGAAGGACCACCGCCGCGCCGCCCGGATCGTCTGATCCGGGCGGTTCCGCATTCCCCGCGCAAGGACCCGAAGCGTATTCACATCCATTGATCGGCACGTTACCGTCTGGTAACTCGATCGACGTCCCGCGATCGAGCCGAAAGGAGCGCGTCGATGCCTCCCACCCCTGCCAGGCCCGAACGCGCGACGCGACGACGAGCGATCACCATCGCCGTCGCCGTCGCCGCACTCGTCCTGCCGATGCTCGCCGGACCGGCCGCCCCCGCTGCCGCCGCCGACCGACCAGCCGTCCAGCCACTCCCCGCCAACCTCGAAGCGGTCCGGGCCGCCGAGGCCACCGCCCTCTACGGCAGCCCGGCGATCCGCCCCATCGAGCAGCGCCGCACCGCGCTGATCACCATGGGCGACAGCCAGATCTCGGGTGAGGGGGTCGGCAACTACGTGCCCGGCACCCACCAGGACGGCAACTGGTGCGACCGCTCGTACGACCAGGCCGTGTTCCGCACCGGCATCCCGTCGGACGCGCGGTACAACATCGCCTGCTCCGGCGCCACCCCGTGGAACCTCATCGCCGGCGGCCCCACCCAGCACAACGAACTGAACCAGGGCGACTACCTGGGCATCAAGGCCCGCAACACGCACGTGAAGCTGATCTGGGTCGTCGTCGGCGCGAACGGCGAGGGCACCATCCAGTTCGGCCCGGTCGCCACCGACTGCGCGGTCGGTCGGGTCTTCCTCCAGGGCACCTGCTACGCCGACTACACCGACCAGTGGACGATCCGCACCGACGGCAGCCGCCGGGCGGTGGCGGACGCCCTCACCGACATCCGGCAGACCATGACCAGAGCCGGCTACCTGCGCTCGGACTACGAGCTGGTGCTCATGTCGTACCCGAGCCCGGCCAGCCCGGACGTCGAGGACAACCCCAACTTCCCCGGCTGGTACGCCGGCGGCTGCCTGCTCTACCTGGCCGACGCCGCGTTCGCCAGGAACAAGGCGGTGCCGCTGTTCGAGTCGGCGCTGCGCGCCGCAGCCGCCCAGACCGGCACCCGCTACCTGGACGCCAGCCGGCTCTTCCACGGCCACGAGGTGTGCACCGACAACACCTCGGTCCGTGGCCTCAACATCGAGGTCGGGATCTGGAACGAGAACGCCGCACGGCAGTCGTTCCACCCCAACGCCCGGGGCCACGGCATGTTCGCCCAGTGCATCACCCAGTTCTGGAACTCCGGACAGCAGCAGGCCACCTGCGTCGATCCGGCCAGCACCGGCGCCGGCGTGCTCTACTCCGGCCTGATGCAGTTCAAGCAGTTGCGCAACTCGGCCACCAATGCGTGCGTCGACGGCAGAGGGTACGACTCACGTAACAACACCCCGCAGGAGTCGTACGCCTGCCACGGCGGGCGCAACCAGGGCTTCTGGTACGACGCGACCAAGCGGTCACTGCACTCGGAGCTGTCCCACGACCGTTGCCTCGACGTCGCCGGCGGATCGATGACGGCCGGCACGGCGGTCAACATCTACGACTGCAACGGCACCCCCGCCCAGCAGTTCGCCTTCGCCGGCAACCAGCTCAAGCCGGTCAGCGCCAGCACCCTCTGCGTGGCGTTCGACAGCCCGTCGTCGGGCCTGCCCCGGCTGCGGTTGGCCGCCTGCTCCAGCAGCACCCGGCAGCAGTGGTCGTTCGAGGCCCGTACCGCCGCCAACCCGGTCGGCTACGGTCACGACGACTTCATCGGCTCCCGCGTCTACTGACAGTAGGAAGGAGGGCCCCGGCGTCGGCCGGGGCCCTCCTTCGCTCACTTGGCGCGGGGGATGAGGATGAGCCGGGCCGCGCCCTTGTCGCCGTCCTTGGCCCCGGCGACACCGAGCGTCGTACCGACCTTGACGTCGCTGGCCCGCACGGTGGCCCGGTGCTCGACGACCCGCAGGTCGTCGCCGAAGGTCCAGGTCATGGTGAAGCCGTCGGTGGACTTCACGGTCATCGAGTCGCCGTCGATCGCGGTCACCTCGCCACGCTGCACGGCGACGGTCTGCGTACCGCCGTCCTTCGTCTTCACCACGGCCTCACCGTGCAGGGTGTTCCTGCGCAGCAGCACGCGGGCCTGGCGGCGCTTGCGCCACTCCTCACCCCGCTTCTGCTTGGCCTTGTCCTGCGCGGTGGGTGAGGCGCCGGGCGTCGGGGTGGCCGGCGCGGCGACGGTCCGCACGTCGAGTTCGTCGGCGTCGAACCCCATCGCCGCCAACGCCTGACCCTCCACTCCCATCGCCGCGGCGACGTCGACGGCGGCGTCCCGGGCGGGCTGGCTGGCCACCTCGGCCGCACCGCAGCCGCTGACGCCGAGCGCGACCGCCGCGAGCAGGGCGGTGGTGCCGGTGGCGAAACCCCAACGTGGCATGACTGTTCCTCTCGTCCGTGGAGTCCTCAGCCTTCCCCGGGTCCGCGAGCGGAGCGTCAGGCCGATGTTCGAGCCAGGTAAGGATCACCGGGCAGCCGGACCGTGAAGGCCGCGCCGCCCTCCGGGGCGTGGCCGGCGACGATCTCCCCGCCGAGTCGACGGACCAGCCCGGCGGCCAGCGCCAACCCGAGCCCGCTGCCCACCTTGCGCACTCCCCGGTAGCGCTCGTGCAGCGCGCCCCGCTCGAACGCCACCGCCAGGTCGTCGTCGGTGAAGCCGGGTCCGCCGTCGCGGACCTCCAGCACACCGCCGGCCGCCGGGTCCGCGCCGGCCGGCCGGACCGCGAGCACCACGGGCGCACCCGGGGGTACGACCCGCAGCGCGTTCTCCAGCAGCCCGTCCACCACCTGCCGGATCCGACCCGGATCGGTGTACGCGGGCACCGGCTGGCCGGGCGTCTCCACCCGGAACGGCACACCCACCGCCGCGCACCGGCCGGCCCAGGTCGGCTCGGCGTCCACGGCCAGCCGGGTCAGGTCCACCGACACCGGTTCGAGGGGGAAGTCGGCGGCCTCCAGCCGGGCCAGCGCCAGCAGGTCCCCGATCAGCCGGTCCAGGTGTTGCGCCTCGGCCAGCATCGTCCGGCCGGTGTCGACGGTGTCGTCCGCGCCGAGCACCCCGTCGGCGAGCGCCTCGGCGTACCCCCGGATCGCGGTCAGCGGGGTCCGTAGCTCGTGCGAGACGGAGAGCAGGAACTCCCGCTGCCGGCCTTCGCTGGTGGCCAGCGCGGCGGCCAGCCCGTTGAGCGCCTCGGCCAGGTCGGCGACCTCGTCCGGCGGCTCGACCGGCACCCGCACCGCGCGGTCACCGGCGCGCAGCCGGGCGGCGGCGGTCGCCGCGACCCGGATCGGGCGGGCCAGGCGGCGGGCCAGCAGCAGTCCGGCAGCCACGCCGGCGGCCAGCCCCGCCAGCAGCGGCAGCCAGAGGCTGCGCAGCACCTGAGCCCACAGTCCGTTCGCCGACGGGCGGGAGAGCACCACGCCGTTGCCGCCGGGCAGCGCCCGCCCCTCGACCAGGGCACGCTCGCCGTTGACGACGCGGCGGGCCGACACGTTGCGGCCCTGCTCGATCCGCTGCACCACCCGGGGCGGCAGACCCGGCCGGTCGACCGCCCCGCGCCGGACCAGGTACGCGTCGATGCCCTGGTTGCGGAGTTGCTGGATGAGTCGCTCCTCGTCGGCGTTGCGACCACGGTCCAGCCTGGTCCGCAGCACCTCGGCGGCGAGCCGGGCCTGGGCGGCGAGCGCCTCCTGGTCGCGGCGCTCGGCCCCGCGGATCGCCAACGGCACCGCCACGATCGCGGTGACCAGCACCGACACCAGCGCCACCGCGCAGGTGACCAGCACCGCTCGGGCGGTGAGCGTCCGGCCGAGCCGGTGGCGCCGGGGCGCGGGCGGCGGGCCGGCACCGACCACGGGCAGGGTCATGGTCGGGGACTGGGCACGGCCGGGTTGCTCAGGCATCGACGGCGTACCCCACGCCGCGATGGGTCCGGATGACGCTGGCCGGGCCGAGCTTCGCGCGTACCTGGGCGACGTGCACGTCGACGGTGCGGGTGCCGGCGTGCGCGGCGTAGCCCCACACCCCGGCCAGCAGCTCCTCGCGGGTGAAGACCCGCCCGGGCCGGGCCATCAGATGCGCCAGGAGATCGAACTCGGTGGAGGTGAGCTGCACGGGCGCGCCCGCCACGGTGACCGTCCGTCGGCCCGGGTCGAGGGTCACCGGGCCGACGACGCGCGGACGGTCGGCACCCTCCGGGCCGCCGGCCGAGCGGCGCAGCACCGCACGCACCCGGGCGACCAGCTCGCGAGGGCTGAACGGCTTGGTCACGTAGTCGTCGGCGCCCAGCTCCAGGCCGACGATCCGGTCGACCTCGTCGTCGCGGGCGGTGAGGAAGATGACGGGCGTCCAGTCGCCGGCCTCCCGCAGCCGCCGGCAGATCTCGGTGCCGGGCAGCCCGGGCAGGGCGATGTCCAGGACGCAGGCCACCGGACGCAGCCGGCGGGCGGCGGACAGGCCGGCCTCCCCGTCACGCTCCAGGTGTACGCCGAACCCGTCGCGGCCGAGGTACAGCCGGACCAGGTCGGCGATGGCCGGCTCGTCCTCGACCACGAGGACGAGGCCACGGTGCGGCGGGTCGACGGTCACCGGCCCATGATTGCCGACCCGTCGCGTCGACGCGATCGGTACGTGTTCGGGTTCGGTAAAGGCCCGCGCGGCGTGGTGTCAGCGCGCCACGGCGGGACGGAACACACTGGGCCGGGCTGTCGCCGGTGTGTCGCTGATGGTCGCGACGATCCGCTCGCGGGGCGTCCGCAGGCGGGTGCGGAACGCGTGGTTCAGCAGTGCGTCGAGCTGCCACACCCGCTTCGGGTGGGTCGTGCGGATCAGGAACCGTTCCCGGATCCCGTCGATCGCGGTGGCGGCCAGCTCGACCGAGTGCAGCCGCGGGTCCGGGCTCCAGGTGACGTTGCTCAGCTCGCGCAGCTCGGTGTTGAGGTGCAGGCGCAGCCGGTGCAGCAGGCGGGTCTGCTGGGTCACCACCAGTCGCCGGTGGGTGAGCAGCAGCAGGTAGTCGCCGGTCACCGGGCGGTCCGGACGGCTGCACCGGGTCACCAGGATGGTGGCGTCACCGGGACCGACGCAGCGGCGGAAGACCGGCATGTGCCGGCTGAGGGTCTGCACGGCCAGGCCGGCCTCGGCGGCGGCCGGGAGGAACGTTCGGGAGAAGACGTCCATGACCTGCCCAACGACGTCCCCGACGGGGTGACGTGGGTCACGCCGACTTTTTGGAAGTTCCACGCCGCCTGTCGCACTGGCTGTCCGACTTCCGACTGCGACGGATCCTGGTCAGGCGTCGGACCGGAGCGGATCGTCCGCGAACAACTCCTCGAGCCATCCCGGCACCGCGTCGGCGTAGTCGGTGCGGGACTCGTCCACGGTGTCCAACGCCCGCCGCCAGGAGAGCGACCGGCTGACCGGGGCCAGGCCGACCGCCAGATCGGCGGCCTCGACCAGGGTACGGCGGTCGTACCTGTCGGTCCACGCCTCCAGGTACGCGTCGCGCAACCGCGTCAACTGGGCGTCCTCGGCCGACAGGCTGCGGGCGTACCGGATGGAACGCAGGGTCACCAGCAGCGTGCCGAACGGGTGCGCCACCGAGGCGTCACCCCAGTCGAAGTAGCGGTAGCCGGCGTCGCCGGCGAAGACGTTCCCGTCGTGCAGGTCGTCGTGCTGCACGGTGGCCGGAATGCCGATGTCGGCGAGCCGCCGGCACCGCTCGGCGTACGACGGCACCTCGGCGCGCAGCCGCTCGTACTGGTCGGGGGTGAGCCCGCCCTCGGCTCCGATCAGCAGCGACCCGTGGTCGTCGAGCAGTTCGACGAACAGCCCGGCCATCACCTCGGGTCGGTGGTCCGGCACGCCGCCGGCGACCAACTCGTCGGCGCGCGGCGCGCTGGCCAGTTGCAGTGCCGCGTACCCCGGCAGCGCCCGCTCCCAGTGCGCCGGGTCGGGGTCGCGGGCCAGCACGTCACGCAACGACTCGCCGCCGTCGGGCAGCAGCGACCAGCCCTGCTCCGGGTCCACCGCGATCGGGGTCAGCACCCGTTCGGGCGTCAGCTCGGCGAGCGCCGCGATCAGGAACGCCTCGTGCACCGTCCCCGGGTTGTTCGCCTTGAACCAGACCGGGCCGTCGTCGGTGGGCACCCGCCACACCAGCGACCAGGGGCGTACCCGGGGTTCGACCGGGCCGGTCACCCGCCGGCCGACCCGGGTCAGCTGCTCGTCGACCCAGAGCCGGGCCCGCGTCCGCCACTCCTCGCAGGAACTGTCGGCGGCGCGCTCGATCGTCGTCACGAAGGGGACCCTAGGCGGCCCGGCCGGGCGCGGCGAGACGTTTTCCTCAGACCAGCTCGACGATCGTGGCGTTGGCCATGCCGCCGCCCTCGCACATGGTCTGTAGCCCGTAGCGGATCTCGTTGTCGCGCATGTGCTGGAGCATCGTCGTCATGATCCGGGCGCCGGAGCCGCCGAGGGGGTGCCCGAGGGCGATCGCACCGCCGCGCGGGTTGAGCCGCTCCGGGTCCGCCTCGGTCTCCGCCAGCCAGGCCAGCGGCACCGGGGCGAACGCCTCGTTCACCTCGTACACCCCGATCTCCTCGATGCCCAGCCCCGCGCGGCGCAGCGCCTTCGCGGTGGCCGGGATGGGCGCGGTGAGCATGGCGACCGGGTCGTCGGCGGCGACCACGGCGGTGTGGATGCGGGCCAGTGGGCGCAGGCCGTGCCGGCTGGCCCAGTCGGAGGTGGTCACCGCAAGCGCGGCGGCGCCGTCGGAGATCTGGGACGCGGAACCGGCCGTCACCACACCGTCGGCGCGGAACGGGGTGGCCAGCTCGCCGAGCTTCTCCAGCGAGGTGTCGCGGCGGATGCCCTCGTCGGCGGCGAACTTGCCACCGTCGCCGAGGGGCACCGGCGCCAACTCCGGGTCGAACGCCCCGGCGTCCTGCGCGGCGGCGGCCTTCTCGTGGCTGGCAAGCGCGTACTCGTCGAGTTGGGTACGCGAGAAGCGCCAGCGTCGGGCGATCAGCTCGGCGCCGACGCCCTGGTTGAACGGCAGCGGCGCGTCGTCGGCGAAGCCCTCCACGCCCCGGTACCGGTCGCGGAGCTGGTCGCTGAACGGCATCCCGCCGGCCACGCTCGAACCCATCGGCACCCGGGTCATCGACTCCACCCCGCCGGCGACCACGAGGTCGGCCTGGCCGGAGAGGACCGTGGCGGCGGCGAAGTGCAGGGCCTGCTGGCTGGAACCGCACTGCCGGTCCAGGGTGGTGCCGGGGACGGTCTCCGGCCAGCCGGCGGCGAGCACCGCGTTGCGGGCGATGTTCCAGGACTGCTCGCCGACCTGGGACACGCAGCCCCAGAAGACGTCGTCGACCTGCGCCGGGTCGAGGCCGGTCCGCTCGGCGAGGGCGCGCAGCACGTGCGCCGAGAGGTCGACCGGGTGGACACCGGCGAGGCTGCCCTTGCGCCGCCCGACCGGGGTGCGTACCGCGCCGACGATGACCGCGTCACTCATGTTTACCCCTCGGTAACTTGGGTGCACCGATCCTACGTCGTCCATCGACCGGTCGTCCGCCCAGGCGACACGCGACGGCCGCTGGCATGCTGGGCGGGTGGATGAGATCACCCCGGCCCGGCAGTGGCGGGTGCCGGCGAGCCTGCCGGCGGCGAAGCTGGCCGGCGCGGTCCTGCTCGTCGCGCTCGGTCTGCTCTTCGCCGACGGCGACCCCGTGCGGGTGGCGGTGGCCGCCCTGGCCGCCGCCGCGGTGGCCGGCTGGGCGGTACGCGACCTGGTCGCGCCGGTCCGGTTGGCCGTGGGCCCCGACGGGCTCACCGTCATCCGGGGATTCGCCGGCCGGCGGCTGCTGCCCTGGTCGGCGGTCGAGGCGATCGCCGTGGACCGCCGACCCCGGTTCGGCCTCACCAGCGAGACCCTGGAGATCGACGCCGGCGACTCGCTGCACCTGTTCGGCAGGTACGACCTGGGTGCCAACCCGGAGGAGGTCGCCGCCGAGCTGCGCGCCGCCCGCCCGACCTCGACCGGTTAGGCCAACAGCTGCGCGGTACGGAACAGGACCAGGGCGAGCAGGATCAGCAGGATGATCGCACCGCCCGCGGCCTGCACCAACGTGCGCCGGCCACGCGGCGCGTACGCGAGCACGAGCGCCATCAGCGCGCCGACCGCCAGACCGCCCAGGTGCCCGGGAATGGAGATGCCCGGCACGGTCAGCGTGAACACCAGGTTGATCACCAGGATCGGGATCACCTGGGAGATGTCCCGACCCATCTTGCGTTCGATGATGATCAGCGCGGCGAAGAGGCCGAAGACCGCCGTCGACGCGCCGGCCGTGGCCGAGTTCTGCGCGCTGAACAGGTAGGCGGCGACGTTACCGCCCAGGCCCGCGATCAGGTAGAGCGCGCCGAAGCGCAGCGGCCCGAGGTTGGCCTCCAACGACCGGCCGAGCACCCACAGCGCCCACATGTTCAGCAGCAGGTGGATCACGCCGTAGTGCAGGAACATCGCGGTGACCAGCCGGTACCACTCGCCGTCCGCGATGCCACCGAGCGTGCCGTCCGGGAAGACCGCGAGCCCGAGCACCGAACCCCAGTTGGTCAGCGGGGTGCTGCCGCCCATCAGCCCGCCGAAACCGGAACCGCCCACCGCCGCGTCCCCACCCCGGTCCGAGGCGATGGACAGCAGCATGAGCAGCACGTTCAGCGCGATGATCGCCTTGGTGACGTAGCCGTGCCGGCCGGCGGTACCGCCACCGAAGGCGGTACGCGCCGGCCGCACACTGCGACGACCCTCGTTGACGCACTCCGGGCACTGGTGCCCGACGGACGCGTCCCGCATGCAGTCCGGACAGATCGGCCGGTCGCAGCGGGTACACCGGACGTAGGTCTCCCGACCGGGGTGCCGGTAGCAGACCGGGGTGGTCGGCGGGGACTCACTCACCGGGCCGACCCTCCGTCCGCCACCGCGCGGTCCACCGGCACCGGCCGTGCTCCGGAGCGCTCAATCATGCGAGCAAAGGTACCTCGCCGGTCGGTCAGGAGGCGGACCGCTCGATCTCGACCCGCTCGATGACGACGTCCTGCAACGGACGGTCGCTCGGGCCGGTCGGGGTGTTCGCGATCGAGTCGACGACCTTCACCGACTGCTCGTCGGCGACCTGCCCGAAGATCGTGTGCCGGTTGTTCAGGTGTGGCGTCGGCGACACGGTGATGAAGAACTGCGAACCGTTGGTGCCCGGTCCGGCGTTCGCCATCGCCAGCAGGTACGGCCGGTCGAAACGCAGCTCCGGGTGGAACTCGTCGGCGAACTTGTAGCCCGGTCCGCCCCGGCCGGTGCCGGTCGGGTCGCCCATCTGAACCATGAAACCGCTGATCACACGGTGCGAGATGGTGCCGTCGTAGTACGGCCCACTGCCCGGCTGACCGGTGCGCGGGTCGGTGTACTCCCGGTTGCCCTCGGCCAGGTCGATGAAGTTGCGGACCGTCTTCGGCGCGTGGTTTTCGAAGAGCTCCAGCCGGATCGGGCCAGCGTTGGTGTGCAGGGTGGCGTAGACAGCCTCGGCCACGGGTACTCCTCACTCGTTGGTCAGTTCCATGCGGATCCTCCCATGTGCCCGATCTGGCATCGCGGAGGCATCCGAAGGTGGAGGATGACGAAGGAACAACTCCCAGGAGGTAGGACCGTGTTTGGATTCGGGCGGCGTAAGTCCCAGGGGCAGCTGGCCAAGGCCGAGCTGAACCAGAGCATCAGCCACCTGGTGCAGGCAGCCAACCACGCCGCGAAGGGCGCCGGCGCGACCGTCGGCCCGCGGGTCCAGGTGGCCCGGGGCTACGTCGCACCGGCCGCGACGAAGGTACGTGACCGCGCGTCGACCGGCTGGGGGACGACACTCACCACGTTGGCACCGCTGGCCGCGGCGGCCCGTGACGGCGCCGCGCAGGCAGGGCCGCTGACCAGGAAGGCCAAGTCGAAGACCATGCGGATCACCGGTAAGAAGAAGCAGCCGCGCCGTCGCGGTTCGATGATGACCGGCCTGCTGGCCGCGGGTGCCATCGCCGGCGTGGCCGGCGTGGCCGGCGCGGTCGCCCTGCGTCGCCGCCGGGAGCAGCAGGAGTGGGCCGAGTACGACCCGACCCGCACCCTGGAGCCGATGCGCGACGAGGTGGACTCGATCGAGGTCCGTACCCCGTCCGTCGCCAAGGGCAGCGACGGCTCCGCCATGACCGGCGCGGCCGGGATGACCGGCGCTGGCAGCTCGGCGGTCGCCGGCGGCGACAGCGCCAGCACCACCGCCACGACCAAGCCGGCGGGTGTCCGTCCCACCGACAAGGTGCCGGCCGTCGCCGAAGGTGCCACGGACGTCTCCGGCCGTCCGGCCGACGACCTGACCAAGGCGCTGGGCAAGGACACGGCCCGCACCAACGGTCGCCGCTGACCTCAGCGGCAGCGCATCGAGCGCCGGCGACGCGGTCTCCCCGCCTCGCCGGCGCTTTCGCGCGTCAGAGCCAGCCGTTGCGGCGGAACCAGCGGTACAGCGCGAGCGAGACACCGAGCATCAGGGCGAGTACCACCGGATAGCCGTACGTCATCTTCAGCTCCGGCATGTTCTCGAAGTTCATGCCGTAGATGCCTGCGACGCCGGTCCAGAAAGCGGCGATGGCCGCCCAGGCGGCGATCTTGCGCATGTCGTTGTTCTGGTCGACGGTGACCTGGGCCAGCCGCGCCTGGAGGATCGAGTTCAGGAGATCGTCGTACGAGTTGACCTGCTCGACGGTGCGGCTCAGGTGGTCCTGCACGTCCCGGAAGTACCGCCGGATCTCCTTGGGCACCTCCCGGTTCATCTGCGAGGTCAAGGTCATCAACGGCCGCTGCAACGGCACCACCGCCCGCTTGAACTCCACCAGCTCCCGCTTCATCTGGTAGATCCGCTGGATACGCCCGTGGCTGTTGCGGTCGAAGACCTCGGCCTCCAGCTGGTCCAGGTCGTCCTCGAGCTGTTCGGCCACCTCCAGGTAGAGGTCGACCACCCGGTCGGTCACCCCGTACGCCACCGCCCACGGGCCCTGGAGCAGCAGCTCCTGCTTGGTCTCCAGGTCGGCGCGCACCGGGGAGAGCCGGCAGGCGTCCCCGTGCCGGACGCTGATCAGGAAGTTCGGGCCGATGAAGAGCATCACCTGGCCGGTCTCCACGACATCCGAGGTCTCGGTCAACTCGGTGTGCTCGCAGTACCGGGCGGTACGCAGCACCAGGAAGCTCACCTCGCCGAAGCGCTCCAGCTTGGGGCGCTGCTCGGCCTTCACCGCGTCCTCGACGGCCAGCTCGTGCAGGCCGTAGGTCTCCGCGATGGCGGTCATCTCGGCAAGCTCCGGCTGGTGCAGGCCGATCCAGACGAAGCCGTGCTCCTCGCGGCGGGCCACCTCGAGCGCGTCCGCGTACCCCCAGTCACCGGGCTGTCGCTTGCCGTCGACGTAGAGCGCGCAGTCGACTACGCCGCTGCGGCCGCTGCCGGTGGGGGCCGGCACGGGTGGGGAGCCGTCGGCGTTGAGGATGCGGGTCATCGCGCGGACCGGCGACGGCCACGCCCTGGGTCGCAGCACCCGACTGGTGTGCGACGGTGATGTCCGGTTCTGCCCGGTCTCATCCGTCATCGTGTCACCTCCCCGCGCTCGACTGCGGCTTGCAGGCTACGCCGCTCGCGGCCGGAGGCCCGTGTGACCGACGTCGCGTGGGGCGGCGCCGGGCGGGCCGGGCCGCATCGGGGGGTGCGGGGACGACACGGCCCACCCGGCGCCCGTGGGGGCGGGGGTTGTGCTGCGCGCGTCCACCCTGGCGCGGGATGGCCTGGAGGGCTTCCGCTGCGCGTGACGGGTGACGCTCGCAGCATTGTGGGCCGCCGGCCGCCCGGGCGGGAGTCCCGGGACGGCCGGCATCGTCGTTCTGTCGGAAACCCGACAGAAGTTTCAGCTGCCGACGGCTTCGACGGCCTCCGCGAGGCGACGGACACCCTCGTCGATCCGGTCGGCGGTCACCGCCGAGAAGGCCAGCCGCAGGGCGTGCCGCCCACCGTCCAGGACGAAGTCGCTGCCCTTCACCACCGCGACGCCACGCTCGGCCGCCGCCGGGGCGAGCCGGTCGACCAGGACGTCCTCCGGGAACTCCACCCAGAGGAAGTAGCCGCCGTCCGGCTCCACGAACCGGGCCTGCGGCAGGTGCCGGCGCAACGACTCGGCGAGCACCCGGGCCCGCTCACCAAGCGCCGCCCGGACGGTCTCGATCGACCGGTCGATGTCGCCGGAGACGCAGAACTGGTGCACGATCGCCTGCGACACCATGCCCGGCGAGATGTAGAGACTCGTCGCGTTCCGCGCGATGTCGGCGATCAGATCCGCCGGCCCCACCAGGTAACCGACCCGCACACCCGGGCAGACCGTCTTGGTGAAACTCGACGCGTGCACCACCACACCGCGGGTGTCCAGCGAGAGCATCGACGGCAGCGCCTCGCCACGGAACCGGATGTCCGCGTACGGGTCGTCCTCGAAGATCGTGAACTCGTACTCGGCGGCCAGATCCAGCAACTCCCGCCGCTTCTCCAGCGACAGAGTCATGCCGGCCGGGTTCTGGTAGTTCGGGATGACGTGCGCGAGCCGGGGACGGACCCCCGACTCCAACAGCTTGCGCAGCTCGGCCGTGTCCAGACCGTCCGGCTGGACCGAGATGCCGTGCAGCTCACTGCCCATCCGCTGGAGGTTGAGCAGCGTCCGGTCGTACGTCGGGCGTTCCACCACCACCGCGTCACCCGGCCGGACCAGGTGGTCGAAGAGGAACGCGTCGGCCTGGAGCGACCCGTTGGTCACCAGCACCTGGTTGGCGTCGACTCCGTGCTTCTCGGCGATCCACTTGCGCAGCGGAACGTAGCCGACGGAGGTGCCGTACGCCGTGACCCCGGCGGGGTCGGCGTCGAAGGCGCGGACGGCGGCGGCCTTGAGCCCCTCGACATCGACGATGTCCAGCGAGGGAGCCCCACGGGCGAAGGAGATCAGCTGCTCGGCGGTCATGGATGTTGAGCGTACGGGCGGCGGCGGGGGGCGCGCCGACGGCACGGCGATGTCCGCATCCTGAGCCACCGGGTCGGGTGACCCGCCCTGGCCGGACGACGACAGATCAGACCGGAAGGGCGAGCGAGTCGTGCTGCGCGGCACGGGACAACCCGTCCAACCGCACGCCGAGCGTGTCCAGGAGCTGGCTCCAGTCGAAGTAGGACCGCCAGGACACGATCCGCCCCCGACGGGCCCGCACCACGTCGGCCACCTCCCAGCTCACCTGGCGACCGGTGGGCGCGACGGTGCCGAACGGCGAGTGCAGCGTGCCGGTGTGGGTGCCGCTCCACCGCAACTCCACAGCCGCACCGCCGCCCGTCCGCACCGCACCCCGCGGATCGATCCGCAGGTCCGGAAAGGCGCCGGTCCAGGTACGCAGGAGCGCGGGCAACTCGATCGGCCGGACCGTCACGCCCGGCATCGAGTAGAACGCCTCCGGGGCGTACAGATCCGGCAACCGGGCCACGTCCCGGTGCAGGAGCATGGCGTACTGCTGCTCGACCAGGCGCTCCGCGTCACGCATCGGGCCCTCCCCAACGGGCGACGGCATCTCCACGCCCGTACCGGATACCTACCCGTCGATCCGCTCCCGCACACCCCGCCCGGTCAACTGGTGGCGACGGCCTGGTCCTCCGCCCACACCCGCATGATGTCCCGGACCGAGATCACCCCGGCGACCTCACGGCCGTCCAGGACCACCAGGTGCCGGAACCCGCCCCGGGCCATCGCGGCGGCGGCCTCGGCCACCGTCCAGTCCGGGCCGGCGTAGACCACGTCCCAGGTCAGGTGGGCGCCGGTGCGTTCCACGTCGCAGTCCAGGCCGGCGCCGATGGCCTTCAACACGTCACGTTCGGTCATGATGCCGACGCCCTCGGAGTCCGGGTCGATCACGACCGCCGACCCGACACCGCGGGCCGACATCATCCGGGCCGCCTGGCGGAGCGTGTGCTCCGGACCGACGACGAGGACCTGGCTGGACATAGCTTCCCGTACCTGCATCACACATCACCCCTTTGGGACGGTGGGCATTCGGTACCGACATCGTGGACGGTGGATGTTTCCAGGACAAGACCGGGCATCGTCGCGACGCCGGACCGCTCGCTACTGTCAAATGGTGTCCACCGAGCCCCTGCGCTGTGCCGGCGCGCTGATCGTCGACGACGACGGCCGCATCTTCTTCCAGCGCCGCTCGGCGCACCGACGCCTCTTTCCCAACTGCTGGGACATCGTCGGTGGGCACCTGGAGCCGAGCGAGGAGATCGACGACGCGCTGGCCCGGGAGATCACCGAGGAGACCGGCTGGGCCCTCTCCCACGTCCTCGGTCAGGTGGGCGAGTACCACTACGTCGGCGACGACGGGCTGGCCCGGACCGAACACGACTTCCTCGTACGCGTCGACGGCGACCTCGGCCACCCGAGACTGGAGGCCGGCAAGCACACCGAGTACCGCTGGCTCGCCGAACACGAGGTGACCATGCTCGACGAGAACCGTGACGTCAACGACGGCCTGATCAGGCGTATCGCGGAGGAGGGCTTCGCCGTCCTGCGGTCGATCGGTCCGTGAACACCGTCGAGCTGACGCCGCACCGGTTCGCCGGGCTGCTCACACCGGCCGTGGACCGGACGTTCCGCGCCGGCATGCTGGCCGGCCGCGACGGCGGCGGCGCCGAACTGAGCCAGCGGTACGGCGGTCCCACCGCGACCGGCTTCCTGGTGGACCTGCGTACCCGCCTCGCCGCGCCCGGCGGAACGGTCGACGGCCCGGGCTTCGCGGCGATCACCAGGTACGGCGACCCGGTCACCGCCCGGCGGGCCGTGGACAAACACGTGGCCCACGGCATGATCCACCGACGGCCGGACGGCGCGCTCTCCGCCACCGAACGGGGTGCCGCCTTCCTCACCGAGCTGTACCAGGTGCACGCCGAGGTCACCGAGGAACTGTGGGCGGGGCACGACGAGCGGGTGGCCCGGGTCGTCGCGTCGCTCGGCCGGGTGCTGGCGTACGCCCTGGTGCTGGCCGACGAGTCGGGCGACCCGGACGGTTCGGCGTTCACCGCGCTGGCACCCCCGTACGAGCCGGACGGCACGCCACCTGGCGTACTGCTGCTCAACCGGCTCGGCACGCTGCGCCACCACCGGGCCGACGCGCACGCCGCCGCGTGGACCGCCGCCGGGCACACCGCGTCGAGCGTCGCCGCGCTGCCGGCCGGCCCGGAACGGCTCGCCATCGAGTTGGAGACCGACCGTCGGGCGGCCGGCCCGTACACCGTGCTCAGCGCGGACGAGCGGCTGACGATGCTCGCCGACCTGGCCGCGCTGCCCGGCTGACCGGTTGGCCAGAGCCGCCCGGGCACCCGGGGCTATCCTCCAGCGGTGACAGGGAGTCGGACCAAGGAGGATGTCGCGATGATCGGAATGGTCCTTGCGGCCGGGGCGGGGCGCCGGCTGCGCCCGTACACCGACACCCTGCCCAAGGCCCTGGTGCCGGTGGACGGCGAGACGACGATCCTGGACATCGCGCTCGGCAACCTCGCCGAGGTCGGGCTCACCGACATCGTGATCGTCGTCGGCTACGCGGCGGACGCGGTCGTCTCCCGCCAGGCGGACCTGGAGAAGAAGTACGGGGTCACGCTCACCCTGGTGCACAACGACAAGGCCGAGGAGTGGAACAACGCCTACTCCCTCTGGCTGGCCCGGGAGCACTTCGCACGCGGGGTGCTGCTGGTCAACGGGGACACCGTGCACCCGGTGAGCATCGAGAAGACCCTGCTCGCCGAACGCGGCCCGGGCATCCTGCTCGCCGTGGACACGCTCAAGCCGCTGGCCGAGGAGGAGATGAAGACCACCTTCGACGCCGCCGGCCAGCTCACCCGCATCACCAAGATCATGGACCCGGGGGAGGCGTACGGGGAGTACATCGGCGCCACGCTGATCGAGCCGCAGGTCGCCGACGCGCTCGCCGACGCCCTGGAGGCCACCTGGCGACGCGACCCCAACCTGTACTACGAGGACGGCTACCAGGAGTTCGCCGACCGGGGCGGCGAGGTGCGGGCAGCGCCGATCGGCGACGTCCCCTGGGTGGAGGTCGACAACCACGCCGACCTGGCCCGCGCCCGGGAGATCGCGTGCCGCTACTAGCGCGGAGCATCCTCACCCCGCTGCACATCGACGTACGGCGGGGGGCGGTCGCCGACCTGGCCGCGATCCTGGCCGACGGGCGGATCTCCGCCGGCGGTGACGTGGCGGTGGTGGTCGGCCCCGGGCAGGGCGGCCAGATCGCCGAGTTGATCCGGCCGTCGCTGCGCTCGGCCGACGTCTTCACCGTCGCCGGTGCGACCCTGGACGCCGCCGACGACCTGGGCGGCAAACTCCGCGCCCGCTCGTACGACGCCGTCGTCGGAATCGGTGGCGGCAAGACCATCGACGTGGCCAAGTACGCGGCGACCCGCCGAGGGCTGCCGATGGTGTCGGTGGCGACCAGCCTCGCCAACGACGGGATCGGCTCACCGGTCGCCAGCCTCATCACCGACGGGATCAAGGGCTCCTACGGGGTGCACATCCCCATCGCGGTGATCGTCGACCTGGACTTCGTGGAGAGCGGCCCGGACCGGCACAACCGCGCCGGCATCGGCGACGTGATCAGCAACATCAGCGCGCTCGCCGACTGGGAGCTGTCCCGACAGGTACGCGGCGAACCGATCGACGGACTGGCGGCCTCGCTGGCCCGCGCCGGCGCCGAGGCGGTGCTCAACCACCCCGGCGACATGACCGACGACGCCTTCGTCACCGTGCTCGCCGAGGCGCTGATCTCCAGCGGCCTCGCCATGGCGGTCTGCGGCACCAGCCGACCGTCCAGCGGCGGCTGCCACGAGATCATGCACGCCGTCGACTCGCTCTTCCCCGGCACCGCCTCACACGGCGAGCTGGCCGGACTGGGCGCGCTGTTCTGCACCTGGCTACGCGGCGACGTGCGCCGCTTCGGGGAGATGTCGGCCTGCCTCGCCCGGCACGGACTGCCCCGACTCCCCTCCGAGGTGGGGCTCACCGACGACCAGTTCATCGAGGCGGTGCAGTTCGCACCGCGTACCCGGCCGGACCGGTACACCATCCTCGAACACCTCGACCTGTCGCCTACCGAGACGCGGGAGCGGCTGGCAGACTACGCCGGTGCAATCCGCGACCAGCTTGGCTGACCCCCGTCCCACCGTCGCCGACTTCCACCGCGTGAACCGGGGCGGAGGCCTGTTCAGCGAGTCCATCAGCCAGTGGCTCGGCGCCGTCTTCGCGCTCGTCGCCCAGCGACTCGGGTTGCGCCCCACCGCGCTGACCCTCACCAACCTGGTGCTCGGCCTCGCCACCTCGGTCACCGTGGTGGCGCTCGCCGGGCCGGTCGCCGCCGGTGACGTACCGGCCTGGGTCGTCGGCCTGCTCGCCCTGGTCGGCTGGCAGATCGCGTACTCCCTGGACTGCGCCGACGGGCAGCTCGCCCGGGTGACAGGCCAGGGCAGCGCGGCCGGCGCCCGGATCGACATCCTCTGCGACGTGGCCGCGCAGATCGCCCTGGTGGCCGCGCTCGCCGCCACCGCCGTGGCGCAGGAACCGTCCACCCCGACCTGGCTGGTGGCGACCTTCGCCGGCACCTGGATGGTCAACCTGGTCACCTCCGTGATGCAGGCCGGCCCGAACGCTGCCAGCATGGTCACCTCGACCTCACTGCCGGTCCGCCTGGTGAAACTGGTCCGCGACTACGGCGCCGTGGTCTTCGTGGCCGCCCTGGTGCTGGCCGTGGCCCCCGCGCTGGTCCTCTGGGTGCTTGTCGCGTTCACCATCGTCAACGGCGGTTTCCTGCTGGCGAGCATCGCCTTCTCCGCCCGCGCCTCCCTGCGCTGACCCGGTTCGCCGGTCAAGATCGCGCTCGACCCAGGAAATAGGGGCTTCCCGCTGCCCCGAGGCCACTAGTTCCTGGATCGTGCGCGATCTTCGCCGTCCGCGCGAGGCGGCCCGGCCGTGGGCGGCCCTGGCCGTGACGCGGGGGGTGGGCGGGGTTCGCGCGGCTGGTCAGGCGGGGTCGGGGGTGCGGGACATCCCGGCGTAGATGTCGATGAGCTGCTTGGTGACCACGTCGGGGTGGAAGGTCCGCTCGTAGCGGGCGCGGGCGGCCGGTGCCAGCCCGGACGCGCCGGCCCGGGCCACCGGCAGGGCGGCGGCCAGCGCGGCCGGCTCCGGGGCGACCACCCAGCCGGCCTCACCGACGCCGAGACCGAAACCGGAACCAGGACCGGGACCGGGACCGGGGCCAACGCCGGGACCAGGGCCAACGCCGGAACCGACGCCGGGGCCGGGGGCGGCGGGCATGGCCGGCCCGTCACGTCCGGCGACCGCCGAGGCGGTCTCGGCGGGGCCGGTGCCGGCGGGTTCGTGTGGGGCGTCCGCTCCGACCAGGTACGGGATCCCGCCGAGGGCGGTGCCGAGGACCGGCCGGCCGCTGGCCAGCGCTTCGATGATCACGGTTGGTAGCACGTCGTGCCACATGGAGGCGGCGATCACGACGGCGCTGGCCTCGACGGCGGCGCGTACTCCGGCGCGGTCGAGCTGGCCGAGGTAGACCACGTCGGGTCGTTCGGCGGCCGCGGCCTCGACAAGCGGGCGCAGCTCCCCGTCCCCGGCGATCCGCAGCGTGCCCAGTGTGCCCACCGGGTGCCGCCGCCAGGCGTCCAGCAGCAGGTCGGCGCCCTTCTCGGGGGAGAGCCGGGCCATGTAGAGGAAGCCGTCGCCGAGGGGCGCGGGCCGGCCCGGGTCGGGCACGGCGTTGGGCTTGACGACGATCCGGTCGTCGGGGATGCCGTACTCGCGGAGGTGGTCGGCGATCGCCGTGGTGAGCGCGACGTACCGGTCCACCGACCGCCAGGTCCCCCGGTGTACGGCGAGGGTGGTCGCCATCAGCGCGCTCTGCGCGGCGGAGTCGCGGTAGCAGCGGTGCCTGATCGCCGGCACGCCGAGCGCCCGGCCCTTGCAGTCCTGACAGATCACGCCGTCCCGGAAGTAGATCCCCGAGGAGCAGACCTGCCGGTAGTTGTGCACCGTCTGCACCACCGGCACGCCGTGGCGGTGCGCGGTCCGCACCACCCAGGGGGACAGCAGGGGGTACGGGTTGTGCAGGTGCAGGACGTCGGGGCGGTGCTCGGTGAGCAGCCGGCTCAGGTCGTGCTGAGCGCGGGGCGCCCAGATCGGCGAGATCGGCAGCAGGGCCTTCGCCGCCTTCGACATCGAGGGGATCTCGTCCGAGCTGCGGATGAACGGCAGCACCTCGACGCCGGCCGCGGTGAGCTGGGCGATCTCCGAGTCGACGATCGTGTTCTCGCCGGAGGGCTGGGCTTCCCGGTACCGGTTGTGCGCCACCACGATCTTCACAGAGCTTGCCTTTCGTTTCGCGGTCGTGCCGGTTCCTGCTCGCGGCAGGAACTCGCAAGCTCATTCCTCGCGCTCACCGGAAAGAAGGCTACCGTTGTGTCGTGCCCGAACTACCGGAGGTTGAGGCGCTCGCGGGTTACCTGCGCCAGCGCGCGGTGGGCCGGCGTGTCGACCGGCTGGAGGTCGCCGCGATCAGCGCCCTGAAGACGTACGACCCGGCGCCGACCGAGGTCGCCGGTCGGGCGGTGGTGGACGCCCGCCGGCACGGCAAGTTCCTCGACGTGGTCGTCGAGGGCGATCTGCACCTGGTGGTCCATCTGGCTCGGGCGGGCTGGCTGCACTACCGGGAGGCGTTCTCGTCCGGCACCCCACTTCGTCCCGGTAAGGGGCCGATTGCGCTGCGGGTACGCCTCGACGACGGGTCCGGCTTCGACCTGACCGAGGCCGGTACGCAGAAGAAGCTGGCCGCGTACCTGGTCACCGACCTCGCGGCGGTGCCCGGCGTGGCCAAGCTGGGGCCGGACGCGCTCACCGCGGACCTACCCACGTTCGCGGAGCGGCTGCGCAGCCGGCGGGGGCAGGTCAAGGGGGTGTTGACCGACCAGTCGGTGCTGTCCGGGGTGGGCAACGCGTACTCGGACGAGATCCTGCACGCCGCGAAGCTGTCCCCGTTCGCGATCACCGATCGGCTCACCGACGAGCAGCTCGCCACCCTGCACGCGGCCGTCCGGCAGATCCTCGGCGACGCGGTCGAGCGGTCCGTCGGCCAGCGGGCCGCGGAGCTGAAGGGTGAGAAGCGCTCGGGGCTGAAGGTGCACGCCCGTACCGGGCTGCCCTGCCCGGTGTGCGGGGACACGGTGCGGGAGGTGTCGTTCGCCGACTCCAGCCTCCAGTACTGCCCGACGTGTCAGACCGGTGGCAAACCGCTCGCTGACCGACGGTTGTCCAAACTCGTACGGTGAGTGACACCACGTGTCGACTACAGAGCGGAATCGACCTGACTGAGCCGAAGCTCCGGTCCACTGTTCTCGCCACGGGCGTATCCATCGGTATAGTGGCCCGGTCCCCGGCTTCTGAAATGGTGCGGAGCCGGCCAGATCCCGCCGGCACCATCAGTCGCCAATCTCCTTCGGGGCGGCGACCGGTCGGAGCCCGCGTGGGAGACTGGGACGGTGGGCGACCCGGGCCCTCACTGCGAGTGAGCGGCACGTGTCATGCGGGAGGACATGGGTGAGGTGACGGCAAGCCTCCAGCGCCCGGTATCCAACGAAGGCCGGAGCAGACTCGTGCGGCACGTCGACAGCTTCGAGATCCAGCCGCCGACGCCACCGACGCACAATGGCGTCCCCCGGTCGGCATGGGCCAGGGCGCGTCGCCGTGTCTCCCGCTGGCACCGCCCCTACATCGCCATCCTGCTCGTGCTCGACTTCGGCGCGGCGGCGTTCGCCAGCTGGATCGCGATCCAGCTCTTCGACCAGGCCGCCTCCGGCTTCTCCGGCACCAAGCAGGATCCGACGTGGTTCCACACGATCTCCTACCTGCTGCTCCCGCTGGGCTGGGTGGTCATCCTCTGGAGCAACCGGGCGTACGACAGGCGCTACCTGGGGCTCGGCCCGGACGAGTTCAAGCGGGTGATCCGGGCGTCGGTGACGGTCGCGGCGA
The DNA here is from genome assembly GCF_040607375.1 of Micromonospora sp. NPDC005298. Classification (NCBI taxonomy): domain Bacteria; kingdom Bacillati; phylum Actinomycetota; class Actinomycetes; order Micromonosporales; family Micromonosporaceae; genus Micromonospora; species Micromonospora sp. NPDC005298. Next base: position 62,420 of record NZ_JBEXGP010000001.1, read on the forward strand.
GCGTCTCCTTCCTCGCGTTCGCCACCGTGACCCAGCTTTCCCGGTACACGGTCGGCACGGCGCTGGTCGGCGCCACGGTGCTGATCCTGTGGGGCCGGTTCGTGGCCCGCTGGGCGTTGCACTACATCCGCCGCCGGGCCGGTCAGGCCGCCCACCGGATGGTGCTGGTCGGCACCCTGCCGGAGTGCCTGGAGGTGTACGCGGCGGTCACCCGCAGCCCGGCCGCCGGGCTGGTGCCGGTGGCCATCCACATCACCGACGGGTACGCGGCGGCGCGGGGCATGCCGACGCCGGTGCCGGTGTACGCGGGCCGCGACGTCCTGGCCCTGGTCCGTGAGGTCGGCGGGGACACCATCGCGGTCTGCGGTTCGGCCAGCGCGGAGCCGGGTGAGCTGCGTCGGCTGGCGTGGCAGTTGGAGGGCTCCGGCGTCGACCTGGTGGTCGCCCCGCAGCTCACCGACATCGCCGGCCCCCGGGTGCACATCCGGCCGATCGAGGGTCTGCCGCTGCTGCACGTGGAGGAGCCGACCCTCTCCGGGCCGGCGCTGCTGGCCAAGAACCTGATGGACCGGGTCGCGGCCGGCCTGGGCCTGTTGGTGCTGATCCCGCTCTTTTTGGCGATCGGCCTGGCGATCCGGATCTCCGACCCCGGGCCGGTCTTCTTCCGCCAGCCCCGGGTGGGTCACGAGGGGCGCACGTTCCGGGTGTGGAAGTTCCGGACCATGTACGTCGACGCCGAGGACCGGCTGGCCAGTCTGGTCGACCGGAACGAGACCGACGGCATGTTGTTCAAGATGAAGGAGGACCCGCGGGTCTTCCCGGTGGGTCGTTTCCTGCGGGCCTCGTCGCTCGACGAGCTGCCCCAGTTGATCAACGTGTTGTGGGGCGAGATGTCGCTGGTCGGGCCGCGTCCGCTGCCAGCCGACGACGGTGACTTCCTGGGCGACGTACGCCGGCGGCTGCTGGTCCGCCCCGGCATGACCGGCCTGTGGCAGGTCTCCGGCCGCTCCGACCTGTCGTGGGACGAGTCGGTGCGACTGGACCTCTACTACGTCGACAACTGGTCGCTGGCGTACGACCTGAGCATCCTGTGGCGCACGGTCGGGGTGGTGCTCGCCCGCAAGGGCGCCTACTAGGGGTTGGCGCGCCGGCCCGGAGCGGCGAGGATCGCTGCGTGGGTGGCAACCTTTCCGCCGTGGTCGGCGTCGTCTCACTGGTCACCGCGTTGGCCGCGGCCCTGTGGGCGGTGCTGCGGCTGCGCGCCCGCCGGGGCATCGCCACGGCCACCCAGCGGGCCACGTACGAGGTGCTGCACACCGCAGGCCTGGCCGCCGAGCCGCTGCGCGCGGGGTTGAGCGAGGCGGGCGCGGCGAAGGCGGTACGCCATCTGCGGGCCCTGGTTGGCGCGGTCGGGCTGGCGCTCACGGACGCCGACCGGCTGCTCGCCCTCGACGGGCGCGGCACGCACCACGGGGAGCAACTGGTCGCGGCGGCCGGGCGGACGGTGGCGACCGGGCGTTCGACGGTCCTCGGTGAGCACGAGCTGCGCTGCGACCGGGTCGACTGTCCGATCCGGGGGGCGGTGGTCGCCCCGTTGCAGGGCGCGGACGGTCGGGTGGTCGGCGCGTTGGTGGCGATCGCCGACAGTGCGCCAGCGCCGGGGCTGGTGCAGGCCACCCTGGAGACGGCGCACTGGGCCGGCAACCAGCTCGCCCTCGCCGAGCTGGACTCGTCGCGGGAGCGGCTGGCCCGGGCGGAGATCCGGGCGTTGCGGGCACAGATCAGTCCGCACTTCATCTACAACGCGCTGACCGCGATCGGCTCGTTCGTCCGCACCGATCCGGAGCGGGCCCGGGAGCTGATCCTGGAGTTCGCGGAGTTCACGCGGTACTCGTTCCGGGCGCACGGGGAGTTCACCACGCTCGCCGAGGAGCTGCGGTCGATCGACAGGTACCTGACCATCGAACGCGCGCGTTTCGGTGACCGGTTGCAGGTGCGGTTGCAGATCGCCCCGGAGGTGCTGCCTGTGACGCTGCCGTTCCTCTGCCTCCAGCCGCTCGTGGAGAACGCCGTCCGGCACGGGTTGTCCCGTAAGCCGGGCACGGGCATGGTGAGCATCGAGGCCCGGGACGCGGGCGCGGAATGCCACATCACCGTGGAGGACGACGGAGTGGGAATGGACCCGACCACGTTGACCGCCGGCATCGCCGAGCTGGCGCGCGGCGCCGGTGACCCGGGCGACGACACGGGCCAGCACGTCGGCCTCTCCAACGTCGACGAGCGGCTGCGCTCGGTGTTCGGTGACCGGTTCGGTCTGGTCGTCGAGACGGGGCTGGGTTCGGGTACGAGGGTGAGCCTGCGGGTGCCGAAGTTCCACCCCGGCGTGCGGGCGGGCTCGTGACCACCGGGTTTCTCCGGGTGCTGGCGGTGGACGACGAGCCGCCCGCGCTCGACGAGTTGGCGTACCACCTGCGGGCCGACCCCCGGGTGGCCCGGCTGCACACGGCCGGGGACGCCACCGAGGCGCTGCGGCTGCTGCGCGACGGCGACGTGGACGTGGTCTTCCTGGACATCCGGATGCCGGGCCTGGACGGTATGGAGCTGGCCCGGGTGCTGCGCCGTTTCGCCCGGCCACCGGCGATCGTGTTCGTCACCGCGTACGACGACGGGGCGGTGGACGCGTTCGACCTGGGCGCCACTGACTACGTGCGCAAGCCGGTGCGCGCGGACCGGCTGGCCGAGTCGTTGCGCCGGGTGATCGGCTCGCGGGTGGTGCCGTCGCATCCGGCGGCGCTGGCTCGGGCCGAGGAGGACCCGACCATCCCCATCGAGTTGGCCGGCACGACGCGGATGCTGCCCCGTTCGGCGGTGCGGTGGGTGGAGGCGCAGGGCGACTACGCCCGGTTGCACACCGCCGAGGGGTCGCACCTGGTGCGGGTGTCGCTGGCCACGCTCGCCGAGCGGTGGGCCGACGCCGGGTTCGTCCGGGTGCACCGGTCGTACCTGGTGCAGTTGAAGTTGATCGCGGAGCTGCGGCTGGTGAACTCCGGTTACGTGGTGGTGATCGATTCGACGGAGCTGCCGGTGAGTCGCCGGCACACCCGGGAGTTGAAGGACAAGCTGGTCAGGGCAGCGAAGCAGGACTGGAACCGTTGAGCCGGGAATGAGACGGTCTCTGTCGTACGTTGTACGCTAGTCCGTACGACAACCGGGAGGCATCCATGCCCGATACCCCGTTCGACGCCGGGACCGAGTTCGACCGCCAACTGGACCGGCTGGTGCAGTTGGGCTACCCGGCCCTCGCCGGGCTGACCGAGACCGCCCTGCGCGACCTGGTCGCGCCGCTGCGTGCCAGTGCGGTCGAGGGCGCCGCCGGCCTGCCCGCCCCCACCGACGCGCGGGTGCCGTTCCTGCTGGTGATCACCCGCGACCTGGTCGGCGTGCGGGAACGACTGGAGCTGACCACGCTGGCCGGCAAGCGCAAGCCGGGCGTCCTCGACCGGAACTACCCGGCGGACGACCTGCCACGCTTCGACCCCATCAAGGAACTGGAGGTGCCGGCCGGGCCGGCGTACCTGCTGTTCGACGTCGACCGGGGCGAGGAGTTCCGCAACCTGGCACCCGCCACGGCCATGGAGAACATGACCGCACAGGACCGGCTGCCACTCACCATCGACGAGGGGATCGCGTTCATCACGCTGCACCCGGCCGCGCTGGCCAGCAACAGGTGCTTCTCGCTGGTCGGCTCCCGGTGCGGCGACAGGCGGGTGCCGGCACTCTGGATCAGCCAGGGGGCGCCGAAGCTCGGCTGGTGCTGGTACGGCAACCCGCACACCTGGCTGGGCTCCGCCTCGGCCCGGCCGGAACGCGTCGGCCTGGACTGACCGCGTCAGCCTGGACTGAGCGCGTCAGCCTGGCCTGAGCGCGTCAGCCTGGACTGAGCGCGTCAGCCTGGACTGAGCGCGTCAGCCTGGCCTGAACGTCAGTCCACAACGGATGGTCAGCCGGTTCCACACCCATCGCCGGTGACCTATCCTCCGTGTGCCGATCCCGTACGGGGCGCAGGGTCGGTGCGGGCGGAGCCTGCTCAGGCCGCCCCACCACCCTCACATTGGGACATCAATGCAGCTATCCCCAGCCCGCCGCGCCCTGCTGGCCGGTGGCGTCGTGGCGGCACTCGTGCTGCCCGGCGCCACTCCGGCCCAGGCCGCCGAAACGGGCGCGGTCAGCGGACGACTGACCACCAACGCCGGCACCGCCGCCGCCGAGGTTCTCGTACAGGTCTACCCGGCCGACGGGTACGAGAGCGTCGGTCAGACCCACACCGACGCCGACGGCAACTACACCGTCGCGGGGCTGCCCGGCGGCGCGTACACGGTGGGTTACTTCCCCTGGACGCAGCCCGAGCAGTACCACCACCGCAGGGCGATGATGTGGGACGCCGACCCGGTGACCGTCACCGCCGGCGGCACCACCACCGTCGACGAGCAACTCTTCGGCACCGGCACCATCAGCGGCCGGATCGTCGACAGCGCCGGGCGACCGGTGCCCAACCTGCTCATCAACGCCAACGAGGTCGACACGTACAACTGGGCGGGTTGGAGTACCGACGAGGACGGCCGGTTCACCATCACCGCGCTGCCCGGCCGCTACCGGGTGAGCTTCAGCCCGATCGAGGACTCCTACCAGACCCAGTACGTGCCGGGCAGCCTCGACGAGGAGGCCGCCACCATCTTCCAGGTCGCGGCGGACACGGCGGTAGAGGTCAACGAGACGGTGCTGCCCGCCGGAGGTCTCTCCGGACGGTTCACCACCGCGACCGGCGCGCCGCTCGTCAACGCCCAGGTCGGCATCAACACGGCCAACTCGTACGGCGGAGCGTCGGCGGAGACGGACGCCAACGGTGAGTTCAGCGTCCAGGTGCTCCAGGGCACGTACAAGGTCGGTGTGATCGTCGGTGAGCGCCAGCAGTTCTACCGGGGCAAGCTGACCGCCGAGGAGGCCAACCTGGTCAACGTCCTCGGCGGGCGGCAGACGACGATCGCGGACAGCCTGCTCGGCACCGGCTCGGTCACCATCACCGCCGTCGACTCGGTCACCGGGGCGCCGGTCGCCAACTTCTGCGTCGACTCGCGGTGCAGCAGCGGCGGCACGGTGACGGTCACCGGCCTGCCCCAGGGCCGCCACGACCTCTACGTGTACGCGCCGGACAAGCGGTACTTCTCCCGCGAGCTGACCCGGGTACGCGTGGAGGCGAACGGCACCACCAAGCTCACCGTGAAGATGCGGCCGGGCGCGGTCATCACCTCCACCATCGTCGACAGCCGGACCGGCGCGCCGGTGCGGGACGTGTGCCTCGACGCGTACCTGGCCAAGCAGGCGTCGCTGCGGGACGGCTACGGCGAGTGCAGCGACGGCAACGGCCGGATCGAGGTGGGTCCGCTGGTCGGCGGCACCTACAAGCTCTTCGCGCTGCCCCAGGAGGACGTCTACGGTCGGCAGTGGGTGGGTGCCGAGGGCGGCACCGGTGACGAGCGGCAGGCCGCCCCCGTGGTCGCCACCGTCGGCCAGTCGACGACCGGCCCGACGGTCCGGTTGGACCGGGCCGGCACGGTCACCGGCACCGTCACCGACTCGACCGGCAAGCCGTTGACCAGCGTCGACATCTCGGTGCTGACCGGTCACCCCGGGCTCGGTGTGCAGGACGCCAGCACCGACGCGCGCGGCGTCTACACCATCGACCGGCTCGGCCCGTACGCCTGGCCGTTGATCTTCAGTGGTTACCCGTGGGCCAGCGAGTGGTCCGGCGACGCGACGAGTCGCTTCACCGCCACCCCGGTCACCGTCACCGCCGGAGCGAGCGCCACCCAGGACGCCCAGCTCGACCAGGGTGTCGCCCTGACCGGCACCTTCCGTACGCCCGACGGCACGCCCTTCACCGACGGGTACGTGATCGCGCGCAGCGTCGACACCGGCGACATCGCGGGCAGCGGCTGGATCACGGCCGGGCGGTTCGACATCCGGCTCAAGGGCCCGCAGCGGATCTTCTTCACCTACAACGCGTACCTCAATGAGGATCAGCAGGTCGACGGTCGCTACCTGGTGACCCAACCGGACGGCACCCGCAAGCTGGAGCGGTTCACCGTCCCGGCAAGCGGCAGCATGTCCGTGGACCTGGTCGTACCGATCAGCTGACGGTCGTGTCACAGCGGGGCCGGTGGCGTTGCCACCGGCCCCGCTCCGCGCCGGGGTCAGCCCGGCAACGCGAAGCGTGTCCAGGTCTTCCCGTCGCTGGTGAGCAGTACGTGATCGGCTCCGCCCACCGTCCTGTCGTCCCTGCCGTAGAGCCAGGCGAGACCGGGGGCCGCGCCCACCGCACCGTCTTCGCGCCGGTACGTCCGCACGGTCGTGAAGTGCCGTCCGTCGTCTCCGCTTCGCCACAGCCGGGAGGTGAACGTCGGAGGCGGATCGGTGTCGAGGGCGAAGTTGTCCGACTCGGCCACCAGCAGGGCGCCGTCCGCCCCCACCGCCATCCGCAACGTCTCCTGCGTGTCGGGCAGGTCGGTGTCGACGTCCGCCCAGCTCCGGCCGCCGTCGGTGGTGCGGAGCAGTTGCACCGGACCCTCCACGGTCATCGGCGGCGCTCCGGGCGGAGGCGGAGGATCGATCAACAGGTACGCCTCGTCCCGGTCGACCCCGACCACGGCCAGGACGTTCGACTCCTCGGCGGTCCGCCAGGTGTTCCAGGTGGAGCCCCGGTCCACGCTGCGGGCGACGACCTGGGTGCCGGAGTTCTCCGGTTGGTACGTCACCCAGATCGCGCCGTCCGCGCTCGGGTAGATGCTCCGCAGCCGGGAGGGCGACGTCGGTTCAGCGGGAAGCTGGTACACGGTCCCCGTCGACGGGTCCACCGCGGCCGGCCGCTGCATGGCGCCGCAGCCGTCCTGGCAGGGCACGACACGGGCCGCCTTCGGGAAGGCGGCGACCTCCACAATCGCCGGTGCCGCCTCCTGCCAGGTCCTGCCGTAGTCCACGGACAGCCGGGTGAGCGCACCGTCGCGGATCAGGTAGGAGCGGTCCCCGAGAACGGAGAACTCCAGGTCTGCGGTCTCCCCGCCGTAGCCGTCGGCACGGCACGAGGTCGCCCGGTAGCGAGCCGCGTCGTAGTCGGTCCAGCTGCGACCGCCGTCCCCGGTGTGCGCGAAGCGGATCGTGCAGACGCCGTCCTCCACGCCGACCGCGGAGTCCGGACCGGTCATGAACAGTTGGGTCGCACGGTCCCGACCCTGCGGCAGTGGGGTCGGTTCGGTCCATCCGTCGCCACCACTGCGGGCGGCCAGGGGCAGTGCCGCCGTGCCGGCGAAGACGACCACCAGGGCGAGGGCGACCCCTCCGGTCCGTCGACGCCGGCGAGCCATGGCGATCGACCGCAGGTCGTCCAGGGGCGGTTGGCGAACGGCGTCGGCGATTTCGTCGACGTCGAAGCCGGGGAACTCACGATCGGACATCGACCCTCCCGGTGTTCGAGTTGACGGTGACGTCAGAGTCGGTGAGCAGCGCCGCGAGGGCCTTCCGGCCCCGGGACAGTCGGGATTTGACCGTGCCGGCAGACACGCCGAGCGTCGCCGCCACCTCGTCGATTGGTAGATCGGCCAGGTAGTGCAGAGCCAGCGCGTGCCGCTGGCCCGCTGGGATTCCGCGCAGCGCCGCGAGAAGCGCAAGGTGTTCGGGCGAACGGTCGGCCACGGCGGGAGGCGGACCGATCCGGCGCAGCAACCCGTCGAGTACGCGCCGCCGCCGGTGGCGACTCCGGGCCACGTTGACCGCGACCCGACGCAGCCATGCCTCGGGATTGTCGAGGCCGGTGAACCGGCGGGGCGCCGCGAGTGCCCGTGTGAACGCCTCCTGGACGACCTCCTGCGCCTCGTTCATGTCTCCGGTCACCGCGTAGAGCTGGACCACCAGACGCCGGAAACAGCTGGCATAGAGCTCGGAGATCACATCGCCGTCTGACATTCGTCACCTCCCTTCCACACCGGTTCCACTCCTGGGCGGAACGAAAGGTTCCCGGGGTGACGCCGGATGTTCGCGGAGGCCGGCCGGGCATCCACCGAGTTATCCACAGGCGTGAGCCGTTCTCCACAGGTTGTTCACAACGCCACCCACTGATCTCCACGGCGGCTCAATACAGTCAGGCCCCATGAAGGAACGCCGGGTCCTGGTCGTCGAGGACGAACGCACCATCGCCGAGTCGGTCGCCGCCCGACTCCGCGCCGAGGGTTTCGCCGTGGAGATCGCCACGGACGGCCCCGGTGCGGTCGAACGGTTCCGGACCGGGCAGCCGGACCTCGTCGTCCTCGACGTGATGCTGCCCGGCTTCGACGGCCTGGAGGTGTGCCGGCGGATCCAGGCGGTCCGGCCGGTGCCGGTGCTGATGCTCACGGCCCGCGACGACGAGACCGACCTGCTGGTCGGGCTCGCCGTGGGCGCGGACGACTACCTCACCAAACCGTTCTCGATGCGCGAGCTGGCCGCCCGCGTACACGTGCTGCTGCGCCGCATGGAACGTGCCGCGGCCCCCGCCCCACCCGCCATCCGCCTCGGCGACATCGAGATCAACGAAGCCGAGCGGCGGGTCCGCCGGGCCGGCGCGGACGTGCACCTCACCCCGACGGAGTTCGACCTCCTGCTGCACCTCGCCGCGCGGCCCCGCACGGTCCTGCCCCGGGAGCGGCTGCTCGCCGACGTGTGGGGCTGGGCCGAGGGCACCGGCACCCGCACGGTGGACAGCCACGTCAAGGCGCTGCGCCGCAAGCTCGGCGCCGACCTGATCCGGACCGTCCACGGCGTCGGGTACGCGCTTGAGGTGCCCGCGTGACCGAACGGCTGGTGGACTGGCTGGATCGGGTGCTCCCCCGCCCGCTCGACCCGGTTCGCTCGATCAAGATGAAGCTCGGCGTCCTGCTGGTCGCCTCCTGGGCCGTGGCCATCGGCTACTTCTGGTACGGCATCGGTTGGCTCCCGCCGGGCACCTCGATCACGGTCATCTGCATCGCGCTCGTCACCTCGCAGGTGCTCGCCCACGGGATGACCTCGCCGCTGCGGGAGATGACGGCCGCCGCCGGGGCGATGGCCCGGGGCGACTACACCCGCCGGGTCCGCGCCACGTCCCGGGACGAGGTCGGCGAGCTGGCCCAGGCGTTCAACAAGATGGCCGAGGACCTGCACGCCGCCGACCAGCGCCGCCGGGAGCTGATCGCCAACGTGTCGCACGAGCTGCGCACACCCATCACGGCCCTCCAGGGCGTCCTGGAGAACATGGTCGACGGGGTGGCCGACCCCGAACCGGCGGCGCTGCGTTCGGCGCTCGCCCAGACCGAACGGCTCGGGCACCTCGTCGCCGACCTGCTCGACCTGTCCCGCCTCGACGCCGGGGTGGTGCCGCTGCGCCGCGTACGCATCGACGTGGGGGACTTCCTCGACGAGGCGGTGGAGCACGCGACCGCCAGCGCGTCCGGCGCCGGCCTGGACGTGCGCTTCGAACTCCGTGAGCTGCCGGCGCCCCTGACGGTGAGCGCGGACCCGTGGCGGCTGCACCAGGTCTTCGCGAACCTGCTCGACAACGCGGCACGGCACAGCCCACCGGGCGGCACCGTACGGGTCAGCGCCGAGGAACACGGCGACCAGTTCCGCTTCGAGGTGAGCGACGAGGGCCAGGGCATCCCGCCAGCCGAGCGTTCCCGCGTGTTCGAGCGGTTCACCCGTGGTGACCGGTCGGCCGGCGGCGGGACCGGGCTCGGCCTGGCCATCGCCCGCTGGGTCGTCGAGTTGCACGGCGGTCGGATCGCTGTGCTGGATCCCGCCGCGACGGACCGGGGCGACCAGCCCGGCTGCCGCATCCAGGTCACCATCCCCAGCGACGGGCCACACCGAAGAGAGGCCGCATGACCAGCCCTGGCAGCACTCCACTCCCGGCCTCCGGGCCGACCGGCCCGCAGGTCACCCCGACCGTGCGGCCGGGTCCGGCCGCCGCCCGGCCGCAACCGGGGCCGCCCGCGCCCGCCCTGCCGAGGCCACCGTCGCTGATCGCGCGGCGCTGGCCGGGACCGCCCGGGGCCGCGCATCCGCTGGTCCTGGTGGCGCTGGCGGCGGCGACCGTGGTCGGTGCGTCGACGCTCACGACGGTCCGTCCCGGCCTCGGCTGGCTGGTGGCCGCGCTGGCCGCCGTCGCCGCCCTCGTCACCGCGGGTGTCGTCCGCTCCGCGCCGGCCTCCCCGACCGCCACCGCCCGTCCCGATGCCACGGGGGCACCGGGGCCGGCAACCACCGCCCGTCCCGATGCCACGGGGGCACCGGGGCGGGCGGTGCAGGTGGCCTGGGCTGCCGCGACTGTCGTGTTGGTCGGCGTCGGCACGGTGCGGGCCGCCGGCTGGCTCTTCGCCCTCTGCCTGCTCGCCGCAGCGGTGACCGGGACGCTCGCGGTGACCGGCGGGCGGAGCCCGCTCGGGATCCTGCTCGCCTCGACGATGCCGCCGGCGGCGACGGTACGAGGGCTCCCGTGGGCGGCGAGCGGGCTGCGCACCGCCCGAGCGGCCGGGCCGGGGATCCAGTTCGGGCGGATCGTCAACAGCCTGGCGATCTCCGCTGGCCTGCTGGTGCTGTTCGGGGTGCTCTTCTCCTCCGCCGACGCGGTCTTCGCGGACCTGGTCACCGGTCTGCTGCCGAACATCTCGATACCCGGGATCATCGGTTGGGGTTTCCGCGTGCTGCTGATCGGCGGTCCGCTGCTCGGTGCCGCGTACCTGGTCAGCCGCCCGCCCGACCTGGAGGGTCTGCGACCGGAACCGGGCCGACCCGCTCACCGGCTGGAGTGGACGATTCCGCTGGTGCTGCTCGACGCCCTGTTCGCCGCGTTCGTGCTGGTCCAGTTGACCGTTCTGTTCGGCGGGTCGGGGCACGTGCTGCGTACCGCCGGGCTCACCTACGCGGAGTACGCCCGCGGGGGGTTCTGGCAACTGCTCGCCGTCACCGCACTCACGCTGCTGGTGATCGCCGTCGCCGCCCGGCGGGCACCGAAGGCCACCCGGGCGGACCGCCTGCTGGTCCGGGTGCTGCTCGGCACGCTCACCGCGCTCAGCCTGGTGGTCGTCGCCTCGGCGCTCTACCGGATGCAGGTCTACGCCGACGCGTACGGAGCCACCCGGCTGCGACTCGTCGTGGCGACCACCGAGTTGTGGCTCGGCCTGCTCTTCGTCCTGGTGGGGGTGGCCGTGGTGCGGCTGCGGGCCGAGTGGCTGCCCCGGTTGGTGATCGGCACGGCGGTGCTGGCGCTGCTCGGGTTGGCGCTGGTCAACCCGGACCGGCTGATCGCCGAGCGGAATGTGGACCGCTACCGCGACACGGGCAGCCTGGACGTCAGCTACCTTTCGGGGCTCTCGGCGGACGCCGTACCGGCTCTGGAGCGGCTGCCCGAGCCGATGCGGACCTGCGCGCTGCGGGAGATCGCCTACGGGCTGCCTCGGGACGGCTTCTGGGCGACGAACGTCGGCCGGGAACGAGCCCGACCGGTTCTCGACCGGGTCCAGATGAACGGTGTCACGACGAGCTGCGGCCTGAGCTGGTGAGCGCGAACGCTTGACAATCGCGCGGGGCGGGCAAGACTGCCGGGGTGGCCATGCAACTCCCTGACGTGGGGTCGGGCGGCGCGGTACCGCCACCCCGGCGGGCCCGGATCGTGCTGGCCGAGATCAGCAGGCAGGACACCCGCGCCGAGCGGACCCGCGCCGAGTTGGCGCAGCAGACGCAGGTCGGCGAGGCCCTGGTCCGGGGCCTGGTCCGGGCGCAGCTCGCGTTGGCGCTGCGGCTCTCGCTGGTGGTCGTCATCGGGCTGGGCGGGTTGCCGTGGTTGTTCGCCATCGCGCCGGCGCTCGGCCGGACCACAGTCGCCGGCGTCAACCTGCCGTGGCTGCTGCTCGGCGTGGCGTCGTTCCCGTTCCTGATCGGGGTGGGCTGGGCGTACGTGCGGCTGGCCGAGCGCAACGAGCAGGACTTCACCGACCTGGTACAGCGGCCGGAGCGCTGAGGTGGCAGACGACTTCGTGGTCGCGGCCATCGTCGCGGTCACCCTGGTCACCGTCGGGATCGGCTTCTACGGGCTGCGGCTGGCCCGGACCACCTCCGACTTCCTGGTGGCGTCGCGGGCGATCAGCCCGACGTGGAACGCCGCCGCGATCGGCGGGGAGTACCTGTCGGCGGCGAGCTTCCTCGGCATCGCCGGCCTGGTCCTCAAGTACGGCGTGGACGTGCTCTGGTATCCGGTCGGGTTCGCCGCCGGCTACCTGGCCCTGCTGCTGTTCGTGGCGGCGCCGCTGCGCCGCTCCGGCGCGTTCACCCTCCCGGACTTCTGCGAGCTGCGGCTGGGGTCCCGTCGGCTGCGCATCCTCGCCACCGCCTTCGTGATCTTCATCGGTTGGTTGTACCTGGTGCCGCAACTCCAGGGCGCCGGGCTCACGCTGGCCACGGTGGCCGGCTCCCCGTACCCCGTCGGCGCCCTGCTGGTGGCCGCCGTGGTCACCGCGAACGTGGCGCTCGGCGGCATGCGGGCGATCACCTTCGTGCAGGCGTTCCAGTACTGGCTGAAGCTGACCGCTCTCGCCGTACCCGTGATCTTCCTGGCGTTGCAGTGGCAGGCCGACGGCCGCCCGGCGGTGACCCCGCCCGACGGGCCGACGTTCCGGACCGCGACCACCGTCGTGGTCGAGCACCGCGCGACCCTCACGCTTCCCGACGGTGACATTCGGGAGGTACGCCCCGGCGACGAACTGTCCTTCGCCGCCGGTGATCCGGTGCCGGCGGTCTCGGGGGTGGCCACCGAGGCCGGCGACTGGCTGCTGCCGAGCGCCGCCGGTGACGACGACCGGGGCCTGTTCGGCACGTACTCGCTGATCCTGGCCACCTTCCTGGGCACCATGGGGTTGCCGCACGTGCTGGTGCGCTTCTACACCAACCCGGACGGTGCGGCGGCCCGCCGGACCACGCTGGTCGTGCTGGCCCTGGTCGGCGTCTTCTACCTGCTGCCCACCCTGTACGGCGTGCTGGGCCGGATCTACACGCCGCAACTGCTGCTCAGCGGGCAGACCGACGCGGTGGTGGTGCTGCTGCCCGGCGCGGTCCTCGGCGACGGGCTGATCGGTCAACTGCTCGCCGCGCTGGTCGCGGCGGGCGCGTTCGCCGCCTTCCTGTCCACCTCGTCGGGGCTGTTGACCAGTGTCGCCGGGGTGATCTCCACGGATGTGCTGGGTCGCGGCTCGGTACGCGGCTTCCGGCTGGCCACGGTGATCGCCGGCGCCGTGCCGACGGTGCTGGCGCTGCACGTCTCCGGGCTGGACGTGTCGCAGGTGGTCGGGCTGGCCTTCGCGGTCGCCGCGTCGAGTTTCTGCCCGCTGCTGGTGCTCGGCATCTGGTGGCGCGGCCTGACCGACGTGGGCGCCGCCGCCGGCGTGGTGGTCGGCGGCGGCGCGGCCATCGGCGCGGTGCTGGTCACCGTGCTCGGCCCGCCGCTGTCCGGCTGGCCGGCCACGCTCATCGCGCAGCCGGCCGCCTGGACGGTGCCGTTGGCCTTCACCGTGATGGTCGCCGTGTCGATGATGACCCGCAGACGGGCCCCCGCCGACGTAGCCGCCACCATGCTTCGCCTACACACCCCCGAAGCCCTCCGCATGCAGTAACCCCCAACCCCACCCCGTCGATCTTGCAGTTTCGGTTGTCGATATGGGGGAGATGCCCTGTATGTCGGGACAGAGAGTGCGAGATCGCGGAGGGGTCCGCCTCGGGGAGGATTGCGGGTCCGTCCGGCGCGGGAGGGCGGGACTGGCGATCGGCGGATAACGTCGGCGCATGACTGTTGAGCACCCCGCGCTCGCACTGCGTGGCCTGGCCAAACGGTTCGACGGCACGATCGCGGTGGCGGGCGTCGACCTGGACGTCCCCGCCGGCTCCTTCTACGGCCTGCTGGGCCCGAACGGCGCCGGCAAGACGACCACCCTGTCGATGGCTGTCGGGTTGCTGCGGCCGGACGCGGGCTCGGCCTGGGTGCTCGGGCACGACGTGTGGCAGGACCCGCTGACCGCCAAGCGGCTGCTCGGCGTGATGCCCGACGGCGTACGACTGTTCGACCGGCTGACCGGTGCGGAGCTGCTTGCGTACCACGGGTTGTTGCGGGGGATGGACCCGGCGGTGGTCGACCAGCGTGCCGCCGAGCTGCTGGACGTGCTGGCGCTCGGCGACGCCGGCCGGACGCTCGTGGTGGACTACTCGGCGGGTATGAAGAAGAAGATCGGCCTCGCCTGCGCGCTGCTGCACGGTCCCCGGCTGCTGGTGCTGGACGAGCCGTTCGAGGCGGTCGACCCGGTCTCGGCCGCGCTGATCCGCGACATCCTCACCCGGTACGCGGCCGGCGGCGGCACGGTGGTCTTCTCCAGTCACGTGATGGAGGTCGTGGAGCGGCTCTGCTCGCACGTGGCGATCCTCGCCGGAGGCACCATCAAACGGGTCGGCACCCTCTCCGAGGTACGGGGGGAGCGTTCGCTGGAGCAGGTCTTCGTCGAGGTGGTCGGCGGGCGCACCGCGACGGGTGATGAGTTGTCATGGCTCTCCCGGTGACCAGCGCGCCGGAGCGGCGGGTCTCCGCCCGGCACTTCGTACGGCTCAAGTTGCGGGTGATGGGCAACAGCTTCCGGGGTCAGGGCTGGCGCATCGCCCTGTTCATCGGCGGCGCGCTGGTGGGCCTCTGGTTCGCCGTCAGCGGCTTCTTCCTCTTCGCCGCCCCCGGCATCGCGGGCAATGGCCGGTACGCGGTGCTGGTCGCGGCGGCCGGCGGCGGTCTGCTGGTGCTCGGTTGGCTGCTGCTGCCGTTGGTCTTCTTCGGGGTCGACGAGACGCTCGACCCGGCCCGGTTCGCGCTGCTGCCGTTGAGTCGGCGCACGCTGGTCACCGGCCTGTTCGCCGCGGCCCTGGTCAGCGTCCCGGTGCTGGCGGTGCTCGTGGCGTCGCTCGGGCTGGTGCTCACCGCGTGGGCGTTGGGCGGCTGGTCCGCGGGCCTGGTCGCCGTGGTCGGGGTGGCCGGTGGGCTGCTGCTCTGCGTGGCCGCGAGCCGGGCGGTGACCAGCGCGTTCGCCACCATGCTGCGCTCGCGTCGGGTGCGCGACCTCGCGGCCGTGCTGCTGGCGGTCGCCGCCGCGCTGCTCGGGCCGTTGCAGGTGTTCGGCCTCGCGGCGCTCCGCGAGGCGGACTGGACCCGGCTGACCGGGTTGGCGACGGTCATCGGCTGGACGCCGTTCGGGGCGCCGTGGACTGCCGGCATCGACGTGGCGCAGGGTCGGGTCTGGGCCGCACCGGTCAAGCTGCTGATCACCGTGGTGGCGATCGGTGCCCTGCTGCTCTGGTGGTCGCGGTCGCTGGAGTCGGCGATGGTGGGCGCGGCGAGTGCCGGCAAGGCGCCAGTCCGGCGCGGGGCTACCGGTGCCGCGGTCGGCCAACTGTTCCCGCGAATCGCCGGCTGGGTGCGCCGGGACCGGTTCGGTGCGCTCGTCGCCCGGGAGGCCCGCTACTGGTGGCGGGACGCCCGCCGTCGGGCGAACCTGATCACGATCGCCGTGGTCGGCATCTTCATACCCGTGATGATCAATCTTGGTGGCGGCGGGTTGGCGAGCGGGGAGGGTCTGACGACGAGCGCCAGCGACACCTCACCGGTGCTGGTCACCCTCTCGATGCTCTTCGTCGGTGTGCTCGCCTCGGTCACCCTGGCCAACCAGTTCGGTTTCGACGGCAGCGCGTACGCCGCGAACGTGGTGGCCGGCGTACCGGGCCGGGTGGAACTGCGCGCCCGCATGACGGCCTTCTCGCTGTACGTGCTGCCGATGCTGGCGATCGTCGCGGTGGTCCTGTCGGTGGTGCTCGGCCGGCCGGGATGGATCGGGCTCACGATCGGCAGCCTGATCGCGACCTACGGCGCGGGGCTGGCGGTGAACAGCTTCGTCTCGGTGCTCGGGGCGTACTCGCTGCCGGAGACGAGCAACCCGTTCGCGATGAACAGCGGCGCCGGTGTGGCGAAGGGGATGCTCACCCTGGTCGCCATGTTCACGTCCGCGGTCGTGGCGGTGCCGATGGTGGTGGCTGCGGCGCTGCTCGGCGACGCCTGGCTCTGGCTGGCCCTGCCGGTCGGCATCGCGTACGGACTGGGTACGGCGCTGCTCGGCGCGTACCTGGCCGGCGACGTGCTGGACCGCCGCCAGCCGGAACTGCTGGCCACCGTCACCCCGCGCCGCTAGCCCGCGCGCTGGCCGAGGGCACGGGCAGCGTCGGCGAGGAATCCGCGCCACGCGGCCGGAGCGAAGGTGAGGACCGGACCGGAGCGGTCCTTGCTGTCCCGGACCAGCACCACACCGGGCAGGTTGTCCGCCACCTCGACGCAGGCGCCGCCTGTGTCGCCGGACCTGGTCGACGTCCGCCAGCGTGGTTGAGGATCAGTCATGGCGTCACCTTCAGCTTCCGGATCAGATCCAGCGAGGCGCCCGTGGACAGCGCCTCGCCGAGCAGGCTATCCCATTTCCGACCAATCAGACGCACGACGTCCGGGTCGTCGATGACGTGTCCCCGAGCAACATCCTCGACATAGGTGACCCGTTCACCATCCGGCAGTTCGGCGAGCAGAAAGCCGCCGGTCAACCCGACATGGGCTCCGGCGTCGAGCGGCACGACGTGCAGTCTGACGCTCGGCAGCGCGGCGAGTTCCATCAGCCGACCGAGCTGGGCGTCCAACACCGCCGGCCCGCCGACCGGGCGGCGCAGAGCCGTCTCGTCCAGGACGAAGACGCATTGTGTCGATTCTGCCCGCTGCCACAACTGCTGCCGGTCCATCCGAACCGCGACCAACTCGTCGACCACAGTGGTGGGATTCAGGCCACCGGCGGAAATGACCGCTCGGGCATAGTCCTCGGTTTGCAGGAGCCCCGGAATAAGGCACGGTTCGAATTCGCAGAGCCGGATCGCCTGCTCCTCATGGGCGCGCCACGGCACGAACCAGGTCGGCAACCGCTGGCGATCGGCGGCCCTCAACAGTTCGGCGAGGAGGCCGCCGGTCGACAGGGCTTCGTCGGCGGCGACCGCGAACTCCATGGTCGGCCGGCGTCGGCCGGTTTCGATGGCCGCCACCGTGGAGGGACTCCACCGGGTGGCCGTCGCCAACGCCTCCTGGGACATCTCGGCACCGGCCCGAGCGGCCTTCAACGCCCGTACCCACATTTCGACGTTCATCCTTACCTCTCCGGTAAGTACGCGACTGCGCTGCGTAGTAAGCCCTGTAATCCTCCCCTGTCCGGCCCCTTCCGTCCAGGGTGGAGGACGCGCGGCCCGGCCGGTGGAGGCGACGTCCCGGCGACCGGGTCCTGCGTCGGGCCGCCCCGGTCATCCCCCGATCGGGGCGGCCCTCGTCGACGGGAGGAGATCAGCCATGTTCGGGTTCGTCCGGGGCGGGAACGGGGCGCGGTGGTCGTACCGGAGAGGGAAGCCGGCGGTGCAGGCGGCCGTGCCGGGCGCGGAGAGGCCGCCGGGCGTGCCCACCGGGCCGCTCTGGCCGACTGACGGGCCGACGGCGGCCCTGCCGCAACCGGGCCGGGCCGGCCGGCTCACCCCGGCGCGGACGTGGCGCGCGAACGGCGACCGTTGGTGACGCGCGGCACCGCGAGCGACATGACACACAGGTATAAATATGACTCACGGTCATATCGAGCACCGGGCCATCGCCCTCCGACCGCCGGCCCGGGTACGCCGGTCCCGCCACTCCGGCCCGACGGACGCCGCTGGTGAGCCGGCCGCACCTGCCGATGCGACCGCTCTGGCGGTGTCGGGGTTGCGGCGCGCCCTGGCCGTGCCAGCCGGCGCGGCTGGCGTTGCTCGCCGAGTACCGGCACGACCGCGTGGGGCTGCTTGTCTACCTGGGCGCTCTGATGGCCGAGGCCGGCGACCAGCTCGCCCGGCTCAACGGGCGACCCGCCGACCTGCACGAGCGCTTCCTGGGTTGGGCACGTGGTCGGGGCGGCACAATGTTTCACGTGAATCATGAGCCGGGTGCCGAGATCCACCACACCGACCCGTTCGCGGTACCGACCGGGCAGCGGTCACCGGCACGGCGGCTGCGCGGTCGTCTCGCCGCACCGGTAACGCTCTGGACCGCGCCGGGTCCGGCAGGGCTGACCGTGTCGTCCACCCTGGTCGCCGAGGGCGAACCGGACCGACTGCTCGGCCTCATCGACGCGGAGTCCGACCTGTGGGCCGCCGCCGAGGACGCGGGACGGTTCGCGGTCGCGCCGCTCGGCCCGCCGCACCGGCAGCTCGCCGACAGGTTCGCCGGGCTGTTCCCCTCCCCGGGTGGCCTCTTCGCCACCGGGACGTGGACCGACACGCCGTACGGGCCGGTGCCGGGGGACGCCGGCGGCTGGGTGGGTTGCCGGCTGGACAGCGCGCGGGAGTACGGCTGGGCCCTGCTTGTGGAGGCCACCATCGAGGCGGTCGACCTGGCCGAGGACACGTCGCCGTTGCTGCACTACCGGGGTCGCTACCACGAGCTGCCGGGCTGAGCGGGCTCGACCGGATCGACCGGTCACCGGGGTGATCTGGGTCACTTGGCGCAGCGAGTCAACCGTTCGGCGCACTCGGCGACCGGTGTCGATCTCAGCCTTCCCGGGCGAGGAGTGCGCTCTCTACCGTGCGCGAAACTCCTCTGACGCCTGTGAAGGTGGTGATCCACAGATGTCCACGGACACACCCGCTCCGACCGCTTCCCAGTCGGACAAGTACCTGGCCGTACAACGGTCGGACGAGTTCGCCGGGCTGCGGCGTGCGCTGCGCGGCTTCGTCTTCCCGATGACCGTCGCGTTCTTCCTGTGGTATGCGCTCTACGTCATTCTCTCCGCGTACGCCCGGGACTTCATGGGCACGAAGCTGTTCGGCAGCAACATCAACGTCGCGCTCATCTTCGGCCTGCTCCAGTTCGTCTCCACGTTCCTGATCGCCTGGCTGTACTCCCGGTTCGCCGACCGGAAGATCGACCCGGTCGCCGACCGGATCCGCGCCGAGATCGGGGAGGTGACCCATGACAACGGTCCACGCGGCTGATCTGCTCGCTGCCGAGGCGGGCAACCACACCGCCCGCAACCTGACCATCACGCTGTTCCTGGTGTTCGTGGCGGTGACCCTGGCCATCACCATCTGGGCCAGCCGGCAGACGAAGACGGCGACCGACTTCTACGCCGGTGGCCGGTCGTTCTCCGCCTTCCAGAACGGCATGGCGATCGGCGGCGACTACATGTCGGCCGCCTCCTTCCTCGGCATCGCCGGCATCATCGCGCTCTACGGCTACGACGGCTTCCTCTACTCGATCGGCTTCCTGGTCGCCTGGCTGGTTGCCCTGCTGCTGGTGGCGGAGCTGCTGCGCAACTCGGGCCGGTACACGATGGCCGACGTGCTCGCCTTCCGGATGCGTCAGCGTCCGGTGCGTACGGCGGCGGCGGTCTCCACCATCACGGTGTCGATCTTCTACCTGCTGGCCCAGATGGTGGGCGCTGGCGCGCTTGTCGCGCTGCTGCTCGGCATCAAGCCGGGGACGACGTTCCTCGGGATGGACGCGGCGACCGCGAAGGTGGCCACCATCATCATGGTCGGCGCCCTGATGATCGTCTACGTGACCGTGGGTGGCATGAAGGGCACCACCTACGTGCAGATCGTCAAGGCGTTCCTGCTGATGAGCGGCGCGCTGCTGATGACCCTGCTGGTGCTGGCGAAGTACAAGTTCAACCTGTCGTCGCTGCTCGGTGACGCCGCCGCCTCCTCCGGCAAGGGCAGCGCCTTCCTCGAACCAGGTCTGCGGTACGGCGTCGAAGTGGCCGGCAACGCGACACAGACCTTCTACAACAAGGTCGACCTGCTGTCGCTGGGCATCGCCCTGGTGCTCGGCACCGCCGGCCTGCCGCACATCCTGATCCGCTTCTACACCGTGCCGACCGCCAGGGCGGCCCGCAAGAGCGTGCTCTGGGCGATCGGCATCATCGGCACCTTCTACCTGCTCACCCTGGCCCTCGGCTTCGGCGCGGCGGCACTGGTGGGCAGCAAGGCGATCACCGAGCAGGACAAGGCCGGCAACACGGCGGCGCCGCAGCTGGCCGAGGCGCTCGGCATCGACTTCCTCGGCGGCGACCTGGGTGGTGCCGCCCTGCTGGCGATCATCGCGGCGGTCGCCTTCGCCACCATCCTGGCGGTGGTCGCCGGGTTGACCCTGGCCTCCTCGTCCAGCCTGGCGCACGACTTCTACGCGAACGTCATGAAGAGGGGCGAGGCGTCCGAACGTCAGGAGGTACGGGTCGCCCGGATCTCCGCCCTGGTGATCGGCGCGATCTCCATCCTGTTGTCGATCTACGCGCAGAACCTGAACGTGGCGTTCCTGGTGGCGTTGGCGTTCGCCGTCGCCGCCTCGGGCAACCTGCCGGCGATCCTCTACAGCCTGTTCTGGCGACGGTTCAACACCTCCGGCGCGGTGTGGGCGATCTACGGTGGCCTGCTCTCGTCCGTACTGCTGGTGTTCTTCTCGCCGGTGGTCTCGGGCGCGGCGACCTCGATGTTCCCGGACCACGACTGGCAGTGGTTCCCGCTGTCCAACCCGGGCATCCTCTCCATCCCGTTCGGTTTCCTGTGCGGATGGATCGGCACGTTGATCTCGAAGGAGAACGACGAGGCGAAGTACGCGGAGCTGGAGGTGCGCGCCCTCACCGGTTCGGGCGCCCACTGATCCGCCGCGGTAAGGAAGGGCCCCCTATTAACGCCAGGCGTTAATAGGGGGCCCTTCCTTGCAAATTGGGATCGGTAGGCTGACCCGCATGAAGGTTGCTGAGCGCTTCGGTCCCGGTCACCGCGTCCTCGTCACCGGCGGCGCCGGTTTCGTCCCGTCGCACCTGGTGGACGCCCTGATCGCCCGCGGTTGCACGGTGGTGGCCCTGGACAACTTCGTCACCGGCTCCAAGGAGAACGTCGCCCACCTGCTCGACCGCCCCACCTTCACCCTGGTCGAGGCGGACATCTCCGACGGACTGCCGACCCACCACCCGGCGCTCGCCGAGCGGTTCGACGCGATCCTGCACATGGCCTCGCCGGCCAGCCCCACCGACTTCGCCCAACTGCCGGTGGAGATCCTGCGGGTCGGCTCGGTGGGCACCCTGCACCTGCTGGACCGCGCGGTCGCCGACGGCGCCCGATTCCTGATGGCCTCCACCTCCGAGGCGTACGGGGACCCGAAGGAGCACCCGCAGCGCGAGACCTACTGGGGCAACGTCAACCCCATCGGGGTACGCAGCGTCTACGACGAGGCGAAGCGGTTCTCCGAGGCGGCCACCATGGCGTACCACCGCTACCGCGGGCTCGACGCGGCCATCGTCCGGATCTTCAACACGTACGGCCCGCGGATGCGCCCGGACGACGGCCGGGCCATCCCCACCTTCATCTCCCAGGCGCTGCGCGGCGAGCCGATCACCGTGCACGGCACCGGCAACCAGACCCGGTCCATCTGCTTCGTCGAGGATCTGGTGCGCGGCATCCTGCTGCTGCTCGACTCGACCGAGACCGGCCCGGTCAACTGCGGCACCGAACACGAGTTGACCATGCGGCAACTCGCCGAGTTGATCGTGTCGCTCTCCGGCAGCAGCTCACAGGTGACCTACATCACCCGCAGCGCGGACGACCCGGAGATGCGCCGCCCGGACCTGACTCTCGCCCGGGAACTGCTCGGATACGAGCCGACCGTGGCGCCCGAAGACGGCCTGCGACGCACGATCGAGTACTTCCGGGCGCGGCTGGGGTAGCCACTCGGCCGATCGCTGAGTGTCGCCTGAAGGCGGCAGTGGCTCCCACTCCGTACCCTGAGTTACATGTCAGCGACATCGTCTGCCGGCGTTCCGCACCCGTACCTGCGCCGCAGCGCCGGGCGCGCCTCGGTGCCCGGCCCCGACCGGGGCGCCTCCGGGCGTGCCCGTCCCACCGAGGCACGCTGGTACCCGTCGCCCGAGGACGAGCAGCCTCGTCCGGGCGGGCCGGGTGGGCCGAAGGGCCCCGGCGGGCCCGCCGGCACCGGCGGTTCGGGTCGGCGCGGCCCTCGGCCACGCTGGGGCCGGATCGGCCTGGTCGCCGGCGTGACGGTGCTGGTGCTCGCCCTGCTGGGCGGTCTCGGGGCGTGGCTGTACGCCCGCAACCTCGACTCCGACCTGGCCCGCACCGACCCGTTCGCGGAGATCACCGGAGGTCGTCCGGTCAAGCCCGTCGAGGGCGCGCTGAACATCCTGCTGGTGGGTAGCGACTCGCGGGACCCGGACGCCCCGGTCGACAGCAAGAGCCAGTGGCGGGCCGACACGGTCATCGTGATGCACATTCCGGCCGACCACCAGGAGGCGTACCTGGTCTCCATCCCGCGTGACCTGTACGTGCCGATCCCGGAGAGCGCCGGCGCGGACTGCGGCTCCGGCCAGCGCGCGAAGATCAACGCCGCGTTCGCGTTCGGTGGGCTGCCGCTTGCGGTACGCACCGTGGAGTGCTTCACCGACGTCCGGATCGACCACGTGATGGCGATCGACTTCGGTGGCTTCAAGGAGGTCACCGACGCCCTCGGCGGCGTGGACCTGAAGGTGGAGCGGACCATCACCTCGATCCACAAGCCGTACCGGACGTTCACCATGGGCACCAACCACATGGACGGCGCGGAGGCGCTGGACTGGATCCGGCAGCGCAAGCAGTTCCCGGACGGCGACTTCGCCCGCATGCGGCACCAGCAGGAGTTTCTCCGCGCGTTGATGGACAAGGCGGCCAGCACCGGCACGCTGGCGAACCCGAAGAAGCTCAACGACTTCCTCCAGTCGGTGACCAAGGCCGTAACCGTGGACCAGGGTTTCTCGGTTACAGACATGGCGCTGCAGTTCCGCAATCTGCGCGGCCAGAACCTCACCTTCGTGACCAGCCCGAACTCGGGCAGCGACACGATCAACGGCGAGTCGGTGGTGGTCTCCGACCGCGAGAAGGCGTTGGCGATGTACCGGGCCATGGCGGCGGACACCATGGCGGAGTGGGTCAAGGCAAACCCACCGAAGGGCAGCGACGGCGGGTAATCGGACGCCCACCGGCCGGTCCATCGAATAGCGACGATAGACCGAAACGCGAGAAATGCCGTCCGGATGGACCAGTGATGAACTCGCCAAGTCGAATCGATGTACGTACAGTGGTGCCGCCCCCTCCTGATCACGAGCTGGAGCACGAATGCCGGTTCAGGCCAGTCGTCGCCCTTCGTCCACCGGGTCCGCCGCCCCCAGCGGCCGGATCGCCGCGTCCATACCCGTGCAGCCGGGCCGCTCGGCCGGCGGGACGGGGGGGCGGCCGCCCGGCGACGGTGGCGGTGGCGGTGGCCGGTCCGGCGGTGGCGGGCCGGCGAAGAAGCGGAGTCGACGCAAGGACCCCCTCTGGGCCCGTTTGACCGTGATCTTCGGTGCCGTGCTGATGCTCAGCAGCGGGGTGGCGATCGTCGGCGGCAAGGTGCTGATCGGGCAGGCGACGGGTGACATCGCCCAGCGCAACCTGCTGGGCGAGGCCGGCAAGTCCGACGCCGAGGGCGGGGCGAGCCTGGACGGCCCGATCGACATGCTGCTGCTCGGCGTGGACGCGCGCGAGCGCTGGGCCGCGGACGACGTCCGCTCGGACAGCATCATCATCCTGCACATCCCGGCCTCGCACGACCAGGCGTACCTGATCTCCATCCCGCGGGACACGCAGGCGCAGATCCCTCCGTTCAAGGCGAGCGGCTTCACCGGCGGCACCGACAAGATCAACGCAGCGTTCCAGGCCGGCGCCCGCAACGGCGGCGGCTGGGAGGGCGGCGCCCAGCTGATGGCGCAGACCATCAAGCGGCTCACCGGCGTCAGCTTCGACGGCGCGGCGATCATCAACTTCGGCGGCTTCAAGAACGTCATCGACACCCTCGGCACCGTGAAGATCTGCGTGAGCCACGAGGTCAAGTCGAAGCACATGTCGTTCGTCGACGGCAAGCCGATGTGGAACGCCGACGCCAAGAAGACCGGCAAGCGGATGACCCCGGTGGTGCACAAGAAGGGCTGCCAGGAGATGGAGGGCTGGGCGGCGCTCGACTACGCCCGGCAGCGCTACGGGTTGCCCGGTGGCGACTACGACCGCCAGCAGAACCAGCAGCAGCTGATCAAGGCGATGGCCCGCAAGGCCACCGACGGCGGCACGCTGACCAATCCGGCGAAGCTGAACCAGCTGATCAAGGCGGCCGGCAAGGCGTTCGTGCTGGACACCGGCGGCGCCAAGATCGAGGACCTGATCTTCACCATGCGCGGCGTGACCGCCAACGAGCTGACGATGTTGAAGACCAACAACGGCACCTTCAACAGCAACGGCGCGGGTGCCGAGGCGTTGAGCCCGGAGACCATGGCGATGTTCCAGGCGATCAAGCAGGACAAGCTGGCCGAGTTCATCTTCAACCACCCCGAGGTGATCTCCACCCGCAAGTGACGGCCACGGTGGCGGCCGAAGTCGCGGAAACGCCGCCCCCGGTACGTCACCGTCCGTAGTCTGACGTGAGCAGGTTTCACGTATCGGCTGCGGGGAGGCGGTCACGTCCAGGTCCGGACGCACCACGGCGGGTCCGGCCGGACCCGCCCGGTCCCGTCGCGCCCGCGGGCCACGGATCCTGCTCGGCATCGGCCTGGCCCTCGTCCTGCTGGCCGGGCTCGCCGTGGTCGGCCTCAGGACACTCAGCAACCGGTACGACCGCACGGTCACCAAGGAGCAACTGCTCGACGCCGGTGCGCGCGCCAGCCGGACCGACCTGGACGGGCCGCTCAACTACCTGCTGGTGGGCTCCGACCGCCGTCCCGGCGACAGTGGGAACGACCAGCGCTCCGACACCATCCTCATCGTGCACGTCCCCGCCGGACAGCGGGAGGCGTACCTGGTCTCCATCCCGCGTGACCTGCTGGTCGCCATCCCACCCGGGAACGGGTTTGCCGGCGGACCGGACAAGATCAATGCCGCGTACGAGCACGGTGGCGGTGGAGAGGGCGGCACGAGACTGCTCTCCACCACCCTGACCCGGCTCACCGGCATCCGGTTCGACGGCGCCGCCCTGATCGACTTCTCCGGCTTCCGGAAGGTCATCGACCTGCTCGGCGGGGTGCGGATGTGCGTGGACACCGAGGTCCGCTCGATCCACACCAACCGGGTCTTCCCCACCGGCTGCCAGCAGATGGACGGCGCGCAGGCGCTGGACTACGTACGGCAGCGCTACGACCTGCCCGGGGGCGACTACGACCGGCAGCACCACCAGCAGCAGCTCCTGCGGGCGATGCTGGACAGCGCCGGCAGGGCGGACCTGCGCAGCAACCCGATCAAACTGGACCAGGTGCTGCGGGCCGTTGGCGGTTCGTTGACCGTCGACACCAACGGCGTACCCCTGGAGGACCTGCTCCTCGCGCTGCGCGCGCTGCCGCCCGACGGGATGCACGGCGTCCAGGTGCCGTCGTCGCCGCAGACCATCGACGAGGTGTCGTACGTGGTGCTGGACAACGGCGGCAACGGGCTCTTCGAGGCCGTACGCGGGACTCGGGTGCCCGCCTGGGCGCAGGCCAACCCACGCTGGGTGTCCCGGTTGTGACGGTGTCGACGGCCCGGTCGGTGCCGATCCGGCCGACGAGGATCTAGTGTTGCTTCCTGTGTTCGGACCCCAGGTTCCCACCGTGCCCGTGACCGAGATCGCCGACGACACCTACCTGCTGGACGTGCGGGAGGAGGACGAGTGGGCGGCCGGCCACGCCCCCACCGCCCACCACCTGCCGATGATGGAGCTGCCGGCGCGCCTGGCCGAGGTGCCCACCGACCGGGACGTGGCGGTCATCTGCCGCTCCGGCGGACGTTCCGCCCAGGTCGTCGCCTACCTGGTGAACAACGGCTGGGAGCAGGTGCGGAACGCCGACGGCGGGATGCGCCAGTGGGCCGCCGTCGGCCGCCCGGTGGTCGACGCGAACGGGCAGCCCGGCCAGGTCATCTGAGGCGGCCGGAATGGGCGGGCCACTGGTCTTCGCGCATCGCGGCGCCTCGTACGACCTTCCGGAGCACACCCTCGCCGCGTACCTGCGCGCCCTGGACGAGGGCGCGGACGGCCTGGAGTGCGACGTCCGGCTGACCCGGGACGGGCACCTGGTCTGCGTCCACGACCGGCGGCTGGACCGCACCAGCAACGGTCGCGGTCTGGTCAGCGCGCGTACCCTCGCCGAGCTGGAGGCGCTGGACTTTGGTTCCTGGCATCCGGGCAGCGCGGCGGGCGGCGACCTGCCACCTGACGATTCGCACACCAGGCTGCTGACCCTGGAGCGGCTGCTCGACGCGGTGCTCGACGCCGGCCGGCCGGTCCGGCTGCTGGTGGAGACGAAGCACCCGTCCCGGTACGGCTCGGCGGTCGAGCGCCGCCTGGTGGATCTGCTGCGGCGGTACGGGCTGGCCGAACCGGCGCCGGACGACCCGGTTCAGGTGACCGTGATGTCGTTCTCCCCGCTGGCGGTCCGTCGGGTCCGCGAGCTGGCTCCGGCGCTGCCCACGGTGCTGCTGTTGGAGGTGCTGCCGCGGGTGCTGCGGCCCGGTCGGCTGCCGTTCGGCGCCCGCATCGCCGGGCCGGGCATCGGCCTGGTCCGGGCCCGTCCGCAGCTGCTGCCGGCGCTGCGCGCGGCCGGCAACCAGGTGTACGTCTGGACGGTCAACGAGCCGGACGACCTGGAGCTGGTGCTGGCGGCCGGGGTGGACGGGATCATCACGGACCGGCCGGCGCACGCCCTGGCCCGGTTGGACCGGTGACCGGCACCGACCGGCGGGGGTGCCCAAACGCGCGCCGACGGGGCAGACTCGGCCCATGCCGGAGCGAATCGACTTCCCCGCTCTCATCGCCGGCCACACCGTCGTCATCGAAATGATCAACTCTGGTGACGCGGGCCTGCCGGTCCTCACCCAGCTGCTCCGGGTGGCCCAGCCGGCACTCGAGGCGAGCGGGATGGCCTTCGTCGAGTTCGGCCCGACCGGCGGCCGGGTGATCGCCGCGACCGGCGCGGCGGAGTGGGCCCTCGGCCGCCCGCTGACGGTCGACGACCCGGACACCGTCTGCCTGCTCTCCGGCCCCCGGGTACGCCAGGTCCGGGTGGCGGACCTCAGCGGCAAACTGAGCGGCGAGCTAGCCGGCAGCGGCCTGCGCCGGATGGTGGTGTCCCGGGCCGAGATCGGCGGGCACACCGTCGGCAGCCTGCACGCGTTCTACCCGGACGACGACGAGCAGGGAGCCGAGCGGCAGGGCGTGGTCGCCTACCTCGCCTCCTGCGTCGGGCACATGTACGGCGATCAGACCGGCCTTCCGGTGCACGGCGACGGTCCGGTCGTGGCGGCGCTCGCCGACGGGCTGGCCGTGGTCGACCGGGACGGCCACGTACGCCTCTGGAACCCGGCCGCCGCGCAGGTCACCGGCCGTTCCGCCGAGCAGGCGCTGAGCCGTCCGCTGCCGCTCCCGCTGCCACCGTCCGGCCAGGTCCGGGACCACCGGCTGCCGGACGGGCGCTGGCTGCGGATCACCTCCGGCGAGCTGCCCGGCCCGGGCGCCCTGCGGGTGGTCACCTTCCGCGACATCACCGACCAGCAGCGCCGGGACCACGACCGCGACCTGTTCGTCGCGGTGACCAGCCACGAGCTGCGCACGCCGGTCACCGTGATCAAGGGGTACGCGGACACGCTCACCGACCACTGGGAGTCGCTGACCGAGGCGGACCGACGACAGGCCGCCCGGGTGATCGGGCAGCGGGCCAACGAGCTGGCCCGGCTCGTCGACCGGCTGCTCTCCTCGGCTGCCGAGGCGGGGCCGGGCGACGACCCGCCCACCCCGTTCGACCTCGGTGAGGCGCTTCGCGCCGCCGTCGACGACCTGCCGGCCGAGCTGCGCCACCGCCTGGTGCTGCGTCTCCCGTCCGGCCTGCCCAAGGCGCTGGGTCACCGCCCCAGCCTCACCACCGTGCTGACCGAGCTGGCCACGAACGCCGGCAAGTACTCGCCCCCGGACTCCCCCATCGAGATCACCGCGGGCGTCGACGGTCAGCTTGTGGCGTTCCGGGTCAGTGACCGGGGTATCGGCATCCGCCCCGACCACGTGGAGCGGGCGTTCGACCGGTTCTGGCAGGGGGAGTCCGGCGACCGGCGCGGATACCCCGGCGCCGGTCTCGGGCTCTATCTCGTCCGCCGGATCGTTGAACAACAGAATGGATGGGTATCCCTACGTCCGAGGACCGGCGGCGGTACGGTCGCAGAGGTGCGGCTACCGCGCGGTTGACCAGCGGTGGCCCGACGTGGAGGCGACGGTGGCAGCGGCAGTGAGCGAACGGGCCTGGTGCGTGGTGGTTCCGCACCACCCCGCCGGGGCGCGGTTGGCCCGGCACCGGCTCGCCGACGAGCTGGGTGCCGTCGTACCCCCGGCTCTCCTCGCGGATCTGATCGCGGTCCTCGCCGAACTGGTGGGCAACGCGGTGCGCCACGCCCGGCCGCTGCCCGGCGGCGTGGTCCGGGTGGCCTGGCGGTTGCGGTCGTCGCTGGAGGGTCCGCGGATCCAGTTGCGGGTGACCGACGGCGGCGCAGTCGGCGGTCCACGGCTGCGCACGGCCAGCCCGGACGCGGCGGACGGGCGCGGCCTGCACATCGTCGCCGGCCTGGCCACCCGCTGGGGCGTCGAGCGCGACGGCATGGGCCAGCGCGTCTGGGCGGAGTTCGACCCGACCCCCACGACCCGATCGGACCTGGTGGCGGCGGGCTGAACGTCGCGGCGAGGCGGGTCCGGCCCACGACGAGCCGGCCGGGCCTCTAGGCTGTGACGCCGTGAGCAAGCGTCGAAAGAGCCAGCGCGCCGACACCGCCCCCCGCCGGGACAAGGTGCGGGACGTCTTCGTCCCGCGACCGTTCGAGGGGCTGGTCGACGAGCCCGAGTGGATCGCGCTGCGCGAGCTGGTGCCCGCCGCGTCGGCGCCGCTGCGCCTGACGCCCGCCCTGATCGAGGAGTTCGGCGACCGGCCCGCCACGCTGGCCACCGTGCTGCCGATGGCCGCCCCGGCGATGACCAAGCCGGACGGCCGGGTGTTGATCGGTCTGCAACGCCACCAGCAGTCCGGCGACGTCTCGCGGGACCTGGCCGAGGCGCTGCTGTGCGCGTTGCGGACCGAGCCGGGCGACCAGGTGGCCGTTCCGCCGCTGCCCGGCCCCGGCCCCCGACTTCAGGACATCCTGGTGGACGGCCCACTGGAGATCAGCATGCACGATGGGTTCGAGTTCTGGCTCGACCCCGGCGCGGCGGACGACCCGACCGTCCAGGCGTCCCTGGAGCGGGCGAACGCGGCCATCTACCCGACGGTGCGGCTCAGCGCGGCGAAGGCCGCCTACTGGTGCCAGGTCCCGGAGAAGGCCCACGTGCGCTGGGTGCTGCCGGAGGACGAGGACGCCGCCCTGGACGCGCTGGCCCGCCTCGGCGCGGCCGGCGCGCTGACGCTCGGCGAGCAGACCAAGTTCGCCGGCATGTTCCGCGCGCACGGTCGCCTGGTGCCGGTCTGGGATCTGCCGGAGGAGACCCCGGCGACCGACTGGGAGGACCCGGTCGCGCAGTTCGCCAAGCGGTACGCCGAGGCCCTCGCCGCCACCGACCCGCTGGACGCCGCCGGCCGGCGCGCCCGGCAGGGGCTGCTCGGCCGCCAGCTCACCCTGCGCTGAGCGCGGCCGTCCCGCTCACCCGGCCACCGGCAACGGATCACGGGAGATCGGGCAGGACATGCAGCGGGGGCCACCCCGCCCCGAGCCCAGCTCCGATCCGGCGATCGGGATCACCTCGATGCCGGCCCGCTCCAGTTGGGCGTTCGTCTCGGTGTTGCGCTCGTACCCGACGCAGAGCCGGGGCGCCAGGGCGAGGGTGTTGTTGCCGTCGTCCCACTGCTCCCGTTCGGCGGTGACCGGGTCCAGTCCGGTGTCGATGACCCGGAGCTGGTCCAGGTCCATCGCGTCGGCGGCGGCCCGCAGGAACGGCGCCGGGCCGTCCACCCGCGGGTCCTCGCCGTCCGCGCCGGCGATCACCGTGTACGCGGAGAGCGTGCTGGCGATGTTGGGGTACATCAGCACGGCGTCGGAGTCGACCATCGTGCACACGGTGTCCAGGTGCATGGTGGCGCGTTCCTGGGCGATCGGCACCACCAGGATGGTGTGGGCCAGCCCGGCGGCGAATACCTGCCGACCGAGGCGTTCCGCTCCGGCCGGGGTGGTCCGCTCGCCGACGCCGACGGCCAGCACCCCGGGTGCGAGGAGCAGGACGTCCCCGCCCTCCAGGTGCTCCAGCTGCGGCCGGTAGACGAACTCGGTGCCGGCGAAGCGCGGGTGGTGGCGGTAGATGGCGTCGGTGAGGGTGGTCTCGCGGCGGCGGGCCGGCATGGCGAGGCTGGTGACGCCCACCCGGTCGCCGATCCACAGCGACGAGTCCCGGGTGAACAGCAGGTTGGGCAGTGGGTCGATGACGAAGTCGTGCCGGTCCATCAGGGTGTAGACCAGCCCGCCCGGTCGCTCCGAGCTGATCCGCAGCTCCTCGTGGGCAAGGCCGGCGGTGAACACGTCGGCCAGGGCGGCCGGGTCCAGATAGGAGAGGTGGTCGGCGACGCGGGCGCGCAGGGTGTCACCGAGCCGCCGCGAGCGCAGCACCTGCTCGGTGAGTTCGGCACGGGCGTCCGCCACGGCCAGCGTCTCGGTCAGCAGGGTCGCCAGGTAGAGCACCTCGACGCCGCGTTCGCGCAGCGCGGCGGCGAACGCGTCGTGCTCCTCCTGGGCGCGTCCCACCCAGGGGATCGCGTCGAACAGGAGCGAGTCGTTGTTTCGGGGGGTGAGCCGGGCCAGTTCCGGTCCGGGCCGGTGCAGCAGTACGGTGCCGAGCCGGCCGACTTCGCTGTCGACGTAGTGGGTCACTCCCGCAGCGTAGGGCAGGGTTTGGCGGCATCCGAGAAAAGAACTGTGGATGAATATGGCATTCATCCGTACTCACTCCGGCGCTCCGGCTTGCCGAACACCGGGAGTGACAACGTAGGGTAGTGAGGACATAACTTCGAGGGACCTTTTGCCGGAGGTCGACGACGATGACTGTCTTTCCCGCACGACGAGCCGTACCGTCCGCTCGGGCACTGCCGCCCGTGGCGGTGCCCCACCCTCGGGTCGAGTCGACCGGGGCTCTCGCGCCGATCCGTCCGACACCGCTCGAATGGGCCCGTCGTCGTCGGGCCGAGCGGGGTGCCCGGCGGCTGGAGGCGGCCGGTGCACGGGCGCTCGGCCAACTCGACCACCTCGGGCCAGCCTGGCACGTGATCGAGTGGCCCCGCACCGATGTGGCGGACGCCCTACTCGACCGCACCCAGGACGACCGGGCCGGGTTCCTCGCCATCGGGCCGAGCGGCCTGTTCGCGGTGACCATCGCCGACCACGGCCGGGCCCGCGTGCTCGTCGCCGGGGACGTGGTGCAGATCAACGGCAAGCGGCCGCCGTACGTGGCCGAGGCCCGCCGGGACGCCAAGCGCGCCAGCAAGGCCCTGTCGGACGCCGTGGGGCTGCCCGTCCCGGTCACGCCGGTGCTGACGTTCGTCGGCTCCGGCGTGATCAGCGTCTACGGCCTGCCGAAGGACTGTCTGATGGCCACCCACCGGGAGCTGGACCGGCTCCTCGTGGCCGGCGGCAGCCGGATCAGCCCGGCCACCGCCGAAAAGCTGTCCCGGGTGGCACAACACCCCGGGACCTGGCTGAACGGCACGTACCGTCCAACGGCCGACTACCGGTGGTACGAGGAGGGCCGAACGGCCGCTGACAAGCCGGCCCACCACCGGTAACGTCACCGGCGACGCCACGCGGCTCCGGTCCCCCCGTTCACCCACCGGCTCCCGCGCCGTCACCGGCCGTCTCGGCTCAGTCGAGTGGTCGGCGACCCGGTGCGCTCGGTGGTTCTGTCGGTGACCCGCTAGCGTGGACAGTCCGTCGGTGTACATAGGAGGCTCGGTGGCCCACGTCGAACTTTCGCTCTCGGAAGTGTTCGTGCCAGCGGCGCGGGCCTCGACAGAGCCGGAGTTCGACAACTTCGGCCAGTGGTCCTCCACGGTGTGCCGCGCCGACGAGCCCTGCCTGCTGATCGATGCCGACACCCGGGTCGTGGCGATCTCCACGGCCGGCTGCGAGCTGCTCTGCCTGGGCGAACCGGACGGCCTGATCGGGCGGCCGCTGCTCGACGGCGGGCTGCGCCTACTCGACTTCACCGCCAACCGGGGCGAGCTGACCGAGGCCGAGATCGACAAGATCCCGCCCCTGCTGGCGCTCTCCTCCGGTCGACTCGCCCGCGGGCTGCTCCGGGTGCAGGCCGCCTCGGCGGGCAGCTCCGACGCGACAGTCGACGCGATCTCCACGCCGGTGCACGCGCACGGCGGCGTGGCCGGCTCCCTCACCTTCTTCTCCGAGGTCTGACCTGCGGCGGAGTGTGTCCTTCGCCGCACGCGACAATGCTGGGGCGCGTCCGCACCGAGACCGTAGGGTGCCCTCATGCTCGATATCGCTCTCCTGCCGGGGGAGTACGCCGTGTGCCGCCTGGCCGCCGACGCCGCCCTGCCAGCAGAGCTGTCGAACGGGCTGGGCCGCGCCGACGTGGTCACCGTGAGCTGGACCGCCGACGGGATCTCGGTGATCTGCCCGGCCGACCGGGTGCCCGAGCGGGCCGTGGTGGAGACGGCGTGGCGCTGCCTACGGGTCGCCGGCCCGGCGGACCTGCCCAGCACCGGCACACTTGCCGCGCTCGTCGACCCGCTCGCCGAGGCCCGGGTCAGCGTGGTCACCTTCTCCACGTTCGACACCGACTACGTGCTGGTGCCGGCCGTCCGGCTGGGCGAGGGCAGGGCCGCGCTGGAGCGAGCCGGGCACCGCGTCCTCGGCTGAGCTTCACCCGGCCGGCCGCTCCCCCTACGATGGGCTCGGCCACCCCCGGCCGCGAAGAATTCTCCGATGTCCCGAGGATCGGCCCGTGCCGTTCACCCCGTACCCCCGCGCGTCGCCCACCCGGTCGCGGACGATGACGCACGCTGTACTGCCGGCGCTCACTCTGCTCGTCATCGCCGCGTCGGCCGGCTGCGGCGCCCCACCCGAGCTACGGGCCCCGGACACGCCGCCCACCACCACCGGATCCCCCACTCCGGCCCCGACGCGTACCCCCGGCGCCACGCCCAGCACCGCGCCGTCCGTCCCGGCCTTCCGCACCCCGTCGGCCACCCCGGACGCCGGACTGGTCGCGGCGCCCTGCCGGAACGGGCCGACCGGGCAGCGGGTCGTGCAACTGCTGCGCGGCCGGGCCGGCGTGCTCCCACCCGACGTGCGGGTCCAGGTCCGCACCGGGCCGCTCTGCGCCGCCGACTGGCAGTACACGGTGGTGGAGGTGACCGGCCACGAGGAGCTCCAGGTCGTCACCCGGGGCCGGCCGGCCGCGCCGGAACTGGTCACCGCCGGCACCGACGTGTGCACCATCGAGGTACGCGCCACCGGGCCGGCCGGCATCCGGACACTCGCCTGCGACGCCGGCCCGGCCATCGGGCCAGGTGCGTAGGCTGGTCGACATGCCGGGAACACCACCGACGCGCTTCGTCTACCTCGGTCCGGAGGGCACCTTCGCCGAGCAGGCCCTGCGCACCGTCCCCGCCGCCGAACGCGGCACCCGTACGCCCGCCCGCAGCGTCGGGGAGGCGTTGGACCACGTCCGGGCGGGGGACGCCGACGCCGCTCTGGTGCCACTGGAGAACTCGATCGGCGGTGCGGTGGGCGTCACCCTCGACGAGATGGCCGAGGGCGAGCCTCTGGTGATCACCCGGGAGGTGGTCCTGCCTGTGGAGTTCGTGCTCGGTGCCCGGCCGGGCACCTCGCTCACATCGGTCCGCGTCGTCGCGGCCCATCCGCAGGCGTCCAACCAGTGCCGTGGCTGGCTGCGCGACCACCTGCCCGACGCGGTGGTGGTGGACGTGCTCTCCAACGGCGCGGCGGCCGCCGGCGCCGGGTCCGGCGAGTACGACGCGGCGATCTGCGCGCCGATCGGGGCGACCCGGCACCGGCTCACCGTGCTCGCCGACAAGATCGCCGACCATCCGGACGCGGTCACCCGGTTCGCCCTGGTGGCGCGTCCCGGGCCACCCCCGCCGCCGACCGGCGACGATCTCACCTCGCTGGCCGTCTACATCGCCCACGACCGGGTCGGCGCGCTGCTGTCGGTGCTGATGGAGCTGGCCGTACGGGGGGTCAACCTGACCCGGATCGAGTCCCGGCCCACCGGTGAGGCGCTCGGCCGGTACGTCTTCTTCCTGGACTGCACCGGCCACGTGGCCGACGTACGGCTCGGCGAGGCGTTGCAGGGGCTGCGCCGGGTCTGCGCCGACGTCCGCTTCCTGGGCTCGTACCCCCGGCACCGCTGGACGCAGACGGCGGCCGAGCGGCCGGTGCCGGCCCCGGCGGGCCTGTCCGACACCGACTACGCCGACGCGGCGGCCTGGCTGGCCCGGCTGCGCACCGGCGAGTTGACCTGACCGCACAGACGCGGGCGTCCCCGGTGACGACCCGGGAACGCCCGCACCGGCGTGCTCAGCTCAGCAGACCGCCGAGCAGACCGCCCTCCTGCTGCTGCTGACCGCTGCCCAGGACCGGCGGCTCCTCGGACGGCTGGACCACCACGAAGCCCTGGCCGGCGAAGCTCATCGTGAACGACTCGCCGGTACGACGGCCCAGCAGCGTGCCGAGGCCGAGCTGCTCGGCCCGGTGGTAGCCGGTCTGGAGGTTCGCCGACCAGCAGACGGCGGCCTGCGGGTCGACGTACGTGGGCGCGTCCACGTTGAGCACCACGGGCGTGCCCTTGGTGGTGATGGCGATCCGGCCGTAGCCGCTGAACACGCAGTTGAACAGACCGGACGAGGACGCCATCCCGGCCCCACCGACCATCCTGATGTCGTACTGGAGGGTGGAGTCGAAGGCGAGCACGCTGGAACCGTTGATGGAGAGCGCGTCGCCGGGCTCCAGGTCGATGATGTGCACGTCCTTGGCCAGCTCGGCGAGGAAGACGTCACCCTGACCGGAGACCTTCATCAGCGGGACGCCCTCGCCGGTGAGCTTCTGCTTGAGGAACTTGCCGAGCCCGCCCGAGCCCAGCGCCTGGAACTGGACGTTGCCCTGGTAGGCGACCATCGACCCGACCCGGGCCATCGCCTCGCCGTTGAGCTCGATCTTCAACATCTTGGAGTTCTGCAGCCGCATGCCGGGCTGCGCGGACTCCTTCTCCAGATTCTCCGCGGAGAACAGCTCGCTGCGCATGAAAGGGCCTCCTGATCGGTGTCTCGTTGCTGCACCGACGGTAGGCGACCACGGCAACCACGGACCATCAGCCGAGCGGTGCGGTGCGGGCGGGGTTCAGCCCCAGCCCAGCGCGTGCAGGCGCGCGTCGTCGATGCCGAAGTGGTGGGCGATCTCGTGCACCACAGTCACCGCCACCTCGTCGACGACGTCCTCGTCGTTGTCGCAGATCCGCAGGATCGGACGGCGGTAGATGAAGATCCGGTCCGGCAGTACGCCGGCATAGTCCCAGCCGCGATCGGTGAGCGCGTGCCCCTCGTAGAGACCGAGCAGGTCGGACTCGCCCGGCGGCGGGTCGTCCTCGACAAGGATGACCACGTTGTCCATCAGGCCGAGCAGCTCTTCGGGCACCTCGTCGAGGGCTTCGGCGACCAGCTCCTCGAAGCGCTCACGGCTCATCTCCACCGGCACCTCGCCCATTGTGCCCGACGTGGCGGCACCCGGCCGGGGACTGGGGGACGACCGGGACGGGACCGCGCGTCCACGCAGAGGAGAGCGGCCGCCCGTGACCGGGCGGAGGCTCCCTCTTCGTGAACGCGCGGTGTGCGGGTCGTCCGGCTCAGGAAGCCAGGCGCGCGGTGAGGGTGATCTCGGCGCCCGGCGAGAGCAGGCGGGAGATCGGGCAGTTGGCCTTGGCGGCCTCGGCGAGCTTCTGGAACTCCGCGTCGTCGATCCCCGGCACCTGGCCGACGGTCTCCAACTCGATCCGGGTCACGGTCATCCCGGCGTCGGTCTTGTCCAGGTGGACCTTGGCGGTGGTCTCGACCGAGGTGGGGGTCGCGCCGGCGTCGGCGAGAGCCTTGGAGAACGCCATCGAGAAGCAGCCGGAGTGCGCGGCGGCGATCAGCTCCT
The DNA here is from genome assembly GCF_040607375.1 of Micromonospora sp. NPDC005298. Taxonomy (NCBI): domain Bacteria; kingdom Bacillati; phylum Actinomycetota; class Actinomycetes; order Micromonosporales; family Micromonosporaceae; genus Micromonospora; species Micromonospora sp. NPDC005298. The sequence continues at coordinate 98,828 of NZ_JBEXGP010000001.1, forward strand.
CCGGGTTGGTGCCCTCGCCCTCCTCGAAGCGCGACTTGAAGGAGTAGTTGCCCGACAGGCCGCCCTTGCCGGTGCGGACGGTGCCGGAGCCCTCGGTGAGGTTGCCCTGCCATTGTGCTGAAGCGGTACGGATTGGCATGAGCAGAACGCTAGCGGAAAGGTGACCGTCGGGCGACCGACCGGCACCGACGCCCGCCCTGCGATTCAGGTCACCGACGGCCGACTGTGCCATGATTCGACGCAGGCCCGTGACCGGCGGAGGGATGGCCGATGTCCGAGGAGCTGCCCATCCCCCGGCAGGGCGACCCGCCCGACGGCCCGGCCGTGATCGAGTGGGGCGCCGACGATCCGGCGCCGACCCGGCGGTTCGGCCGGTCCCTGGCCGGTCTCACCCGGGATCCCCGGCTTCCGCTGCTGGTCGCCGGGCTGGGGGCGGTCGCGGGTGTCGCGTCGATGGTCGGCGAGTGGCTGGTCATGACCCTGCCCAACGGCGGCCCGGAGGGGAACAGCTCGATCGAGGTGCCCGCTGGCGTGTCCGAGATCGGCGGTTTCGGAATCGGCTATCTGGTCGGGCTGCTCCTGCTGGTCTGCACCGTGGCGCTGGCGCTGCGGGGCACGGCGGCCGTCCGGCAGAACGCCCGACTGGCGGGGCTCACCCTGACCGGCGCTCTGCTGGCGTTGCTGATCGCGGCCACGGCGACACTCAACGATCCCGGCCAGCGGAACTTCTTCTACTCGCCGCAGGACGGCTTCCGGGCCGAGTACGGCCGGGGCCTGGTGATGGCGTTCGTCGCCTGCGTCCTGTTCGGGGTGGCCCTGCGGCTGACGCCAGGCACGCCCGTGCCGGACGACCCGTCCACGGACGAGACGGCGCGGCTCTGGCCCCGCCGCCGCCACCGCGACGAGGTCGAGGACGAGGCCGGCCTCACCGGCCCCGCCGACCTGACCGTGACCCCTGCGGCCCCCTTCGCCCGCCCGGAGAACACCTGACCCCGCACCGGGTCCGATTCGCCGGGAAGCCATGGTTGGCGACCGTTTCGCGAGGTACGGTTGCTGCCCGCCGTCACGCCGGGTCTCTGCACCAGGACCGCACGGCTGGCTGCGACGGCGGCGGGCGAAGGAGGAACGATGACCCGCCCGGGACTACCCAAGCTGATCGCCACCGACCTCGACGGGACGCTCGTCCGCAGCGATGACACCGTCTCCGCGTACACCCACGGGGTGCTCGACCGGGTGCGGGCCGCCGGAATTCCGGTGGTCGGCGCGACCGGCCGCGGCCCGCGGTTGACCGAACTGACCCGCAACGACATCCGGGCCGCCGACTTCCTGGTGATGGCCGGCGGTGGTCGGGTCGTCGACCAGAGCGACCCGACCGGCCCGGTGGTGCTGCGCGACGAGCGGCTGCCCGCCGAGGTGCTGGCCCGGCTGCTCACCGACCTGGAGGCCGAGGTCGGCCCGCTCACCGTCATGGTCGAGGCGTCCGACGAGCACGACGCGCCTCTCTGGGGCGACTACCACGAGAGCTGGCCCTACCAGGACCGGTTCGAGGCACGCACCCGCGACGAGTGCCTCTCCTGCGACGTGATCAAGGCGTTCGCCCGGACCGCCGACCACCACGTGGACGAGTTGCTGGCGGTGGCCCGGCGGATCATCCCGCCGCAGGTCGCCACGCTCACCCAGGCAGGGCTCGGCTTCGTGGAGATCTGCCCGCCCGGCGTGGACAAGGCGACCGGGCTGACCGTGGTGGCGCAGAGCCTCGGGGTGGACCCGGCCGACGTCCTGGTCTTCGGTGACATGCCCAACGACCTGCCGATGTTCGAGTGGGCCGGCTGGTCCCGGGTGGCGGTCGCCAACGCGCACCCTGCCCTGCGCACCGCCGCCGACGAGGTGACCCTGCGAAACGACGACGACGGAGTGGCCGTCTACCTGGACCGGCTACTGTCCCGGTGATGGGAGAGACGCCCCGCCTGATCGCCACCGACATCGACGGCACCCTGATCCGCGACGACCACACGGTGAGCCCGCGCACCGCCGACCTGATCGCGCGGATCTCCGCGCGCGGCACGCCGGTCGTGCTGGTCACCGGCCGCCCGGTCCGCTGGCTCAAGATGGTGTACGACCAGCTCGCCGAGCCACTGCCGGCGGTCTGCGCCAACGGCGCCGTGGTCTACGACCCGTTCGCCGACGAGGTGGTGCGGGCCGATCCGCTCGCACCGCAGCACCTGGCGGAGGTGGCCCGGCGGCTGCGCGCCGAGGTGCCCGGCATCAGCTTCGCCGTGGAGATCCTGGACAGCCGGGAGATGCGGCACGAGGCGCACTACCCGCTGCGCTGGGACGCCGACGCCGACGGCATCCGGCCGGTCGAGACGCCCGAGGAGCTGCTCTCGGCGCCGGCGGTGAAGCTGCTGGCCCGAGCCGGCGAACAGGACCCGGATGCCTTCGCCGAGCTGATCGCCGCGGCGGTGGCGGGGCTGGCCGAGGCGACGCACTCGTCGTCGTCCGGGCTCGTGGAGATCTCCGCCGCCGGGGTCACCAAGGCCGCCGGTCTGGCGTGGTACTGCGAACGGCTCGGGATCGCCGCCGAGGACGTGCTGGCCTTCGGCGACATGCCCAACGACGTACCGATGCTGACCTGGGCCGGGCGGGGTGTGGCGGTGGCCAACGCGCACCGCGCCGTCCTGGCGGTCGCCGACGAGGTGACGACGGCGAACACCGAGGACGGCGTGGCGGCGTACCTGGAGAAGGTCTTCGGGGTGGGCTGAGCTCAGAGGTACTGGCCGGTGTTGTGACCCTCGCCACCGCCGGGCTGGCCGATGCCCGGCATCCCCGGCACGACACCGCCGGGGCCGCTGGGCAGTGCCTGCCGGCCGCCGCGCATCTGCTCCAACTGGACCCGGGCGGCCATCTGCTGGGCGACCAGGGCCGCCTGGATGCCGTGGAACAGGCCCTCCAGCCAGCCGACGAGCTGCGCGTGCGCGATCCGCAGCTCACCCTCGCTCGGGGCCTGGTCCTCGGTGAAGGGCAGCGAGATGCGTTCCAGCTCGTCGCGCAGTTCGGGCGCGAGGCCCTCCTTGAGCTCGACTATCGACCGCTCGTGGATCTCCCGCATCCGGTTGCGGCTGGCGTCGTCGAGGGGGGCGGCCTTGACCTCCTCCAGGAGCTGCTTGATCATGCTGCCGATCCGCATCACCTTGGCCGGCTGCTCGACCAGGCGGGTCGGGTCCTCGCCCTGCCCCTCGTCGGTCTGCATGGTGCCGATGGGTCGGCCGTCCGGCCCGACCACCACCACGGTGCCGGAGTGGCCGGAGTCGTCGGGGCCGGGCTCGTCGTTGTGTCCAGCGGAGCGCGCTTCGGTCATGTGGTCCATCTTTACCCAGCGGGCGTGAGCCATGCCTGCCGGGACCGACTCCGGGGCCGAACCACCCGGGCGGGGCGCGCTACCGTCGCGCCATGCCTGCCGACCCTCGTGCCGTGCTGACCCGGCCCGCCCCGGAGCCCGACCGCACCGTGGCATACGGCGACCACCCGGACCAGGTGGCCGACCTGCGGTTTCCGGCGGGTACCGGACCGGCGCGGCCGCTTGTCGTCGTGGTGCACGGGGGTTTCTGGCGGGTCGGGTACGACAGGCGGCACACCGGTCCGCTCGCCGCCGCGCTCGCCGCGCTCGGGTATCCGGTGGCGCAGCTGGAGTACCGGCGCACCGGGCAGCCCGGCGGTGGCTGGCCGGGCACGCTCACCGACGCGTCGACAGGCATCGCCGCGCTGCCGGAGCTGGCCGCCGAGGCGATGCCCCACCGGGTCGACGGGGCCGCCCCGATCCTGGTGGGGCACTCCGCCGGCGGCCACCTGGCGTTGTACGTGGCGGCCACCGCGCCGGCGACCGTGGGCGGGGTGCTGGCCCTGGCCCCGGTGGCCGACCTGGGCGAGGCGTACCGGCGGGATCTGGACTCGGGCGCGGTGGCGGCGCTGCTCGGGGGCGGCCCGGCCGACGTTCCGGACCGCTACGCGACGGCCGATCCACGGATGTTGGTGCCCATCCGAACACGGACAGTAGTGGTTCATGGTTCGGAGGATCAACAGGTTCCGGTGACGATGAGCCGGGATTTCGTGGCGGCGACCCGTGCCTCTGGATCCGATATTTCCCTTCTTGAACTGCCTGGACAGGAGCATTTCGGGCTGATTGACCCGGAGTCCTCGGCCTGGCCCCGCGTCCTCGATGTGTTGCGGTCCCTGCACGATGATCACTAGCCATTGACGCAGCGTCGCCGAGCAGGTAGAACGCCGGAGGGGCTGTGTGTTCTGCCCTGCAACGCTCCTGGGAAGGAACTCGGTGTCGCAGATGAATCGCAGGCGGGCGCTCCAACTCTTGGCCGCGCTCGGTACCACCGGATTCGCCGCCGGTTGCGGCTCCGACACCGACGCCCAGCCCGCCGCCGACGGGAGCCCGATCAAGATCGGTCTGATCACGCCCCAGGCCGGCGGGTTCAAGAGCATCGGTGACGACATCACCAACGGCTTCCAGCTCTTCCTGGACATGCACAACCAGCGGTTGGGCGGGCACCCGGTCACCCTGCTGACCGCCGACGAGGGTGACAGCGCCAAGACCGGCAAGGCCGCCGTCGACGACCTGCTCAAGCAGGGCGTGCTCGCGCTCACCGGAATCGTCAACTCGGCCGTGATGGTCGGCATCCGGGACACCGTCGAGCAGGCCCGGGTCCCCCTCATCGGCTCCAACGCCTCGCCGAGCAGCCTCCAGAGCGTCTTCTACATCTGGCGGACGTCCTACGTGCTGGACGAGGCCGGCCGGGCGCTGGGCCGCTACCTGCGCGACCACCTGCCCGCCAACGGCCGCGTCGCGATCATCATGCCGGAGAACGTCGGCAGCCCGGACGTGGTGCGAGGCTTCCGCCAGGAGTTCGGCGCCACCGACCCGCGGATCGCCGACCCGGTGACCTACACCACCGCCAACCCCAACCCGGGGAAGACCGCGTTCACGGTCGACATCGACAAGGCGCTGGCCAAGAACCCCACGGCGGTCTTCTGCTTCTACGCCGGAGCCGCCGCGGTGGAGTTCATCAAGCAGCTGCGCGAGGAGTTCTCCGGCCCCGTCTACGCACCCGGCTTCCTCACCGAGGGCACCGTGCTGGAGAACCTGAAGGACAACGCGCTCGGCATCCAGACCGCGCTCAACTACTCGGCCGACCTGAACAACACGTCCAACCGGGTGTTCGCGTCGGCGTACCGCAAGAAGTACCAGATCACCCCGACCACCTACGCCATGGCGTCGTACGACGCGGCGCAGGTGCTCGACCAGGCCATCCAGCTGACCGGCGGCACGCCGACTCCGCAGCAGGTCAACCTGGCGCTCGGCAAGATCGGCCAGATCGACAGCCCGCGCGGGATCTGGCAGTTCAACCAGCCGCGTACCCCGCAGCAGAAGTGGTACCTGCGGGAGGTGCAGCGCGACGGCCAGGTCATGTCGAACGTGCTGATCAACGAGCTGGCCACGCTGGGCTGACCGCCCACACCCACGGCAGCAGGGGCCGGCCTCCCATCGGGAGACCGGCCCCTGGCGTACGCGACGGTCCGTGGATCAGTGCCGTAGTTCGGCGATGCAGCACTTCACGCTGCCGCCGCCCTTCTTCAGCTCACCCAACTCGACCGGGACGGGGTGGTAGCCGGCGGCCTTGAGCTTGCCCGCCAGCCGGGTGGCCTCGCTGTTGAGCACGACGTTCGCACCGTCGCTGACCAGGTTGAGCCCGAACGCCATGGCATCCTCGTCATCCGCGAGCACGGCGTCCGGGAAGAGCTGGGTCAGCACCCGCTGGCTGGCCGCCGAGAACGCTCCGGGGAAGTAGACGACGTTCGAGTCGTCGATGGCGGCGAGCGCCACGTCCAGGTGGTAGAACCGGGGGTCGATCAGGCGCAGCGACACCACCGGCCGACCCAGCGCCTCCTGCGCCTCGGCGTGCGCCGGGACCTCGGTGCGGAAGCCGTGCCCGGCCAGGATCAGGCCGCCGTGCGCCTCCGGCACGTACGCGAAGTCGCCCTCACCCTCGTTGGTCTCGCTCGGGGCGATGAACCGCAGGCCCTGCGCCTCGTAGAAGGCGTGGTGCGCGGCGGCCTCGGCGGCCCGCTGCTCGTGCTTGAAACGGGCGCCGTAGACGCTGCCGTCCACCATGAACGCGCCGTTGGCGGCGTAGACCATGTCCGGCAGGCCCGGCTCGGGGGTGAGCAGGTGCACGTCGTGCCCGAGGCCGACGAGCGTCTCGCGCAGCCGGTCCCACTGCTTGACGGCCAGGTCCCGGTCCACCGGGGTGGTCACGTCCATCCACGGATTGATCGCGTACTCGACCGCGAAGCGCTCGGGCGAGCACATGAGATATGTCCGCTTTCGCGAGACTCGCTGCTGGTTCACGGTCACTAACAGTAGGTACCGTAGAACTTTGGTAACAGCCACAACCATTGCTTCCCAGAGGCGGAACGTTGCAGATTGACGCGGTAGACCAGCGGATCATTGCGTTACTCGTCGCCGACGCCCGTGCGTCGTACGCCGACATCGGCACGCGGGTGTCACTCTCCGCCCCGGCGGTCAAGCGCCGCGTCGACCGACTGCGCGCCACAGGCGTGATCAGGGGATTCACCGCCGTCGTAGATCCGGCCGCCGTCGGTTGGACCACCGAGGCGTTCGTCGAGCTGTTCTGCGCGGGTCGGACCACTCCGGCGCAGATCGGCGTGGCCGCCCGCCGGCACCCGGAGGTGGTCGGCGCGTACACCGTCTCCGGCGAGGCGGACGCGCTGGTGCACCTGCGGGCCGCCGACATCGCCCACCTGGAGGCGGCCCTGGAGCGGCTGCGCGCGGAATCCTTCGTGACCTCCACCCGCAGCACCATCGTCCTGTCCCGGCTGGTCGAGTCCCCGGGCGTCGGCCCGTCCACCGGGGCTTGACCTCAAGCCGCGTTGAGGTGCTGGACTCCTGGCGGCCTGGAACGACGCGAGGGGGACTTCATGCGAGCGATCTGGTTACGTGAGTTCGGTGGGCCGGAGGCGCTGGTGCCCGGCACGGCACCCGACCCGACGCCCGGCCCCGGCCAGGTGTCGATCGACGTCGCCCACGCCAACATCACCTTCATCGAGACCCAGCAGCGCTCCGGCTGGCCCGGCCCGTTCCGGGTCACACCCCCGCTGATCCCCGGCAACGGCGTCGGCGGCGTGATCACGTCCGTCGGGGCGGACGTCGACCCGACGCTGATCGGCCGACAGGTGATCAGCTCCACCGGCGGTTCCGGCGGGTACGCCGAACGCGCGGTCGTGGATGCGTCCGCGCCGTTCGAGGTGCCCACCGGCCTGGCCCTCGACGAGGCGGTGGCCCTGCTGGCCGACGGGCGAACGGCCACCATGCTCGTCGACGGCGTCGGCGTACGCCCCGGCGACCGCGTGCTGGTGGAGGCCGCCGCGGGTGGCGTGGGAAGCCTGCTGGTGCAGTTGGCAACCCGGGCCGGCGCGCGGGTGATCGGCGTCGCCGGCGGAGCACGCAAGGTGGACCTGCTGCCCGGGTTCGGCGCCGAACTGGCCGTCGACTACCGCCGGCCAGGCTGGGCCGAGCGCGTCCGGAACGAGATGGGCGGTGTCGACGTGGTGTTCGACGGCGTCGGCGGGGACGTCGCCGCGACGGCGTTCGACCTGCTGGAACCCGGTGGGCGCATGGCCAGCTACGGGCTGGCCAGCGGCACCTGGTCCCCCGTCACGCCCGAGGCCGCCGCAGCACGACAGGTCACGCTGGTCCGCCCGGACGTGTCACCCGAGCGCCTGCGGGCGTACACCCGGCAGGCCCTCGCCGACGCGGCGGCCGGCCGGCTACGCCCGCTGATCGGCCAACGCTTCCCGCTGGAACGCGCCGCCGACGCGCACGCCGCCATCGAGGCGCGCGCGACGGTCGGCAAGACGCTGTTGGACGTCTCCTAGAGGTACATGCCGGTGCGGTGGTCCGACTCGTCACGGCGGACCGGCTTGTCGCCCTCGCCGAAGAACCGCTTGCCGCCGAACTCGCCGTGCAGCCGGTCGTCCAACTCGTCGGCGAGGCCCGTCATCACCTGCACGGCCAGCATCAGATGCGTCGCCTGGAAGTTGCGGCCGAACACCGGGATCGACGCCCAGACCGTGTCGTCGGCGCAGTACAGCCGCCCGATCGGCATCCGGTTCGTCAGCTCGGAGAGCTTGACGTAGAGCCGCTCGGTCGGCTCCACCTCGGTCAGGACCGGGGAGAAGACGTCCACCAGCGGCGGGTTGTCGCGCACCCGGACGAAGACCATCGCCGAGCCGGCGCGGATGGTGATGTCGCCGTCCGAGTCGATCTGCAACCGGTCGGTGTCCGACTTGAGCATGGTGGACACGACCGTCCGCACCCGCTCGGCCAGGTCGAGCACGTCGTCCCGCTCCACCTGCGCTGCGGCGGCCTCGGCCAGCGCCTCCTCCAGGTCGGCCTCGACGTCGGCGTCCGGGCCGAACTCGCTGCGCGCGGTGCCCAACGCCTCCACGGCCAGCGGCTCGCCCTCGGCGTCGTGCACCAGGTAGACGAGGAACGCCGGGTGCGGGGCACCGTAGACGTCCCGCAACGTCCGGGCGAGCAGCGCGGCGATCCGGGGTGCCTCCGCCGCAGTACCGTCCAGCCCGAACGCGTTGCCCGAACCGGTCACCACACCCGGCGGCGACCAGCCGAGCGCGATCATGTCCGCCACCGCGGCGCGGTCCAGCCGGTAGCCCGCCGGCAGTGCGGCATTTCCGACCGCCCGCGCGGAGAGGCCGCCGGCATCGTCCACGTCCACGCTTATCGAGTAGACGGCGTCCCCCGTACCGGAGGCGGTCGGATCCAGGGTCAGCTCGAGGTGCGCGCCCGCGGGCAGCCCCGGCAGACGTACGGCCAGGGCGCGGGCGAACTCCTGCCACGCCTCGGTCACCTTGGCCCGCAGGTCGGTGCTGCTGGGTTCGTCGAGCAGAATCGATTCCGCCGCTCCGCCAGGCAGCTCACCGTCCGGCGCCGAGGGGTGGTCAGCCGTCATGATCGCCTCCGTCCGTCACGGCCACCCTACCCACGCCGTGCGGCTGTCGAATCAGGCCGGACCGGGATCGGACATCGAGCCGGGGTCGGCGCGGTCGGCACCCAGCTCGACCGGCCAGCCGGCCGCGAGGGCGCTGAGGCGGGCCGCGGCGTCCGCCGGGTCGGCGCCCCGACCCACCGCCAGACCGAGCAGGTACGCGCTGACCGGCGCACCCGGCCGCAGCACCTGGTGGGCGACGTCGCGGGCGACGTCCAGCACCGCCGACACGGGCACCCGGGTCGCGTCCAGGTCCAACTCGGCGCAGGCCGCCGTGACCCAGTCGTCCATGACCGTCATCGCACCCACTCCTCCGCCCGGCGTACGTCCTCGTCAGTGTCGCAGTCGAACCACGGCGGCGGGCCGGTGCCGGCCCAGGGCACCTCCCCGACGAGGAGGCCGCCCAGCAGCGCCCGTACCGACGCCCCGGCCAGGTCGCCGCCACGTTCCGCCGCCAGCCGGTCCAGCCCGGCGCGCAGCGCGGCGACCCGCCACACCCCACACAGCGACTGCCGACGACCGTCGGCGTCGACGAAGCACACCCCGTCGAGCTGCCGCTGTTCGTCGAGGTGGGTCAGCAGCTCGCCGACCGCCGCTCGGGTGAGCAGCGGCAGGTCGGCGGCGAGCAACGCGACCACCGTCGTGTCGGGACCGAGCAGCGCCAGCCCCGCCGCCGCCGCGGCGACCGGTCCCCCACCGGGCGGCGCCTCCCGGGTGACCCGCACACCGGGCGGGACCGACTCGGCCGGCCCGACCAGCACGCGCGGCACCGCGTCGACGACGGCGGCCAGCACCCGGTCACGCATCGACCGGCCGCCGACCGGAAGCGCGGGCTTGTCCACCCCACCCATCCGTCGGGCGGCCCCACCCGCGAGCACCACGACGGCGTACGACCCCATCCGGCCACGGTAGCCGTGCCAGCCTCGGCCGGCGGCCGATGCCGGTGCGTGTGCGGACGTACCGCTGCGGGGTGCAGGATGGCGGGATGGGACGGGCGACTGACCGACGGGGCGTACTCCGGATCGACCTCGACGCGGAGGCCGACGGACGTGGAGCCGTCCGACGGCCGGACACCCTCGCGGTGGAGGAGCCGCTGGAGATCCGGGTCGGTGCCGCCGGCCCCGGCCGACGCCGCCCCCTCGCCGTCACCATGCGTACGCCCGGCGACGACCTGGACCTGGCCATCGGGTTCCTGCTCACCGAGGGGCTGATCCGGTCGACCGACGACGTGCTGACCGCCCAGCTCTGTGCCGGCGCGGAGACGCCGAACACGTACAACGTGGTGGACGTGGTGCTCGCCCCCGGCGTACCGGAACCGACCACCGACCCCTCCCGGAACTTCTACACGACCAGTTCCTGCGGGGTCTGCGGCAAGGCCAGCATCGACGCGGTCCGCACCCGTTCGCTGTACCCGGTCGCGGCGGATCCGCTCACCGTGCCGGCCGCCCTCCTCACCGAACTGCCCGACCGGCTGCGGGCCGCCCAGCGTGGCTTCGACCGCACCGGCGGACTGCACGCGGCGGGGCTGTTCACCCCGGCCGGCGACCTCGTGGTGCTCCGCGAGGACGTCGGCCGGCACAACGCGGTGGACAAGGTGATCGGCTGGGCGGTGCGGGAACGCCGGCTGCCGCTGGCCGGGCACCTGCTGCTGGTCTCCGGCCGGGCCAGCTTCGAACTGACCCAGAAGGCGTGGATGGCCGGCCTGCCGCTGCTGGCCGCCGTGTCCGCGCCGAGCACCCTCGCCGCCGAGCTGGCCGAGGAGGCGGGCATGACGCTCGTCGGCTTCCTGCGCGGCAACACGATGAACGTCTACGCCCGCCCCGAGCGGATCACAGTCTGATCACCAGCTCGTCCATCAGCCCCAGCCGGAGCACGGCGTCGCGGGCCAGCAGGAACCCGGCGATGCCGAGGATCCAGCCGAGCACGCCGCCGGAGTGCCGCGCGATCCAGGCGTTGAGCCGGCCCAGCACCGGCTCGACAAGCTTCGGCCACGCCAGCCGCGCCCCCAGCAGCAGCACCGCCGGCACCACCATGACCAGGCAGTAGCCGGCGAGCAACCCGACGATCTGCGCCGCGCCGAGCCCGGAGGTGGTCAGCAGGCCGACCGCGCCGAGGTACGGCAGCATCGTCGCCACCTCCGCGAGCGCGGCGAGCAGCGCCAGCCCCACCAGCCAGCGCGTCGAGGAGTCTCCGGAGGTCGCCCGGTCCCGCCACCGCAGCACGCCGCCGCCGCGCGGACGTCGTTTGCCGTCGTAGCGGAAGCTCAACGCGAACAGCCCGACCCCGAGAGCGAGCTGCGCCCAGAGCACCGGCCGGTTGTCCAGCGCCCCGCCGAGCACGTCGGCCAGCCGGCTGCCGCCCACGACGAGCAGCAGCCCGACCCCGAAGTAGAAGACGACGATCGTGCCGAGGTAGACGAGGATCCGCCGTGCGTTGATCGTCCCGGGCGTGAGCAGCAGCCAGACCGGGATGAAGAGGGTGCCGATGCTGGTGCTGTCGACAAGTGCCAGGCCGGCGAGTGACAGCAGCAGTCCGACACTCATGCGCGACGTTCACGTGGTGGGGTCATCTGCTGATTCTGCGGCGACGTCACGCCTGTTGACTCGCCCCGTGGAACGAACGTCCGCTACATCCTTCGACGGACCACACCGGGCGTACGGGCCGTCGGCGCGTGCCGGGGCCGCCGCCTAGCGTGGTCGAGCGCCGTCGAGGAAGAGCGCGACGAGGTCGGGAGGCCCGACGGAGTGACGCGACAGACACACGAGGGCCGCGCGACACCGGTCAGCCTCGGCCACGTCGACGCCTCCTGCGCGGGCGGACCACCCCGGGCATGCCGACCGACGGCCAACCGTCCAGCTCCGACGGGGGCACACCGCGCCGCAGCAGGTCGTCCAGGAGCAGGGCGAGCGAGTAGTCCGGAGTCAGACTCAGCGTGCGCTCCAGCGCCACCGCCGCCAGCGCACCCTGCCCGGCTCGCCACGCGGCGAACGCCAGCAACGCACCCGGCGCTGCGGTCAACTCCGGTTCGGCCCGGCGCAGCACGTCGGTCCAGAGCGCGATGTCCCGATCCCGACCATCGGTGCGCTCCCAGGCGTGGTCACGGATCGGCAGGTGGGTCAGCAGCACGCTCAACCAGGCCACCTCCTCGTCGTCGAGCCGTACGCCCCGCCCCTGCGCGCGCTGCGCCGCGCGGACCGCCGCCACCCCGGCGGAGCGCAGGGCCCGACCGCCGAGCAGGTCACTCGCGGGCGCCTGCCCGACCAGCTCGGTCAGCCTCAGCCGGGCGCGGACCGTGGCGGCGCGGGCCGCCAGCCGGGCGTCGCCGGACACCGGTGCCACCTGCGCCGCGAGGGCGGCCCGGTCAGGAAGGGCGACCTGGCCGGCGAACACCGCCGAGGCGGTCACCTGGTTGGCCGAGGCGTCGTGGCGCCGGCCTTCGGGAGGGCAGCAGTCGGCCTCGACGCAGAGATAGGACCACCAGCGGTCGCCGGTGACCCGCAGCGCGTCGAGCACCTCCAGCCCGACACCGGCGAGGGCGAGACGCACCGCGTCCACGCTCGGTGTCACCCGTTCGGGAGGCCCGTAGCCGACCACCGTGGCCGCCTCCGCGCCCTGGCGCAGGATCACCCCGGCCAGGTGCCGGGCCGGCTCGGCCGGATCGGTGGACGGGTCCGGCAGGTCGGCACGGGCGGCGAAGATGATCTGCCGGCCGCGCAGCGCCACCGCGACGACACTGTCGGCGGGATGGAAACCGAGCAGGTACGGCACGGCGGCGATCAGGTCGGCGGGTGAGCGGACGGCGAGCTGGGCACGGTCGGTCGAGGTCATGCCGGGAGCCTGCGACCCGCGCAGCCGTCCCCGCCGCCCCTGTGGACGACACGCGGCTTATCCACAGTTACTGAGCGTATTGACGCAGGTAGGCGCGTTTCGATGTGCTCACACGACACCGATGTGTCACGGGGAGCGGTTACCGTGCGCTGATGGACCTGGCGTACCTGCGCGCGCACCCGGCACACCTGCCGACGTTCCGGACCCACCAACGGATCCGGGAGACCCCGGTCGCCGGTGGGAGCATCTGCGCGGCGGCCCGGCTCACCCTCGACGACGGGCACTCCGTCTTCGCCAAGTCGTGGCCCGAACAGGCCGACCGGCCGGTGCCGGAAAGCTTCTTCGAGGTCGAGGCGGCCGGGTTGCGCTGGCTGCGGGAGGCGGGCGCGGTCGGCGTACCCGAGGTGCTCGTGGCGCTGCCCGACCTGCTGGCGCTCGACTGGGTGGAGCCCGGCGAGCCGACGAGGGAGGCGGCGGAGCGTTTCGGCCGCGAGCTGGCCGACCTGCACCGGGCCGGCGCCGCCGCCTTCGGCGCACCCTGGCCCGGCTTCATCGGGGCGCTCCCGCAGGACAACACCGCCGACGACGGCCCCTGGTCGACGTGGTTCGCCGAACGGCGACTCGCCCCCCACCTGCGGCGCTCGGTCGACCGTGGCGCGCTGACCCCCGAGGACGCCGCGCTCGTCGAGCAGGTGCTGGGCCGACTGGGAGAGTTCGGCGGCGACGAGCCGCCGGCGCGCATCCACGGCGATCTGTGGCCGGGCAACGTGCTGTGGGGGACGGACGACCGGGTGTGGCTGGTCGACCCGGCGGCGCACGGCGGGCACCGCGAGACGGATCTCGCCCAGTTGGCGCTCTTCGGCGGCGTCCCGCATCTGGACCGGGTGCTGGCCGCCTACCGGGAGGCCTGGCCGCTGCCCGACGGCTGGCGTGAACGGGTGCCCCTGCACCAGCTGCATCTGCTGCTCGTGCACACCGCGCTGTTCGGCGGCGGCTGGCGCGATCCGGTCGTCGAGAACGCCCGCGCCGCCCTGGGCCGAGTCGGGCGCGCTACGGTCGACAGGTGAGCGTCGCCCCGCGGACCGACGGCGTCCTCGTCGACCGGTACGGCCGCGTCGCCCGGGACCTGCGCGTGTCCCTGACCGACAAGTGCAACCTGCGCTGTACGTACTGCATGCCGGCCGAGGGGCTGCCCTGGCTGGCCGGCCCCGAGCTGCTCACCGACACGGAGGTCGTCCGGCTGGTCCGGCTGGCAGTCGAGCGGCTCGGCGTGACCGAGGTGCGGTTCACCGGCGGTGAGCCGCTGATCCGGGCGGGCCTGGTCGACATCGTGGCGTCGGTCGCCGCCGTCGAGCCCCGCCCACGGATCTCCCTCACCACCAACGGCATCGGCCTGGACCGGCTCGCCCCGGCTCTGCGTACGGCCGGCCTGGACCGGGTGAACGTCTCACTCGACACGCTCGATCCGGCCCGGTTCACCAAGCTCACCCGTCGTCCGAGGCTGGACGCGGTGCTCGCCGGCCTCGCCGGGGCCGCCGCCGCCGGCCTCGACCCCGTGAAGATCAACTCGGTGCTGATGCGCGGCGTCAACGACGACGAGGCGCCGGCCCTGCTCCGCTTCGCCCTGGACCACGGCTACCACCTACGGATCATCGAGCAGATGCCGCTCGACGCCCAGCACGGCTGGGACCGCGACACGATGGTCACGGCCGAGGAGATCCTGGCGTCCCTGCGTACCCGATTCGACCTCAGCCCCGATCCCGCCGAACGCGGCGCGGCCCCGGCGGAGACCTGGCTGGTCGACGGCGGCCCGGCCCGGGTGGGCGTGATCGCCAGCGTCACCCGCCCCTTCTGCGGCGACTGCGACCGCACCCGGCTGACCGCCGACGGCCAGGTCCGCGCGTGCCTCTTCGCCACCGAGGAGTCCGACCTGCGGGCCGCACTGCGTGGTGGCGCGGACGACGAGGAGCTGGCCCGACGCTGGCGCACCGCCATGTGGGGCAAGCGCGCCGGGCACGGCATCGACGACCCCACCTTCCTCCAGCCGACCCGTCCGATGTCCGCGATCGGAGGCTGACCCGTGGACCCGACGCCGCTCACCGTTCGCTACTTCGCTGGTGCCCGCGCCGCCGTCGGGCGCTCCGAGGAGGTCGTACCGGCCGGCCGGTCCCTCGACGATCTCACCGTCGACCTGGCCCAGCGGCACGGCGACCGTCTCGCCGCCGTGCTGCGCGTCGCGAGTTTCCTCGTGGACGGCGTCACCTGTCATGATCGTGCGACACCCCTGCCGGGCGGGGCCACGATCGACGTCCTGCCCCCGTTCGCGGGCGGCTGAGGGAGGCGCACAGATGTTGGCGGTTCTGGGGTTCGTGGCCGTCCTGGCGCTGGTCACCGGCCTCATCCACCTGTACCTGTGGAAGCGGCTCGTCCGGGACACCACCACGCCGGGTCGCTGGCGGCGGGCCGGCGGCATCGCGGCACTGGTGCTGGCGTTCCTCGTGCCGGTCACCCTGACCGGCACGCAGGCCGGCCTCTACTGGCTCGCCTGGCCCGGCTACCTGTGGCTCGCGCTGATGTTCTACCTGCTCGTCGTGCTCATCGTGCTGGAAGTGCCGATGCTCGTCGCCCGGCTCGTGCTGCGTCGCAGGGTGGTTGCCGCCGAACCCACCACCGCCGCGCCCGAACCGGTGCTGGTCGGCGCCGCCGGGCCGGCCGAGCCGCCGGCCGCCGCCGCCACCGCGACGCCCGACCACGACCCGGCCCGCCGGCTGCTGCTCGCCCGTGGGGCGGCCATCTTCGCCGGCCTCACCGCCGCCGGCATCACGGGGTACGGCGTCCGCACCGCCCTCGGCCCGCCGCGACTGGACCGGGTGCAGATCCCGCTCGCCAAGCTCCCGCGATCCATGGACGGCCTGCGCATCGCCACCGTCTCCGACATCCACCTCGGCCCGCTGCGCGGCCGCGCGCACACCGAGCGGATCGTCGCCGCCATCAACCGGCTCGACGCCGACCTGGTGGCTGTCGTCGGTGACCTGGTCGACGGGTCGGTGGCCGAGCTGGGTTCGGCCGCCGCGCCGCTTCGTGACCTGCGCTCCCGGTACGGCAGCTTCTTCGTCACCGGCAACCACGAGTACTACTCCGGCGTCGAGGAGTGGGTCCAGGAGGTCGACCGGCTCGGCCTGCGGGTCCTGCAGAACCGGCGGCAGGAGATCCGGACGCCCGGCGGAGTGCTCGACCTGGCCGGGGTCAACGACGTGTCCGCCGCCGGCACCGGGCTGGCCGCCCCGCCCGACTTCACCGCCGCCCTCGGCGACCGCGACCCGAGCCGCCCCGTGGTCCTGCTGGCGCACCAACCGGTCGCCGCGGTCGACGCGGCGAAGTTCGGCGTCGACCTGCAACTGTCCGGGCACACCCACGGCGGGCAGATGGTGCCGTTCAACCTCGCCGTGCGGCTGGAGCAGCCGGTGGTCAGCGGGCTCGGCGAGGTCGACGGCACGAAGGTCTACGTGACCAACGGCGCCGGATTCTGGGGCCCCCCGGTGCGGGTCGGCGCGGAGCCGCAGATCAGTCTGGTCGAGTTGCGCTCGGCATAGCGGACGTCACGTCCGCGCGTGGCGGCGGGCGACCCTCGCGGCGGGCGTGACAGGATGCGGCGTGCCCCCGTTCAGCGCCGTACCCTCCGGTGGCCTTCCGCCATTCGTCGCGGACCTGCACATCCACTCGAAGTACTCGCGCGCGTGCAGCCGGGACCTCACCCTGCCGAACCTCGCCTGGTGGGCGCGGCGCAAGGGCATCGCCCTGCTCGGCACTGGGGACTTCACCCACCCCGCCTGGTACGACCACCTGGTGGAGACGCTGCGCCCGGCGGAGCCGGGGCTCTACCGGCTCGACCCGGAGGCGGAGCGGGACATCGCCCGCCGGCTGCCGCCGCGGCTCGCCGGTACGACCGACACGGACGCGGTCCGGTTCATGCTGAGCGTGGAGATCTCCACCATTTACAAGCGGGACGACCGGACCCGCAAGGTGCACCACCTGATCTACCTGCCCGATCTGGAGGCGGTGGCCCGGTTCAACACCGCGCTGGGGCGGATCGGCAACCTCGGCTCCGACGGGCGGCCGATCCTCGGCCTCGACTCGCGGGACCTGCTGGAGATCACTCTGGAGGCGAGCCCGGACGGCTATCTGGTGCCGGCGCACATCTGGACGCCGTGGTTCTCCGCGCTGGGCTCGAAGTCGGGCTTCGACGCGATCGCGGACTGCTACGCCGACCTGGCCGGGCACATCTTCGCGGTGGAGACGGGCCTGTCCTCCGACCCGGAGATGAACTGGCGGGTCGGCAGCCTGGACGGCTACCAGCTGGTCTCCAACTCGGACGCGCACTCGCCGCCGGCGCTCGGCCGGGAGGCGACCGTGCTGAACGCCGAACGGAACTACTTCGCCGTCCGGGAGGCGCTGCGTACCGGGAACGGACTGGCCGGCACCATCGAGTTCTTCCCGGAGGAGGGCAAGTACCACGCGGACGGGCACCGGCTGTGTGGGATCAATTGGTCTCCGGAACGGACCCGGGCCGCCGGTGGGCGCTGCCCCGAGTGCGGCAAGCCACTCACGGTTGGTGTGCTCAGCCGGATCGAGGAACTGGCCGACCGCCCGCGGGGGCACCGTCCGGCGCACGCCCGTGACGTCACCCACCTGGTGCCGCTGGCCGAGATCCTCGGCGAGATCAACAAGGTGGGTGCCCGGTCGAAGAAGGTCGAGGGGCGGTTCAACGAACTGCTGGCCGCACTCGGTCCGGAGCTGGAGATCCTGACCACGACGCCACTGAGCGACATCGCGCAGGCCGGCGGTGAACTGCTCGCGGAGGGCATCGGCCGGCTGCGGCGCGGCGACGTCCGCCGGGTTCCCGGCTACGACGGCGAGTACGGCGTGATCACGCTGTTCGACCCGGCCGAGCTGGGCGCGCAGGAGACGCTGTTCGACGTACCCGTGCCGGCTCAGCGGCGGCCCACGGAGCCGGCGCCCCGGCCCGCGGCCAAGCGCCCGGCGGCGGCGAAGGCGGAGCCGAAGCGGAAGCCGGTCCCGGCGCCCGCACCGCCGATCGCGCCACCGCCGTCTCCGCACGAGCCGTTCGAGCCGATGCTCTCCGGCATGGAGGAGGTCGGCACGGGTCTGCTGGACCGGCTGGACGCGATGCAGCGGGTGGCCGCGTCCGCGCCCGGCGGGCCGCTGCTCATCGTCGCCGGCCCGGGCACCGGCAAGACGCGGACGCTCACCCACCGGATCGCGTACCTCTGCGCCGAGCTGAACGTCTTTCCCGAACACTGCCTGGCCATCACGTTCACCCGCCGCGCGGCCGAGGAGCTGCGGCACCGCCTGGACAGTCTGCTCGGGCCGGTCGCCGAGGACGTCACGGTGGGCACGTTCCACGCGCTGGGGTTGACCATCCTGCGGGAGAACGCCGACGCGGCGGGCCTGCCGGCCGGTTTCCGGATCGCCGACGACGCCGAACGGTCCGCGGCCCGGTCGGAGGCCGGCGACGACCTCGGCGCCTACACGGCGTTGCTGCGCAAGCAGGACCTCGTCGACCTGGACGAGCTGGTCAGCCTACCGGTGGAGCTGCTGCGGGCCGACCGGAAGCTCACCCAGCGGTACCGGGACCGCTGGCGCTGGATCTTCGTCGACGAGTACCAGGACGTCGACGCGGTGCAGTACGAGTTGCTGCGGCTGCTCAGCCCCGCCGACGGCAACCTGTGCGCGATCGGCGACCCGGACCAGGCGATCTACTCGTTCCGGGGTGCCGACGTCGGCTACTTCCTGCGCTTCTCGGAGGACTTCACCGACGCCCGGCTGGTCCGGCTCAACCGCAACTACCGCTCGTCGGCCCCGATCCTGGCCGCCGCCGTGCAGGCCATCGCCCCGTCCTCGCTGGTCCGGGGCCGACGGTTGGACCCGGCCCGACTCGACCCCGAGGCGCCGCTCGTCGGGCGTTATCCGGCCGGTTCGGTCGCCGAGGAGGCCGACTTCGTGGTGCGTACGGTCGACGACCTGGTCGGCGGGCTGTCCCACCGGTCGCTGGACTCGGGTCGGATCGACGGCCGGGCCACCTCGCTGTCGTTCTCCGACATCGCCGTGCTGTACCGCACCGACGCGCAGGCCGCGCCGATCGTGGACGCCCTGGCCCGGGCCAACATCCCGGTCCAGAAGCGTTCCCACGACCGGCTGCGGGACCGGCCGGGGGTGGCCGCCATCGCACGCGAGCTGCGGCACGCCGACGGCTTGGCCGGTCCGCTGGCCGCCCGGGTGCGCCTGGCCGGCCAGCTCGTCGCCGACCGGTTCGCGGTGCCCACCCTGGACGGCGCCGGCGGGACGGTCCGCCCCGAGGACGTCCGCTCGGCGGTGGACCTGCTGACCCCGCTGGCCCGACGCTGCGGCGACGACCTGGAGGCGTTCCTGTCGCAGTTGTCCACCGGTGCGGAGGTGGACGCCCTCGACCCACGCGCGGAGGCGGTCACCCTGCTCACCCTGCACGCAGCGAAGGGCCTGGAGTTCCCGGTGGTCTTCCTGGTCGGGGTGGAGGACGGGCTGCTGCCGCTGCGCTGGCCGGGCTCGACGCCGGACGAGGACGCGGTCGCCGAGGAGCGGCGGCTCTTCTTCGTCGGCCTGACCCGCGCCCAGGACCGCCTGTACGTCAGTCACGCCGCCCGCCGTACCCGCCACGGCGTGGAGCGCGAGTGCACGCCGTCGCCGTTCCTGAAAACGATCGACCCAGGCCTGTTCGAACGGTTCGGCGAGACCGAACCCCGCCGCCCCAAAGACCGCCAGCTCCGCCTGATCTGACCCGCCCCATCTCGGCGATCTTGTGCTTTCGGTTGCCGTGATGCCCTGGTCTGCACCTTTCGCCCCCCGGCAAAAAGTGCAAGATCGGCGGTTACGTCACGAGCGCTGCCAGCCAGGCGCCGGTCAGCAGGGCTGGGCCCAGGGGGAGCAGGGTTTTCCTGTTTGCGTGGCGGGTGGCCAGCAGGGCGAGCACCAGGGCGCCGTGCAGCAGGTGGGGCAGGAGCAGGCCGGTGAGCAGGGCGTCGCGGCCCAGCCAACCGAGCGGCAGGCCCAGGACGGCTGCGAGTTTCACGTCCCCGAAGCCCAGCCGTGACCCGGGCAGCAGCGCCAGCAGCACGTGGGCCGCCCCGGCGACAGTCGCGCCGGCCAGCGCGCCGAGCAGCCGCGCCGGGTCGTCGACCAGCACCGCGGCGCTCGTCAGGCCGACGACGGCCAGCGCTCCTGCGGTGAGGACGAGCGGGTCGGGCAGCCGCAGGCAGGCCAGGTCGACCCCGGCCAGCACCAGCCCCACCGCCGCCACCGCGAGAAACACCGGCAGCGCCGGGTCGTCACCCCGCGCGGCGGCGAGACCCCCGAAGACCACGGCCGCCACCACCGGACTGAGCCGGACCCACGCACCGCGCCGGACCGACGGCTCGACGAAACGCCAGGTCAGCGGGGGTACGACGAGACCGACCAACCCGCCGAGCACCACCACCCCGACCAGCGCAGCCGCCGACATCGGCCGGACGTTACCGGCGGTCCCCCACCGGCGCGGCCCCCGAACGCGTCTCGGCGGCAACCCGGCGCGGACGTTCGGTGCTCACCACCACGGCCACCCCGATGACGATGACCGCGCCGCCGAGCAGGGTCTGCGCGGTGACCGGCTCGGCGACCAGCAGCGCCCCGAGCGCCACGGCCACCGCCGGGTTGACGTAGGCGTACGTCGAGACGAGCGAGATGGGCGCGTTGTGCAGCAGCCAGACGTACGCGGTGAAGGCCACCAGCGAGCCGGCCACCATGAGGTACACCAACGCCAGCCAGGATCGGGTGCTGACCTCCGCCGGGTGGAAGTCGCGCAGTTCGCCCCGGCCGGCCGCGACGACGGCGAGCACCAGCGCGCCGGCCAGCATCTCGTACACCGTCGCGACGAACGGGTCGGCGGGCATCCGCAGCCGTCCGGACAGGAACGATCCGAGCGACCAGGAGGCGGCCGCCCCGACCACTGTCAACGCCCCGACCAGCGGCACCACGTTCGAGCTGCCGGCGGGCAGCACGAGCAGGACCAGACCGACGAAGCCCACGGTCACCCCGACGAACGTCCACGCCGGTGGCCGGTCCCCGGTGCCGGAGCGCAGCAGCACCACGAGCAGCGGGACGGTCGCCACCAGCAGAGCGGCGATGCCGGAGGGGACCGCCACTCCGGACGGCCCGGATTCGGCGAGCACCACCAGGCCGTTGCCCCCGGCGAGCAGGAGTATCCCGACGAACGCGGCGGAGGCGAGCTGCTGGCGGTCCACCCGCAGTGCGCCCGGCCCGCGGCGCAGCCGTAGCACCACCGCGAGTACCAGACCGGCGGCGGCGAACCGCATGGCCGCCGACATCAACGGAGGCAGCGTCTCCACCGCGATCCGGATGGCCAGATAGGTGGAGCCCCAGAGGACGTAGACCACGGTCAACGCGGTCCAGATCAGGGTCGGTGCGGCGCCGGGACGGCTGGCGGCACTCGTCGGAGATGAGCTCATCGGTGGACCACGCTACGGTGACGTCGGAGCCCGCGTCCCGCTTTGGTGGCCGGCCTCTCACCACTCGTGCAGGAGGGCGGCATGACGAACTACGGACCACCGGGTGGCGGCGCGCCCGGATCGTGGCGTGGGCAACGGCCCGACGAGGCGCCCGGTCGACCGGCCCAGCAGCCCTATCCGCCGGCCCCGCAGACCTACCCGCCGGCCCCGCAGACCTATCCGCCGGCGCAGCAGCCGTACCCGCCGACGCGACAGGGGTCCTACGGCGGGTCACCCGCCTATGGAGGCGAGTCGTACCGGCCCGCCGAACCCGTGCCCCCGTACGGCGGGCAGCCGTACCGACCCGACGACCGCCCGTACGGCGGGGACCCGGAACCGCCCCCGCGTCGCTCGGGCCGGGGGCCGCTGATCCCGGTACTGGTCGTCGTCCTCCTCCTGCTCGTGGCCGGCGGCGGCGCGTACTGGTTCCTCAGGGGGCGGGACGAGCCCACGCCGGTGGCCGCGCCGACCGCCTCGGCGCCGGCCGCGAACGTCGAGCCGAGCGTGGACGCGGCCGAGCCGACGCCCAGCGCGGCGGCACCGGAGTCGTCGGCCGACCCGAGGTTCGCCAAGGTCGGCCAGTGCGTCCGCAACGACGGCGCGGCCGGTGGCAAGCCCAAGCTGCTGATCAGCGAGTGCGCGCCGAAGTCGTACCAGGTGTTGAGCCGGATCGACGGAGCGACGAGTGGTGAGCGGGACGCCGAGGCCAAGTGCGCCAAGGTCGAGGGCTACACGAACTGGTACTTCTTCGACAGTGAGCTCGACACGCTCGACTTCGTCCTCTGCCTCAAGCAGCGCTGAGCCCATCCACCCCTGGGGATGACATGACGACCTACGGCCCATCGGGTCCCGGGCAGCCGGACGACCCGTACCAGCGTCCGCCGGGCGGCTCCGACGGCCCGCCGCCGGTCGACCCGACCCTGCCGCAGTGGGACCAGTCGCCGCAGTGGGGTCCGCCGCCGCCCGACGACGATCCGACCCGCCAGCAGTGGGGTCCGCCGCCGCCCGGCGCGGAGCCGCCGACCGCGCCCATGTGGGGGCCGCCGGCCGGCGCGGAGCCGCCGACCGCGCCCGTGTGGGGTCCGTCGCCGGCATCGGGGCCGGGACAGCCGCCGCCCACGTCGGGGGCGGGTTACCCGCCGCCGCCCGGCCCGTTTCCGCCGGCCGGGCCGACGCCTGGCGCGGCGCCGGGCCCGTGGGGTCCGCCGGTTCCCGCCGGGTACGGAATGCCGCCGGGTCCACCGGCGAAGCGGTCGGGCGGCAGGATTGCCCTGATCGTCGGCCTGGTGGTGGTGCTCCTGCTGTGCCCGTGTCTCGGTCTGGCGGGGTGGGCGATCTGGAAGGCCGCCGACGCGGGCGGTGACGCGACGTCCGCTCCGACGGTGAGGGCTACCGCTCCGGTTGTCCCGCCGGCCCTGCCGAGCGCGGCGCCGAGTCCGAGCGAGGACGAGGACAAGGACGAGTTCGCCAAGGGTGACTGCGTGGTGAACGACGGCACGGAGGATGACGCGGAGCTGCGCAAGGTGTCCTGCGCTCCGGGCACGTACCAGGTTCTGCTGCGGATTCCGGCGACCACCGACGGGGACCGGTGCGAGACGCTCGCGCCGCAGGCCACCGCGAACTACGTGCACGACAACTCGATCGACCTGTTCGACTACGTGCTCTGTCTGAAGAAGCGATAGCCCGTAGGCAAAACTAGGGCTGTCTAGCGTGGATGCTAGACAGTCCTAGTTTGTTGTCGACGTTCCCGACACGCCGGTAGCCCCATCTATCCATGTCTAGCCCCCCAGCTAGATGGCCCGATACTGTGCGATGCGTGGATCCGGTCCGCAACCCGTACGCACCGGGCGCCGGTCAGCGCCCGCCCGAACTCGCCGGGCGGGGGCGGGAGCTGGACGTCTTCGACATCGTGCTGGAACGCATCGCCCGGGGCCGACCCGAGCGCAGTCTGATGCTCACCGGGCTGCGCGGCGTCGGCAAGACCGTCCTGCTGAACACCCTCCGGTCGCAGGCGATCAACCGACTCTGGGGCAGCGGCAAGATCGAGGCCCGACCGGACCAGTCGCTGCGCCGCCCGGTCGCCGCCGCGCTGCACATGGCGGTCCGCGAACTGGCCCCCCGCCACCGGGCACCGGACCGGATCGACGCCTTCCTCGGCGTCCTCAAGGCGTTCGCCCAACGCTCCACCCCGACCGGTCGGGCCGGCGCGTCCACCAAACTGCGGGACCGGTGGCAGCCCGGCATCGACGTGCCCGCCGCCAGCGGCCGGGCCGACTCCGGCGACATCGAGATCGACCTGGTCGAGCTGCTCAGCGACGCCGCCGCCGTGGCCAGCGACGTCGGCACCGGCATCGCCATCTTCATCGACGAGATGCAGGACCTCGGGCCGGAGGACGTGTCGGCGCTCTGCGCCGCCTGCCACGAGCTCTCCCAACTCGGCGCGCCACTCATCGTGGTCGGTGCCGGCCTGCCGCACCTGCCGGCCGTGCTCAGCGCCGCCAAGTCGTACTCCGAACGGCTGTTCCGCTACCAGCGCATCGACCGCCTCGACCGGATCGCCGCCGACCAGGCACTCTGCGCGCCAGCGGACCGGGAGGACGTCGAGTACGAGCAGAAGGCACTCGACCTGCTCTACGAGAAGTCCGGCGGCTACCCGTACTTCGTCCAGGCGTACGGCAAGGCGACCTGGGACCACGCGCCCCGGTCACCGATCACCGCCGCCGACGTACGGGTCGCCGCACCTGAGGCGGAGGCCGAACTGGCGGTCGGTTTCTTCGGCTCCCGTTTCGAGCGGGCCACCCCCGCCGAACGCGAGTACATGCGGGCGATGGCCACGCTGTCCCTGGTGGAGGCGGAGTCCGGCGGCGTGGTCCGTGACGACATGGACGCGGCGGTGCCGACGGCGGAGATCGCCCGGGCCCTCGGGCGCAAGCCCGCCAGCCTCTCCCCGGCCCGGGACGCGCTGATCAAGAAGGGGCTGATCTACTCCGGTGAACGCGGCACTGTCGCGTTCACCGTCCCGCACTTCGGCCGGTACCTGCGCACCCAGCCGGCCTGAACCCGGCCGATCAGACCCGGGACCAGGGCGCCGGGAAGAGCACCTCACCCCGGGGCGGGGCGCCCTCCTCGCTGGTGGACGGCGGCAGCACCAGCGCCTGCCAGGGCTCACCGAGGCCGGCCCACGGGCTGGTCAGGCCCAGTTCGCCGGCCGGGGCGAAGCCGAACCGGCGGTAGAAGGCCGGGTCGCCGAGGACCACCACGAGACGCTCACCCAGCTCGGTGGCGGCGTCCAGGGCGGCCTGCACGACTGCCGTCCCGTGCCCGACGCGCTGCCGATGCGGGGCCACCGCCACCGGGCCGAACGCCAACGCCGGCGCGGGAACTCCCCGGTCCGGTCGGACCCGGACGCGGCTGAGCAGGGCGTACCCGACAACCTCGCCGCCGTACTCGGCGACCATGGCCAGCTCGGGCAGCCACGCGTCGGTGCCGCGCAGCTCGTCGACCAGGACCACCTCCGGTGGCGTGGTCACGTCGGGGCGGGCGAAGGCGGCGGCCAGAACCCGGCGTACCGGCCCGGCGTCGGCCGGGTCCTCGGGTCGTAGCCGCAGCGTGGTCACCCGCGCGACGTTACCCGCCACGGCCCGTCCATCAGCGATTGTCGCTCGAATCGGCGTGGCGACGTGCACGGTCACCGATTCGGATCCGACGGTTGCCGGGGTAGGAAACGTCGCGACGGGGTATGACTGATCCATGACGCCTGTACGCTCCCTCGCTCGCGCCATGCTGAGCGGCATCTTCGTGGTCAGCGGATACCGCAATCTCCGCGCGCCGCAGCGGCTGGCCGAGAAGGCCGCGCCGGTGACCGACCGTGCGGCGCCGCTGCTGCGCAGGGTGCACCCCAACTTCCCCACCGAGACCGAGCAGCTGATCCGGCTCAACGCGGCGGTGCAGCTCGGTGCCGGGCTGATGCTCGCCACCGGAAAGCTCACCCGGCCGGCCGCCCTGGTCCTCGCCGGCACGATCGTGCCGACGACAGTCGCCGGGCATCCCTTCTGGAACCAGGAGGACGACGCCGCCACCCGCGACACCAACAAGGTCCACTTCCTGAAGAACCTGGGGCTTCTCGGCGGGCTGCTGCTCGCCGCCGCCGACACGGAGGGCAAGCCGGGTCTGCGCTGGCGCACCGGCCACCGCATCGGCCACTCTCGACGTTCCGTGGAGCGCGCCGTCCGGACGGCCAGGCGGGAGGCTCGGATCGCCGTCCGATCCGCCGCCACCGCCCGACGGATCCCGGGCTGACCTGCGTCGATCCTCCCCCTCGCCGCCACCACCCCCCGCTAAGGCCGCGAATTACCTGAACCACCCGGTAGGCGTTAACGCGGTGGAAATGTCAAAAACATGTGTGGGATCGGACACGGTCGCATAACGCGGGAGGCACTGACGTGAGGCGCCGTTCTAGGCTCCGTGCAGGACCTGGACGGGTAGGACGACCTTGGTACGGGGGTGGCCACGCCATGCCGACGGCTGTCGGTAGACGGGCGGACCGCCTCGCCCCAATCCAACGCGTGACGCGCAGGATCGATCGCAGGAAAGTCATACGTGGCGCCATCGTGGCCGCCGTCGCCTATGCCGCATGGCTCGCGATCGGCGCCTTCGGGCGTCCGTACAACTTCTTCGATATGAAGATCTACCACGGCGCGGTGGTGTGGTGGGCGAGCGGTCACGAGCTCTACGAGTTCATCGCGCCCGGCACCACACTCGGTTTCACCTACCCGCCGTTCGCCGGGCTGGTGATGCTGCCGATGGCGCAACTGCCCATCGAGGCCGCCGGGATGGTCAACGCCCTCGCGAGCATCGCCGCGCTGGCCCTGGTGCTGGCCGGGCTCCTGCGGCCCATCGTGGACCGGCTGGCCTGGCCGCTGTGGTTCACCGTGGCCCTGGCGGTGCCGCTCGCGGTCGCCATCGAACCGGGCCGGGAGACCCTCGGCTACGGCCAGGTCAACATCCTGCTGTTCGCGCTGATCATGGCCGATCTGATCGGGCTGCGCTGGCGTTCCCGCCGGGGCACCCACTACGCCTCGACGGACGGCCCGCTGCTGCGCTTCGTGTACGGCGGCGCCTGGGCGGGCGCCGGCATCGGTCTCGCCACCGCCGTCAAGCTCACCCCGGCGCTGTTCATCGCGTACCTGCTGATCACCCGCCAGTGGCGGGTGGCGGCCACCGCCATCGGCACCACGATCGGTGTGACCCTGGGGACGTTCGCGATCGTCGGCGACGAGTCGCGGACGTACTTCGGCAGCGTGCTCTGGCAGACCGAGCGGGTCGGCGCGGCGGACATGACACCGAACCAGTCGCTCGCCGGTCTGCTGGCCCGGCTGTACGACTCGATCGAGACCCCGGGCCTGCTCTGGTTCTCGTTCTCGGTGCTGATCCTGGCGCTGGGCCTGTCCCGGGCTGCGAGTTCCCGCGCCGACGGTGACGAGCTGACCGCGTTCACGCTTGTCGGTCTGACCGCGAACGTGATCAGCCCGATCTCCTGGACGCACCACCTGGTCTGGGTCATCCCCGCGATCATCGTCCTGGCCGACGCCGCCGTGCGTCGCCGCGAGGCGAGCCGGGGGGTGACGCAGCGCGCCGGTCAGGGCCCCACCTTCGGTGGGTTCCCCGGGCTCAACGGGCTGCGCCCGCCGATCTGGTATCCCACCCTGACCGGGCTCCGGCACGGCGTCGCTGCGATCGGGCTCTACCTGCTCTTCCTGATCTCACCGATCTGGCCGTACGAGCACCAGCTACCCGAGATGTCGCACTACCAGGACGGTCTGTTCGGCGCGCTGATGGAGAACTCGCTCGCGCTGGCGCTGATCGTGCTGGTCGCCGCGCTGCCCTGGCGGCCGGGTGCCGAGCCGGCGTTCTACGGCGACCGGCTCGCCCGTGCGGTGGCGGTCAACGGCCGCCGCTGAACGGTCAGGGGCAGTTGACCCATTCCTCGGTGCCGTCGGCGAAGACCTGCCGCTTCCAGATCGGCAGCCGGGCCTTGGCCTCGTCGACGAGGCGGGCGCACGCGGCGAAGGCCGCCGCGCGGTGCGCGGTGCTCACCGCCGCGACGAGCGCCACGTCACCGATTGCCAGCGGCCCGACGCGGTGCGACACGGCCACCGCGTAGACGTCGGGGCCGGCGGCGATCTCGGCGGCCACCTCGCGCAGCACCTGCACGGCGCTCGGGTGGCTCTCGTACTCCAGACTCACCACGGGACGGCCGTGGTCGTGGTCGCGGACCACGCCCTGGAAGGAGACCACCGCGCCGGCCCTGCGGTCGGCGACGGCCGCCTCGTGCGCGGCGAGGTCGAGCGGCTGGTCGGTGACCTCGCCGAAGGTGATCGCGGGCGCGGTCACGACGCACGCTCCCCGGGCAGCAGCGGCAACGGCACGATCGGCACCCGGTCGCCCGCGGCACCGCTGGTGCCGGGCCGGATCACGGCGAACCCGTCCGCGCCGGACAGGCCACGGAGCATCGCCGACCCGACGTGCCGCACCGGGAACGCGGTGCCGGCCGCCCGGTCCACCCGGACCAGCGCCAGGTGGGTGTGGTCACCGCGACCGGGCACCGCCTCGGCCAGGGTGACCTGCGGAAGCACCGGCATCGGGCGGCCCTGGAGGCCGGCGAGCAGCGGAGCGACGAGCGACACCAACGCGACGATCGCGGACTGCGGATTGCCCGGCAGCCCGGCCACGAACCGGACCCGCCCGTCGTCACCGACCAGCCGGGCCAACAGCATCGGGAAGCCCGGACGGACGGCCACCGTGTTGACCACGTAGTCGGCGCCGAGCGCCTGCAACGTCGGGTGCAGGTGATCGACCGGCCCGTTCATCGTGCCGCCGGTGGTGCAGACCAGGTCGGCGCCAGTCAGGGCGGCGCGCAGGGCCGCCACGTGCGCGGGCAGCGTGTCCGCCACCGGGCCGACCACATCCGAGGGCCGCACCTGGCAGCCGTACCGGCGCAGCCAGGCCGGCACCGCCGGACCCAGCGCGTCGCGGACCCGACCCGCCGCGGGCGGCCCCGCCGTGAGCAGCTCGTCGCCGAACACCAGCAGCGCGGCGCGCGGCGCCCGCCGGACCCGTAGCGTGTCGTGCCCGCAGGACGCCGCCAGGCCGATCACCGCCGGGTCGACAGGCGTGCCGACCGGCAACAGCTCCTCATCGGCGTACGCCTCCTCGCCCGGCTGCCGCCACTCCGGCGTCGAGCGGGGAGTGCCGCGCACCAGGCCGTCGGCAATCGTCGACTCCTCCACCCGCAGCACGGCCGTGGCGCCCTCGGGCACCATGGCGCCGGTGGCGATCTCGACGGTCGTGTCGTCCTCGGTGAGCGGCGCCGGGGTGTTGCCGGCCAGCACCCGCCCGACGACGCGCCACGGGCCGGCGCCACGAACCGCCCAACCGTCCACGCTCGACGTGGGGAAGGCTGGCAGGTCGGTGCGGGTGGTCAACGGCTCCGCCAGGGTCGACCCGTCGGTGTCGGCCAGCGGTCGGGCGACGACGGGGAGCGCGGCGGCCAGGCCGACGGCGTACACCCGGGATCGCGCCTCCTCCCAGCCGGCTGGCGGGGGAGCGGCGACCCGGTCCGTGGTTGGTGCCGTTTCCGTACTCACCGGCCGAGCCTATCGGGACGTGCCGACACCCGTCGGTGCCTGGCACGGACCGGTCAGTGGTCGCCGCCGCGGAGCTGGTCGACGGTGTGCCCGAGGATCGGGCCGAGCACCGCCAGGCCGTCACGCGCGCCACCTGTGGAGCCCGGCAGGTTGACCACGAGCGTCCGACCGGCCACCCCGGCCAGCCCTCGGGACAGCACGGAGGTGGGCACCCGGTCCCGGCTGTGGGCGCGGATGGCCTCGGCGATGCCCGGGATCTCGTAGTCGAGCAGACCCCGGGTCACGTCGGGCGTCCGGTCCGACGGGGTGACCCCGGTGCCGCCGCTGGTCAGCACCACGTCGACGCCGTCGGCCACGGCCGCCCGCAGGGCCACGCCCACCGGCTCACCGTCGGGCACCACCACCGGCTCGTCGACCTCGCAGCCCAGCTCCCGCAGGCCGGCCACGAGCAGCGGCCCGCTGGTGTCGGCGTAGACGCCCGCCGACGCCCGGTTGGACGCGACGACGACCCGGGCCCGGATCACAACCGGTCCTCCGGTCGGACCCACTCGCCGGTCTTGCCGCCCTCCTTGCGCAGCACCCGGACCGCCTCCACGGAGGCCGCGGGATCGACCGCCTTCACCATGTCGATCAGGGCGAGACCGGCGACGGCGACCGCGGTCAACGCCTCCATCTCGACGCCCGTCCGGTCGGCCGTGCGCGCGGTGGCCGTGATCTCGACGGTGTCGGCGGTCAGCAGCAGGTCGACGGTGACACCGTGCAGGGCGATCGGGTGGCAGAGCGGAATCAGATCGGGGGTGCGCTTGGCACCCATGATCCCGGCCAGCCGGCCGACCGCCAGCGCGTCACCCTTGGGCAACCCGTCGCGGTGCAGGAGGTCGATGACCTCGGGCGTGGTGCGCAGGCGGCCGGCCGCGACGGCCAGCCGGCCACTCACCGGCTTGGCGGAGACGTCGACCATGCGGGCCGCGCCGGCCCGGTCGACGTGGCTGAGCTGGGCGGGTTCGGTCACGGCCGTGAGCCTATCGGGACGGTACGACGTCCACCCGGCCGGAAGGAGCGGCGCCTGACCGCCGACCACGCCGGGTGCTGCGGCGCGGGGAATCAGGCGCCACTCCTCCTCACCACCCGCCGCCGAGGTCGCTGGGGGGACCTGGCTGCGGGCGTGGTTCGACGACCCGGTTCTGCCCACGAGCAGAACCTCCCCCGTTCGCCGTAACGGCGCAGAAGCTACCGGGGGCGGCGATAAGAAATCGATAAGCGCGGTACGGGCAGGTCGGTGGACGTTCACTGCGGGTGCGCCGGCTCGGCGAGGTGGCGCTCCACCTCGAGGCGCTCCGGCACGCCCATCCGCCGGAAGATAGCAAGCGCCCGCTCCCAGTGCCGGCGCGCCTCGGCCCGGTCGGTACGGGCGAAGTGTTCGGCCAGGCCGGCGAGCGCACGGCCCTGCTCGTACGGGTGGGAAATCCGGGTCGCCAGCCGCAGTGCCGCCCGGTGCATCTCGACCGCCTCCCCCTCGAGCCCCTGCGCGTCGAGCGTGCGCCCGAGTTCGTTCAGCGCCGCCGCCTCGACGTGCCGCTCTCCCGAAGTGATCGACATACTCCGGGCCACCTCGTGCTGCTGTCGGGCCTCCACGAGTCTCCCGAGTCCGCGATAGGCGATGCCGAGGTCGTTGCGTACCTCGGCCTCGGCGTACCGGTGACCGGTGCGGTCGCGCAGGGCCAACGAGGCCAGGAGGAGCCGGACCGCCTGCGGCAGATCGCCCATGCGCAGACGCACCGCACCGATGTGGCTGAGGGCGTTGAGGACATGGAATTCGTCGGACGTCGTCCGGGCCCAGGCCAGGTGGAGCCGGTGCATCCGCAGTGCCTCCGCGTAACGGCCGAGAGCCGTCAGGGCGATCCCCAGGTTGGGCAGGACCCCCGGCACCCCGAGGTTGCCGTACCCCTTGTAGTCGCGCAGGCTCTCCATCCCGAGGGCCACCGCCTCCGTCAGGTTGCCGTTCCACCAGTGGACCGGAGCCAGGTTGGCGCGGTAGCGCGCCCGGGCCAGCAGGTTCTGCGACTGCCTGGAGAGCGCGACCGCGCGGGTCAGATGGGTGAGCGCCACCGGGTTGTCACCGGTCCGGACGTACGCGGAGGCGAGGTAGTTGTTCATCAGGGCCATCGCGTCGGCGTCCCCGACGGCTGTCGCCGCACGCAGCCCATCACCATGGGTGAGGATGATGTCCTCGAAGTGGCCGCGGATGTAGCAGAAGCGCCAGAGTGCACGGGCCAATCGCCAGGCGTACTGGTGGAAACCCGACTCGAACGCTGAGGACACGATGGCCACCAGGTCCGTCCGCTCCGCCTCCAGCCAGTCGGCGTCCAGTTTCCCGACCGCGTCGACCAGCTCGGGACGGTCGAACGGGAGATCGGTCACCTGAGAGGTGATGACGGTGGGCTCCAGCGCCCTGGCGACCCGCATGGCCGCCTCCAGCGTGAAGCCGAACAGGTGTCCCAGCCCGAGTTGCCGTTGACCCGCGGAGTCGGTGCGCGAGCACAGCTCGACGGAGTACTGGCGCATCAGGTCATGCAACCGGTACCGCGTCGGGTCCACGTCCTCCACCATGTTCCGGTCGACGAGTTCGTCGAGCGCCGCGCGCGTCTCCGTCACCGTCAGGCCGGTCAGGGCGGCGACGGCCATCGGGCTGAACCGGCTGCCGGGATACAGGCCCAGGAACCGGAAGACGAGCTTCGTCACCTCGGAGAGAGGGCCGTACGACGCGGCGAACGCGCTGGTGATCGTGCTCTCCTCGCGGGCGAGGTGACGCAGCGTCGGTGCCGGGCCGGCCATCTGCTCGGCGAGATCGGTCAGCCGCCAACCCGGTCGATGAGCCAGTCGGGCGCCAGCGAGCCGGATCGCCAACGGGAGGTGCCCGCAGCTCCGGACGACCTGCGCAGCGGCATCCGGCTCGGCCTCGACGCGCTCCCGGCCGACGGTGAAGGCAAGGAGGTCCACGCCCTCCTCCGTCGTCATCACCGGCAGGGTCCGCGACGATCCCACCTCGGGGTGGGACAGCCGCCGCCGCGACGTCACCAGTACGACGGTGCCCGGCTCTGTCGGCAGGAGGGGCCGGAACTGTTCGCTGCCGGCGGCGTTGTCGAGCACGACGACGGCTCTCCTGCCGGCCAACTCTCGCCGCCACATCTCGACCCTGGCGTCGAACTCGGCCGGGACATCCGCGGCGGGTACGTCGAGTTGGCGGAGCAGGATGCCCAGTGCGCGCGCCGGCTCCATCCGGCTCGTCTCATCGTGCCCGGACAGGTCGATGAACAGCTTCGCGTCCGGGTACCGCTCGGACAGCCGACGTGCCAGGTGCACGGCGAGGGTCGTCTTGCCGCTGCCCGCCATGCCGTCGAGCAGGTGCACAGCCGACACGCGATCCTCGATTCGCCGGGTCTCCGTCAGCAGTCGCGTCAACACGTCGTCCCGCCCGACGAAGTCGGTGACCGCCCGAGGCAGATGATCCACCGGGTGGGTCCGCGTCCCCCACGCGGGCGCTGAACCGCGCTCCCGCGTCATGTCCACCACGGACCGCCGGGGGTGCGGAACGTCGCGGAACGCGACGGCGTGGCTGAGACCTGAACGTGCCGACGCGGTGACGATCGTCTGGCGCAACTCGTCGATCGCGGGACCGGGATTGACGCCGAGTTCGGTGCGGATGGTGGACCGTAGCTCGTTGTACGCGGCCAGTGCCTCGGCATTGTCGCCGCGTTGGTACAGGGCCCGCATGAGAAGGACGTAGGCCGGCTCCCGGAGGGGATGACGGGCCACCACCTCCCGCAACAGCGGAATCGCCACGTCGTCCTGGCCCGATCTGACCTGGACATCCGCGAGGAGTTCCGTGGCCAGGAGCCGCTCCTCCTCGGCGGCTGTGGCGCGGGCTGTCAGGACGGGCCCGAGGGGTACGCCGGCGAGCATCGGGCCCCGCCACCGCGCCACGGCCTGACCGAGCAGGTCCCGCGCACGAGTCAGGTCACCACCCGAGAGA
This sequence comes from Micromonospora sp. NPDC005298, assembly GCF_040607375.1. Classification (NCBI taxonomy): domain Bacteria; kingdom Bacillati; phylum Actinomycetota; class Actinomycetes; order Micromonosporales; family Micromonosporaceae; genus Micromonospora; species Micromonospora sp. NPDC005298. The sequence goes on from NZ_JBEXGP010000001.1 coordinate 132,027, forward strand.
GCGTCCCGCCCACGGTAATACTCCCCCTCAAAGAGGCAGATATCGAGCAGGTCCTGTCGCAGGGTCAGCTTGTAGCCGTTCCGTTCGCGCGTGATGATTCCCGGACCGGCCCCTAAAGCCTCGAAGGATCGGCGCAAATTCGCGGCATAGGTCCGCACATTCGGCACAGCCGATCGCGGAGGGCAATCGGGCCACAACTCGTCGACGAGATCCTCCACCGTCACCAGCTGTCCAAGGTGAACTGCCAACATCGCGAAGATTGCCTGCTGCTTTGGTGTTCCCAACTGCAAAGTGCGTGCGGGCAGTTGCACTGCGAGGTCGCCGAGTACCCGAATCTCCACTCGCACACCCCCGCTTCAACGATGACGGCGTATCCAGTCGATCACACAACGAAGCCTAGGCTCACCCGCCCACCTCGGCACCGTCGCTGGCCTTAGGCTCAGCGCGAAAGGCCTCCCGTGACCCACCGCCCACGAACGACCCGAGTCACCGCAGCACAGGAACCGAAGCGCGGATGAAGACGCTTCCATGCTTAGCGACACTGACTGCAGCCTGCAAGACGCGGCATCAATGGTCGTGTTCAACCGGCGTTTGGCGGGGAAAGGTGAGCGCTCCGCTCAGGAGCGTGGACACAAAGTGACAAATCCGCTTCATCTTGGCTAATGTTGCGCATACCGACATTAATTGTTCCTTCTTGCGCATCACCTCTCCTACGCTCTCCCCAACGAACGAATGGCGCCCAGCGGGCGCCGCCGTAGCGGCGAGGGGGTCGAACGATGCGCAACAGCACCGAGTGGGACTAGTACCAGCTTCAGCCGATGCAGATCCTCGACGCTGAAGGGGTGTCAGATGCGTAGTACCGAATGGGACTGAATCCTTATCACCGTGGCAACGCCGGAGTACGCTGCCCGTCAGCGGACATCCACGTTGGGTCACGGGTGAGGTCGAGTGAGCCGGACGACGAGTCGTCAGAGGGACACCGATCCACGCCTGCTGACCCTCGTCGGAGCGCTTGCGGCGATGGCTACGGCGGTCGTCGTGGCCGCGGCACTCGCGACGGCGCGAAACGTGCCGGACAGCGCGGGGGAAGCCTCGACGATCTTCGCCCTCATTTTGATGATCGCTTTGGGCGCAGTCGTCAAGACACGGCTGCGCATCAGGTCGACGACCTTCTCGTTCGCCTGGGTGGAGGCGGCCATCGTCCTCGGGCTCGCCCTAGCTCCTCCACCCTGGGTGATCCTGTCGACCGGGACCGGTATCGCCTGCGTCTCGCTGCTCAACCGGTTGACCGCCATCAAGGCTGCGTTCGGAATCGCGAAGCACAGCCTCGTGGCCGGCGGCGCGACAGTGGTGGTCATGCTCCTCGGCGACCGCTGGCCGCCAGAGGGCCTGTGGGACCTGTTCATCCTGCTCGCAGCGGTGTACCTCACCGCCGCGGTGCTCGATGACCTACTGGCCATTCCGGTCATCGCGCTGGCGTCGGGCACCCGCATCGACCGCCAGTTCCGTAACCACTTCGATCTCCGGCTCGCCGGTTTCGCCGTCCGGTTCGTCGTGGCACTCTTCACCCTGCTCATCCTTCGCGCAGATCAACGCCTGCTGCTCGCCGTCCCGCCCCTGGTCCTGAGCCTGCACCTGGCCTACTCCGCGCGCATCCGGGGCCGCACCGAGCAGCAGGCGTGGCAACGACTCGCCCGCGCCACCGACGCGCTCAACGTGGTCGACCTGGACGAGGTCCTCACCACCGCCGTCACCCAGGCCGCCGAGCTGTTCTCCGCCGACGAGGTCGAGATCGAGCTGCGCGACGGTGGCCGCACCGTCCGTGGCGGCCCGGGCGGGATCTCCTTCGACGGTTCGACCGGCACACCCACCGAGGTGAACGCCACAGTCGTCCCGGCGCCTCTGGAGGGCCACGACCGCTCCGTCGACGTCGGCGTGCTGCGGCTGCGCTTCCGTGGGCCGGTGCAGCTCTCCGAACGGGAGCAGTACACGCTGCGGACCTTTGCGTCCGCGCTCTGCACCGCCGTCCGCAACGCCCAGGCGTACGCCGAACTGGCCCGGGTGGCCGACGAGCACGCGTACGCGGCCACGCATGACGCGCTCACCGACCTGGCCAACCGCCGACATCTGCTCGACCAGGGCACCGAGCAGTTGAGCGCCCGGCACGCCGACGGGGTCACCGCGCTGGTGTTGATCGACCTCAACCACTTCAAGGAGGTCAACGACACGCTCGGGCACGCCGCCGGTGACCAGGTGCTGGTGCAGGTCGCCGACCGGTTGAGCACCGCCGCCCAGTCCGGTGATCTGGTGGCGCGCCTCGGTGGCGACGAGTTCGCCGTACTCCTGCGTGGGCTGCCGGCCCCGGCGGTGGCCGCGCACCGCGCGGAGACGCTGCTCGCCGCGCTGCACGAGCCGTTCGAGCTGGACGGCATGCGGATCAGCGTGGAGGCCAGCGGGGGCATCTCCGTCGCCCCGACCAGCGGCGGCATGGCCGAGTTGCTGCGCCGCGCCGACGTGGCGATGTACCAGGCGAAACGGGCCGGCCTGCGGATCTCCACGTACGCCCCGGCGCGGGACACCGCCGACCTGGGCCGCCTCACCCTCGGCGGTGACCTGCCGCGGGCGGTCGAGGACCACGAGTTCGTCGTCAACTTCCAGCCGATCGTCGACCTGGGCACCGGCGAGGTGACGAGCGCGGAGGCCCTGGCCCGCTGGCACCACCCCACCCACGGCATGATCGACCCGCTGCGTTTCCTGGAGGCGGTGGAACGCTCCGGGCTGCTGCCGGCGTTCGCCGAGGCGATCCTCGACCAGGCGCTGACCGCTGCGGGCAGTTGGCGCGACGCCGGCTTCGACGTACCGGTCGCGGTGAACGTCTCTCCGCGCAGTCTCCTCGACGCCCGTTTCCCCGGTTCGGTGCTGGCCCGCCTGCGCGCCCACGACCTTCCTCCGGACCGGCTGGTGCTGGAGTTGACCGAGACGCTGACCCTCAGCCAGCTCGACGTGGTCGACCAGGTGTTGAGCCGGCTCCGCGAGGAGGGCGTACGGCTGGCCCTGGACGACTTCGGCACCGGTTACTCCTCCCTCTCGCTGCTCTCCCGGATCCCCGTGCACGAACTCAAGATCGACCGCAGTTTCGTCACGACGATGGAGAGTTCGGCCGAGGCCGCCGCCGTCATCCGTTCCACCCTCGACCTGGGCCGCAGCCTCGACCTGGACGTCGTCGCCGAGGGCGTGGAGAGCGAGCCGCAGCGCCGCGCCCTCTGGGAGTTGGGTTGCGTCGCCGGTCAGGGGCACCTGTTCGCCCGGCCGATGCCGTCCGGCACCCTCCTGGCCGCGCTGCAACGCGGCTCGGGCGGCCGTCCGGGTGCCCTGGCCGCGCCGCTGCACGACGCCGGGGCGGTGATCCGGCTCAATCAGAACCGCCGCCAGGCCGGACGCAACCGGCTCCCGCACCTGCCGGCCTGACCGGGCACCAGCCTGCGGGAGTGAGGTGGGCGCAGCCTGGTCTGCCAAACTGTCGCCCGTGACCGCCGACGACCCGACCGCCCGCCGCTGGCACTGGCGGACACTCGACACCGCCGCCGGCGGGCTCGCCCTCGACCTCGGCCTCTACGCCGTCTCGGCCGTCTTCGCCGCGATCACCGCCGTCACGTCGACGCTGCTGCCGCACCGCGCCTGGGGTGCGGTCGCCGCCGTCGGTTACCTGGTCGCGGCGCTGGCGGTGGTCGTCCAACTCCTGCTGCGTCGCCGCACCCCCACCTCCCGGCTCGCCGGTCTCCCCGCCCGGTGGACGGTCACCGCACTCACCTGGGTGAGCACCGCACTGCTGCCGCTCATCTGGCAGAGCGTCGAGCGCACCGCCGGACGCACCGACCGCGCCCAGGAGGAGGTGCTGGTCGTGGAGCACGCGGGCGCCCGACTGGTGGAGCACGGCACCCCCTACCTCGGCCCCGACGCCATCGCCGCCCTCCCGCCCGGCGAACAACTGCTCGGCTACACCCCGTACCAGCCGGGCATGGCCCTGTTCGGCCTGCCCAGAGCCCTGATCGACACCTGGTGGACCGACTCCCGCGTCTGGTTCGCGGTGGGCACCGCGCTGGCGCTCGCCGTGGCGGTCCTCGCCCTGCGCGGAAAACCGGCAGCCAACCAGAAGACCGGCACGGGAAACCGCCGGGACTCCGCGCTGCTGCGCGGCGTGCAGGCCGCCACCGTCCTGCCGATCTGCGCCCTCACCCTCGCCACCGGCGGGGACGACCTCCCCGTACTCGCGCTCTGCCTGCTGGCCCTCGCGCTCGCCGCCGCCGAACGGCCCGGCGCGGCCGGCATCGCGGTCGGCCTGGCCGGCGCTCTCAAGCTCTTCGCCTGGCCGGTCGCCCTCGTCCTGATCGTCTGGGGCCTGACCCGGCGGGCCGGCACGCGGGTCGCCGCCGGCGCGATCGGACTGCCGGTCGCCGCGCTGGTCCCGGCCCTGCTTGTCGATCGCGACGCACTTGTCGAGAACGTCCTGCGCTTCCCCCTCGGCCACGGCCTGGTGACCAGTCCGGCGCAGTCCCCGTTCCCCGGCTACCTGATCGCCTCGGCGCTGCCCGCCGGCCGGATCATCGCCGCCGCCCTGCTGGTCGCGGTCGGCCTGGCCATCGCCGTCCGGCTCGCCCTCCGACCGCCCCGCACGGCCGTCACCACGGCGCTGATCTGCGGGTACGGGCTGCTCGCCGCCATCGCCCTGATGCCCACGACCCGGTTCGGCTATCTGCTGTACCCGCTGGCCCTGCTCACCTGGGCACCCGCCCTGCACCGCCCGACCGACGAGTCGGCAGTCCCGGCGCTCGGCGAGCTGTCCGGTCGGGCCACTTCGGCGTAACTGCCCGGCGCGATCCCACCCCAGGGCGTACACCTGAAGACATGACCACGTACCGCGACCGCGCCGACGCGGGCCAGGTGCTCGCCGAACGACTCACCGCACTCGTCGGCGACCCCGACGTCGTCGTCCTCGGCCTCGTCCGCGGCGGCGTACCTGTCGCCCGCGTCGTCGCCGAACGACTCGGTGCCCCGCTCGACGTGCTCGTGGTCCGCAAGCTCGGCATGCCGTGGGCCCGCGAGGTCGCCTTCGGCGCACTCGGGCCGGGTGGCGTGCAGGTCCTCAACGACGCGGTGGCCAGCCGACTCAGCGGCGACGACATCGCCGAGGTGCGGCACCGCGAACAGACCGAGCTGGAACGCCGGGAACGCCTCTACCGCGCCGGACGCCCCCCGCTGGCCCTCGCCGGACGGATCGCGGTCGTCGTCGACGACGGCCTGGCCACCGGGGCGACCGCCCGCGCCGCCGTCGAGGTCGTCCGGCAACTCGGCGCCCGCCGCGTGGTGGTCGCGGTCCCGGTCGGCGCCCAGGAGGCGTACGAGCTGCTGGCCGCCGAGGCCGACCAGGTCGTCTGCGCCCAACGTCCCACCGACTTCGGCGCGGTGAGCGTCTACTACGAGGACTTCCACGAGGTGTCCGACGAGGAAGTCACCGAGGCGCTCACAGCAACCGCATAGGTGGACCAGGTACCGTCAGGTGATGAGTCTCACCTGTCCCAAGTGCCACGGAGAAATGCGTCAGTACGAGCGCAGCGGAGTCGTCATCGACCAGTGCGGGGAGTGCCGGGGCATCTTCCTGGACCGCGGCGAGTTGGAGAAGCTGTTCGAGGCGGAGGCCAACTGGAGCCGCCAGCAGGCCGGCGGACCGCCCCCGGCACCGGTCCAGCAGCCCGGTGGCTACCCGCCGGGGCAGCACCAGCCCGGCTACGGCGCCGTCCCGCCGCCGCCCCCGCCGCCCGCCCACGGCTACCCGCCGGCGCCCGCGTACGGCCACCAGCAGCAGCACCACGGCTACCACGGCCACTACCGGCAGAAGAAGCGCAAGGGATTCCTCGACGAGATGTTCGGCTGAGCCGAACCGGCAATCCCGCCCGGGCCGAACCACGCGTCGGCCCGGGCGCTTCGTTCCCCGACATCGGTTGGCGCCCGCCACCACCCGTGCGAGGCTGCACCGCATGACCCCGATCCGGGCAGAGCAGGCGCTGGCCCAGGCGTACGACGGAATCACCGCCACTGTCGACGGCCTGGACGACGCCGCTCTGCAACGCGCCACCCGGTGTCGCGGGTGGCTCGTCGCGGACCTGCTCCTGCACGTCCTCGGCGACGCCCAGCGCGCCCTGGTGGCCCTGGCCGGTCCCGTCGACGGCCCCGCCGACACCGACGACGTGAGCTATTGGCGAGGCTTCCCCGGCAACGGCGACGAGGACACCCGGCACGCCTGGTGGGTCCGCAGGTCGGCCGCCGCGTTCGACAGCCCGACCGGGATCGTCCGACTATGGACGGAGACGGCCCCGGCGGCGGTACGCGCAGCCGCAGCAGCCGACCCCGCCGGCCACGTGACCACGCAGGGCCACGTGCTGCGGGTACCTGACTTTCTCGCCACCCTGACCACCGAAGCCGTCGTCCACCACCTGGACCTCACGCCGGAACTGCCCGACGCGCCGCCGCCCGGCCCACTGGCGGTACGCGTCGCGGTGGCCACCATGGACGGCCTGCTGAGCGACGACACCGTCCGGCCGGCCGCCTGGGACGACCGCGAGTTCCTGCTGAAGGCCACCGGGCGGGTGCCGCTCACCGACCGCGATCGGCTGGAGTTGGGCGAGTCGGCGGGTTGGTTTCCCCTGCTGGGCTGACCCGGCGTGCGGGAACCCTCAGCCGATGGCCATGTCGACGAAGCGGGACAGGTGCAGCTGGGCCGCCACGGTCACCGTGTCGGTCGGGCCATTCCGATGCTTAGCAATAATGAAATCCGCTTCCCCCGCCCGCGGCGACTCCTTGTCGTAGTAGTCGTCGCGGTGCAGGAGGATGACAACGTCGGCGTCTTGCTCAATTGATCCCGATTCACGCAGATCGGACAACTGAGGCCGCTTGTCGGTGCGCTGCTCGGGGCCACGGTTCAGCTGACTGACCGCGATCACCGGACACTCGACCTCCTTGGCCAGCAGCTTCAGGCCACGGGAGAGGTCCGCGACCTCCTGCTGCCGGCTCTCGGTGCGCTTCGGCGAGGTCATCAGCTGGAGATAGTCGACAACGATCATCTTGAGGTCGTGACGCTGCTTGAGCCGACGGGCCTTGGCCCGGATCTCCATGAGGTTCATGCTCGGCGTGTCGTCGACGAACAGCGGCGCCTCGCTGATCTCGCCCATGCACCGGGCCAGCTTCGTCCAGTCGTCGTCGGAGAGCTGGCCGCTGCGCAGCACGTGCAGCGGTACCCGCGCCTCGGCCGAGAGCAGTCGCATGACGATCTCGACCTTGCTCATTTCGAGCGAGAAGATGGCAGCCGCCTGGTTGGCCCGGATGGCCGCGTTCCGGGCGAAGTCCATGCTCGCGGTGCTGTTGTGGGTAGGAATCATCGCCCGGCTGGCCAGATACAGATGCTCGGGATTGTCCACCGTGACGCATCGAACCGGCACGCTCGGCACCGGGCGGACGTCGACGATGTACCGCGAGGTCGTCCGGACGTCCGAGGAGGTCCGGCGGCGTTCGACGTGCGCATCCCGCTTGCTCTCAAGCCGGAAGATGACATCCGGCGTGGAGAAGGTCACCGTGTACGCGACGGACGACTCAGAGGCGCGATCGCGTACCGGCTCCGCGTCGACGGTGCAGCGGTAACCCAGGCTGACGATGAGCTCGCGTACGTCCTCCGCCAACCGCTTCGAGGTCGACGTGTACTCCAGGTTGCCCCTTGGGGCGACCGCGCCGTCGGCGTCCATGAGCCCGGCCAGCAGAGCCCGGCGTTGGGCCTCGGAGGCGCGCAGGTAGACACCCGGGATGTGCCTGTCCTCAGCCACCCCGACCTGACGCGCGAAGCCCTCCGCCTCGCCCTGCGTGACCATCTCCTGCCCGGCGGTGGTGAAGCGACTGGCACCGGAGCGACCGTCACCGAGCCGCGCCCCCAACGTGTAGGGCGGGACCACCAGGTCCCGATCCGGAAGCTGCAAGGGGGCGGTGTTGCGTACGGCGTGGTTGAGCCGCCGCGCGGCAGTGTCCGTACGCAGCGTGGCTGCGATCTCTGCAGTGGTGACGACACCGTCGTGGTCGACCCGGCTGTGGGCGTCGACCTCCCGCTCGGTTCGTTCGAGAAGCGCGGTCAGTATTGGACCGCCGGGATACCCGGGCGCGATCCGGTCTCCCGTCCTACCGTCGCGGACATCGAGCCTCTTCTGTCCCGAACGCACATTGGCCGTCGACGACTCGGACGGGTGGCGCCGTCGCCGCGCCGGCCCCTGCCGTCGACCCGCCCGGCTGGTCGTCTTCCACAGGTGCTCCGCGTCCGCCACGATCACGGTGCCGTCGGAGAACTCCACCTCGTAACAGGGACGGTCGTGCATCACGTCGAAGGCGTGCGTGACAGTGGTGGGCCTGCCGTCCGCAGCCAGCAGTTGATCGCCCACCCGGATCGCGCCCATTGTGGTCCAGCCATCCGGCGTCGGCAGGGGGGTGTCGAGCGACAGCGCCTTGCCCAGACCAGGCCTGCCGGCCACGATGATGAGCTGCCCGGCGTGCAGGCCGTTGAGCAGTCGGTCCAGGTCGCTGAAGCCGGTGGGCACGCCGGTCATGACGCCGCCCTGCGCGCCCACCGCCTCGATCTCGTCGAGCGTCGGCTGCAACATGTCGGCCAGGACCGCGAAGTCCTCGCTGACGCGACGTTCGGTGACGTCGTAGACGGCCTGCTGGGCCAGGTCGACGATGTCGTCGACGTCGCGGCTGCCGCCGTTGGCGGTGCCGTAGCCCAGCTGCACGATCTTGGTGCCGGCCTCGACGAGGCGGCGCAGCACCGCCCGCTCGCTGACGATTCTCGCGTAGTAGGCGGCGTTCGCCGCCGTGGGAACGCTGGCGATGAGGGTGTGCAGGTAGGGCGCGCCGCCGATGCGCGCCAGATCGCCCGAGTCGGTCAGGGCGGCGGCCACGGTGATCGGGTCGGCCGGCTCGCCCCGGCCGTAGATGTCCAGGATGGTGTCGAAGATGGTGGCGTGCACCGGCCGGTAGAAGTCGTTGGTCTTGAGGATCTCGACGACGTCGGCGATGGCGTCCTTGGACAGCAGCATGCCGCCGAGGACGCACTGCTCGGCGGCGACATCCTGGGGTGGGGTCTTGTCGAACTGGCCGTCGCGTTGCACGGGCGGCTGGCCGCCACCGGAGCGTGACTCCGCCCGCATGTCGTCGGTGACCGACACGGGTCCCCCCTCCACTGCGCCGGATCAGCCCCAGCTTCACGCCGGGGTACGACACTTCCGTCCGACCGGGCCGGTCGATCGGGGGCCATCGCGCCGGCGGTCGAGGGCCAACCATACGGACACCGAGGTCAGCGACTCAACAAGGCCGGTGGACGAGCCTCGGGACAACCTGTGGACGCCGGTGGACGAGCATGTGCGCAGCGTGTGCACAGGGTGTGGATAACCGTTGGGGAATTCCCGGGCGCAAGCCTCTGACCTGGCGTTTTGTGGTCCCCAGCCTGTGGAGGGGAATATTTCGGTCGGGACTGGGACACGATCGTCCCGTACTATCTCCAGCGAACGGCTACACCTGGACAGCGGATCACGCTTTCGGTTCAGAAGGGTCACAATCCGGCCGTGAGTTACCGGGACTGGGGACGCGGGGAGGGCAGCCCGCGCGAGGGCCAGCCGACAGCCTCGTGGGGTGAGCGCACGCCGTCCTCTCCGGTCGACCCGTACGACGAGGACGGGCGCTACCGCACCTCCAGCCGCCGGCGCGCGTTGGACCGTGGGCAGGACGAGCCGGTCGACGCGTACCTGCCCCGGTGGGCGCTCGAGTCGGGTGTTCGGCACGCCGACGGCGGTGGCCGGCACGCCGCTCCCGATGACGACGACGAGGCCGACCCGCAGCCCGAGCGGCCGAGCTCCGGGGCCGGCTGGCCGCGCACCGAGACGACTGGCACCCGGCGGCAGGTCAGCGAGGCCACCTGGCGGGAGCGACCGGCGATCGGTGCCGCACCCGAGTCGGACCACACCGGTGAGTGGACGCTCGACCGTCCTCAGGAGCAGGGGTACGCGGGCCGTCGGCGCGCCAACGCGGCGGAGGAGGATCCGATCTCGGGCGCGGCCCCGGACCGTCGTCCCCGTCGGGCGCCCGCCGGTCGCCCCCAGGTGATCTGGTCCGGTGGCGATCTGGATGCCGCGCCGGCCGAACCGACGCCGCGCCGGGAGGCGGGACGGCCCACCCGACGCAGCCGTCGCGCGGCGGAGGAGTCGTGGTCCCGGCCGGCGGTCGATCCGTGGGAGCGCGGGCCGGGGCGGGCGGCTGCGACCGAGCCCGAGCCGTCGTACGCGCCGGCGGTGGACCCGTGGGACGCCTCGGGCGTGCACGCGTGGCCGCCGATCGCGGACGCGGACGGCACGGACCTGAGCACGCAGTGGGCGCAGGCGGAGGGTGTCGGGGGTTGGGAGCGGTCCGACCGCACCGGCCAGTGGGAGCGTGCGGCGGTCGAGGACGACCAGTGGGACCGGACGCTGCCACCTCGCTCGGACCGGCCGGTGGCGGAGGGTTGGCCGAGTCGCGACGACGGGTTCTGGTCGGGTACCCGGCTGGCCGGTGACGACCCGCGCTGGATGGATCCGGCGACCTCGGCGCCGAGGTCGCCGGTGGTGGGTTACACCGCACCGCGTCCGCGTAGCGCGCCGGTGCAGCGGGACGGGGGCACTCGGCGTCGGGCGGTGCAGCCTCCGGTCGGTACGGCGTCGGTCCGCCGTCGGGTGGAGGCGGTGGCCACCGGCGGTTGGGCTAGGCGCCTGGAGGACGACCTGCTCGACCCGGATCCGGGTGGGTCCTTCCGGCCGATGTTGTACACGGCTGCCTGTTACCTGGTGCCGGCGGTGCTGATTTTCGTATGGCTGTTGACCCTGGACGGTCTGCCGCCCGCCGGGTGTGTCACCGACATCAGCGGGGGCGGCTGTGATTCGCCCCGGTCGCGGGCATTGGAGTCGATGCTTGCCGGCTCGCCGCGCTTCGGGCTGGCGTTGGTCAGCAGTCTGGTGGTGGCGGCGTTGCTGCGTCGGGTCGGTACGACGTGGCGTTCGGCGACCATCGCTCTCGCCGCCGCGGTGGTGGGCGGTGGTCTCTCCACGGTGCTGATCAGCGCGGTGACGGGGCAGCCGATCGGTTGACCGGTTCGCGGCCGGCACACGGCATGCGCGAAGGCCCGTACCGAAAGATCGGTACGGGCCTTCGTGGTGCTGTGGCCGACGTCAGCCCTGAACGACGTTCAGGTTGAACGACGCGGTCACCTCGGGGTGCAGCTTGATCTTCACCGGGTAGCTGCCGGTCGACTTGATGTGACCGGGCACCTCCAGCCGGCGGCGGTCGAGGACCGGACCGCCGGCGCCCTTGACGGCGTCGACGATCTCGGCCGGGGTGACCGAGCCGAAGAGCCGACCGCCGTCGCCGGCGCGGGCCTTCAGGCTGACCTTGAGCCCTTCGAGCTGACCCTTGACCTCGTTCGCGTGGTCGAGGTCGCGGATCTCACGGGCCGAACGGGCCCGCTTGATGACCGTGACCTGCTTTTCCGCGCCCTTGGTCCAGGCGATCGCGAAGCCCTGCGGCAGCAGGTAGTTACGGCCGTAGCCGTCCTTGACCTCGACGATGTCGCCCGGGGCACCGAGGCCGGACACTTCCTGAGTCAGGATGATCTTCATATCGGTGCCTCCTCTCAGCGGGTGGTGGCCGTGTACGGCAGGAGCGCCATCTCACGGGCGTTCTTGACCGCACGGGCGATCTGCCGCTGCTGCTGCGAGGTAACGCCGGTCACCCGACGAGCGCGGATCTTGCCGCGGTCGGAGATGAACTTGCGCAGCAGCGCGGTGTCCTTGTAATCGATGTAGGCGATCCCGTCCTTGTCGAGCGGGTTCACCTTCTTCTTCGGCTTGCGCAGTGCCGCAGCCTTGGCCGTTGCACGTGCTCCTGGTTTGCGATCGCGAGCGCTAGGCGCCATTAGAACGGTGGCTCCTCGTCAAAATTGGCGCCCGAACCGGCACGCGCGGGAGAGGGTGCGGCCGAAGCCCAGGGGTCGTCGAAGTTGCCTCCGCCGCCACCCTGGTTGCCACCACCACCGCCGCCACCGAAGCCGCCGCCACCGCCGCCGGAGCGGGACATCTTCTGCACCTTCGCCGTGGCGTAGCGCAGCGACGGGCCGATCTCGTCGACCTCGAGCTCGATGACTGTGCGCTTCTCACCCTCGCGGGTCTCGTAGGACCGCTGACGCAGCCGACCCGACACGATCACCCGGGCACCGCGCTGCAGCGACTCGGCGACGTGCTCGGCGGCCTGCCGCCAGACGGTGCAAGCGAGGAACAGCGGCTCGCCGTCCTTCCACTCGCCCGACGCCTTGTCCATGAAGCGGGGCGTCGAGGCGACTCGGAACTTGGCGACCGCAGCCCCGGAGGGGGTGAACCGCAACTCGGGGTCATCGGTCAGATTGCCGATGACCGTGATGGTGGTGTCTCCTGCCATGACCATCTCCTCGCGCACTCAGCGTCTCGTCGTACAGGCTCTCAGAGCCCTCCGACAGAGTCGCGGAGGCTGATCCGGACGAACCGGGGTTTGAAGGCTTAGCGCATTTCCGGTCGGATGACCTTGGTGCGCAGCACGGACTCGTTGAGTCGCAGCTGACGGTCCAGCTCGGCGACAGCGGCAGGCGTGGCCTGCAGGTCGACGACGGCGTAGATGCCCTCTGCCTTTTTGTTGATCTCGTACGCGAGGCGCCTACGGCCCCACACGTCCGTCTTCTCAACCGAGCCACCCGCGGTCCGGATCACGTTCAGGTACGTGTCGAGAGACGGGGCGACGGTGCGTTCCTCGAGGCTGGGATCGAGGATCACCATGACTTCGTAATGACGCAAGACGTGCTCACCTCCTGTGGGCTAAGCGGCCACGGTCCTTCCGTGGCAGGAGGTCGTGCGTCGCTGCCCGCACGTGCCGGGGGAACCCGGCCGGACGCAGACAACCTGACCAGGATACCCGGTCCGGACGATCATGCCCGGGGTGGTCGGCCCGGAACCCGGGCGTGCCGACGGGGGCCCACCGCCTGACCGCCATTGGTCAGTGGTGGGCCCCCGTCGACGAGGCCGCGGGGCGTCCCGTCCGCATTCCTTGGGTGGGACCTGGGGAGGAACGACCACACCGATGAGGTTGGACCGAAGACGCCCCGCGGAGCTTTATCGTGTTGTTACCTGACGATACAACGGCTCTCGTACCTTCTCGGGGGAAAAAGCACAAATTTCCGAGATTGTTCATCGGCTGAACTCGGATCCGCCAGGTGGGTCGCCCCCGCCTCGCCGGGCCGCGCGGCGGGGGTGACCTCGTTGTCGGTCCGTCGGCCACCGGCTGCCGAGGCGGCGCTCACGCCGTCCGGCGGTACCGGGCGCTGGCCGCCGGCTCCCAAATCCATCAACGATCGTCGGTCCGTCCGGTGACGCGCGGGGCCGTCCCGACACCACCCCGGCCGTCACCCACCTGTCGGGCTCGGGACGTAGGCTCGCTCGCATGCGTATCGGAGCTCACGTCGACTCGACCGACCCGCTGGCGGAGGCGGCCGCCCGGTCCGCCGACACCGTGCAGTTCTTCCTGTCCGACCCGCAGGGGTGGAAGGCGCCCAAGCCTCGGGAGGACGCCGAGCGGCTGCGCACGGCCGAGGTGGATCTGTACGTGCACGCGCCCTACGTCATCAACGTGGCGACACTCAACAACCGGATCCGGATCCCGAGCCGCAAACTCCTGCTCGGGCACGCCACCGCCGCCGCCGCGATCGGCGCCAAGGGCCTGATCGTCCACGGTGGGCACGTCAACGCCGGGGACGACCCGGCCGTCGGCTTCGACAACTGGCGCAAGACCTTCGCGTACGCCGCCGACTCCGGTGGCTTCGGCGTCCCCGTGCTCATCGAGAACACGGCCGGCGGCGACAACGCGTGCGCCCGCCGACTGGACGCGCTCGCCCGATTGTGGGACGCGGTCGGCGACCACGAGGTCGGCTTCTGCCTGGACACCTGCCACGCGTACGCGGGTGGCGAGGAACTGCTCGGCCTGGTCGACCGGGTCAAGGCGATCACCGGACGGATCGACCTGGTACACGCCAACAACTCCAAGGGCGCGTTCAACTCCGGCCAGGACCGGCACGACAACCTCGGCGGCGGGACGATCGACCCCGAGCTGGTGGTAGCGGTGATCCGGGCGGCCGGCGCACCCGTGGTCGTCGAGACCCCGGGCGGCGTCACCGGCCAGGCCGCCGACATCGACTTCCTGCGCCAGCAGCTCGGCACCGAGAGCCCGGCGGCATGACGACCGGACAGCCCGGGACCGGGAACGCGCGCCCCACCCCGGACGACGCGGCGGCGCGACCGGCCGGCACCACGGGTACGACGACGGACCCCGCGACGGAGGCCACTCCGGTCGACGGACCCGAGCCGACCCCCGCGACCACGCCCCCCGCGAAGGACGATCCGACCACCGGCGACACCACCAAGGGCGACGCCGGCACGGACGCCACCGCCAAGGGCGACGCCAACACCGACGCCACCGCCAAGGGCGACGCCGGCACGGACTCCGCCGCCAAGGAAGACGCCACCGCCGCTACCGCGGATGCCGTCGAGGGCGACCCGGCGCAGGGCGACAGCGCCGCCGGGGACAGCGCGGCCCTCACCACGAGCGAAGCGGCCAAGGACGGCGACCCGGCCGACGGGAAGTCCGAGGGTCAGGCGAAGGGGGCCGACCGCTGGGAGGAGTGGGCGTCCACACCCGAGCCGGTGCCCTCGCGGCTCACCCGGGCGGCACGGGCCGTCGGCCGGTTCCTGATCCACGAGTGGACGCTGGCGAGCCTCGGCGCGCTGGCGTTCGCCGTGTTGATGACCTGGCCGACGTTGCGATATCCGCGCTACACGCTTCCGCAGGACTACTGGGACCCGAGCCTGCAGAGCTGGCAGATGGCCTGGTCCGGGCACATCCTGCTGGCCGACCCGGCCCGCCTGTGGCAGTCCAACACGTTCTTCCCCGAGCTGTGGAGCTTCGCGTTCTCCGACACGCTGCTCGGCTACGCCCCGGCGGGCATGCTCGGCAGCGGCCCCGAGGACGCGGTGCTGCGCTACAACATCATGTTCGTGCTGGCGCACGCGCTCGCGACGCTCGGGGCGTACGCGCTGGCACGGCAGCTCGGCTCTGGTCGGATCGGCGCGGCGGTGGCGGGTGTCGCGTACACGTACGCGCCGTGGCTGCTGGCCCAGGCCGGTCACCTGCACGTGCTCTCCAACGGCGGGATCCCGCTGGCACTGGCCATGCTGGCGCGCGGGCACGGCTGGTCGCTGCGGTACGGCTACCGGCCCGAGCGCCGGCACGACGGCTGGGTGTACGCCGGCTGGCTGGTCGCCGCCTGGCAGCTCAGTCTCGGCTTCGGCATCGGTCTGCCGTTCGCGTACTTCCTCGCCGGTGCGGTGCTCGTCACTGCGGTCCTGTACCTCGTTCGCCGGCTCCGGACCGGTCAGGCGCTGCCGTTCGGTCGCCGGCTGCTCGTGGCCGACGTGCTCGGCGGGGTGTTCTTCGCCGGGGTGGGCCTGCTCCTGGCGTACCCCTATTTCAAGGTGACCGAGCTGCACCCGTACGCCGAGCGGACGATCGGCGACATCAGCATCTTCTCGCCGCCGGCCTCCGGTTTCGTGACCGCCCCCGCCGAGTCACGGATCTGGGGTGGGCTGCACGAGGGCGCGCGTGCGGCGCTGCCGTGGCACCCGGAGATGACCCTGCTGCCGGGCTTCGTGCTGTACGCGTTGGCCGCCGGCGGGCTGTTCTTCTCGGTGTGGCGGCTGCGGCACCGGCTGCTGCTGCTCGCCGGGGTGCTGGTCACCATGATCCTGGCGATGGGCACCCGCTTCTTCGACGGCACGTTCACCTACCTGCCGCTGTTCGAGCACGCGCCGGGTTGGAACGCGCTGCGTACCCCCGGGCGGTTGATGTTGTGGGCCACGCTGTTGCTGGCCCTGCTCGCGGCCGGTGCGGTCACCGCGCTCACCGACCGGGTCCGTGAGCTGGCCGCGCAGCGGATCCCGTCCTGGCCGGGGCCGTGGCTGCGGCTGGCGACCCTGCTTCCGTTGCTGCTGGTGGCCGTCGAGGGCCTGAACACCACCCCGCACCCGGTGGTGCCGACCCAACCGGCGGCGCTGCGTACGGCGCAGGGGCCGCTGCTGGTGCTGCCGAGCAACCAGAGTTTCGACCAGCACGTGATGCTCTGGTCGACGAGCGGCTTCCCGGACGTGGTGAACGGCGGCAGCGGCTTCACACCGCGTCAGCTCGACGACGTCCGCCGGGTGAGCCAGTCGTTCCCCGACCAGACCAGCGTGGACTACCTGCGGACGCTCGGCGTCCGCACGGTGGTGCTGCTGCGCGGTCAGGTGCCCGGCACGCCGTGGGAGATCACCATCGACGCGCCTGTCGAGTCGCTCGGCATCACCCGCCAGGACGTCGGTGACGCGGTCGTGTACCGGCTCTGAAGCCATCGTTTCGGGGGGAGCCCACCCGGCTCCGGGCGGGCTCCCCCCGCAAACCTGACGTGGTCAGGCCGCGTCCGTGGCTCGGTGTCAGCTTGTGCTGACGGCGGGCTCCGGTTCGGGGTTGTCCACTCGGCGGCGCCAGCGGTCGAGCCAGGGGGCGTCGGGTGCGCCGTCGAGGACGCCGCCGTCCGGGTCGTCCGGGTAGTTGGCCCGTACCGCGTCCCGCTCCGGGTGCAGGATCTCCCGGACCACCAGCACGCAGAGCACCACCACCGTGGTCAGGCGCAGCGCCGAGGCCAGCACGAACACGCCCTCCGGGAAGACCGGACGGCTGGTGGCCGCGCCGAGCAGCTCGCCGTAGAAGGCGACGAAGTAGCAGACCTCGGCGATCTGCCAGGCCAGGAACGCACCCCACTTCGGCCGGGCCAGCACCACCAGCGGCAGCAGCCACAGCACGAACTGCTGGGACCACACCTTGCTGAAGATGAGGAACGCGGCCACCACCAGGAACGCGAGCTGCGCCAGCCGCGGCCGGCGCGGCGCCCGCAGCGCCAGCACGGCCACGCCGAGGCAGGCCAGCGCGAACAGGGCGTACGAGATGGTGTTGAGGGTTCCGATGTTGACGTTCAGCCATTCGAACGGGCCGAGCCGGGCGGGGTCGCCGACCTTGCCGTCCAGGTAGCGCCCGATGTACCAGAGCGTCCCCCAGTCGATGGGTCGCGTCGTGTTCAGCTCGAAGAAGCGGCCCCAGTTCTCCGGGTACGCCCGCGCGGCCGGCAGGTTGACGAACAACACCGCCGCGATCGCCGTGCCGATGGCGACGAGTGCGGCGCGGATCCGTGCGGCGCGCAGCGCCAGGATGAGGATCGGACCGAGCAGGAACAGCGGCCAGAGCTTCGCCGCGCCCGCGAGGCCGAGCAGCGCACCGGCCAACGCCGGTAGTCGGCGCGCCCACGCCAGCAGGCCGAACGCGGCCAACCCGATGGCGAGCAGGTCCCAGTTGACGGTGGCGGTGAGCAGTAGCGCCGGGGCGAGCGCGAAGAGCGCCGCGTCCCAGGGTCGTCGTCGGCGCAGGGCCAGGATCACCGCCACCGTGGCCACCGCGAGCGCACCCAGCACCAGCGCGTTGAGGTTGTAGAACCACTGGCCCTGGTTGATGCTCGGGTCGCCGTCGCCCAGGGCGTGCACGGGCAGACCCAGCGCCCCCATGAAGTAGCCGGTGAGCACCGGGTACTCCACCGGGTGGTCGCGGTAGGGCACCTTGCCCTCGTTGAGCCCTTCGGCGTAGTAGAGGGCGAGCACGTCGGTGTAGCAGAACCGGGTGTACTGGACGTTGTTCTGCCAGGCGCCGTCCTGGCAGGGAGACTTCTGCACCCAGTGCAGGGCGAGCGTGAGGCAGGCCAGCGCCAGCACGATCCGTACGGCCGTCCAGAATCGGCGTTCCCCGCCGGCCGGCCGGTTCAGGGCTGTCGCGTGGTCGCCCAGCGGCCCGCCGATCATCCCGGAGATGCCGCGGACGAACCCGTCGGAGCGGGACGGGTGGTCGGTGGTTCCGGCGTCGTCGATGCCGGGCGTCGACTGGGTGCTCATGGAAAGGCATCCTGCCGTACGGCGGGGGTGCGCGTCCCGTCCTGGCACCCAGATCCGGGGTACGGAAACGCCGCAGCCGGTCGGACCTGTCGTCCGGCCGGCTGCGGCGTTGCGGTTGTGCGGGTTGTCAGTCCCGCGTGTTCGGTGGCAGGCCGGGCAGCAGTCCGCCGCCGGCCCCGCCGTTTCCACCGTTGCCGGGGCCACCAGGCCCGCCGGGACCGTTGCCGCCGTTGTTGCCGTCGGTACGCGGGCAGAACGGGTTGGTCAGCGGGTCACAGGGCTGCCCGCCGCCCGGCCCACCCGGACCACCGGGCAGGCCCGGGATGGTCGGCGACACGACCGGCTCCTTGCCGTTGCCCTTCGTGGTGTCGCCCTCGCCGGTGACGCTGGGCAGGGAGATCTCGTCCTGACCCTTGAGGGCGGTGTTCATGTACTTCTCCCAGATCGGGCCGGGCAGTGTGGAACCGCCGATCGGCTTACCGCCGGTGAGGCGGATCTGGGGCTTCTTCGGATCGCGGCTGCCCACCCAGACCGCTGTGGCGATCTGCGGGGTGTAGCCGACCGTCCACGCGTGGGCGTTGTCCTTGCTGTCGTACTCCCAGGTGCCGGTCTTGGCGGCGGCCTGACGGCCGCCCTCGAGCGTCAGGTTGTTGGGCTTGGGGATCTGCTTCAGGACACCGGTGACCTCATCGGTGATCTTCTTGTCGATCCGCTGCTCCGGCTTGATGCGCTCGCTGCCGACGACCTTCCACTTGCCGGTGTCCTTGTCCTGCTGCTCGACCTTGATGACGAAGTGCGCCTTGATGTACTTGCCGTCGTTGGCGAACGTGGCCATGGCGTTGGCGTGGTCGAACACCGTGATCGGGTACTTGCCGAAACCGGTGTAGTTGTCGAACGGGTTCGGCCCCTTCTTCGACAGGTCGAAGGCCTTCGGCGGGTCGACGCCCCACATGGTGGTCACGCCGGCCTTGCGGGCCATGTCGACCACCTTCTCGGCGCCGATCTCCTTGGTGACCCAGTAGAAGGGCACGTTGTACGACTGGACCGTCGACTCTTCGAGGGTGCAGTACTTGCCGCACTTGAGGTTGGTACGGCCGGCGTTACCGATCGCGACCTTGGAGCCCTCGGGCTTGTACGGCGTGGGATCCCAATGCGACTTCACCGAGATGCCCGCCTCGATGGCGGCGGCCAGGGTGTACACCTTCATCGACGAGCCCGGCTGGTGACCGCCGGTGAGGTCGCCGTTCTTGTCGGTGTTCTTGCCGGCGTAGTCGAAGTCGGCGCCGCTGTCACCGCCGTAGTAGGCGAGCACGCGACCCTTCTTGGGGTCGATCGAGACCACCGCCGCCATCAGGTTCTTCGGCTGGTCGTTGAGCTCGGAGCCCTTCTTCGACTGCATCGCGGTGTTCTCGGCGGCCGCCTGGAGCTTCGAGTCGATGGTGGTGGTGATCCGGTAGCCGCCGTCCCGCAGGGCGTCGACGCAACTGACCTTGCCCTCCGCGCCGCTGTCGGAGCACAGACCCATCTGGTCCATCTCCTGGCGGACGTAGTTGATGACGTTGCCTCGCGGGCTGTCGACGCCGAAGCCGTTGCCGTCCTTCTTCGGCGGCTGGACCTTGGGGTACTCGGTGGGCGCCGGCGGGTGGTTGGGGGAATCCAACCAACCCTCCTTCTTCATGCCGTCGATCACGTAGTCCCACCGGGTCTTCGCGTCGGTCGGGTTGACCGCCGGGTCGTACCCCTTGTGGGTGTTGGTCGCCTGCGGCTGCTTGATCAACGCGGCCAGGACCGCGCCCTCGGCGGGGGTGAGCTTGATCGCCGGCTTGGCGAAGTAGGTCTGCGCCGCCGCCTCGATGCCGTACGCGCCGCGCCCGAAGTAGATCACGTTCAGGTAGTGCTGCATGATCTCTGGCTTGCTGTACGTGTCGTTCAGCTTGGAGGCGAGGATCGCCTCCTTGACCTTCCGGCCGTACGTGTCGTCCTTGAGGTTCTCGAACGCGTTGCGGGCGTACTGCTGGGTGATCGTCGAGGCGCCCTGCTTGTCACCGTTGGTGACGTTGTTCCACGCGGCGCGGACGATGCCCTTGTAGTCGACGCCGGAGTGCCGGTAGAAGTTCCGGTCCTCGGCCGCCGCCACCGCGTCCTGCACGTGCTGCGGGATCTGGTTGATGGTGACGAAGGTGCGGTTCTCGCTGCCCAACCGCGCCAGCGGGGTCTTGCCGTCCTTCGCGTACACGGTGGTGGACAGCGGCAGCGGCAGCTCGTTGGGCATGACCACGTTCGTCGAGTAGTAGGTGAACCCGACCACGCCGATGCCGGCGAGCATGATGAAGACGGCGAAACCGGCGATCAGCAGGTTCATCCGTTTACGCTTCTTGGCGCGGGCCGCTCCGGCCGGGTCACCGGCGCCGCGACCACCGCGACCGCCGCGCCCCGGACCGTTCGGGCCGCCGGGCCCACCCGGGCCGCCGCCGGAGACCGGGGAGACACTCGCCCTGGCGACCGCGGCACGCCCGCCCACCGACGCGGAGCCCACACTGGCCCGACCGGCTGAGGCGGCACCGACGGCGGCAGCGCCGACCGTGGCTCGGCCCGCTGGCGCGCCGGGTGCCGGGGACACCGGCACCGAGGCCCGGCCCGCTCCGGCACGACCCGCGGCCACACCCGGTGCCGGCGACACCGGCACCGAGGCCCGGCCGCTGCGGCCCGGCGTGGCCGACCCTGCGGCTGCCGATCCCACCGAGGCCGATCCGGCCGCACCGCCGCGCGGCGGCACCGAGGCGGAGCCGCCCACCGACGCGCGGCCGCCAGCGGCCCGCGGTGTCACCGAGGCACGGCCCGGAGGCGCCGCGCCGTCGGAGGCCGACCAGCCGTTTCCGCCGGAGTCACCGCCCGGTCGGCGGTACGCGTCGTTCGCGCCCGGCCCGGGGTCACCGTCGGAGCCCGGGTACTGGGCCCGTCCGCGCGCAGAACTGGGATCGCCGTACGAGTTCATTCCTCACACCCTGCCGGTCGCGGTGGGGCGCGACTGCGCCGCCACCGGGTTGCCGTGAGTTGCTTCACCCGGAACGCCGGCACGGGGGTGCCGGTCCACCAGGGTCATTGCTGTATCAATCGGGCTATTCAGACCAACGAGCGGTCCGCCGTCCCGGGTCATGTCAGCGGCCCCGGGGCCGGTCGAACCAACTGTGATCACCGTTGCGCCTCTCGCCTCCGCCGACCCGTGCCCTCGGCGCCCGCCACGTCCTGCTCGCCAGCACCGTCGCCGTCGCCAGTGAGACCATCACGGCCGAGCAGGTACTGCTCGACGAGATGGTTCCAGTCACAGCCGAGGCACACCTCCACCACGAAGACCTGAAACTCACGCAGCGTCATCGCCAGCACGGGCAGCTCGGCAAGTGTCCGGGCCTGGCCGGCGGACTGCTTGAGTTCGTCACCGTAAATGTAGTGGACCAGCGTCAGATTCTCGCTGCGACAGATGGGGCAGCGCCGCTCGGTCGGCTCGCCGTGGAACCGGGCCGCGTTCTTCAGGTACGGGGACGCGTCGCAGACGTCGTACGTGCCGACCCGGCCGGCCAGGAGTTCACGCAGCACTGCTCGCTTCTGAAGCGAGTAGTCGACGACCTGGCGCTGCGTACGCATGCGGAGAAGGGTACGCGGTCCGGCCCAGGCAGGCGACCACGGTCACGATCCGTGACGGCAACATCTCGGAGCGGGGGTTTGCTCTGACCCCCGCGACCCGCTAACGTGCGATGTATCGGTCCGATACATCGCGGCGGTTGACGCTCCTGCCAAGAGGGTACAGAGAGGGTGGCCAGTGCTCGAATTCGCCATCCTCGGCCTCCTTCAGGAGTCTCCGATGCACGGCTATGAGCTGCGCAAGGAGCTGACCGCCAAACTCGGCGCGATCCGGGCGGCGATCAGCTACGGCTCGCTCTACCCGACCCTGCGCAGGTTGCAGGCGGCGGGTTGGATCACCGAAGCCGCCGAGACACCCGCCACCGCCGAGGAGGTTCCCGCGCTGACCAGCCGACGAGGTCGGGTGGTCTACAAAATCACCGCGGAGGGCAAGGAACGCTTCGCCCAGCTGATCGCACAGGCCGGGCCCGAGACGTACGACGACACGGGCTTCGGGGTGCACTTCGCGTTCTTCGCCCGGACCGACCAGGCGACCCGACTGCGCATCCTGGAGGGTCGCCGCCGCAAGATCGAGGAGCGTCGCGAAGGGCTTCGCGACGTGCTGGGCCGGGCGGCCGAGCGCCTCGACGCTTACACCTTGGAACTGCAGCGCCACGGCCTTGACGCCTGTGAGCGTGAGGTCCGCTGGCTGGAGGAGCTCATCGCCAACGAGCGCTCCGGCCGAGCCCCGACGGTCCCCCAGGTGGGGACGGCCGGTGGCCGACGAGAAGACAACAGCCCGCCTCCGCCTGGAGAGACCAGGAAAGAGCGGCCGTGACAGAAAAGAAGGAGGCAGACGCTATGGGCTCCGTCCGCGTCGCCATCGTCGGTGTGGGTAACTGCGCCTCGTCCCTGGTTCAGGGCGTCGAGTACTACCGGAACGCCAACCCGAACGACCGCGTCCCGGGTCTCATGCACGTCGCCTTCGGCGACTACCACGTCAACGCCGTGGAGTTCGTCGCGGCATTCGACGTGGACGCCAAGAAGGTGGGCATGGACCTCGCGGAGGCGATCGTCGCCAGCGAGAACAACACCATCAAGCTCTGCGACGTGCCGCCGACCGGCGTGTCCGTGCAGCGCGGTCCGACCTTCGACGGTCTGGGCCAGTACTACCGCGAGATCGTCGAGGAGTCCGACGCCACCCCCGTCGACGTGGCGCAGGCGCTGCGTGACGCGCAGGTCGACGTCGTCGTCTGCTACCTCCCGGTCGGCTCCGAGCAGGCCGCCAAGTTCTACGCCCAGGCCGCGATCGACGCCGGCTGCGCGTTCGTCAACGCCCTGCCGGTCTTCATCGCCTCCGACCCCGAGTGGGCGCAGAAGTTCACCGACGCCGGCCTGCCGATCGTCGGTGACGACATCAAGAGCCAGGTCGGCGCCACCATCGTGCACCGCGCCCTCGCGAAGCTCTTCGAGGACCGCGGCGTCGAGCTGCTGCGCACGTACCAGCTCAACTTCGGCGGCAACATGGACTTCATGAACATGCTCGAGCGCAAGCGGCTCGTCTCGAAGAAGATCTCGAAGACCCAGTCGGTCACCTCGCAGATCCCGCACGAAATGAGCAAGAGCGACGTGCACATCGGCCCGTCGGACCACGTGCCGTGGCTGGACGACCGCAAGTGGGCGTACATCCGCCTCGAGGGCCGCTCGTTCGGTGACACCCCGCTCAACGCCGAGCTCAAGCTCGAGGTGTGGGACTCGCCGAACTCGGCCGGCGTCATCATCGACGCGGTCCGGGCCGCGAAGATCGCGCTGGACCGGAAGATCGGCGGACCGATCCTGTCGGCCTCGTCGTACTTCATGAAGTCCCCGCCGGTGCAGTACGCCGACCACGACGCCCACCAGGCCGTGGAGGAGTTCATCGCCGGTGAGGTCGAGCGCTGACCCGCTGAACACCGAACGCGGCTGAGGGCCGGGTCCTTTCGGACCCGGCCCTCAGCCATGTCAACTCCCGTACCAGGCGGTGCGGAGGGCCACCCGGGTCTCCAACTCCAGCAGGTGCACCTTGCGGGGCAGCCCACCGCCGAAGCCGACCAGTTTGCCGCCCGCCCCGACGATCCGGTGGCAGGGGACGATCACCGGAACCGGGTTGCGGTTGCAGGCCACACCCACCGCCCGCGCCGCACCGGGATCGCCGAGCCGGCGTGCCACCTCGCCGTAGGTCAGCGTCTCGCCGTACGGAATGAGGGTCATTTCCCGCCAGACGGCCCGCTCGAAATCCGAGCCGCGCGGAACCGACACCGGAACCGTGAACGCGGTCAGCTCGCCGGCGAAGTACGCCCGCAGCTCGTCGACGGCCTGCCGGGACAACGTGTCGACGGCTTCGTCGACGGCCGACTCGACCCGACCGAAGTGCGCGCCGCAGACGGTCTCGCCGTCGCTGGCCACGGAGAACTGACCGATCGGCGAGTCGAGCACGGTCCAACGCATCAACCCATTGTCCCCGACGTGTCGCCGGCCGGAGAGCCTCCGGTCCGGCGCTTGTGACCTGCTCGAACGGGCGGTGCCCGCCGGAGCCGCCCGGTGAGGGGCGACGCCGACGGGCACCGGTGTGCGAACTGGTACGAGGCCGGTCAGGCCGGGTTGATGAAGAACCGCTCGCCGGCCGAGAGACCGAAGTCGTCAAGGTCGCCGTCGAGGTTCTTGTTCGGGATGAGCTGGCTGGTGCCGGCGCTGCCCGCGCTGACGGCCTGCTGGTCGATGTCCGCCCGCAACCAGATCGATCCGTCACCCCGGTACCAGGGCAGGTCGAACAGCTCCCAGTCGCCCACGGTCGGGCCCGAGGCGACCAGCGGCTTGCTGCCCGCACCTTCGGCGCTGACGTACTTGCCGTTGGCCAGCGACCGCAGTGCGAAGAAACCGAAGCCGACGTCGACCATCTCGAACTTCTCCCACGTACTGACCGTGGCGGCCACCGGGATCAGCGGCTTGCTGCCCGCACCCTCGGCGGAGACGTACATGCCGCTGGCGGCCGACCTGATGCTGACGATCGGGTTCGGTGCCTCGACGAAGAACTTCTCCCAGGTGCTCGCCGTGGGCGCATTGGCGATCAGCGTGCCACCGGTGTTCGGCGCGCTCACGAACTTGTTGTTGACGAGCGCCTTGAGGCTCACCGTTCCGTCCGGGTTGTTGACCAGCTGGAACTTCTCCCAGGTGCTGACCGCCGGACCGTTGGCGATCAAGGGCTTGCTGCCCGCGCCGTCGGCCGAGACGAACTTCCCGTTGACCTTCGCCCGCAACGCGACCAGACCGCTGCCGGCGTCGACGATGTCGAACCGCTCCCAGGCGCCGAACGCCGGACCGTTGTTGACGAGCGGCTTGCTGCCGGCCCCGTCGGCCGAGACGAACTTGCCGTTCGAGCGGGCGCGCAGCCCGTGTGCGTCACGTGCCGGAGACACCGCGGCCGCCACGTTCAACAGCCGGTCCGTGCCGTCCCACGGGTTGTGCACCGCACCGGCGATGCCCTTGGTGACGATGGTGTCCCGGACCTGCGCCGGGCTCCAGGTCGGGTTGGCCTCCAGCAGCAGCGCGGCAGCACCCGCCACGTGCGGGCTCGCCATCGACGTGCCGTTGAAGGACACCGAGCCGTTGCCGGTGCCGGCCGCGGCGGAGACGATGCTCATGCCCGGCGCGTAGATGTCGATGCAGCTGCCGTAGTTGGTCCACCAGGCCCGGTAGTCGACCATGTCGGTGGCGCCCACGGTGATCGCGGCTGACGCGTTCGCCGGAGGGTAGTAGCAGGCGTCGTCGTACTCGTTGCCAGCGGCGATGGTGTACGTCAGACCACTCGCGACGGAGTTGTTGACCGCATTGGTCACCGCCATCGAGTCGCTTCTCTCGGGTACTCCGAGGCTCATGTTGACCACGGAGGGCCCGGTCTTGTGCGTGGTGGCCCAGTCGATCGCGGCGATGACGTTGTCGGTGGTGGCTGGGCCTTCGCACGGGAAGACCCGGAGGCCGACGAGCTTGACGTCCTTGGCCACCCCGAACCGGGTGCCGCCGATGGTGCCCGCCACGTGGGTGCCGTGCCCGTTGCAGTCCTGGGCCACGTCGTCCTTGTCGACGAAGTCGTACCCGGAGACCGCCCGGCCACCGAAGTCCTCGTGGGCGACGTCGATACCGGTGTCGATCACGAACGCGGTGACGCCGGCGCCGGTGTTCGGGTAGGAGTACGAGCCGTCCAACTTCGGGGAGGCCTGGTCGACGCGGTCAAGGCCCCAGGAGGGAGGCGAGGCCTGCGTCCCGCTAGTCGTCACCGTCCGTACCGGCTCCACGTAGGCGACGTCCGAGTTGGCGGCCAACCGGTCCGCCTCCTGGCGGGTCATGGTGGCGGAGTAGCCGTTGAGCGCCTTCTCGAAGACCCGGCTGACGGTGCCGCCGTTCCCCTTGGCCAACGCCGAGGCGGCGGCCTTGCGCTGACTCGGAGTGGCCTTCCCGTCCTTCAGGACGACGATGTAGCTGTCCGGCACCACGGCACTGGGCTTGGTCGTGGGGGCCTTGGAGTGCGAACTCACGACCTCGGGTACGCGGTCCCCCGGCGACGGAGCGGAGGGCTGTGCCAGCGCGGCGCCACCGGTGCCGGCACTGACCATGAGGGTTGCGGAGGCGATGGCGATGCCTGCCACCGCCGAGCGGCGAATGACGCCACGATCTATCACAGATTGATCTCCCCGTGTCTTCGGTGACCGCCCCCTGCGGACGGTCGACCGCCCCGGCCGATCCGACTGGCGCATCGATGCACGCCACAGCCGCCGGGCGTCCCGTCATGAT
Organism: Micromonospora sp. NPDC005298; assembly: GCF_040607375.1. Lineage (NCBI taxonomy): Bacteria > Bacillati > Actinomycetota > Actinomycetes > Micromonosporales > Micromonosporaceae > Micromonospora > Micromonospora sp. NPDC005298. The sequence continues at coordinate 158,630 of NZ_JBEXGP010000001.1, forward strand.
GGACGATCGCCGTCCGTCGGCGCCTCGGCTTTTCGGTCGGTACGCACCCGTGTCGTCGTGTTCCTGTCGTCCGATGGACCGGCGCGAAACCTTGCGGACTGTCGATACCTTGCAGGTCGTGGCCACGGGGACGCTCATCTTTCTGATCATCGGCGGCGCGGGCGTCGTGGTGCTGGCACTCGCGCTGCTCGGCACCGAGTTGCTCCACTTAGGACATGTCGACGTGGACGGGCCGATCTCGGTCGAGACGGTCGCCGGCTTCGCCGGGGCGTTCGGGTTCGGCGGTGCCATCGTCAACGAACTGCTCGGTGCCCGTACACCGGGCATGATCGCGGGTGCGGCGGCCGGCGGCCTGCTCGCGGCCGTCCCCACCGGCTGGCTGGCCTCACGGTTCAGCCGGGCGGCCCGGAACATGCGCACCGACCCCACCCCCACCCGCGACGACCTGGTCGGTGCGCTCGGCCTGGTCGTCACGCCGGTGCCGGTCAACGGCTACGGCGAGGTCCGGGTACGGGTCGCCGGCCAACCGGTCAAGCTCAACGCCCGCGCCGACCAGCCGATCCCGATCGGCGCCCAGATCTTCGTCGTGCAGGCGCTCAGCGAGACCAGCGTGCACGTCGAGACCTACTGACTCCACCTCTACAGACGGGACTTCATCCATGCCCCTGCTGATCGCCATCGGCGGCGCGGTCCTCCTCGTACTCATCCTGGTGTTGTTCGTGCTCTCCCGGATCAAGGTGGCCGGGCCGAACGAGGCGTTCATCGTCACCGGTCGCAAGGGCCGCACCACCCAGACCGCCGACGGCGCCCGGTCGACCGACAACTCCGGGCAGAAGGTCGTGCTGGGCGCCTCGGTGTTCGTCCTGCCGGTGGTGCAGAAGCTCCAGTCGCTCGACCTGTCCAGCCGTCGGATCGACGTCGGCATCCGGGGTGCGGTGAGCAAGCAGGGCATCCGCGCCGACCTGCACGGCGTGGCCATCGTCAAGGTCGGTGGCACCGAGGACGCGATCCGTGCCGCCGCCCAGCGGTTCCTGCACCAGCAGGACGAGATCGACAACTTCACCCGTGAGGTGCTGGCCGGTGCGCTGCGCTCGATCGTCGGCCGGCTCACCGTCGAGGAGGTCATCCGGGACCGGGCGGCGTTCGCCAGCGCGGTCGCCGAGGAGGCCGAACACTCGATGACCAACCAGGGCCTGGTGCTGGACACCTTCCAGCTCCAGGACATCCTCGCCGAGGGCTCCTACCTCCAGGACCTGGGCCGGCCCGAGGCGGCCCGCGTGCTCAAGGACGCAGCCATCGCCGAGGCGCGGGCCCGGCAGCAGGCCGAACAGGAGCGACTGCTCGCCGAGGAGGCCATCGCCGAAGCGAACCGGAACCTGGCCCTCAAGCAGGCCGGCATCCAGGCCGAGATCGACGCGGCGAAGGCGAAGTCCGCCGCGGCCGGGCCGCTCGCCCAGGCGGAGCGGGACCAGGCGATCCTCTCCGAGCAGCAGAAGGTCGCCGAGCGCAACGCCGAACTCAAGCAGCGCCAACTCGACACCGAGGTCCGCAAGCCGGCCGACGCGGCCCGGTACAAGGTCGAGCAGGAGGCCGAGGCGTCCCGCAACGCGGCGGTTCTGCACGCCGACGCGCAGCGGCAGTCCGTCATCGCCGCCGCGCAGGCCTCCGCCGAGCAGGCACGCCTCACCGGTGAGGGTGAGCGGGCCCGACGAGCGGCGCTCGCCGAGGCGAACGCCATCGAGGGCGCCAAGGAGGGCGAGGCCGAGCAGCGGCGGCGCTCCGCCATCGCCGAGGCCGTGGAGCGGGAAGGTCAGGCCGAGGCTGCGGCCATCCTCGCCAGGGGTGAGGCCGAGGCCGACGCGATGGCGCGCAAGGCCGAGGCGTTCGCCGCGTACGGGGAGGCGGCAGTCCTCGATCTGCTGGTCAAGGTGCTGCCGCAGGTCGTCGAAGCGGCAAGCGCCCCGATCGGCGCGATCGACAAGATGACAGTGATCTCCACCGACGGCGCGTCGTCCCTGACGAAGTCCGTGGCCGGCAACGTGGCCCAGGGCCTCCAGCTCGGCAGCGACCTGACCGGGATCGACCTGCCCGGCCTCCTGGCACGGCTCGGCTCGGCGTCCGCTCCGGCCGGCAATGGCGCCGCGTCCGTTGACGGAAAGGCCGTCGAAACCCGCTGACCCCGCCCCACCGCGTCGATCTTGCAGTTTCGGTTGTCGATACGGGCAGCCTTGCCCCTTGTGTCACAGCAGAAACTGCAAGATCGCGCGAGGCGAGAGGGCTAGGTGATCAGGCCTTCGGCGCGGGCCCAGCGCAGGAGTTCGGCCTCGGCGGCGTCGCGGTCCAGCGGGCCGTGTTCCAGGCGCTGTTCCTTGAGGTGCTTCCAGGCCCGACCCACGACCGGCCCCGGCGGTACGCCGAGCAGTTCCATGATCGCGTTGCCGTCGAGGTCGGGACGGACCCGTGCCAGGTCCTCCTCGGCGGCGATCCGGGCGATCCGGTCCTCCAACGCGTCGTAGTCGCCGGCGAGCTGGGCCGCCTTGCGACGGTTGCGGGTGGTGCAGTCCGAGCGGGTCAGCTTGTGCAGCCGGGGCAGCAGATCACCCGCGTCGGCGACGTAGCGGCGCACCGCCGAGTCGGTCCACTCGCCCCGCCCGTACCCGTAGAAGCGGAGGTGCAGCGCGACAAGCGCGGTCACCTTCGCGGTGATCTCCTTGGGGTAGCGCATCGCCTTCATCCGGGCCTTGGTCAGCCGGGCGCCCACCACCTCGTGGTGGTGGAAGCTGACCCGGCCGTCGGACCCGACCGCCTTGGTCGCCGGCTTGCCCACGTCGTGCATGAGGGCGGCCATCCGCAGGACGAAGTCGCAGCCCTCCTCCTCGAAGGAGACCGCGTTCTCGACGACCGTCAGCGTGTGCTCGTAGACGTCCTTGTGCTGGGCGTGCTCGTCGATCTCCAGCTTCAGCCCGGTCAGCTCCGGCAGGAACCGCTCGGCCAGTCCCGTGTCGACGAGCAGCCGCAGCCCGGTGATCGGATCCGCGCCGCAGAGCAGCTTGGTGAACTCGTCGCGGATCCGCTCGGCGGTGATCCGGTCCAGGTCGGCGGACATGTCGGCCATCGCCCGGTGCGCGTCCGGGTGGACGGCGAAGCCCAGTTGGGCGGCGAACCGGGCCGCCCGCAGCATCCGCAGCGGGTCGTCGCCGAACGACTCGCGGGGGGTGCTGGGGGTACGGATCACCTTGGCCGAGAGGTCGTCCAACCCGCCGTGCGGATCGGTGAACCGGTGCTCGGGCAGGCTCACCGCCATCGCGTTGATGGTGAAGTCGCGCCGCTTCAGGTCCTCGTCGAGGCTGGTGCCGTACACCACCACCGGGTTGCGGCTGACCTGGTCGTACGACTCGGCCCGGAAGGTGGTGATCTCCAGTCGGAGCCCGGCGCGCTGGGCGCCGATCGTGCCGAACTCCCGGCCCGTCTCCCAGATCGACTCGGCCCAGCCCTTGAGGATCCGCAGCGTCTCGTCGGGGTGCGCGTCGGTGCAGAAGTCCAGGTCGTCGCCGAGCCGGCCGAGCAGCGCGTCCCGGACCGAACCGCCCACCAGGTGCAACTCGTGACCGGCGCGCACGAACCGGCGGCCCAACTCGTCGGCGACCGGGGAGACCCGGAGCAGTTCGGCGACGGCGTTGCGCTGCGCGGCGGTGAGTTCGCGGCGGTCGGCGGCAGGGGTAGCGGAGACTTCGGACATGGGATCGCCAGCCTATCGGGCCGAGGTGTGATCGGATCCGCCGGGCGCGGGTAACGCGTACGGGTTGACTATGGTCTGTGACGTGCGGGTCGGTGTCCGACTCGACGTACCCCCTGGGAGGCTGGAGATGAGCGGCGGGCTCTACCGCAGCGCGAACGCCGCGCAGGACGGCGGTGCGGGAGCCGGCATCCGGCCCGGGGACGGCGCCACGTTCATCTCCGCCGAGCCGCTGAACCAGCCGGCCATGGAGTCGACGGCGCCGCCGCAGGAGCAGGTGGGCGAGGCGAGCGCCGCGGCGAACAGCGCGGTCATGGCGATCGGCAGCCTGGTCAGCCGGGGTACGGGCTTCCTGCGCACGTTGGCGTTGACCGCCGCGCTCGGTGGCGCGCTTGTCGGAGACGCGTACACGACGGCGCAGATCCTGCCGGGGATGGTGTACGAGTTCCTGCTCGGCGGCATCCTCACCAGCGTCCTGATCCCGGTGCTGGTGCGCCGCCGCAAGGTCGACTCCGACGGCGGTCAGGCGTACGCCCAGCGGCTCCTGACCCTCGCGGTGCTGACCCTCGCCGGCGCCGCGCTGCTCGCGGTGGCCTTCGCCTCGGTGCTGACCAAGCTCTACGCGGGCGACAACAGCGCGGCGGGCTTCCAGGGGCTGGTCACGGCACTGTCCTACCTGATGCTGCCGATGATCTTCTTCACCGGCCTCAGCGCGTTGATCAGCGCGGTACTCAACACGCGTGGGCACTTCGCGGCCCCGATGTGGGCGCCGATCCTCAACAACATCGTGGTGATCGCGACCGCCGGCCTGTACATCGCGATCTTCGGCGCGAAGATCGTCCGGCCGGACGAGATGACCACCGGTCGGATCCTGCTGATCGGCGGCGGCACCCTGCTCGGTGTCGCCATCCAGGCCGCCGGGTTGCTGCCGGCGCTGCGCAAGGTCGGGTTCCGTTGGAAGCTCCGGTTCGACTTCCGCACCCTCGGACTGCGCGAGCTGGGCCGCCTCGGCGGCTGGATGTTCTGCTACGTGGCGGTCAGCCAGGTCGGGCTGATCGTGCTGTTCAACCTGCTGAACAGGGCCGGCAAGGAGAACGCCGCCGGCCCGCTGATCTACAACAACGTGTTCCTGCTGCTGATGATGGCGCACGGCATCATCGCCGTCTCGATCATCACGGCGCTGATGCCCCGGATGAGCGCCGCGGCGGCCGACGGCCGGTACGCGGACGTCGCCGCCGACCTGTCCCGGGGCACCCGTACGGTCTCGGCGGTGCTCGCCCCGATCGCGGTCTGCTACGCGGTACTGGCGACCCCGCTGGCGGTGACGCTGTTCCGCTACGGCGCGTTCACCGACGAGAACGCCGCCGACACGTCACTGGTGCTGCTGCTGGCGGCGCTGGCGCTCGTGCCGTTCGCCATCAGCCAGCTCTTCACGTTCGCCTTCTACGCCCTGCCGGACACCCGCACCCCGGCGCTGATCAACATTCCGGTGGTGGCGCTGCGGATCGGCGTACAGGTGGTGCTCTACGTCGCCTTCGCCGCGCACTTCGCGGCGGCCGGGATGATGATCGGCAACGCCGTGTCCTATCTGGCCGCGGCGTTCGCCTCCGCCTGGCTGCTGCGGCCCCGCGTCGGTCGGATCGGGATGGGCGCCATCCTGCGCACCCTCGGTCGGGTGGCGGTCGCCGCGTTGGGCTCGGCCCTGGTCGGCCTGCTCGTGGTGAGTCTGCTGCCCGGCGGCGACACGCCGAGCTGGATGCAGGCCGTGGTCCAGCTCGTGATCGGCGGCGCGGTGATCGGCGGGACCTATCTCGGTCTCGCGACGGTGCTGCGGATCGGCGAGATCACCGAGGTGGTCGGCATGGTCCGCCGTCGCCTCGGCCGCTGAGCGCACGGGTCCGGACACGAAGAGTCGCAACGGCACGTAACGTGACCACGGATCACCAGGCTGGGGATGCACCTGTGGATAACTCCGCGATTCGCCGGTCAGCCACCGGATCGGCCTGTGGATAACCAGCCGTACGGATGAGCGTGGCCGCCCGATCGGCGGGAACATGCCGGTTGGCGAGGGTGCCACACCAGGGTCGGCCCCGACGTCGGTCACTTGCGGTGAAGCCGTAGATTGGCTAGTACATGTGCCAGCAACGTGGCTGAGAACGGTCGTAACCGGGCGACTGCACCGACTCACGGCACCCCGCCGGGTACGGCGGGAAGATGACATGTCGAGGAGACGGGCAACCCGGGTAAGGTCCTTCTCGACGGGTACGGCAGGCGCCGACGCTGGGCGTCGACACCGGTCGGCCGGTTCCTTCGACGGCAGAGCGGGAAGCCACATGCCCAGCAGTTCGGGTCCATCGATCGACACGATCACCGAGGGAGGACGGGTGACCCAGGTCGGCGAGGGTCAGGAGGCGGACGAGAGCGCTCCGCCGGTCATGACCTTCGGTGCTCCCACGGCCGGTGAAATCCTCGCCGAGCGGTACGAGCTGGTCGAGCACATCAACAACGACAGCGCGGGTCGGCTGGTCTGGCGCGGGGTCGACGTCATCCTGCGCCGTCCCGTCGCGGTGGTGCTGCGCTACCCGGGTGGCGACTCCGCCACCGAGATGCTCCAGGCCGCCGTCGCGGCCAGCCGTGTCATCCACCCCAACCTGGTCGGCGTCTACGACGCGATCGACGAGGCCGAGCGGGCGTACGTCGTCCGTGAGTGGGTCGACGGGCAGTCACTGCGCGACCTGGCGAGCGAGGGCCCTCTCGACCCGGCCCGTGCCACCGCGATCGGCAACGCCGTAGCGAGTGCGCTCGCCGCGGTGCACGCCACCGGCATGGTGCACGGCAACGTCCACCCCGGCACCGTCATGATCAGTGACGAGGGCCGCGTGGTGCTGGCCGACGCGCGCACCGACGGCGCCGACAGCCAGGAGAACGACATCCGGGCGGTCGGCGGCATCCTCTACTTCGCTCTGACCGGCCACTGGCCGCACACCGAGGCGCCACTGCACGGCGCCACCGCCGGCCACGGTCGCGCCGCCATTCCGGACGGTGTCCGGGACGCCACCGGCGCCATCGCGGCTCCCCGCCAGGTCCGGGCCGGTGTTCCGGCGTACCTGGACGACCTGACCATGGACCTGCTCGACGCCGAGATCGCCCCGCCCTCGTCGGACGTACTCGCCGCCGAGCTGGCGCGACTGGACGTGCCGGCCGAGGAGGAGCACTACCTCGACAACAGCGGCCCGCTGCGGTTCGCGGCCGACACCGAGGAGGAGCCGTCCCCGCTGGCGGCCGCCGGTGGTCGCAAGGTCGCCATCGGCATCGCCGGCCTGTTGGCGGTCGCCCTGGTCGGCCTGCTCATCGGGATCAGCGCGCTCGGCGGCGACGGCGACAAGGACCAGCAGACCAACCCGGTCGCCGCACCCACCTCCAGTGCCCCTGCCGGTGACGCCACCCCCGCTGCCGCTGCGGCACGCAAGCTGACCGTGAAGAGCGTCCGGATCATCGACCCGGACAGCTCGAACCGCAGCGAGGTCGACGGCGCCGACAAGGTCATCGACGGTGACGAGGACAAGGGCTGGGAGACCGAGACGTACCGCGACCGGCCCAACTTCGGCAACCTGAAGAAGGGCATGGGGGTCTGGATCGACCTCGGCGAGCCGCACACAGTCAAGTCGGTCCAGGCGGTGCTGTCGGCCACCGGGGCGTCAGCCCAGCTCCTCGCCGGTAAGACCACCCATCCGTCCAGCTCCAGCGGTGACAAGCAGCTGGTCGCGAGCTACAAGACGCCGATCGGCCAGCCGTTCGAGGATCACGACGGCACGACCATGACGTTCAACGGCTTCGATGCCGACACGAAATACCAGTACCTGCTGTTCTGGATCACCGAGCTGCCTCCGTCCGAGGGCGGGTACAAGCTCGGGGTGCAGGAGATTACGGTCCAGGGGTCGTGAGCCGGGCACCACGATCCGGGCACCGCATCCGCCGGACGCGGTGATGGACGGGCGCGACGCGGCGACGGACCTGGAGCTGCTGCGCGCCCACGTCGCCGGGGACCGGGACGCCTTCGCCGAGTTGTTCCGCCGGCACCGCGACCGGTTGTGGGCGGTGGCTCTGCGGACGCTCGGTGACCGCGAGGAGGCGGCGGACGCGCTCCAGGACGCGCTGCTGTCCGCGCACCGGGCTGCTGGCCGTTTCCGCGGCGACTCGGCGGTCACCACCTGGCTGCACCGGATCGTGGTGAACGCCTGCCTGGACCGCGTACGCCGCCGCCGGGCGCATCCCACGGTGCCGCTGCCGGACGGCGACCCGGCCGGGGACGGCTCCGGCACCCGGGGCGTGGAGCCGGCCGCTCCGGTGCAGGACCACGACACGGCGCTCGTGGTCCGGCAGGCACTCGCCACCCTGCCCGTCGAACAGCGCGCCGCCCTGGTGCTGGTGGACGTGCAGGGCTACCCGGTCGCCGAGGTGGCTCGCATCCTCGGTGTCGCCGAGGGCACGGTGAAGAGCCGCTGCGCCCGGGGCAGAGCGCGACTCGCGGTGGCGCTCGGGCACCTCCGCCCCGACCGACCACAGCCGTCGGACCCGGTCGCCGACGTGCCCGACGTCACGCGGGGGAACCCCCGCCCGGTGGAGGGCGTCGGATCGGGGCCGGGCCGTTACCGGCGGGACGCCAATCAGGAGGACACGTGACGACCGAGGGGTTCAGGGAGGTCGACGACGACCTGCTCGCTGACTACCTCGGCGGGGCGCTGGACGGCACGCCGCAGCAGGCGGAGATCGCCCGATTGGTGGACTCGGATCCGGCGTGGGCCGAGGCGCACGCACGGCTGGAATCCGCGCTGACGCAGGTCCACGCCGACCTGGCCGGCTGGGCCGAGCCGTCCCCGGAGATGCCGCCGGAGGTCGCCGACCGCCTCGTCGCGGCGCTGGCCGCCGCCGCTGACGCCACCGCCACCGCCCCGGGCGTCGTACCGGCCCAGGGCGGAGCCGGCCGACGGCCCGCCGAGCAGGATCGCACCGCCACGACCGGCCCGGGCCGCCGCCGGCGCCGCTGGGCGCGCCGTGGGGCACCGGTGGCCGTCGCCGCGGTCGCCGTCGTCGGGGTCGCGTTGGGCCTCAACCAGCTGTCGATGGACGCTTCGGACACCCCCACCAGCGCGCTGAACCACCCGGCCAGCGCGCCCGAGGACACCGCGGCGGCAGGCGCGGTCCGCACCACCGGACCGGTGGTGCGCAGCGGTACGGACTACGACCCGCAGACCCTCGGGGACGCGGGACGGCCCGCGCCGTACCAGGCCACCGGTGTCCCCACCCGCATCCCCTCCGGTGCCCCCGGGGACGCCCCCGCCGACCAGCCCGGGGTGGACGCCGAAGGGGGCCGACGGCCCGCGCCGGACGGCCTGGACCAGTTGGCCCGCCTCACCGACCAGGGGGCGCTGACCGCCTGCCTGGCCGACGTGGCGACGGAGCACGGCGCCGCCCCGCTGGTGGTCGAGGTGGTCGACTTCGCCCAGTTCCGGGGCGAGCAGGCGGTGGTCATCCGGTTCACCGACTCCACCGGGGCCCGCTGGGCATGGGTGAGCGGCCCGGAGTGTGGTGTGCCCGGGTCCGGCTCGGACACGCGGTATTCGACGCGGGTAGGGTGAATCAACGGTCACCGGTGCGATGACCCTCTACGTGACCTGACCCACCGGATGCCCGGCTCGGGAATCCCCGGTTCGTACGATGACGTTCTGGAAGTCAGCTGCCGGCACCCCCCAGGCGTCGGCACTCGGATCGGCGTCGGTGCGCACCGACGCCGAACACACACAACGCGGGAGACGGCAGTGGACGAGGTCCGCAACCTGATCATCATCGGCTCCGGGCCGGCCGGTTACACGGCGGCGGTCTATGCCGCACGCGCCAACCTGAAGCCGCTGATCATCGAGGGCGTCCAGTCCGGTGGCGCGCTGATGACCACCACCGAGGTGGAGAACTTCCCCGGCTTCGCCGACGGCATCCTCGGCCCCGAGCTGATGGACAACATGCGTAAGCAGGCCGAGCGGTTCGGCGCCGAGTTCCTCACCGACGACGTGACCCGGGTCGAGCTGGTGGACACCGGCGACGCCGGTTCCGGCGCGGTCAGCACCGTCTGGGTCGGCGAGACCCCGTACCGGGCCCGCTCGATCATCCTCTCCACCGGGTCGGCCTGGCGTCCGCTGGGCGTGCCCGGCGAGCAGGAGTACCTGGGCCACGGCGTGTCCGCGTGTGCCACCTGCGACGGGTTCTTCTTCCGCAACCAGCACATCGTGGTCGTCGGCGGCGGTGACTCGGCGATGGAGGAGGCCACCTTCCTCACCCGCTTCGCCGACACGGTCACCATCATCCACCGGCGTGACTCGTTCCGGGCCAGCAAGATCATGGCCGACCGGGCGCTGAGCAACGAGAAGATCAAGGTCGAGTGGAACAGCACCGTCGAGGAGATCCTGGGCGACGACGGCAAGGTCACCGGCGTACGGGTCCGCAACGTGCACACCGGCGACACCAAGGTGATGGACGTGACGGGCGTGTTCGTGGCCATCGGTCACGACCCGCGCAGTGAGCTGTTCCGGGGCCAGGTCGAGCTGGACGACGAAGGCTACGTGAAGGTCCAGGCCCCGGGCACCCGCACCAACGTGCCGGGTGTCTTCGCCGCTGGCGACGTGGTCGACCACACCTACCGTCAGGCGATCACCGCGGCCGGCACCGGCTGTGCCGCCGCGCTCGACGCCGAACGGTTCATCGCGACGCTCAGCTGAAACAGGAAACACATCCCGGAGGAGGGGCACAGTGGGAAATACCAAGGCGGTCACGGACAAGAGCTTCGTCGCTGACGTGCTGCAGGCGGACAAGCCGGTTCTGGTGGACTTCTGGGCCGAGTGGTGCGGCCCCTGCCGCAAGGTGTCGCCACTGCTCGAGGAGATCGCCGGCGAGATGGGCGACCGGGTCAGCATCGTCAAGCTCAACATCGACGAGAACCCGGAGACCGCCCGCGCCTACCGGGTGATGTCCGTGCCGACGCTCACCGTGTTCAAGAACGGCCAGCCGGTGCAGTCGATCGCGGGTGCCAAGCCGAAGGGCGAGCTGGTCCGGCTCATCGAATCGGCTCTCTGACCAGCAGAAACATCTGCGAACCCCGTACCCCCTCAAGGGGTGCGGGGTTCGCTGTTTCCGCCCTGCGAACCGCAGGCGTTTTTCTCGGCCCCAGCCCCCACGCCGCCCCGGAACGCATAGCCTCAAGCCGAGGCCGCGCCCGGCCAGCCAGCGTCGTGCAGAGGGGGTCGAGCGTGCGTCCGATCCGACCCGGAGACCGGGGACCAGCGGTCACGGAGATCCGAACCATCCTCACCGGCCTCGACCTTCTCGCGTCCACCGCCGGCCCGAACGCCGACGAGTTCGACCTCGACACCGAACGGGCCGTCCGGGCGTTCCAGCAGTCCCGGGGGCTCAGCGTCGACGGCCGCGTCGGGTCGGAGACCTGGGGCGCCCTGGACGCCGCCCGCTGGCGGCTCGGCGCCCGCACCCTCTACCACGCGATCCCCGACCCACTCACCGGCGAGGACGTCCGGTCGCTCCAGGAGCGACTGCTGGAGATGGGGTACGACGTGGGTCGCGCGGACGCCATCTACGGCATCCGCACCTCCCGCGCCGTCGCCCAGTTCCAGCGCGAGGTGGGGCTCACCCCCGACGGCTCCTGCGGGCCGCACACCATGAACGCGCTGCGCCGGATCGGCCGCAAGGTCGTCGGCGGCCGCCCCCAGTGGCTGCGCGAATCCGACGCCATCCGGCAGTCCGGGCCGGCGCTGGTCGGCAAGACCGTCGTCATCGACCCCGGGCACGGCGGCACCGACCCGGGCATGGTGGTGCCCGACGGTCCGCTGCGGTGGACGGAGGCGGACCTGGTCCACGACCTGGCCAGCCGGCTGGAGGGGCGGCTCGCCGCGTCCGGGGTGCGGGTGCAACTGACCAGGGGTCCAGCGCCCGACAGCTGCCTGCCGGACACCGACCGGGCGCTGCTGGCCAACTCGCTCGGCGCCGACGTGTTCATCTCGCTGCACCTCGACGGGCACGCCAACCCGGACGCGGAAGGGGTGGCGACGTACCACTACGGCACCGACAACGGCGTGACCTCGGCGACCGGCGAACGGCTGGCCGGGCTGGTCCAGCGGGAGATCGTCGCGCGGACCGGGCTACGGGACTGCCGTACCCACGCCAAGGCCTGGGACCTGCTGCGGCTCACGCGGATGCCTGCCGTCCGGGTGGAGGTCGGCTACCTCACCTCGCCGACGGACCGCGCCCGGCTGGTCGACCCCCGGTTCCGCGACCGGGTGGTGGAGGCGATCGTGGCAGCGGTGCAGAGGATGTACTACCCGATCGAACGGGACGTGCCGACCGGCTCGCTGGACGTCAGCGAACTGCGGGCGGTGGTGACCGCCGCCACGGTGGTCACCTGACCGGCGGTGCCGCGGCGCTGCTCAGCCGCCGGTGGAGCGGGTCGCCGGGGCCGGTCGCACCGGACGGAGCAGAGTCTCCGGGCTCATCGAGCCGAGCAGCTTCTCCAAGGCGTACTCGACGTCGGACTTCCAGCTCAGGGCGGTCCGCAGCTCAAGGCGCAGCCGCGGGAACCGGGGATGCGGCCGGACGGTCTTGAAGCCAACCGAGAGGAAGAAGTCGGCCGGCGCGACGCACCCGCCCGCCGGGTCGTCGGCGTCTCCGAACTTCGCGTCACCGAACGCCTCGATCGCCTTGATCCCCCGCTTGGTCAGGTCCCTGGCGACGCCCTGCACCAGCATCCGGCCCAACCCGCCCCCGGCGAACGCGGCCACCACGTTGGCGGTCATCAACAGCGCCGCGTCGGCGGAGACCGGCGACGTGGGGAAGGCCATCGAGCGGGGCACGTAGGCGGGCGGGGCGTACATCACGAAGCCCGCAGGCATGCCGTCGACGTACGCGAGCTTGCCGCAGGAACCCCACTCCAGCAGGGTCTGGGAGACCCACGCCTCCTTCTCCAGGCCCGGGTCGCCGGCGGCACAGGCCCGGTCGGCGGACACCGGATCGAGCTCCCAGTAGACGCACTGCCGGCAGGGGCGAGGAAGGTCCTCCAGCGTGTCGAGGGTCAGACTGACCAGACGTCGCGACATATGGCGCATCCCCACAATAGGCTCGGCGGTGAGACCGGCACGCAACGACAGCGCCGTCCTGTCCCCGACGAGCGATCGTACGCCGCCGATCGACGGTACGGGAGGGGACGCGCAGATCATCACCGCACCGGGGGACGGGTCCGGGATGTGGACGATCCGTCTCGGCGGGCCGGTGCGCTGGCCAGAGGCGGCTAGGATCGACATTCGGTGTCCCGGCCGCCATGGTCGCCTGCGTGCGGGGTACCCGGGGCGGGAGCCACCCGAGCAGCGATCGAGGTGAGGTCATGACCGGCACGACACTCGACGACTACACCGACCGGTACGCCCGGCGGGTACGCGGCATGACGGCCTCGGAGATCCGAGCACTCTTCGCGGTGGCCAGCAGGCCGGAGGTCGTGTCGCTCGCCGGTGGAGCACCGTACATCGCCGCCCTGCCACTCGACGCGGTCGGTGAAATGCTCGGCCGGCTCGGCTCCGAGCACGGCGTCACCACCCTTCAGTACGGCATCGGCCAGGGCACCCTGGAGCTGCGCGAGCGGATCTGCGAGGTGATGGCGCTCTCTGGGATCGACGCCGGCTGCGGCGCCTCCCCGGAGGACGTGGTCGTCACCGTCGGCGGGCAGCAGGCTCTGGACCTGGTGGCCCGACTCTTCCTCGACCCGGGCGACGTGGTGCTCGCCGAGGGGCCGACCTACGTCGGCGCGCTCGGGGTGTTCCAGGCTGCCCAGGCTCAGGTCGCACACGTACCGATGGATGCCGACGGGCTGATCCCGGAGGCCCTGGAGACGGCAATCGCCGACCTCGCCCGCGCCGGCCGGCGGGTCAAGTTCCTCTACACGATCCCCACCTACCAGAACCCGACAGGTGTGACGCTCAGCGAGGAACGCCGGGAACGCGTCCTGGACATCTGTGAGCGCGCCGGCCTGCTCGTCGTCGAGGACGACCCGTACGGCCAGTTGGGGTTCGAGGGTGAGGCCCCCGCGCCGCTGCGGGCCCGCCGCCGTGAGGGGGTGTTCTACCTCAGCACGTTCTCCAAGACCTTCGCGCCTGGTCTGCGGGTCGGCTGGATCCTGGCGCCGCACGCGGTCCGCGACAAGCTGGTCATCGCCAGCGAGGCGCAGATCCTCTGCCCCAGCGGCTACGCCCAGGCCGCGGTGGCGACCTACCTCGCCACGATGCCGTGGCGGCAGCAGCTCAAGGTCTACCGGGAGGTCTACCGGGAGCGGCGGGACGCCCTGCTCGACGCGATGGCCGACCTGATGCCCGAGGGCACCAGCTGGACCACACCGGCCGGCGGCCTGTTCGTCTGGGCCACCCTGCCCGAAGGGCTCGACTCGAAGGCGATGATGCCGCGCGCGGTCGCCGCCCGGGTCGCCTACGTGCCCGGCACCGGCTTCTACGCCGATGGCACCGGCACCGGCACCATGCGGTTGAACTTCAGCTTCCCGCCCCCGGAGCGGATCCGTGAGGGCGTGCGCCGGCTGGCCGGCGTGATGGAGCAGGAGATCGCGATGCGCCGGGTCTTCGGGGCCGTGGGCGGCACCGGCGCGGGTCGGCGCGGGCAGGCCGGCTCCGACGTGCCAGGTCCCGACTTGGCATGATGCCGGCATGGGTACGACAGCCGAGCGCCTCCTCGTGACCGATCCCGCCGTCTCGGCCGACCTGCGGGTGCTGGTGCTCGCCGGCGGGCTCTCCTACGAGCGGGATGTCTCGCTGCGCTCCGGCCGGCGGGTCCTCGACGCGCTGCGTGCCGTCGGCGTGGAGGCGGAACTGCGCGACGCCGACGTGGCGTTGCTGCCTGCCCTCGAAGCCGACCCGCCGGACGCCGTGGTGATCGCGCTGCACGGCGCCACCGGCGAGGACGGCTCGCTGCGCGGGGTGCTCGACCTGTGCGACATCCCGTACGTCGGCTGTGACGCCCGTGCCTCGCGGCTCGCCTGGGACAAGCCGTCAGCCAAGGCGGTGCTCCGCGAGGCCGGCATCCCCACCCCGGACTGGGTGGCCCTGCCGCACGACCGGTTCTCCGAACTCGGCGCGGTCGCCGTCCTCGATCGGATCGCCGACCGTCTGGGCCTGCCCTTGATGGTCAAGCCGGCGCAGGGCGGATCCGGGCTGGGTGGCGCGGTGGTCCGGGACGCCGCAGCGCTGCCGGCCGCGATGGTGGGCTGCTTCGCGTACGACTCCACCGCGCTGGTCGAGCGGTACGTGCAGGGGATGGACGTCGCGGTCTCCGTGGTCGATCTCGGCGACGGCCCGCAGGCCCTGCCGCCCGTGGAGATCGTGCCCCGCAACGGCGTGTACGACTACGCGGCCCGCTACACCGCCGGGCGCACGACGTGGCACGCCCCGGCCCGGTTGGACCCGGAGGTCGCCGCCACGGTGGCGGACGTGGCGCTCGCCGCGCACACCGCGCTCGGGCTGCGCGACCTGTCCCGGGTCGACGTGATCGTGGACGCCGCGGGTCAGCCGCACGTCCTGGAGGTCAACGTCTCACCCGGTATGACGGAGACGTCGCTGCTGCCCCTCGCCGTGCAGGCGGCGGGCCTGGACTTCGGGCGGCTCATCGGGTCGCTTGTCACCCGGGCCGCCGCCCGCATCACTGCCTGATTGCCCCGACGTCTGTCGACGTCGAGGTTGGCGGCCGTCCGGTACGACCACCAACCCCACCCTGTCAGCGACCGCCCCGTGGCCCGCCCTGACCGTGCTCGGTGACCGCGGCTGCCGTTGTACTGGCGTCGTCCTCGGGAACCGTCGAGGACGCGGCCTCGTCCGGCGCGGGATCGGATCTGGCGCCGTCGTCGGTTCCGTCGGTGGACTCGTCGTTTCCGGCGATCCCGACCGGCTCGGCGGTCTCCTTGTCGGTTGGCGAGTCGGTACCCGTCCCGGCGCGGCCGTCGCTGTCCCCGTCGTCGACCCCGTCCCCGTCGTCGACCCCGTCACTGCTGTCGGCCGCGCCTGCCGAATCCGGCGTGGGCTCCGGGATCTCCTCCGCCGCCTCGATCACCGAGACGGCCTCCGCCTCGGCGGCGGCGTGCGCCGCGGCCGACTGCGCCAGCAGACTCGACGGCGCCTGCCACTGGATGCGGGGCGGCTCCGCCAACGGCCGGCCACCGAACTCCGCCAGCCAAGCGGCGACGAGCGCCAGATTTTCCCGCCACTGCGCCTCGGAGATCGGCGGCAGGATCGAGTCCCACAGCGACAGGAACGTGCCCCGCAGTTGAAGCCGGCCGTACGGTCGAGCCAGGAACCACATGTGCAGATGCGCCGAGCCGTCGCCCCACCGGTTCACATGCACCCGGGCGACGCCGTCCAGCGACCGGATGGCCCGTTCCAGACGTACGGTCATCACGCCCAGTTCGGCGGCGAGCAGGTTCGGCAGGTCGCCCAGGTCGAGGTGAGTCCGCGATTCGAGGATGAGCACCATGGGCAGACCGGTGGGCCGGTCCATGGCACGGACCCGCCACCGCTCGCCGACCCAGATGTAGGCGTCGTCCGGGGCGTTGCAGGCAGTGCATTCCCGGAGACCCTCGCCCTTGCGTGGCGGTTCGACCGGGACCGGGTCGTCGAGCTGCTTCACGCGCAGGTCACCCTCGAAGGGAAACGAGGGCCACTGGGTGAAGTCCGGGACTGAGGGAGGGGTGTCGTGCACGACGCTGACCCTAACCGAGTCCGGCGCACCTGTCCCTACCCGATCGGCCGGTGGCGACGGGCCACATCAACGCTCGACGTCGATCGGTACAGCGATATCCACAGGCTGCCAAGGCTCCCGATACGGGCCGTCATCCACAGGCTGGCACCCGCTTTCACGCGGGGTTTCACGTGAAACAGGGGGTGCCTGTGGACAACCGGTGTGGATAACTTTTCGAGCCCTCGTTCGTTGCGCGCCGCCAGTCGATCAAGCGAGTGGTGAGGGGGACCTCTCGGCCGTTTCGAAGCCGATGAGCGATGCCGACTTTCGCGCCGCCGGGACCCGGAGGCCCACGGCGTGCTCAGTCCGTCGGCGGCCATGAGTTGGCGGCTCCTCGCGCAGCTGGCTGTCGACGTGCCGGGGTCGACGCCATCGAGCAACTCCCTGGGTGCGCTCCACCACCATCGGACCAAGCTTGCCTGTCCATGGTCGGCTGGGCCGGCGCGGCCCGGCGCGGGTCGACTCTGGCGGGCACCGGGCCCGGCGCGGGTCGACAGCGACTGAGCGCGGAGATACCCCGCACGCGATCTCGCCGGCCGGGAGGGACGGCGCCGGTCGGGTCCGACCTTGATCGGCCTGTGGCTCCGCCGGTTGGAGTGAGCTGGCGTGGCGGTCCGGGACAGCCGCTTCCCTCGCGGTCGGCGATCGCGGTCGGGCGGTCCCAGTCGGACGGTCCGGTCCCCGTCGGCGGTCCGTCGGGTCCGGTCCCGGTCGGCGGTCCCGTCGGGTGGTCCCGGTCTGCGGTCCCCGTCGGGTGGTCCCGGTCTACGGTCCCCGTCGGGTGGTCCCGGTCTGCGGTCCCCGTCGGGTGGTCCCGGTCTGCGGTCCCGTCGGGTGTCTCGGTCGGGCCGTCCCAGTCGGGCGGTCTCGGTCCAGCGGTCCCGGTTAGGGAGTCCTGGTCTGGTGAACTCGGCCTGGCGCTCTCGACCTAGGGGATACGACCCCCCGGACCCGGTCCGGCCAGCTGTCTCGGAGCAGCCGGCGCGGACCAGCGGCGCAGCCAACGGCCACGGCGAGTCCAGTCCTGGCCGTCTCCGTCCGTCAAGCGGCCGGTCCACCGTCATCCGTCCCCGACACGAGGCGATGAGGAGACCGCGACTCGCTCACCCCGTCCGCACTTACGTCGCCGGCCTCGACGGCCCGCAGGAGCCCGCTCAGCGGGCGCACGCCCCACCCCTGTTGATCCGGAGAAGGTCGCCCGCCCGACCGCGCCGCAAGCGGTCCCCGTTTCACGTGAAACGGCGCTCGGGGCCACCTACCCGCCGAGGAGGCCCGATCGGCAGAAGCCGCGTAGCCGGACGCCGTTTCACGTGAAACCGCAATCGTGATCCTGAGAGACGGTGACGGCCGCGCTCCCGAGGGAGACGCGGCCGTGAGAGAGGCGGGGAGCGGTCAGCCCTCGCTCTCCTCCTGCTGGACACCGATGATGCCGACGATCCGCTCCAGATCGTCCACCGTGGCGAACTCGATCGTGATCTTGCCTTTGCTGCGGCCGATGTCGACCTTCACCCGGGTGTCGAACCGGTCGGACAGCCGGTCGGCGAGGTCGGAGAGGGCGGGCGCATGCGGCTTGGGCCGACGCTTGGCGGCCGCCTTCGTCGGGCCGTCGTTCAGGGCGAGGGCCACGATCTCCTCGGTCGCCCGGACCGAGAGGCCCTCGGCCACGATGCGCGTCGCCAGTTGTTCCTGGGCGGCCGACTCGTCGAGGCTCAGCAGAGCGCGGGCGTGACCCGCCGAGAGGACCCCGGCGGCGACCCTGCGCTGCACCTGCGCCGGCAGGTTGAGGAGTCGAATCGTGTTGGAGATCTGCGGACGGCTCCGGCCGATCCGGCGGGCGAGTTCCTCGTGGGTGGCACCGAACTCCTCCAGCAGTTGCTGATAGGCGGCGGCCTCTTCCAACGGGTTCAGGTTGGCCCGGTGGATGTTCTCCAACAGGGCGTCGCGGAGCATGGCGTCGTCACGGGTGTCGCGGACGATCGCCGGGATGTTCTCCCGGCCCACCGCCTGGGCGGCACGCCAGCGCCGCTCGCCCATCACCAGTTCGTACTTCTCGTCGTCGAGCTGCCGGACGACGATCGGCTGGAGGAAGCCGACCTCCTGGATCGAGACCTTCAGCTCCTCCAGCGCATCCTCGTCGAAGACCTGGCGGGGCTGCTTGGGGTTCGGCATGATCGCGTCGACCGGAATCTCGGCGAACCGCGCACCGGGCACCGGGCTGAGCCCCAGCTCGTTCTCCACGGGCGGGGCGGCGGAGACGACCACCGGTGGTGTGGGCGTACCAGTGCCCTCGTCGTCGACGGCCTCGTTGTCCGGCTCAGCCGTCGCGGTGCCCACACCGTTGACCGGCCCGGTCGGGATGAGCGCCCCCAGGCCCCGACCCAGACCGCCCCGAGGACGGTTCTTCATGCCACGCCTCCCAGCGACTCTTCCGCACTACGCATTCCGGCCCACCGGCTCCTTGACGCCCCGCTCGGCGATTTCCTGGGCGGCCTCGAAGTAACTCGTGGCTCCCCGCGAACCGGGATCGTAGGTCATCACCGACTGGCCGTAGCTGGGCGCCTCGGAGACCCGGACGTTGCGGGGGATGACCGCCTGGAGGACCTTGTCGCCGAAGTGGTTCCGGACGTCCTGCTCGACCGCGTCGGCCAACCGGGTACGACGGTCGTACATGGTCAGCAGGATCGTCGAGACGTCGAGCTGCGGGTTGAGGTGTTGCCGCACCAGGTTGATGTTGTTGATCAGCTGGTTGAGCCCCTCCAGGGCGTAGTACTCGCACTGGATCGGGATCAGCACCTCCTGCGCGGCGACCAGGGCGTTGACCGTGAGCAGGCCAAGTGAGGGCGGGCAGTCGATGAAGACGTAGTCGAACTGCCCGGGGTAGGCGGTGATGGCCCGGTCGAGGCGGGACTCCCGTGCCACCACCGACACCAGCTCGATCTCCGCGCCGGCGAGGTCGATCGTCGCCGGTACGCACCACAGGTTGGGGATGCCCTCGACCGCCTGCGCGACCTCGGAGAGCGGCACGCTGTTGATCAGGCAGTCGTACACGTCCGGGATGCCGGTGTGGTGCGGGACGTTGAGGCCGGTGGAGGCGTTGCCCTGCGGGTCGAGGTCGACCACGAGCACCCGGTTGCCGTGCAGGGCGAGCGCCACCGCAAGGTTGACCGTGGTCGTGGTCTTGCCCACGCCGCCCTTCTGGTTGGCGACGCACATGACCCGGGTCCGGTCCGGTCGAGGCATGGTCACCTCGCCACTGGGATTCAGGATCTGCACGGCGCGCATCGCCTCCATAGCCAACGGTGGGTCATCCTCTTCGCGCGTCGGGGTTTCACGTGAAACGTACGTGGGATCTGCCACCACGGCCGCCAGCGACTCGGCGGACGCGACGGGCGCGTTACCGGGAACCGGCGCGGCGTCCCGAGCGGCCGCCGCCGTGGGTTGATGCGGTACCGCTGGCTCGAAGCGGACGGCAGCGGCCGTGTTCCGTCGGCCCGACGTCGGCCGTACGTCGGCCACGTTCACGGGTCGGCTGAGCCCTTCGGAGGGCCGTCGACCCGTCGTCGGGCCCGGGATCTCCGGTCCGGCCGGTTGGCCCGTCGGGTCGTCGCGCGACTCCAGCGGATCGCTGTCCGCCGGTTGGGGCGACGGCCCGGACGCGCCGGGCGACCAGCTCGGGTAGTCGGTTTCACGTGAAACAGGGTCGCTGGTTGGCCCGGTCACGCGTGGATCGTCGTACCTGCTGTCGTCATGCACCTGTCATCCCTGCCCGCTTCGGATGGTCGGTCCGCGCCCGGTCAACTTGGCCGCACCCGTGCTCGCACCCCGGAGCGTACGGCTCCTCGGGAGCGGTCGGGAGACCCGCGACGTCCGCCGCCCGCTCCACACTATCGACGCGCGGTCAGCCTACGGCGGACGGGCGTGGCCGGTCCACGTCGGGTTCTCATACCCTCGTTCCATCCGTACCGGTACAACGAGGCAACCCACCGGCCGGACGCCCGATGGCGCGAAGCGTCAGCGCCGGCGGGCGCGTCCGCCTCGGGACCGCTTGCTGGCGGCCGGTCGGGCCGGGCCGACCATCCGCTCGCGCACGATCTCCACGACGGTGGTGGGCGGGTCGATGACCCCGACTCCGCAGAGGTGCACGGTGGGCTCCCCACCGCCGACGCGTGAGACGGCATCGGCGTGCTCCTCGATCTCGGCGGCAGCCGAGGATCCCTTGAGGGCCAGGAGTCGACCGCCGCGAACCGTGAGTGGCAGGCTCCAGGTCGCCAGACGGTCCAGGGGTGCGACCGCGCGGGAGGTCACCACGTCCCCGCTGATCGGCTCCCGACCGTTCGACCCGGTGGCCGCCTCGTCGGCCCGACCGCGGAACACCCGCACCGATCTGGCCAGGCCCAGCCGTTCGACGACCTCGATGAGGAACGACGTCCGCCGGGCGAGCGGTTCGATGAGGGTGACCGTCAGGTCGGGGCGCGCGATGGCCAGGGCCAGGCCGGGCAGGCCGGCGCCGGATCCGACGTCGAGCACGGTCGCGCCGGTCTGGATCCGTTCGGCGACCGCCGCGCAGTTGAGCAGGTGCCGGTCCCAGATCCGGGGTGCCTCCCGGGGGCCGATCAGACCGCGGACCACGCCGTCGGTGGCCAGCAGTTCGGCGTACGCGGCGGCCAGGTCGAGTCGGTCGCCGAAGAGGGTCAGCGCCGCCGGCGCGAGGGCGGTCGGCAGCGCGGCGTCGGCCGGCGAGGGTGCGGTGTCGGTGGTGTCGGGCCGGACAGCGGACGGCCCGGGCGGCGTGCCGCCCGGGCCGGTCACGGCGTCGGCCGTGGGGTCGTCGTGTGTCACCCGGTCAGTCCGCCGGCCGTACGACGATGCGCCGGTTCGGCTCGACGCCCTCGGACTCGCTCTCCACGCCGGACATGGCGTTGACGACGTCGTGCACGCACTTGCGCTCGAACGCGGACATCGGCTCCAGCCGTACCGCCTCGCCGTGCTCCTTGACCTTCTCGACGGCGTTCTTGGCGACCGCGGCGAGTTCCTTACGCCGGTTCGCCCGGTAGCCGCCGACGTCGAGCAGCAGGCGGCTCGGGGTGCCGGTCTGCCGGAAGACGGCGAGCCGGGTCAGCTCCTGGAGCGCCTCCAGGGTGGCGCCGCGCTGGCCAACCAGGTTCTGCAGGCGCGCGCCGACGACCTCGACCACCGGGCGGCCGCCGGCCACCAGCTCGTCGATGTCGCCGTCGTAGTCGAGGATGTCGAGAAGCCCTTCGACGTAGTCGGCGGCGATCTCGCTCTGCCGGAACAGGTCGCCCTCGCCCGTGGCCTTCTTCGCGCGGCCGCCGGCGCTGGCAGTGGTGTCGTCCGACTCGACGTCGGTGTCGTCCTCGGACTCGTCGTCGGTGTCGTCGTCGTTCACCGCGAGCGGTGCGGTCTCCTCCTCGTCCAGGGACTGCTCGGCGCGGGGGATGCTGGTCTCGGTCACGGTCTCATCTCCGTACTCGCTCGGCCGGACCGTCGGGTCCGACTGGTTTCCCGGGGCCGGCTGGAGGTCGCCGGTGCCCACGGGCACGTCTGTACGGGCAGTGTCGCCCGTGGCCGCGCGGTGCGCGGTCGGTTCCGTCCGGCGCCTGCCGTACGGCGGCTGCGCGGTGCGGAACGGGCCGCCGTCGGTTGCCCGACGGCGGCCCGGACGAGTCAGCCCTGCCGCTTGGCGGGACGGCTCTTCTTCGGGTTGGTGGGCTTGGCGCCCGGCTTGGGCCCTGCCACCTTGGGCGCGGTCGCCTTGACCGGCGCCGGCGGGGCGGCCTTGCCACGTCCGAACAGACCGGCGGACTTGGCGGGCTGCACCGGGTTGCGGCTGGCGGCCGGAGCGGTGGTCTTCTTGGCGGTCACCGGCGGCGGGAACTTGCGCAGCACCCACTGCTGCTGGCCGAGGGTGAAGAGGTTGTTGGTGACCCAGTAGATGATCACGCCGATCGGGAAGATCGCGCCGGAGATCAGCAGCGACGCGGGGATGCCGTAGAGCATCAGTCGCTGGATCATCCGCTGCTGCGGGTCCTCCGCCCAGCCGGTCTTGAGGATCATCTGGCGGCTGGTCAGGTAGGTGGTACCGATCATGATGAGGACCAGGACACCGGCAATGATCTTGACGGTGGTGCCGTTGGCGCCGAGGCTGGCCAACTCGTCGGCCGTGGAGCCGAACTTGCCGGCGATCGGGGCGGTGAAGAGCTTCGCCTGCGAGGCGCTCTGGAACTGGTCGACGGTCCAGCCGTACAGCGTCTTGTTCTGCTTGTCCGGGTCGAGCCGGCGCAGCACGTGGAAGAGACCGAGGAAGACCGGGATCTGGAGGAACATCGGAAGGCAGCCCATCAACGGGTTGGCCTTTTCCTTCCGGTAGAGCTCCATCATCTCTTTCTGGAGCGTCTCCCGGTCACCCTTGTGCTTCTCCTGGAGCTCCTTGACCTTGGGCTGGAGCGCCTGCATCGCCCGCTGCGACTTGATCTGCTTGACGAAGACCGGGAACAGGATCACCCGGACGGTGACCACCAGGAACACGATGGACAGGATCCAGGCGAAGTTGGTGCCGATCACCGCGCCGACCGGCACCCCGATGGCGTCCCACGCCGAGTGCCAGGTCAGCAGGATCCACGAAATCGCGTAGTAGATCCAGTCGAGACTCAGACTCAATTCGGGGCTCCAGTCACATCAGCACGGCGGCGGCCGCCCGGCTCCGGCACCGGGTCATGTCCACCAGGGTGAAAGGGGTGGCAGCGCAGCAACCGCCGCACCGCCAGGGCGGCTCCCCGGAGCGCGCCGTGACGGGCGACGGCCTCCTGGGCGTACGCACTGCACGACGGGTAGAACCGACAGCGGGCCGGCAGTGCCGGACTTATCCACCGACGGTACGCGATGATGGGCGCGATCAGCACCCTGGCCGCACCGGTTGTCGCCGTGCCCGGATCACCGCTCATCGCGACCGTCGCTCTCGGGGTGAGCGCGCGACCGTGATCGCGGCGTCCAGGTCGGCGGCGAGCCGGGGGTACGACGCCTCGGCCGCCGCGGGCAACGCCCGTACGACGAGGGTGCTGCCGCCGGGAAGTGCGGCCAGCCGCTCCCTGACCAACGCCCGTAGCCGGCGTCGTACCCGGTTGCGGACCACGGCGTTGCCGACGGCCTTGGACACGACGAAGCCGGCGCGGGTCGGCGCGGAGGGCTGCTCCGCGCCGGTGTCCCGCGCCGGCTCCGGCGAGGTCACTGCGTGGGGGTCGGTGGTCACGGGCACGGTCAGATGGACCACGACGGCACCTCGTCCGGCGCGTCGGCCACCGCGAACCGCTGCGGCGAAGTCAGTGCTGCGCCGCAGTCGCTGTGCGGCGGCCAGCACGACTGCCCACGTTCCCCGGACCGGCCCGGTCGGCTCAGGCCGACAGGGTGGTGCGACCCTTGGCCCGGCGGCTCGAGAGGATGGCACGGCCGGCACGGGTGCGCATGCGCAGCCGGAAGCCGTGGGTCTTCGCGCGCCGGCGGTTGTTCGGCTGGTAGGTGCGCTTGCTCACGTCAGGCTCTCCGTTTTCGTACGCGCCCCGCGCGACGGGATCGCCGGGGTCGTGGGGTGGTCCAGGCCACCTCGACGGTGGCCACCGATCGGTGCTGCCCGGTGGAGCGGGACCTCGGCGATGCGGGGACGCGACCGCGGACAGCAAGCACCCATCACCCTAGCAGAGGGCGAGAGAGCAGCCGCTCCAGCCTACGCAGGGGTGCAATGACCGTCAAACACCTCGCGGCGCTGGCCGGCGGGGCACGGACGACGGGACTCGCCCGGGGACGAAGGGGCGCTTTTCGCTGATGCCGACAGGCGGCCTCCGCGCCGCCGGTTGATGGCGCAGGGACAACGCTGTTACCGTGCCCGATTGCGGTGAGCGTCTTCAAGCTCCGGTCGCTCAGGCAAGACCGGACACGGTAGTGAATCGTTCGGCACGGTGAACCCGCTTCAGCGCCCGTTCAGGCAGGGGGCAGGTCCCACCCACGTCCGACGGGCGGCCGCCATCGGTCTGCACACAGGTTGTGGATAACCTGTGGACGACCACCGGTCGACCGTCCGGGTGGGTGATGTTCCACCCGCGAACGCGGCGGGCCCGGGACGGCCGGCTGGCAGACAGCGGCGGTCGGGAGCAGAGGCGAGGGGGTGGCACGACGGTGGCCGGTACGACCGACCTTGCCGCGGTGTGGTTGGCGGCGACCGACGAGCTCGCCGACGAGATCATCTCAGCCCAGCAGCGCGCGTACCTCCGGCTGACCCGGCTACGGGCGATCGTCGAGGACACCGCGCTGCTCTCCGTCCCGGACGCGTTCACACGGGACGTGATCGAGTCGCGGCTGCGTCCGGCCATCACCGAGGCCCTCACCCGGCGGCTGGGCCGACCGATCCAGGTGGCGGTCACCGTTCGGGTGGCCGAGGACGCCTCGGGCCGGCCGGCCGGCACCGTCTACCGCAGCACCCCGGAGTCGGGGGACGGCGAGGGGCAGCCCGCCGGGCCGCTCGACTACGAGCACCCGGGTCGACCGTCGGACCCGGTCATCCCGGACCAGCAGCGCGCCGCGTACGCCCCGGACTCCGGTCCGCCGCCGGCGCCCGCCGGTCCGCCTCCCGCGCCGGCGGTCGACGGACACCGGTCGGGGCTGATCCCGGCCAGCCGGGACGGCCAGGAGGCGCTGTTCAGCGCGTCGTTCGTGGAGCCGATGCGGTCACCGCGGGCCGGTCCGGAGCGGCGCGGCTACGACGAGCAGGCCGCCCGACTGGACCCGCCCGGCCCGGAGACCCGGCCGTACGAGCCCCGCTACCGCGAGGAGGCGGCGTCGCCACGGGATCAGCACGTGATCCGCGCGCTGCCCCGGGACAGCGGTACGGACAGCGGCCCGGGGCGCAGCGGCGTCGACCATCGGGCGGGCGGCCGCGACGACCGTCGGCTGCCGGGCGCCGACACCGGCGGCAACCGCCTCAACCCGAAGTACATGTTCGAGACGTTCGTCATCGGCTCGTCCAACCGGTTCGCGCACGCGGCGAGCGTCGCGGTGGCCGAGTCGCCGGCGAAGGCGTACAACCCGCTGTTCATCTACGGCAGCTCGGGGCTGGGAAAGACGCACCTGCTGCACGCGATCGGGCACTACGCCACGACGCTCGGCAACGCCCGGTCGGTGCGGTACGTCTCGACCGAGGAGTTCACCAACGACTTCATCAACTCGCTGCGGGACGACAAGACCAGCGCGTTCCAGCGGCGCTACCGCGACGTCGACATCCTCCTGATCGACGACATCCAGTTCCTGGAGAACCGCGAGCGCACGCAGGAGGAGTTCTTCCACACCTTCAACACCCTGCACAACGCCAACAAGCAGATCGTGATCACCTCGGACCGGTCGCCGAAGCAGTTGGCGACGCTGGAGGACCGGCTGCGGACCCGCTTCGAGTGGGGTCTGCTCGCCGACATCCAGCCGCCGGACCTGGAGACGCGGATCGCGATCCTGCAGAAGAAGGCGGCGCAGGAGCGGCTCTACGCCCCGCCGGACGTGCTGGAGTTCATCGCGTCGCGGGTGTCGAACTCGATCCGGGAGCTGGAGGGCGCGCTGATCCGGGTGACCGCGTTCGCCAGCCTGACCCGGTCGACGGTCGAGCTGTCGCTGGCCGAGGAGGTCCTTCGGGACTTCATCCCGGACGGCGCCGGCCCGGAGATCACGGCGGACCAGATCATGGTCTCCACGGCGGACTACTTCGGGGTGAGCCTGGAGGACCTGCGGGGTCAGTCGCGTTCCCGGGTGCTGGTCAACGCCCGCCAGGTGGCCATGTACCTGTGTCGGGAGCTGACCGAGCTGTCGCTGCCACGGATCGGCCAGGCGTTCGGCGGCCGGGACCACACGACGGTCATGCACGCGGACCGAAAGATCCGGCAGCAGATGGCGGAGCGGCGCTCGCTCTACAACCAGATCGCCGAGCTGACCAACCGGATCAAACAGAACACCTGAGGGGTACGCCCGCCGCCTCGGCGGCTTCATCGCTTCGGGACACGCCCGGCCGGATCTCCGGCCGGGCGTTCTTTTTCGTCCGTTCGGCGGTCGTTCGCTTGACCCTCGACATGGTGCAGACCACAGCATCGAGGCCGTGACCGCTTCGACTGCCACTCGTTGTCCACAACTCGTTGTCCACCGGCGGTGGATAACTACGGTCCGCACTTCGCCGGTTACCCACAGGCTGTGGAGAAACCCTGTGTACGACGCTGTGGACGCCTGGGGACAACCACCGCGTTGTCCACCGATGATCATGGGCCTGTGTACGAGCTGTTGAAGGTTCTGGGGATGACGGTCATGGTGATCTTCTCGGCGATCCACAGGCTTGGGGAGAAAGTCGGTGGATTACCGGTGGACAACCGGTGGACAACGGTGGACAACCGGCCGTCCACGCCGGGCTGTGGACACAGAAGCGGGTTGTGCCCCCGGTTCTCCACAGCTAAATCACCTGTAGATAACCTGTCTGAGCTGCGCGAACGCGGGTTCTCCACAGTTTGCACAGGTGCGATGAAGACGATGGGTTATCTCTTCTAAGAGAACAAAAACCAATCATCACCGTTGGGCTTTCTGTGGATCGTGCCGAACGCTGCTCGAAGCAGACGTCAGCACCGACACGATCCACGGGGTCGGGCGCACAGCCGATGCCCCCGCGCCCTAAGGTGCGATGGGTACCCGCACGGTCGGGCGGGACGGTAGGCAGCGGTCGGCATGAGAGAGTTGTCGCTGACGTCGACGCGGAGGCATTGATGAAGTTCCGAGTGGAGCGCGACGCGCTCGCCGAGGCCGTGGCGTGGACCGCGAAGAGCCTGCCGAACCGGCCATCCGTACCGGTGCTCGCCGGGGTGATGCTCCGCGTCACCGACGGCAACCTGCGGGTCTCCGGGTTCGACTACGAGGTCTCCAGCCAGGTCACCGTCGAGGTGCAGGGTGACGCCGACGGCGCCGCGCTGGTCTCCGGTCGCCTGCTCGCCGAGATCACCAAGGCGCTGCCCGCCAAGCCGGTGGACATCGCCGCGGTCGGCGCGCACCTGGAGCTGGTCTGCGGCAGCGCCCGGTTCACCCTGCCCACCATGCCTGTGGAGGACTACCCGGCGCTGCCCGAGATGCCGCAGAGCGCCGGCACGGTGGACGCCGCCGCGTTCGCCACGGCGGTCGCCCAGGTGGCAATCGCCGCCGGGCGTGACGAGACGCTGCCGATGATGACCGGCGTCCGCGTCGAGCTGTCCGGCGACACGCTGTCGATGCTGGCGACCGACCGCTACCGACTGGCGCTGCGCGAGATCCAGTGGCGGCCGGACGACCCCGAGGTGAGCATCAACGCCCTGGTGCCGGCCCGCACCCTGAACGACACCGCCAAGGCGCTCGGGCCGCTTGGCGGCGAGGTCACCCTCGCGCTCGCACAGGGTGCCGCAGGCGAGGGCATGGTCGGCCTGGCTGGTGGCACCCGGCGTACCACCAGCCGGCTGCTCGACGGCGCGAACTACCCGCCGGTGCGCTCGCTCTTCCCGGCGACCCACAACGCCGAGGCCCGGGTGCCGGTCAGCACCCTGATCGAGGTGGTCAAGCGGGTCGCGCTGGTCGCCGAGCGGGCCACGCCGGTGCTGCTGAGCTTCAGCGCCGACGGCCTGGTCGTCGAGGCCGGCGGTTCCGAGGAGGCGCGGGCCAGCGAGGCGATGGAGGCGACCTTCACTGGTGACCCGCTGACCATCGGCTTCAACCCGCAGTACCTCATCGACGGCCTGGCCAACCTCGGCGCGCAGACCGCCATGCTCTCGTTCGTCGACGCCTTCAAGCCCGCCGTGATCTCACCCGCCGGCGAGGATGGCGAGGTCATTCCCGGGTACCGGTACCTCATCATGCCGATCCGCGTGTCCCGCTGATCGCGCCCAGCAACACCCAGATCCACGGAGGTAGAAACACATGCAGCTCGGCCTGGTAGGGCTCGGCCGGATGGGCGGCAACATGCGTGAGCGGTTGCGGGCGGCCGGTCACGAGGTGGTCGGCTTCGACCACAACGCGCAGCTGAGCGACGCGGCGAGCCTCGCGGACCTGGCGACCAAGCTCGAGTCCCCGCGCGCGGTGTGGGTCATGGTGCCGGCCGGCGTCACCGACTCCACCATCGACGAGCTCGCCGCGGTGCTCGGCGAGGGCGACATCATCATCGACGGCGGCAACTCGCGGTTCAGCGACGACGCTCCCCGCGCCGAGCGGCTCCACGAGCGCGGCATCGGCTACCTCGACGTCGGCGTCTCCGGCGGGGTCTGGGGGCGGCAGAACGGCTACGGGCTGATGGTCGGCGGTGCCCAGGAGCACGTCGACCGGCTCATGCCGATCTTCAACGCGCTCAAGCCGGAGGGCGAGTTCGGTTTCGTGCACGCCGGGCCGGTCGGCGCCGGGCACTACTCGAAGATGGTGCACAACGGCATCGAGTACGGCCTGATGCACGCGTACGCCGAGGGCTACGAGCTGCTCACCGCCTCCGAGCTGGTGACGAACGTGCCGGGCGTCTTCAAGTCCTGGCGCGAGGGCACCGTCGTGCGCTCCTGGCTGCTCGACCTGCTGGACCGTGCCCTCGACGAGGACCCGGAGCTGGCCGAGCTGAGCGGCTACACCGAGGACACCGGCGAGGGCCGGTGGACGGTCGACGAGGCGGTCCGGCTGGCCGTGCCGCTGAACGTCATCACCGCCTCGCTGTTCGCCCGGTTCGCCTCCCGGCAGGACGACTCGCCCGCCATGAAGGCCGTCGCCGCGCTGCGTCAGCAGTTCGGTGGCCACGCCGTCCACAAGCGCTGAGCGGTATCCACACCCTGTGTACGTCCACCGGCTGGAACTTGTCGACTTCCGCTCGTACGAGCGGGTGGCCGTCGACCTCCAGCCGGGGGCGAACGTCCTGATCGGCGCGAACGGCGTCGGCAAGACGAACCTCGTCGAGGCGCTCGGGTACGTGGCGACCCTGGACTCGCACCGGGTCGCCACGGACGCGCCGCTGGTCCGGATGGGCGCCACCTCGGCGGTGATCCGGTGCGCGGTGGTGCACGACGGCCGGGAGCTGCTGGTCGAGCTGGAGATCGTGCCCGGCAAGGCCAACCGGGCCCGGCTGGGCCGCTCTCCGGCACGACGGGCCCGGGACGTGCTCGGGGCGCTGCGGCTGGTGCTCTTCGCCCCGGAGGACCTGGAGCTGGTCCGGGGAGACCCGGCGGAGCGTCGCCGCTACCTCGACGACCTCCTGGTCAACCGCCAGCCCCGGTACGCGGGTGTGCGGGCGGACTACGAGCGGGTGGTCAAGCAGCGCAACGCTCTGCTGCGCACCGCGTACCTGGCCCGCAAGACGGGTGGCTCGCGCGGTGGCGACCTCGGGACGCTCGCCGTCTGGGACACCCACCTGGCCCAGCACGGTGCGGAGCTGCTCGCCGGCCGGTTGGAGCTGGTCGCCGCGCTCACTCCGCACGTCGCCAAGGCGTACGACGCGGTGGCCGCCGGGCGGGGCGCGGCGGGTATCGCCTACCGCCCCTCGATCGAGCTGGCCGAGCCGACCACCGACCGGGCGGCGCTGGCCGAGGCGCTGACGGCGGCGCTGGCCGCGTCCCGTTCGGCCGAGATCGAACGGGGCACCACCCTGGTCGGCCCGCACCGCGACGAGTTGGCGCTGACCCTCGGTCCGCTGCCCGCCAAGGGGTACGCCAGCCACGGTGAGTCCTGGTCGTTCGCGCTCGCGCTGCGGCTGGCCGGGTACGACCTGCTGCGCGCCGACGGGATCGAGCCGGTGCTGGTGCTCGACGACGTCTTCGCCGAACTGGACACCGGGCGGCGGGAGCGGCTGGCGGAGCTGGTCGGTGGGGCGAGTCAGCTGCTCGTGACGTGCGCGGTGGACGACGACGTGCCGGCGGCCCTG
The DNA here is from genome assembly GCF_040607375.1 of Micromonospora sp. NPDC005298. Classification (NCBI taxonomy): domain Bacteria; kingdom Bacillati; phylum Actinomycetota; class Actinomycetes; order Micromonosporales; family Micromonosporaceae; genus Micromonospora; species Micromonospora sp. NPDC005298. The sequence goes on from NZ_JBEXGP010000001.1 coordinate 189,148, forward strand.
CGCGGCACGCGCTACCAGGTCGGCGAGGGGACGGTCCGCCGTGTCGAATGAACCACGTGCCAACCGGGGCGACGCCGGGCGGACCGGCGACGCCCCCACGACGGGTGCGCCGGGAGCGGCCGGTGCCGACGGCGGGGCGCAGCCGGGGGCCGCGAACGGGCCGGAGCTGGCCAGGGCGGTCCTCGACGCGGCGCTGTCCCGCCGGCAGGCGGCGGCCCGCGCGCGGCGTACCCCGGGCGGTAGTGCCGGTGGCGACGGGGCCGGTGGCTCCGGGCGGCGGCTGCGTGGCTATTCCGGTCCGGGCCCCGACCCGCGCGACCCGCAGCCGCTCGGCGCGGTGTTGAACCGGCTGGTGAAGGCGCGCGGCTGGCAGCAGCCGGCGGCCGAGGCCACGGTGTTCGGGGCGTGGGAGCGGGTGGTGGGCGCGGAGGTGGCCCAGCACAGCCGGCCGGTGAAGTTGGAGAACGGCGAGCTGACCGTGGAGGCCCGCTCGACCGCCTGGGCGACGCAGCTGCGGTTGCTGGCCGGGTCGCTGCTCAAGCAGATCGCCAGCGAGGTCGGCCACAACGTGGTGCGCAAACTGCACATTCACGGCCCGGCCGCGCCGTCGTGGCAGAAGGGGCCGCGTCGGGTGCGGGGCCGTGGGCCGCGGGACACCTACGGCTGAGCGGCCGGTCAGCTCCGGCGCTCGGCGCGCCGGCGTTCGCGCTGTTCCCGGCTGTAGCGCTTGCGCTCGGCCAGGTCGCGCTTCCATGCCTCGCGGGCCTCGGCCGAGCCGCCCTGGACCGCGCCCTGTACGCCTTCGGCCGGGCCGGCGAGGTACCGGTACGCCCACCGCAGGAACCGGCCGCCCTCGCCAGCCGACTTCTTCGCCGCGCCGCCCTCGCTCATCTGCCCTCCACGCCGCCACCACCGGTTGGTTGGTACCCCAACAGTTGGTGTACCAATGATCGGTACGATAGCGATCATGCGGCAGGAGGGCAACAGATGAGCGAGGCACCGGCCGGCGCCGACCCGCTGGCACTGGAACAGCAGGTCTGCTTCGCCCTCTCGGTGGCGGCGCGCAGCGTCGTGGCCGTCTACCGGCCGCTGCTGGAGCCGATGGGCCTGACCCACCCGCAGTACCTGGTCATGCTGGCGCTCTGGCAGCACGCGCCGCTGTCCGGACGCGACCTCAGCCGCCTCCTGCAACTCGACCCGGGCACCCTGTCACCGCTGCTCAAGCGCCTCGAAGCGGCCGGCTACCTACGGCGCGAGCGCGACGCCGCCGACGAGCGCAGCCTGGCGGTGACCCTCACCGCCAGCGGCACGGCACTGCGGAAGCAGGCCGAACGCATCCCTGCCGCGATCGTCGAACGGCTCGGGCTGCCGATCGAGGACCTGCACCAGCTGCACGCCGTCCTCACCCAGGTGATCGCCGCGGCCAACCGTCCCGCCGGTGACCACGCCACCCCGCAGGCCGGTCCGGCGTCCGCCTGACCGGTCTGTGGCCGCCTGACCGGTCAGGCGTCCGCGTAGATCGCGAAGCCGCGCTCGGCGCAGCGCCGGTAGAAGGCGGCCAGCACACCCAACTCGGCGCAGGTGAAGTTCCACTGCGGCGGGTCGCCGCTCTCGTCGCGCAACGCGTCGAGTCGACTCTCCAGCCACCGCAGCTGCTGTTCGGCCAACCGGCCGTCGCCGAGCAGTGCGCGCAGCACGACGCTCACCGACTCGAAGGTGACGGCATCGCCGTACGTGCGGTGGCTGGTCACGAAACGCTCGATCCCGCCGGCGATCCAGGCGCAGCCGTCCGGGTCGATGACCGGGTCCTCGTCCTCAGCGGCGGCATCTGTGGCGTACAACACACCTTCGAGGCCGAGTAGGAGATCCACCAACTCGGTGTAGGCGGTCGCGCGGACCGTCCCGGTCTTCGCGATCAGCTCGGCCAGCGCCGCCGTCGGCGCCGAGATTCGGGGTACGTCGACGATCTCGCCGAAGTCGACGAACTCGGCCGGCGCGACCGGATCGTAGAAGCGGCCGGTCCGCGGCCAGTGCACCGCGACGTTGTCCAGCCCCATCTGTCACCTCTTAAAGAGCACGTGTCGGGTCGATCGGGTCGATCGTCCCGGTTCCGGCCGGTAAAGATCAAGGGCGGTTCCGGGGCGCCGCAAACGTACGGCACGGGCGGGCCGGCCGCGACCCCCGACCCGCCCGGCGCGGGTCAACGCGTCCGGGGGCGGCGCGTGCGATCGGAGCCTGGCGTGTGGGGGGAGTCGCGGGCAGCGGGGTTCTGCCGGCTATGGACATCTCAGCCGCCTCGTTGAGGGTGCCGAGTGGCGGTTCTGTCCTCCGCGCACAGTAGGATTGACGGTGAGACGAAGACCCGGTGCGGAGCGAGCGACGGGGCCGGTGGCCCCAGGTTCATTCTCCACCTCGGGTCGAGCCGATCGCGATCCGCGGGCAACCGCGGCGACCGGCGCGTTCGACCCGCTGTCCGGAGGTCTCCGGCACCGGTCCGCGCGCCGACGTCGCGTCCTGTCCGCCGAACCCGCGCCCGACGCGCCCTACCGGCGTGGACGACGCGAGAAAGTGGCCGAGGGTGGCAGCGCAGGACAAGCAGGAGTACGGCGCAGAGTCGATCACCGTTCTCGAGGGGCTGGAGGCGGTCCGCAAGCGGCCCGGTATGTACATCGGGTCCACCGGTGAGCGTGGTCTGCACCACCTCGTCTGGGAGGTCGTCGACAACGCGGTGGACGAGGCGCTGGCCGGTTACTGCGACACCATCGACGTGGTGCTGCTCGCCGACGGCGGCGTCCGGGTCACCGACAACGGCCGTGGTTTCCCCGTCGACCTGCACCCGAAGCTCAAGAAGCCGGGTGTCGAGGTCGCGCTGACCATCCTGCACGCGGGTGGCAAGTTCGACGGCAAGGCGTACGCGGTCTCCGGCGGTCTGCACGGCGTCGGCGTCTCCGTGGTGAACGCGCTCTCCACCAAGATGTTCGTCGAGATCCACAAGTCCGGCGCCGTGTGGCGGCAGCACTACACCAACTCCAAGCCGAGCCCGCTGGAGAAGGGCGAGGCCACCGACCGCACCGGCTCGGCGGTCTCCTTCTGGCCCGACCCCGACGTGTTCGAGACCGTCGACTTCGACTTCCAGACCATCTACCGGCGCCTCCAGGAGATGGCCTTCCTCAACCGCGCCCTGCGCATCCACCTGCTCGACGAGCGGGTGGCCGAGGAGGAGGACGGCCGGCAGCGCGAGGTCACCTTCTACTACGAGGGTGGCATCGCCGACTTCGTCCGGCACCTCAACGCCTCGAAGAGCCCGATCCACAAGACGGTGGTCGAGTTCGAGGCCGAGGAGGAGGGCATGTCGCTCGAGATCGCCATGCAGTGGAACGAGTCGTACGGCGAGTCGGTCTACACCTTCGCCAACACGATCAACACCCACGAGGGCGGCACCCACGAGGAGGGCTTCCGGTCCGCGCTGACGAGCGTGGTCAACCGGTACGGCACCGACAAGAAGCTGCTCAAGGGCGACGAGAAGCTCTCCGGCGAGGACATCCGCGAAGGGCTCGCGGCGATCATCTCGGTCAAGCTGGCCAACCCGCAGTTCGAGGGCCAGACCAAGACCAAGCTGGGTAACACCCCGGTGAAGAGCTTCGTGCAGCGGGTCTGCAACGACCGGCTGGTCGACTGGTTCGACCGTAACCCGGCCGAGGCCAAGATGATCATCACGAAGGCGTCCCAGGCGGCCCGCGCCCGGATCGCCGCGCAGCAGGCGCGCAAGCTGGCCCGGCGCAAGTCGCTGCTGGAGTCCGGCTCGATGCCGGGCAAGCTGGCCGACTGCCAGTCGACCGACCCCCGCGAGTCCGAGGTGTTCATCGTCGAGGGTGACTCGGCGGGTGGCTCGGCCAAGCAGGGCCGCGACCCACGGACCCAGGCGATCCTGCCGATCCGCGGCAAGATCCTCAACGTGGAGAAGGCCCGGATCGACCGGGTGCTGAAGAACAACGAGGTCCAGGCGCTGATCACGGCGCTGGGCACCGGCATCCACGACGACTTCGACATGGAGAAGCTGCGGTACCACAAGGTGGTGCTGATGGCCGACGCGGACGTCGACGGCCAGCACATCCAGACGCTGCTGCTCACCCTGCTGTTCCGCTTCATGCGTCCGCTTGTCGAGATGGGGCACGTCTACCTGGCCGCCCCGCCGCTCTACAAGATCAAGTGGAACAAGAAGGGCGACGACGCGCAGTACGCCTACTCCGACCGCGAGCGGGACGGGCTCATCGCGCTGCGCCAGCAGAAGAAGCCGAACGCCAAGCCGGACGACATCCAGCGCTTCAAGGGCCTCGGCGAGATGAACTATCCCGAGTTGTGGGAGACCACGATGAACCCGGCGACGCGTACCCTGCGTCAGGTCACGCTCGACGACGCGGCGACCGCCGACGAGTTGTTCAGTGTGCTGATGGGTGAGGACGTCGAGGCGCGCCGTTCGTTCATCCAGCGCAATGCCAAGGACGTCCGGTTCCTGGACATCTGACGGACTGCGCCGGATCGGCCGGGCAGTGCCCGGCCGATCCGGCGGTCCACAGAGTTATCCACAGCTTGGCCGGTATCCACAGCAGTTATCCACAGCACGAAAACGACTCTGAGTCTGATAAGGGTATACAGTGACCGATTCTCCCGAGTCCACACCGAACGAGCCCGAGGTCCCCGCCGAGGCCATCGCCGCGGTGGTCGCGCACGACCGGATCGAACCGGTCGGGCTCGAGGTGGAGATGCAGCGCTCCTACCTCGACTACGCGATGAGCGTCATCGTCGGTCGCGCGCTGCCGGACGTCCGGGACGGCCTCAAGCCGGTCCACCGCAAGATCCTCTACGCGATGTTCGACTCGGGCTACCGTCCGGACCGCGGCTACGTGAAGTGCTCCCGCGTCGTCGGCGACGTGATGGGTCAGTTCCACCCGCACGGCGACTCGGCGATCTACGACGCGCTGGTCCGGATGGCGCAGCCCTGGTCGCTGCGCTACCCGCTGGTCGACGGCAACGGCAACTTCGGCTCACCGGGTAACGACCCGGCCGCCGCCATGCGATACACCGAGTGCAAGCTCGACCCCCTCGCCATGGAGATGCTGCGGGACATCGACGAGGACACCGTCGACCTGCAGGACAACTACGACGGCCGGGCCAAGGAGCCCACCATCCTGCCGTCGCGGATCCCCAACCTGCTGGTGAACGGCTCCGAGGGCATCGCGGTCGGCATGGCCACCAAGATCCCGCCGCACAACCTGCGGGAGATCGGCGCGGCGGTGCAGTGGTGCCTGGAGCACCCGGAGGAGGACGAGGAGACCACCCTCGAAGCCCTGCTCGGCATCGTCAAGGGCCCGGACTTCCCGACCCACGGCCTGATCGTCGGCACAACCGCGATCCAGGACGCGTACCGCACGGGTCGTGGCTCGATCCGCATGCGCGCCGTGGTGGAGGTCGAGGAGGACAAGCGGGGCCGTCCCTGCCTGGTCGTCAGCGAGCTGCCCTACCAGGTCAACCCGGACAACCTCGCCGAGCGGATCGCCGAGCTGATCAAGGAGGGCAAGCTCGCCGGTATCGCCGACATCCGCGACGAGTCCTCCGGCCGTACCGGCATGCGGATCGTGCTGGTGCTCAAGCGCGACGCGGTCGCCAAGGTCGTGCTGAACAACCTCTACAAGCACACCCAGCTCCAGGAGACCTTCGGCGCCAACATGCTGGCCCTGGTCGACGGCGTGCCGCGCACGCTCAACCTGGCGCAGTTCATCCGCTACTACGTCGAGCACCAGATCGACGTGATCCGCCGGCGGACCGCGTTCCGGCTGCGCAAGGCCGAGGAGCGGGCGCACATCCTGCGCGGCCTCGCCAAGGCGTTGGACGCCCTCGACGAGGTGATCGCCCTGATCCGGCGCTCGCCCACCGTCGACGAAGCGCGGCAGGGCCTGATCCGGCTGCTGGAGATCGACGAGATCCAGGCGACCGCGATCCTGGACATGCAGCTGCGCCGGCTCGCCGCGTTGGAGCGGCAGCGGATCGTCGACGACCTGGCCAAGCTGGAAATCGAGATCGCCGACCTCAAGGACATCCTCGCCAAGCCGGAGCGGCAGCGCCGGATCGTCTCGGAGGAGCTGGGCGAGATCGTCACCAAGTGGGGCGACGAGCGGCGTACGCAGATCATCCCGTTCGACGGCGAGGTCTCGATGGAGGACCTCATCGCCCGCGAGGACGTGGTCGTCACGATCACCCGAACGGGGTACGCCAAGCGGACCAAGGTCGATCTCTACCGCTCGCAGCGTCGCGGCGGTAAGGGTGTCAGCGGCGCCACGCTGCGGCAGGACGACATCGTCAGCCACTTCTTCGTCTGCTCGACCCACGACTGGATCCTGTTCTTCACGAACAAGGGCCGTGTCTACCGGGCCAAGGCGTACGAGCTGCCGGAGGCCAGTAGGGTAGCCAAGGGCCAACATGTGGCCAATCTGCTCGCCTTCCTACCCGACGAGCAGATCGCGCAGATCATCGAAATTCCGAACTACCAGGTAGCCCCCTATCTGGTACTGGCCACGAAGAACGGCCTGGTGAAGAAGACGCGGCTCGAGGAGTTCGACTCCAACCGTTCCGGCGGCATCATCGCGATCAACCTTCGCGATGAGGACGAGCTGGTCGGTGCTGCGCTGGTTGCGCCGGAGAACGACCTGCTGCTGGTCTCCAAGAAGGCGCAGGCGATCCGGTTCAACGCCTCCGACGAGGCGTTGCGGCCGATGGGCCGGGCCACCTCGGGCGTGATCGGTATGCGTTTCACGGACGACGACGTCCTGCTCGCCATGGAGGTCGTGCGGGACGGTCTGGACGTTCTGGTGGCCACGAACGGGGGATACGCGAAGCGGACCCCGATCGAGGAATACCCGGTGCAGGGCCGGGGAGGTAAGGGCGTGTTGACTGCGAAGATCACCGAACGGCGCGGTGGTCTGGTCGGCGCGGTGGTGATCGACCCGGACGACGAGCTGTTCGCGATCACCAGCAACGGTGGTGTCATCCGGACTCCGGTGAAGCCTGTACGCCGTACGCGTGACCGGAACACAATGGGGGTCAAGCTGATGGACCTCCCGGACGGCGTGACTATCGTGGCGATTGCTCGCAATGCCGACGAGCCTGACGAACAGGACTAGTTGAATGACGGAGACACAGGCGAAGTCGGGGAACACGGGGACCTCGGCCAACCCGGTCGACGAGGAGGCCGCCAAGGGCGGCACACCAGCGACCGGCCGCGCGGCCGTGGGCCGGGCAACGGTCCCCGCCGACGCGCCTGCCCCGAAATTCACCCGGGCTCCCGGTATGACACCTCCGCCGGAGCCCGGCGAGGACAGCGGGTCCGGCGACAACGGCGAGACGGCTGGTGCCGAGGCGCCGACGTCCGCCGCCACGCCCCCGGCAGCGGCGACGCCGCCGGCCCGCCCGACGACCACACAGCCGATCCCCACCAGGCCGGGGCAGGCGACATCCGCCGGGTCCACCGGCACCCAGCCGCGAATCACCCCGGGCATGACCCAGCCGGATCCGGGTCGTACCGGCGGCGGTGGCCGGCCGGCCAGCGGCGGTGGGCTGCCCCCGGGCATCGGTAACCCGTCGGCCGTCGGGGCGGCCCGGGTCGGCGACGCGGTACGCGCCGCGCGTACCTCGGTCAGTTCCGCCGCGTCCCGCGGGCCGCGCCGGGCCCGGCTGAACCTCAAGCGGATCGACCCCTGGTCCGTGATGAAGTTCGCGTTCGCCGTGTCGGTGGTGCTGTTCATCGTCGTGGTGGTGGCCACGTCGGTGCTCTACCTGGCGCTGGACGCCATGGGCGTGTTCCAGAGCGTCAACGACAGCCTGAGTGACCTGGTCAACGCCGGCGGTGGGCAGAGCACCAGCGGCTTCCAGATCACCGCCAAGGGCGTGATCCTCAGCTCGGCGCTGATCGGCCTGGTCAACGTGGTGCTGTTCACCGCGCTGGCCACGCTGGGAGCGTTCGTCTACAACGTCTGCGCCGACCTGGTCGGCGGGATCGAGCTGACGCTCGCCGAGCGGGACTGAGTGACCGGGACGCCGGGGCACCGCGTAAAGCGGTCGCTCCGGCGTCCCGTACTCGGGTAGGTTTTGCAGGCGACGACGACCCGGCTCGCGGGCGCGGACCCCGATTTGGGTCCGACCGAGCGGATGGGTTAATCTTGCTCGTCGCAACGCGGGGCTATAGCTCAGTCGGTTAGAGCGCAGAGCTGATAACTCTGAGGTCGATGGTTCGATTCCATCTAGCCCCACCGCACGTCGTCCGACGGTAGTCGAGCGCGAGGGGTCGCCCCATGTTCAAGAAGCTGCTGATTCTGGCCGGCGTCGTCGGCGTGGCTGCCGTCGTCTACAACAAGGTCAAGGCGTCGAACGACGAGCGCGCCCTGTGGCACGAGGCGACCACCTCCCCCGACCTTCGCTGAGGTTCAGCGCGAACGGTTGGCGGCATCGCAGCCGCCCCACGGGGCCCTAGCTCAACTGGCAGAGCACTGCCTTTGCAAGGCAGGGGTTAGGGGTTCGAGTCCCCTGGGCTCCACCAGCACTTTCCCCGGTTGATCTCGGTCCGAGTACAGCCATCCGTACAGCCAAGCCGGTCGCGCCGTCCCCTCCTGGCCCAGAATCCGGTCAATGGCCGAGGCAGCCTGACGAGCCCGCGCCGGCAGAACGTGGCCGTAGGTGTCGGCCGTCATCCGGATCGTGGAGTGCCCGAGCAGCTCCATAACGGTCCGCAGCTCCTCCCCCTGGTCGAGCAGGAACGTGGCGAATGCGTGCCGCAGGTCGTGCAGGTGCAGCCAGTCCAGCCCGGCCGCCGCGCGGAGCTGCTCGAAGCGCCGGTTAACGTTCCGCGGTTCCATCGCCGTGCCGGTCGTGCTGGCGAAGACCAGGCCCAGATCCGACCACACCTCCCCGGCCGCAAGCCGTTCCTTAGCCTGGCGCACCCGCTGTGCCTCCAACGCCCGGACGGCCAGAGCCGACAGCGGCAGCGGACGGGCCGACCGGTGCGTCTTCGGTGGCACGAACACCAACCCGTGATCCGTTCGCTGGAGCGTCTGCCGAACGAACAGCGCCCTTCCCGGCAGGTCGACATCCGACCACCGCAGGCCCAGCAGTTCAGCCCGCCGCAGCCCGGTCGCCAGCGCTAGGACGAACAGCGACTCCAACCGGTCCCCGGTCAACACCGACAGCAGCGTTTTGGCTTCCTCGGGGGTCAGAGCGCGCCGCTCGGTTCTGCCGAGGGCCGGAGGCTTGGCTGCCTTGGCGACGTTACGCGGGACCAAGTCCATCCGCTCTGCGTCGGCCAGGGCGACGCGCAGCACCGCGTGCACCTTGATGATGCTGGCTGGCGCGAGCTTGCCCCGCAGCCCGGTAAGGAACCGCTGCACATCGCGAGGCGTCAGCCGATCAAGGCGGCCCGCAAGCGGGCCGCGCCGGCCCGGCCCCGGCCTGCTGGCGACCTCCGGCCGGCATCGGCCGGGCCGGCCGGCCACGCTGACGGACGACCAGAACCTAGAAGACCTCGGGGCTCCGCCCGGAACCCCGACCCTCCTCAGAGATGCCGGGGCGGATCACCTCGCCGGGCACCACAAGGGCTACCAGCCTCCCCGGACGGGGCCAAGGTCGTTCGTCCGGTAGGGCGCTCCACCTTGTCCCCGTCCGGGGAGGCTGGACGGTCTGGCGACTGCCCGACGAGGAGATCCGCGAAGCGTGAGCCCCAGCGTGTGACACCCCCGGCGCTGACCAAGACAATGGCCGGATGCGCGATCTCCGGTGGGACGACGTCAGAGAGTGGTTCGACCCGTACGAAAACGGCAGCCTGCCCGACGTCATCGTGCCTGGCATGACTCTGCCCGACTGGGAGATCCTGCTCCGGCTGATTCGGTCCCAGGGTTGGCGGTGTGAATACGACTTCCCGGAGCAGAGGCTTCCGCCGCCTGCGTCAGCAGCCGATCTGTTCACCGCCGACCCCGAAGGTTGGCTGCGGACCCTGCATGTCTGGCCCGCCCCTGACATGGAGTGGGTCGTTCGGCCCTCAAGCCCGGATGAGATTGACAGCGACGTCAGCCTGCACGAGATCCAGGGGCAGGAACGTCTGGACCTCTTCTGCGGATTCCTGCGGACACTTGGCAAGACCCTCGACAAGCGTGTCCTCGTATACGCCGAAGGCGATCACAACTACCCGCCCATGATGGCGTACGAGTTGGCCGACGACCGAGTGGTGTTCCTCGCCCACCACTCCGGGCCATCGACGGGCCAGTAACCGTGGCGGGTAGCGGTCACGAGCGGGCACGAGCGGTCAGTAGCTCCACCGCTGGCCGCAGGCGTTTCGGGCATCTCAGCCCGTTGATCGCGCTCTTCCAAACCGAGGGTGCAACCTCGCTATGCCTCGTGCCATGGTGGCTCGCGCCAAGGCTCGACTGCTGAGCCAGTTGCGAGGGTGAGGACGAAGTCCGGCACAGCGCGCTGCTCGTCGTCCGGGTCTTCAAGCTGGACGATCTCACATCGGTACATCCCGTTGCGCAGTTCGAAGACTAGGTCCTGGAGGTGGGGCTCAGGCAGGTGCACATCGTTGAACTGCGCGGCCATCGTCAACGACTCGTAATTCGTCAGGTGGAGCTGCCCGGCCGTCACCTGAATCGACCCGATCGTTTGCCGAAACCCCGCTGGTGGCGCGAGTCCGTCGACTACCACGTCCACAGTCCAAAGGTCTTCCCGTCCCGTGCCCCACAGCAGCAGGGAGCGCTCCGCCATTGCGGCACGGAAGTGAGCCAACAGCGTGTCGTACGTCCAGTCGGCACCGACGAACCCCTGGTACGCGTGGTGGTCGACCAGAGCAAGAAAGCCTGAGTCGTCGGTCGCCTCGAACCTGCGGCGTACGTGCATGTGATCCCCCGGTCGCCTAATCCCGGGCATGGTCCCGAAGTGCCGGGCTCTGGGTCAAGCAGGGGGTCTTGGCTGTACAGCCATCCGTACAGCCAAGCCGGCCGACGGAGACGGCCCGCGGTCGACGCGAGACGACACGGCGAGCAGGTCAACGGCGGTCACTGACGCCGGCCGACAGCAGTCTTGATCTTTGCAAGGCAGGGGTTAGGGGTTCGAGTCCCCTGGGCTCCACCAGCACTTTCCTTGGTTGATTGTCGGTCCGGAGTACGGCCAGGGATCACGCCGTTCCCTGCCGATCGCCATATCGAAGATTGGCGATCGTGCCACCACGCTGAGCGCGGTCGTCGCGGCTGGCACTGAACAAGAGGCCCACGAGATCGGACTGGTCGGCCTCGGACGTTGGGCGCAGCGGATCGGCCTCAGCACGCACAATCCGACAGTGGTGGCGCTGTTTGCCAGAGGCCACGGATAACCGGCCGGCCGCACTTGCTACGTCTCGTGAGGACCTTCGAGGTGCGACCTGTCATCGAGGTCGACCACCATGTCCCCCAGAAAGCGGGCCCCGCAGCTGTCGCAGAAGGCTCGCTCCGCTGCGCCGTCAACCACCAGTTGGCCGTCCGTACCCGGGGAGCCGAGGTACCACTGGCCGCGCAGCTTGACCATCAGCTTCGGCCACCGTGGCTCGCAGGAACACACGGTGTTCTCAGGCTCGTGCGCCCATTCGAACGGAGGCGGCGTGCCTGGTTCGATGATGAAGTTGCCCGGGTAGGTCGCGGAGCACTCGGCGCACCTGGCTGACAGCTCCAAGATCCTGGTCATTGGACTGCCGTGCTCGGATGGTTGGCACGGCATGACGTGACCGTTCATCTCCGTAACGAGAGCCGGCCACTGGGGCCGACAGCGGCACGCGGACTTCTTCGCCCTGAACAGCTTGATCACGCACGCTCCCGGACACTGACGTTGAGGCGAGGAGCCTAGCGGGCGGTCAGAGGTTCGGGGCTCCGCCCCGAACCCGGCCTTTCCTCGGAGGTCGGCAAGACGGGCCAGCGGGATCTTTTCGGTCAGGCAGCACAAGGGGCTATGCGAGAACCCCCTGCCGCGCTGGTGCGTGGCGGGCCGCGTCGGTCGTGAATGGCACGAAAGGACGTGCAGGTCAGCCGTGTGGGGGCAATCCGGAGTGTTGACGAGATCGATGGACGTGGCTCAGGGTGAACGGCAGTCCATCTCACGAGGCCCGACTTGTCGGCGGGTCGACGAAGGAGTGCGTATGCCACACATCGCCCTCAACACCAACGAACCTGGGATTCGCGGTCTGTTCCGGTTCCGGCCGGAGACGGCGTTGCCGCTCAACGGGCTGGTCGAGGCGCTGCTCTGTGGTCCGGGTACGTTGACCCGGGGTGAGCGTGAACTCATCGCCGCCTATGTGTCGGGCCTCAACGAATGCCGGTACTGCTACTCCGCCCACGCGGCGTACGCGGCGGCGCAGCTTCCTGAGGGCATGACCCTGGTCGAGCAGGTGCACGACGATGTCGACGGCGCGCCCCTGTCGGCGAAGATGCGTGCGTTGCTCGACGTAGCCGGCGCGGTTCAGCGCGGTGGCAGGGAGGTCACCGAGGAACTGGTGGCCGCCGCCCGGGCCGAGGGTGCCACCGATGTCGAGATCCACGACACGGTGCTGATCGCGGCGGCGTTCTGCATGTTCAACAGGTATGTCGACGGGTTGGCCACGGCGCTGCCGGACGACCCGGACTTCTACACCGACCGCGCGAAGCGGATCGCCGCACACGGCTATCTGGGCGTACTGGAGCAGGAGGTCATTCGCCGGTAACGGCTGTCAGCGGCGGCGGCGGCGTCGCCAGCGGTCCAGTCGTCCGAGGCGCGGACCGGCCCAGAGCCAGAAGATCGACATGGCGAACCCTCCGGCGCCCATCGCGATGATCGCCCACCTGGGTATCTCGCCGTTGACCGGTGCTGGCGCGCACCCGGTCGCGGTGTAGTCGACGGTCAGCTCGTGGCTCAGCGGTGGGAGGCGTCGGTCGTGGAAGGCGCGCGAGCCGATGGCGCAGATGGTGGGGCCGTCGGCCGTGTCGACGCGTACCAGCACGTAGGCGTCCTGGGCGCGGTGGGCCGGCTCCGTGGCGATCACCGTCGCCGTCGTCAGCAGGCCGGCCGGCGGGGGTGGCTCGCGGTCGTCGGTGGCCCCCGCCAGCACCATCAGGGCGGACGGCAGCAGCAACGACAGTGGAAGGGCCGGCGAGGTCTTCGGACGGGCTCCGCCGGCCGATCGGGGCGACATGCCGCAAGGTTAGATGTCGAGATCAAATGACCGGTACATCCGCTGCCGTCGCCCCCCTCGGTCGCTGCCGGCGGTGGCGGTTCGTCATGCTCATCCGGTGGATGAGACCCGCGCACCGGTCACGCTGCACGTCTACTGCCGGATCGACCTCGTGGTCACCGATCCGGCGGCCGTCACCGCCCACGCAGTGGGCGAGCTGCGCTCGGCCGACATCGACTGGTCCACCGAGGACGACGACGTCGAGACGGCGACCGCCGAGTTGCGCACCGACCTCCACCTGTCGTTGGCGAGCGTGCTGGACCTCAGCCGGATCGCCGACGGCGTGCCGGGCGTGGAGTTTCGCGGCGGTCGCTGCCGGGCGGAGTCGGGTCCACCCCGTGACGACGTGTGAGGAGTTCCAGCCTTGTCGCATGGTCGCCGCAGGGTGGGAGGGACGGCGTCACACCCCTCGGAGGTGAGGTGCCTGTCGGTCAGTCGGGCGGCGTGAGGGGAAGGGTCTCGCCGCGGGCGATGGTGCGCACCTGCCTCACCCAACCGCGCCGGCGGGCCTCGTCGACGAAGTGGGCCAGCGGGGAGCGGAACACCGGGTAGTCGTCGTAGTGGATCGGCACGGTCAGCTTCGGTCGGATCAGCTCCACCAGGTCGGCGCCCTGCCGGGCGTCCATGGTGAGCAGGATCCCGGCGACCTTCGTGCCGCCGAGGTGGATCAGCATCGCGTCGATGCCCGGGTAACGCTCGGGGATGGCGGTGAGCAGCGGCCGGTTCAACGTGTCACCGGTGACGTAGAGACGGAACTCGCGCTGGCCGGCGCGTTCCACGTCGATCATCGTGCCCATCACGTCGGGCAGCAGCCGGTCCACGGCACCCGGGCCGTGTTTCCCGGGCATGGAGGTCAGTCGTACCGTCGTACCGTCGCGGTGCAGCTCTCGCGACGACCAGGTCGGCAGGCCCTCCGCGGCCCGGAAGCCCCAGCGGCGCAGCTTGCGCCCGGCGGCGGGCGTGGTGACGATGGGCAGCCCGCGGTCCAGTTCCCGGCGGGCGACCCGGTCGAAGTGGTCGCCGTGCAGGTGCGAGAGGACCACCGCGTCCAGCTCGGGAAGTTGGGCGATGCGCAGCGCCGGGTCCGTGCGCCGGCGCGACCACAGACCCTTGCCCAGGTACGCCCGCTGGCCCCGGTGCAGGAAGTTCGGGTCGGTCAGCAGGGTGAACCCGCCGATCCGCAGCACTGTCGTCGCGGTGCCGACGAACGTCACCTCTGGTTGCTCGACCATCGTTGCTACCTCCTCCGGCTGCGGTACCCCGGCTGCCGGCGGCCAAGCGGAGGAACGGCGGTCAGTTCCCGGAGTGCCCGGCGGCGGGCCGCGCCTGCGGCAGGTGTTCCACCAGTCTGGTGAGCGCGCCGTTGGCGAAGGTGGCGCCGAGCGCCGACCCCGCCCCGATGCTCCAGCCGACCGGCCCGAGGGGGGTGCAGCCGAAGAACTGACTGACCCCGGGGGTCTGCACCACGACGACGAGCACGCCGAGCGACGCCGCCGTGGACGCCAGTACCGCCGGGCTGGTTCCGCCGGCCAGGATGGTCTGGCCGAGTTGGGTGCCGACCAGGGAGACCAGGGCCACGGTGCCGGCCCGCCGTCGCCGGCCGGTGTAGCGGGCCAGCGTCCAGCCCGTGGTCGCCCCGAGCGTGGTCGCTGCCGCCCGCAGGCTGATCTCCCGGGTGAGGGTCTCGCCGAGGGACACGTCCGGGCCCTCCAGCAGCAGACGATCGGTGCGGTCCGCGGCCGGTGGCCGGACGGCGATGGCCAGCGCCGGCGCCAGGTCGGTGAGCAGGTTGACCAGCAGCAGCTGCCGTCCGGTGAGCGCGGAACGACCGGTCGCCGCCGCCGTGAGCACACTGAACGCGATCTCGCCGAGGTTGCCGCCGACCAGGATGCTGAGCGCGTGCCGCACCGACGACCACATCGCCCGCCCCTCGACGAGCGTGGCGATGATGGTCTCCAACCGGTCGTCGGTGACCACCAGGTCGGCGGCGGCACGCGCCGCCGGGGTGCCCCGTTGGCCGAGGGCGATGCCGACGTCGGCCAGCCGGATCGCCGGTGCGTCGTTGGCGCCGTCACCGGTCATCGCCACGGTCCGCCCGCACTTCTGCAACGCCTGGATGATCCGTACCTTGTGGGCCGGGGTGCAGCGGGCCACCACGTCGGTGTCGGCCAGCCGCTCGGCGAGCGTCTCGTCGTCCAGTTGGTCCAACTCGCCGGCGGTCACCACCCGCTGTTCGTCGTGTTCGCTGATGGTGGCCGCGATCGCCTCGGCCGTCGCCGGATGATCCCCGGTGATCATGATGGTGTGCACGCCGGCCCGCCGGATCCGCCGTACCGCGGGCGCGGCGCTCTCCCGCACCCCGTCCGCGAGGGCCAGGAAACCCACGAAGGTCAGACCCCGCACGTCCCCGTCGGCCACCTTCGGATCGTTGACCTGGCACTCGGCGACGGCAAGGATCCGGTGCCCCGCCCCGGCCCGTTCGGCGAGTGTCCGTTGCAGTTCCGCGCGGCCCGCGTCGTCGAGCGGCTCCTGGCGGCCGTCGGTGCGCCGGGTCGTGCACCGCGGCAACACCGTCTCCGGGGCGCCCTTGACGCTCAACAGCAGATGACCGTCGGTCTCGCCGATGCTCGCGTGGTAGCCGCGGGACGGCTCGAACGGCAGCCCTCCGGCGGCCCGCCAGCCAGCGGCGCCGGTCTGCTCTACCACCCCGGCCGTGGCCGCGCCCCGCCGAACGGCCCGGTCGGTCTGCAACGCCAACTGCTCCGGGTCCGCCGCCTCGGGTGTGGCCCGCAGCGCGGCGGCCAACGTCAACCGCAGCCGGTCGTCCAGGCGGTCCACCGGGGCGTACCGGTCACCGACGCCGTCGCCCACCCCGGCGAGCAGCAACGTGCCCTCGGTGAGGGTGCCGGTCTTGTCGAAACAGAGCACGTCCACCCGGCCCAGCGCCTCGATCGTGCGCGGATTGCGGACCAACGCGCCGTGCTCGGCGAGCCGCCGGGCCGCCGCCAGTTGCGCCGCGCTCACCAGGAACGGCAGCCCCTCCGGCACCGACGCCACGGCGAGGTTCGCGGCGGTCGCCGCCGTTTCGGCCAGGGGTACGCCCCGAAGCAGGCCCGCGCCCGCCACCGCCACCGCCGAGCCTGCGGCCAGAGGGATGGCGGCGCTCGTCAACGAGCCGAGCCGGGCCTCCACGCCACTGGTCGGTGGCGCCTGCCGTACCAGGGCCAGACTGCGCCCTGCCTCGGTGTCCGCGCCGGTCGCCACGACCACCGCGCTGCCGTGACCGGCGGCGACGGTGGTGCCCTCGTACAGCATGGAGTGCCTGTCGGCGACTGCGGCGGCGACCACCGGTCGGTCGTTCTTGGCGACCGGAAGCGACTCGCCGGTCAGCGATGACTCGTCCGCCTCCAACCCCACCGATTCGATCACCCGGCAGTCGGCGGGCACCGAGTCGCCCGGCTCCAGGACGATGACGTCCCCCGGGACCAGGTCCTCGGCGGCGACCACCCGTTCGGCACCGTCCCGGCGGACCCGGGCGGTCACCGCCGAACGGGACAGCAGTTCCGCCAGGGACCGTTCCGTGTTGCGTTCGTGCACCGCCCCGATCAGAGCTGACCCGCCGACCACGCCGCCCACCAGCGCGGCGTCGACAAGCGAGCCGAACGAGGCGGAGAGCACCGCCCCGGCGGCCAGCACCGGCGTCAGCGGGTTGGACAGCTCGTCCACGAAGGCGCGCAGCAGGCCACCACCGCCGGGCGCGGCGTCGCCGTTCGCACCCGAGTCGTGGTGCCGGCGCTGCGCCTCCGCGTTGGACAGACCGTCAGGCGTGGTACGCAGGTGGTCGAGCACGGTGCTGACGGGCATCAGATGCCAGGCGGTCGCCACCGGCGCCGGGGCCTGCGACCGGTCGTGCAGCCGACGGGCCTGCCAGACCCCGTTCGCGAAGGCCACCCCGGCGGAGCCGCTGCTCGCGACGAGTGACCGTTGGGGCAGTTGGGCCGGCGGTGCGGTGAGCGCGCCGAGCGCACCCAGGCCGGCGCCGGCCATGGCCAGCCGGACGTTCTGCTGGGCGGTACGCCGGGCCACCCCGGTCGCCTCGATCACCAGGGCGACAAGCCGCAGGTCCGCGCCGACCAGCAGGTGCGCACCCCACGGCGGCAGGTCCTCCGGTGGGGCGAACCCGAGGCCGCAGTCGGACGCGCCGAGCGCCCTACGGTCCGCGGACAGCAGCATGACCACCGCGCCGTCGCGCTGCAACGCGCGTACCGACTCGCACAGCCGGTCACCTCCGGGCAGGATCGCGTCGGCGAAGCCGTACCGCTGCTCGTCGCCCCCGGCGACCACCAGCCGCAGGCCGGCGTGGCGGGCGGCGGACGGGAGCCCGTCGACGCCCGGGGCGGGCTCCGGCTCGACCCGCAGCAGCGCGGCGAGCCGGTCGTCGTGGGACAGGCCGAGCAGCTGCCCACCGGCGGCGCGTAGCCGCTCCCCGTCGGGGATGTCGCCGGTCGGAGGGTGATCCAGCGGTTCGAGTCGCCAGCCGTCGGCCGACCGGGAACCCGCCGGGTCTTCCGGGTCGAACAGCGCGAAGGCCCGCTCCGCCACCTGGTCGACGTCCGCACCCGTCGCCGGGGCCAGATCGGCAAGCACGCCCCGGTCCGAGCCGAGCACCGAGGCGTCCAGCACGAGGGTGTCGATCCGGTCCAGTTCCCGCAGCACCCCACGGTCCATCGCGATGACCCCGCGCCGGGCGAGGATCCGGCCGAGCTGCGCGCCGTACCCCTCGCGTCCGCTGCCCGGGGCCTTGGGCAGCGTCGACAGGCCCAGCGCGGCTGCCCGCTTGGGCCCGGCGAACGGTATCGCCGCCGCGCCGGCCGCCGCGCCCACGGCGAGCGCCCGGTCGATGTACCGCTCGACCAGGCCCTTCGGCTTCGGCCTGGGCCGGTCGGACACCGGCCACCGGGCGACAGCCCGCTCCGGGTCGCCGGTCAACCGTGGTTCGGCCTTCTCCCAGGCGGCGAGCTGGGCCCGATCCTCGCCCCACTGCACGAGCCGTTGGGCGCTGTCGAGGACGAGGCCGGGCCACCGGCCGGCCAGGCCCTGCACCACCGCCTCGGCCAGCGGGAAGAGGACATCCGCGCGGGGGTCGGAACGCAGCGGCTTGCCGAGCAGCGCGTGCAGCTTGGGTTGCAGGTCCACCGCCGCCAGCAGGCCGGCCACCTCACCGGGCAGCGGTGCGAACGGCAGGATCCGGGTGGCCGCCCAGAGACTCAGGCCCAGCGCGTCCGAGGCGAGCGCGCCGAGGGTGCGGGGCGTGTGCGGCCCCTCCTCCGGCGGGTGCGGTGGCGGGATCTCCGGGTCCGGCTCGTGGTCGCAGGTGCGTTCGACCCGGCTGATCGTGGCGATCAGGTCCCGCAGCTTCGGCTGCGGGGACTCCACGGCGACCACGACCCGGCCCGACGGGGCGTTCACCCGGGCCCAGGCGACCCCGGGCATCCGCTCCAGCGCGCCCTCCACCTGACGGGCGAGCTGGTCACCGCCCTCCTGGCAGACACCGTGCACCTCGATGTGGTGGCGACCCGGCCGCGACCAGACCCGCCGCCGGGTGAACCCGACCTGCCGGGCCACCCGGGTCGCCGCCTCCCCGACCGTCCGGGACGCCTCACCGACCAGATGCGGCACACCGAAGGACGGCAGGATGCGTCCCGCGGCGCGACCCGCCGCCGTCATCGAGGCGTACGGCTGGACGGACGCCGGCCCGGCTCCCTGTTGCTGCTGGTGCTGACCTCGGCCATCTCGTCCTCCCACCGCCCTCACGTCCGGCGGCCTGGCTTCCCGACCTGCCATCCGTTATGCCCCCCGGGTAGCGGAAGTTTCCGGCGTCGTCGGCGCATGGACGAGGTGGCCGGTGGAATTCGGCGACCGTCACCGGACACGGGGAGGCCGGAATGAGCGCACTCAGCCGACACCTGAACGGGCCGCGCGAGAACGTCAGGATGTACAGCCGACGGATGGACCTGCCGATGCTCGGCGAGGTGGCGGTGCCACCGCCGGACCGGATCGCCTACTACGCCGGTATGGGGTTGCTCGTCGCACTCCAGGTCATCGAGTGGCCGCTCGCCCTGGCGATCACCGCCGGGCACGTCCTCACCGACCAGCACTTCTCCGGCCTCGTCGGCGGCATCGGTGAGGCGTTCAAGGAGGCCTGACGAGAGCCGGGTCACCGCTGGTTGACATGAATCCGGGTTGAGGTCGCAGGCTCGGTGCATGCCGAGTCCCGCCACTGTCGTCGTACCGGCCACAGCCGGTCTGTTCGCGCCCCGGTTGCGGGCGATGACCGTGGGCAGCGTCGCGTTGATCTCGCTGCTCGCGTTCGAGGCGCTGGCGGTGGGCACGGCCATGCCGACGGTCGCCCGCAGCCTGGACGGGCTGGCGCTGTACGGGATCGCGTTCGGTGGACCGTTCGCCACGAACGTGCTGGCCATGGTGGTGTCCGGCATCTGGTGTGACGCGCGCGGCCCACGGGGACCGATGTGGCACGGCGTCGCCTGGTTCGTGGTGGGGCTCCTGATCGCCGGGACCGCGCCGACGATGGGCGCACTGGTCGTCGGCCGGGTGGTGCAGGGCTTCGGCTCCGGGCTCCTCGCGGTGGCGCTCTACGTGATCGTCGGGCACGCGTACCCGCAGGATCTGCACCGGCGGATCTTCGCCGCGTTCGCGGCGGCGTGGGTCGTACCGTCGCTGGTCGGTCCGGCGGTGGCCGGCCTGATCGTGGAGCACCTGGGTTGGCGGTGGGTCTTCCTGGCGGTGCCGGCGGTTGCGGTGCCGGCGGTCCTGCTGATCCATCCCGGCCTGCGGTCGCTCGGCGAGTCGGTGCGGACCGGGTTGCCGGCGGGCGCGACGGCCCGGATCGGTTGGGCGTGCGGGGCGGCGGTGAGCGCCGCACTGCTGCACGTCGGGGGGCAGCAGCGCGGCGCCGCCGCCCTGGTGCTGGTCGCGGTGGCGGTGGTCGGCCTGCTGCTCTGCGCCCCGCGTCTGCTGCCGGCCGGATTCCTGCGGGCAGCCCGTGGCCTGCCCACCGTGATCGGGCTCCGCGGACTGGCCTCGGCGGCGTTCGTCGGCGCCGAGGTGGTCATTCCGTTGATGCTCTCGCGGGAGAGGGGCCTGTCGCCGACCGCAGCCGGGCTGGTCCTCACGGTCGGGGCGCTGGCCTGGTCGGTGGGTTCGTGGATCCAGGGCCGGATTCCGGTGCCGGCGTCCCGGGCGAGCCTGCCGCGCGCGGGGTTGGGCTGCATCACCGTCGGCACCGCCACGGTGGCGCTCGCCGTACGGCCCGAGCTGCCGGTGGCCGTCGCCGTGCTGGGCTGGGCGGTCGCCGGTCTCGGTATGGGACTGCTCTACCCGTCGTTGTCGGTGCTCACCCTGGAGTTGTCCGCCCCCGGCGAGCAGGGCCGCAACAGTTCGTCGTTGCAACTGGGCGACTCGCTCTTCGCGGCGACCGTGCTGGCGCTCACCGGGGCGGTGCTCGCGGCCGGTAGCGCGCCGGGGCCGGCCAGCTACGCGTCGACGCTTGCGGTCGCCGCCGGCCTGGCGCTGCTCGGCACGCTGCTGGCCGGCCGGGTCGTGGTGCGCGCGAGCGCGTAGCCGGGTTGGTGATCCGCAGATTCGGCACCGTCCGACGCCTGTCGGCCGGGAGGATGGCGGGCGATGAGTTTCCTGACCGTGCTGCCGCTGGCCGTGGTGATGGTCGCCGGGACCAAGGTGGTCGTGGCCGTCTTTCTCGCCTCGTCGGATCGGCCCCGGGCCGCGTCGCTGGGCTTCCTCCTCGGTGGCGGGCTCGTGGTGACCGCCGGGGTGACCGGGAGTTGGCTGCTCACCCGACTGGTGGGCGGTGTGGCCAGCGACGCCGGTGCCTTCGCCGGCCGCGTCGACCGGGGTCCCGCCATCGACCTGGTGGTGCTCGTCCTGCTGGTCGTCCTCGCCGCGGTGGTGTGGCTGCGGCGGCACCAGGCCGGGCCGCCGCGGTGGCTGGGGGACCTCGGGCATGCCGGGCCGGCCCGGGCGGCGCGACTCTGCGCGCTGCTCTTCGTGGTGACGCCCAGCGACGACCTGACCATGGCGGCGGTGGGCGCGAGCGTCGCCCGGCACGACCTCCCGTGGTGGGACCTGCTGCCGTTCGTGCTGGTCACGGTCGTGCTCCTCGCCCTGCCGCTGCTGGCGCTGCTGCTCCTCGGGCCGCGCGCCGTGCGGTTGCTGACCCGCCTGCGGGAGTGGGCCGAGGGGCACTCCTGGGTGGTCAACGAGGTGCTGATCGGTTTCTTCGCACTGCTGACCGTGGTGGATCTGGTGCGCTCGGGGTGAGCCGTCGGACACGTACGGGGGAACCGGGCGGAGATGAGAGCTGCGACCGTTCACGTTCGCCTTACCGTGACGGCATGTTCGCTGTCGTCACCACCGTGATCCTCTACGTCTTCGGCTTCGTCTTCCTCTACGGCGTGATCCGGTTGGGTGTCCGGCACGCGCTTGAGGATCTGGAGCTACAGCGGGCCAGGGCCCGACGCGAGGAGGAACTGGCGGCCGCCCGCGACCGGTCCTTCATGAGCGACAACGCGTTCCTGGCGGGCAGTTGAGTCGCGCCACGGAGGTGGCTTCCGGGGGTGGCGCGGGAGTCGCCGGGCGGTTCGGCGGGACGGATGCGAGGATCGCACCCGTGATGGGAACGCTGAAGACCGAACCGGCCCGCGCCCGCCTCGACCTGCTTGCCCCTCCGGTCGCGGAGGCCGTGGCGCAGTGGCCCGCCGAAGCGCCGGTGGACGTCGACGACGTACTGGTCGCGCCGATCGACGCCGAGCTCGCCGACACGGCCGCGTTCTGTGCCGCGTACGAGGTGGGGCTGGACGTGTCGGCCAACTGTGTCGTGGTGGCCGGCAAGCGTGAGGGTGTGGTCCGCTACGCGGCCTGCATCGTCCTGGCCACCACCCGGGCCGACGTGAACGGGGTGGCCCGGCGCGCGCTGGACGTCCGCAAGGCCAGCTTCGCCCCGATGGACGACGCGGTTCAGCTGACCGGCATGGAGTACGGCGGCATCACGCCGATCGGGCTGCCGGCGCAGTGGCCGATCCTGGTGGACTCGCGGGTGATCGCCACGCCGCACGTCATCATCGGATCCGGCGTACGCCACAGCAAGATCGCCCTACCGGGGCCGGCGCTGGGCGCGTTGCCGGGTGCGCAGGTGGTGGAGGGCCTGGCCCGACCCGTCTGACCAGGCATCGGCATCGATACCGTTGCACGTGAAACATCACAACTGTCGATGGGTTCAGTCGGTGGCGGCCTCACGCTGCTCGACCTCGGCGAGGGCGGCGAGCAGCGTCTGCGCCTCCTGGGCGCCGGACACCGCGTACTTCCCGGCCAGCACGAACATCGGGACGCCGGTGATGCCCAGCTCCCGGGCGGTGGTCAGGTCCGCGGTGACGTCGTCGGCCCGCTCGTCCGAGTCGAGGAACCGGCGCGCGTCGGCGGCGTCCAGGCCGACCTCGCCGGCGACGGCGGCCAGCGCCTCCCGCGAGCCGAGGTCGACGCCCTGGGTGAAGTGCGCCCGGTACAGCGCCTCCACCATCTCACCGGCCCGACCGTGGTCGGTGGCGTACGCGACCAGGCGGTGCGCGTCGAAGGTGTTGGCGATCACCGCCCGGTCGAAGTCCAGCCGCAGCCCGTCACCCGCCGCGACGGCGGTCACGTGGTCGAACATCTGCCGGGCGCGCTCCGGCCCGCCGAACTTGGCGGCCATCGCCCGCACCAGCGGCAGGGGCTCCGCGACCGGCGACGGGTCGAGCTGGAACGGTCGGTAGCGAACCGTCACGTCGCCGTCGTAGCTGGCGAGGGCCTGCTCCAGCCGATGCTTGCCGATGTAGCACCAGGGGCAGACGAGGTCCGCGTAGATCTCGATCTCCATGCCCGGTGCCAACTGCCCGGTCAGCCCAGTTGTTCCCGGACCTGCCGCTTGAGCCGGCCCAGGATCGCGGTGCCGCCGCGTACCCGCAGCGGACTGATCGCCTGCGCCAACCCCATCCGCTGGTAGAGGTCGTCCGGCACGGCCAGTACCTGCTCGGCGCTCGCGCCGGCCAGGCCTTCGGCGAGGATGCCGGCGAACGCCCGGGTGGTGGGTGCCTCGGGCGGACAGTCGAAGAGAGTCTCCACGGTGCCCTCGGCCGTCACCCGGGCGCGCAGGAAGAACGCCGTCTGGCACTCCGGCACCTGCTCCATGCCCTCGCGGTCGGCAGCGCCGTCGGGCAGCGGGGGGATGGCGTCGGAGTATTCCAGCAGCATCTCCAGCACCAGGTCCCGCGGCGCGGCGGCGAACTCGTCCACGATCTCGGCCAGTCGGGCCGGCATGTCAGCCATGCGTCGAGGCTACCGCCGGCCCGTTCCTAGACCGTCGGTGACTGCTCGCTGATCTCGCTCAGCGCGCTCGTCGGGTCGAGCTGCATGGCCAGGTCGCCGAGCGAGACGATCCCCACGAGCTTGCGCTCGCTGTCGCAGACCAGCACCCGCCGGATCCCCCGGTCGCGCATCAGGGTCGCCGCCTCACCCGCCGTGCAGTGCTGTTCGATCATCACGACCTCACGGGTGACGATCGAGCCGATCGTGGTGGCCGCCGGGGAGCTGTTCTCCGCAACGGCCCGCACCACGATGTCCCGGTCGGTGAGCATGCCGGCGAGACTGGCGCCGTCGGTGACCACCACGTCGCCGATGTCCGCCTCCTTCATCACCCTGGCCGCCTCGTCCAGGGTCGTCTCCACCGGCAGGTAGACCACCTGCTTGGTCATCACGTCGCTGACCCGGTAACCGGTCATGAGAGCCTCCGAAGCGTTTTCACCCGATCGAACTGCACTACCCCGTGACGCGCCCGCTACACCAGGTTCGCACGCTCCCGACGCGCCTCGTCGACGATCCGCTCGACCAGACCGTCCACCGTCAACTCCGCGCGCCCGTCACCTGTCCGCTCGCGCAGCTCCACGTACCCCTCGGCGAGACGGCGGCCGACCACGACGGTGCGCGGGATGCCGATCAGCTCGGCGTCGGTGAACTTGACCCCGGCCGAGACGTGCGTCCGATCGTCGACGAGCACCCGCAGACCGACCGCCGCGAGGCGTCCGCCGAGCTCCAGCGCCGCGTCGAGTTGCGGTCCCTTGCCCGCCACCACCAGGTGTACGTCGCACGGCGCGACCGCCGCCGGCCATCTGAGTCCCCGGTCGTCGTGGTGCTGCTCGGCGATGGCCGCGACCGCCCGCGAGATACCGATGCCGTAGCAACCCATGGTGGGCCGGACCGGTTTGCCGGCCGGACCGAGCACGTCGACCGCGAACGCGTCGGTGTACCGGCGTCCGAGTTGGAAGATGTGCCCGATCTCGATGCCCCGCCGGATGGTCAGCTCGCCGTCGCCGCAGTCGGGGCAGGGATCACCGGCGCGCACCTCGGCCGCCTCGATCGTCCCGTCGGGCGTGAAGTCCCGTCCGCAGACCACGTCCGTCGCGTGCCGGTCCGGCTCGTTGGCCCCGGTCAACCACGCGGACCCGGGCACCACCCGGGGATCGACGAGGTAGCGGATGCCCAGCTTGTCGAGCACCTGCGGGCCGATGTACCCGCGGACCAGCTCCGGATGCTCGGCCCACCCGTCGAAGACGGCCACCTGGGCCGGCTCCAGCGCGGCGCCGAGCCGCTTCAGGTCGATCTCCCGGTCACCGGGCAACCCGATCACCAGCAGCTCGGCCCGCTCGGCCCCCGGTTGACGGACGGTCAACACGACGTTCTTCAACGTGTCGGCGGCGGTCCAGCCGTCCCGACCGCCGAGCCGGCGGTCGTTCGCCAGCTCCACCAGGCTGGCGATCGTCGGGGTCTCCGGGGTGTCGTGCACCTCGACGGCCGGCTGCGCGGCCGGATCACCAGCGGCGGGCGCCCGGGTGACCACCGCCTCGGTGTTGGCCGCGTAGTCGCAGGCGGTGCAGCCGACGAAGGTGTCCTCACCGACCGGGGTCGCGGCCAGGAACTCCTCCGACGCCGAACCGCCCATCGCACCGGACATGGCGTGCACGACCGTGTGCTCAAGGCCCAATCGCTCGAAGATCCGCTGGTACGCCACCCGATGCCGCGCGTACGCGTCCCGCAACCCCGCCTCGTCCAGGTCGAACGAGTACGCGTCCTTCATCAGGAACTCCCGGCCGCGCAGCAGACCGGCCCGGGGCCGCGCCTCGTCGCGGAACTTCGTCTGCACCTGGAACAGCGTCACCGGGAAATCCCGGTACGAGGTGAACACGTCCTTGACCAGCAGCGCCGCCATCTCCTCGTGAGTGGGCGCCAGTAGGTGCTCGGCACCGCGCCGGTCGGCGAGGGTGAAGATGTCGTCGCCGTACTCCGTCCACCGGCCGCTCGTCCGGTACGGCTCGGCGGGCAGCAGCGCCGGGAAGTGCACCTCCTGGTCGCCGATCGCGGTCAGTTCGGCGCGGACGATCTCGGTGATCCGGTCCAGCACCAGTTTGCCCAGCGGCAGCCACGTGTAGCCGCCCGGCGCGGCGCGACGGACGTAACCGGCGCGCAGCAGCAGCCGGTGACTCGGCACCTCCGCGTCGGCCGGATCCTCACGAAGGGTCCGCAGCAGAAGGGTCGACATGCGCAGCAGCATGGGCGCAGCGTAGGACCCCTCGGCGGGATGAGCGACCCGTTTCGGACCTGCCGGCACGGCAACCATCGCCGCCCCGGGCCGCGTCTGGGGAGGCAGCACACCACCCCGCACCACTACCTGAAGGATCGGCCCGTGTGGACCCTCTGCTGAGTGAGTTCGACTCGTTCGTCCGTACCCGCACACCGGCGCTGCTGCGCTCGGCCTACCTGCTCACCGGCGACCAGCACCTGGCCGAGGACCTCGTCCAGTCGGCGCTGGCCCGGACCCACCGCTCCTGGAACCGTCTGCACCACAGCGGCAACGCCGAGGCGTACACCCGCAAGACCATGTACCACCTACAGGTGTCCTGGTGGCGACGCCGTCGGGTACCCGAGTCGATGCCGGGCGACCTGCCCGAGCCACGCGGAGGCGACTCGGCCCCCGACCACGCCCACCAGACCAGCCTGCGGCTCACCCTGCGGGCGGCACTGGCGAAGCTCTCGCCGAAGCAACGTGCCGTACTGGTGCTGCGCTTCTTCGAGGACCGCACCGAGGCGGAGGCCGCCGAACTGCTCGGAGTCACGGTCGGCACCGTGAAGAGCCAAACGGCCAAATCGCTGGCCAGACTGCGTGCCGTAGCACCCGAGCTCGCCGAGCTGTACGTCCTGGAAGGAAGCACCCGATGAACGACCAGCGCCTCCGGCTCGACCTGGCCGCACTGGCCGACGAGGTCACCGCGGTCGACCTGCGGGACCGTACGCTGCGCACGTCCCGCCGGCTCGGCATCCAGCGGACGGTCGCCACCTCCGCCGCCGCGCTGGTACTGATCGCGGCGGCGACCGGCACCGCGTTCGCCATCCGACCGAACGAGTCTCCGCCGCCGCTGCCCGCCGACACGCCGTCGGTGACGGCCTCGCCGTCGCAGTCGCCCACCCCGACGCCGTCCACCAGCGCCGACACGCCTGGCGCCCCGCCCAGCAGCGGGTCCAGCACGAACACGCCCTCGGTGAAGGTCGGAAAGCTCTTCTACGGTCCTTCCGACGTGAACGGCGTGACGACGTGGAACCTGCGGTCCTGGCGCCCCGGCGGTAGCGTTGCCCGGCTGCTGACGCTGCCCGAGATCGCGATGAGGGGCAACATGGGCGTCTCCCCGGACGGTGACCGGGTGGCCTGGGTGGACCCCAACAACGACCTCTTCGTCTCCGACACCGACGGGTCCGACAAGCAGAAGGTGCGCCCGGGTGTCGATCCGTACTGCGTCGGCGCGGCCTGGTCGCCGGACGGGCGGCGGGTGCTGTTCAGGGAGTTGAAGGAGGCGGGTGGCCCCGGCCGATACGGCGTGGTGGACACGCGCTCGACGGGAAAGACCGTGCGCTGGTGGGCCACCGAACCCGAGGCCTGCAACGCCCTCTTCTCGGCTGACGGTCAGACCATGGCAATGACCGTCAGCGACGGGATCACGCTCTACGGCGTGGACGGCACGAAGAAGCGGGTCGTCCCCGGCTTCTCCCCGAATGGCTGGCAAACCGATGACGTCGTCAGTCTCGCCCCGGACGGCTCCCGGGTCGCCCTGCGGCGGCACAAGTTGCGTGGGGATCCCGGTGACGGCGCTCGCGACCTGCGGGTCAACGTGGTGCTGGACACCCGCACGGGTAAGGAGTTTTCGTTGCCACTGGGTGGGCGCACCCTGCGGCAGGTGTATTTCCAGTCCGACGGTTCGATGGTTGTCCGGGTCGAGGCCGGCAGCGGGCACGCGGTGCTGCTTGTGGACGAGGACGGCAGGAAGGTCTCCGAGACCGCCGAGCCGGCGAGCTTGAAGAACATGCAGATCCTGGCCGTCGTCGACTGACGACAGGCACGCGCGAAAGGGCGGTTCACCCTCGGGTGGGCCGCCCTTTCGCCGTCCGCACGTCGTCCGTCGAGCCTGTTTGATCACCTTCCGTGAACTGCGGAAATGGTTGCCGCCGCGAACGGATCGGACTGTCGTATAGCAGCGCGCGGCGGCGGCAACTCGCCATGGCCAGGGGCTCGTCTTGGGTGGTGTCAAGCTCGACCGCCTTCCACAAAGGACTGAAACGATGAACCTCGGCCCGTTCGCCCGCACCACCGTCCGTCGCCCGCACGCGCTCGCCGGTACGGCTGCCCTGTTGTTCCTGACCTTCGGCGCCGCGGCCTGCGGTGCCAGCTCGGACGTCGCGGCCGCCCCGGCTGGAAGCGGCACGACCGCCCCCGCCGTCGGCACCTCGGCCGCCGCCGAGACCGCGTCGGCCGCCGCCGAGACCGCGTCGGCCGGAGAGGCCTCGACCGGCGGCGCCGGCGGTTCCCTGCCGGACGCCACTCCCGCCCGCCCGGCCACCAGCTCCGTGCAGTGGCCGCAGCTGACCTGGTACACCGCTCAGGAGTCCGGCCAGAAGCAGAACGATCCGGCCAGGGTGTGGCGGCGCACCGCCGGCGGGACGTGGCAGCTGGTACGCGAGGGACGCGCCGGCAGCGGCAGCGGCAAGATCGACGGTTCACTCGCCGTGTCGCCGGACGGCAGGCGTGCGGCCCGGGTGGAAGGATCCGCCGGCCAGCTGGTGATCAGCGCGTTCGACGGCACGGCGGCGCACGTCATCCCGACACAGGGCCAGCAGACCTGCACGCCGGACTGGCTCGACTCGGGGCGGGTGCTCTACGGCGTGGGTCGCGACAGGGACTGGACGATCGTCGCCGTCAACGCCGACGGGACCGGCCGGAAGGTGCTCGCCAGCCACCAGGCGACGTGCCCGGCCGTGTCGAACGGCTGGATCGCCCAGGTCACCAGCCGGGCGGTGAGCATGCGCAACGAGGGCGGCACCACGCGCTCGGTCACCCCACGCGTACCGGCCGGCCTGGTGGTCGGCAAGGTGGCGGCGATCTCCGGCGACGGCCGCACCCTGGTGATCAGCACGCACACGTCCTCCCCGGGTGGTTGTGCCTGCACATGGCAGTTCCGCAACTACCGGGTCGACGTGGCCACCGGCAAGGCCACCGAGCTGGCGCACCTCGACCGGGCCTGGACGAAGCCCACCGGGCACGGGCAGGCCGTGGACGCGATGATCCTGGCCGACGGTGGTCTGGTGGTCCAGGTCGACGCGGCGACGCCGGCCGACAGCGCGCCGGCTTACCGACTGGTCCGGTACGCCGCCGACGGTCGGGTGCTGGCCAGCGCCAAGGTGCCCGCCGGCCAGCCGTGGGGCGGCCTGCTGGGCTGAGCCGAGCGGACGACGAGGGACCGGCCACGCACGGGGATGGCCGGTCCCTCCGGGTCGTTCACCCCGCGCCGGGAAGGCGGCCGTCGCAGCGTACGTCCGGATCGGCAACCGGACGCCGGGGCATCATCCAGTCCAGGGCGGTCTCCTCGACCGGCCAGCCGCGTACCGACACCAGGCTGTACGGCACCTGCGCCGCCTGTGGGCAGAGGACCTGCGACTGGACCTGACCGTTCGGCAG
The DNA here is from genome assembly GCF_040607375.1 of Micromonospora sp. NPDC005298. Classification (NCBI taxonomy): domain Bacteria; kingdom Bacillati; phylum Actinomycetota; class Actinomycetes; order Micromonosporales; family Micromonosporaceae; genus Micromonospora; species Micromonospora sp. NPDC005298. The sequence continues at coordinate 218,541 of NZ_JBEXGP010000001.1, forward strand.
GAACCGCACACGGCCGGTCTGGTCCAGCACGATCGTCGACGTGTCGGTGACCGCGATGAGCGCGCCGAGCACCACCTCGAGGCCGGTCCTGTCGGGAGGCGGTTGCGGGGTCGCGTCGCCCGCGGGGGTCACGGTCGTCTTCGTCGGGTCGATTTCGATCGCGGCGGTGGGCAGCAGCGGTACCCGGAGGAAGACCGCTCCCATCACCACCGGGAGCACGGCGGCGACAGTGAACGCCAGCCCGTGGGTCAACGCCGGGGCGATCCAGCCGGGGACCGGGCCGGTGAGCAGCATGGTGGCGGCGGGTGGCACCGCCAGCAGCGCTGCCGTGGACAACTCGCCCTCCTGGAGCGCCGTCCAGATCGCCGGCGCGAGGACGCTGTACGCGAGTACCGCCGCAGCCGCCGGCAGCGCCACGGTGACCACCAGGATCCGGGTCGGCTGGTCCGGGTGCAGGTAGCGGGTCCGCAGCGCGAGCAGCCACAGGCCGAGCATCAGCAGCGACGGCAGGAACCGCAGCTGCCACGTGAGCGCCCCCAGCGCGACCGCCGCACTGATCACCCAGCCGGGGGTACGCGCGGTCCCCGAGGCCAGCAGCGAGCGTTCCGGGTCGAAGCGGTCAGGGGCGCTGAGCCGCAGCAGCCGCCCGAGCACGCCGAACGCGAGCACGACGACGGGGAACGCCCACACCAGGGCGATCAGCAGGGCGCTCAGCAGGCCGAGAGGGCTGACGTACTGCACCAGCAGCAGCATCGTCGACATGTCCTGGCGGCTGAGTTGCCACAGCCGCAGCACCAGGAGCAGGACGGGGAACGCGGGCAGGAGGGTCAGCAGCCACTGCTGCGCCTGCCGCGCCCCCGCCATGCGGCGCGGTTTGACGTCACCGGGGGTGGTGGCGATCCGGGGTGCGCCGGCGCCGGCAGCGCGATCCTCTCCCACGGCCACTGCCGCACCTCCACCTTCCGAGCCTCGGGTTGCTCCTGCTCCGCGACCGGCTGCCCGGGGTTGTACTGCTGCTGCCAGCGGAGGTTGGCGTTGTACGCGTTCTCCCAGGTCGCGTTCTCCTCGTCGTTCGCCGACGTGTACAGCGCGAGGTCGACCAGGTCGCGGAGTGCCCGGTTGGGGCCGGTGTTGACGCCCCACCTCTCCTGGGGGGAGGAGCCGATGTCCCAGTGCCGCAGCGGCTTGGTGTTCTTCAGGACGACCGGGAAGCGTTGACCGTCGTCGCCCGGCCGGTCGGCGGTGACGAAGCCGGCGAGGATCGCCGCGTCGGTGGTCACGGCCTCCACCTCGCCGTCGTACAGCTCCTGGATGCACTCGCTGATCCGGTTCCGGCCCCTGGGCCTCGCGCCGGCCTCGGTCAGGCGCTCGATCGAGGTCGAGGTGGTGAGCGAGCAGACCGACCGTCCGGTGAGATCCTGGAGGCTGCTCACCGGCCCCTTGAAGCTCTCCAGGGTCACCACCGACTGCTCGGTGTGCAGATAGGCGGAGGAGAAGACCGCGCCCTCCTCCTCACGCTTCTTGTTGATGCTGTACGAGGCGATGACGAGGTCGACGGTGACGAACCCGTCCCCGTCGCTGGCCTGTCGCCGGGCGCGGTCCTCGCTCTCGATGGGCAAGAAGCGCACCTGGGAGCGGTCGAAGCCGAGGAAGCTGGCGATCATGTAGGCGATGTCGACGTCGAAGCCCTTCCAGACGTTGTTCGAGAACCGCTGGGAGATGCCGGGCTGGTCGTCCTTCACCCCGATGACGAGCTGCTGCTTGCCCTTCATGTCGGCCTGCTCGAGCAGCTCGTCGCGGGTCGGGGGACCCACGGCGAGCACGATCGGGACCAGGGCCGCCGCCAGGACGGCCAGCGCGACGACCAGCCCCACGACTCGAATCTGGCGGGTGCGTGTGCTGCGCGTGGGTGTGGCCGGCCCGGCAGGGCTCGGCTCGCTTGCCTGACTCAACTCGGCCTCCCCGCTCGCTGGCCCCGGTGACCGGCCCTCCATTGTGGGACGTGCGGGCGACCCGTGGCGACCCGCCACGCGTTCCCGGTTCAGCACCTTGATCAACTTTGGCTCCGGTGCGCGTCCGAGGTTCGACCAGGTGCGGCCCGGGTGGATGACCTCCGACACGTCGTCGCCTCGGGGCACCGCACGCCGCGTCCCCGGTGACAGACTGGTCGCCGCAGGCAACGGGTGTCGTGAGGGGGGCGCGAGTGCGCTGGCGCAGTTTTGTCGCGGTCGGGGACAGCTTCACCGAGGGCATGGACGACGCGTACCCGGACGGCTCGTACCGGGGCTGGGCGGATCTGGTCGCGACCCGGCTCGCCGCCGAGGCGGGCCCCGACTTCCGGTACGCGAACCTCGCCATCCGGGGTCGGCTCTTCCCCAGCGTGGTGGCTGAGCAGGTGCCCTCCGCCGTGGCCATGAAGCCGGATCTGATCAGTTTCGCGGCCGGCGGCAACGACGTGCTGCGTCGCACCTTCAACCCGGACACGCTTGTCGCCCGCTTCGACGAGGTGGTCCGGCAGTTGCGCTCGGGCGGCGCGGACGTGCTGCTCTTCCGTTTTGCCGACGTGATGGCCCGGTTGCCCGGTCAGCGCTTCGTCGCTCCCCGGGTGCAGTTGCTCAACCAGGCGGTCGGCGAGACCGCCGAGCGGCATGGCGCGATCATGGTCGACCTGTACGCCGACGACACCTTCCTCAACCCGATGCTCTGGAGCACCGATCGGCTGCACCTCTCCGCGGCCGGGCACCGGCGGGTCGCCGCGCAGGTGCTGAACGCCCTCGGGGTGGGCTGCGACGAGGAGTGGCTGATGGTCCCGCCGCATCCGGCGCCGTCGCCGTGGCTGGCCGCCCGCGCCGCCGACCTGCGCTGGGCCGGCCAGCACCTCGCCCCGTGGATCAAGCGGAGGCTCACCGGCCGGTCGTCAGGCGACACGGTGACCGCCAAGCGTCCGCTGCTCGGGCCGATCGTCGACTGACGGTGCGTACCCTGCACACCGCGCCGCTGCTGCGGCACACGGCCGACGGCGAGCCGTTGCCGGAGCACGCCGTGCTCGTCGACGGCGACCGCGTCCGGGCCGTCGGCCCGGTGGCGGAGCTGAGCGAGGCGTACGGGGGTGTGCGCCTCCGCCGCTGGCCCGGCACGTTGGGGCCGGGTCGGCTGCACGACGGTCCGCTGCCGGCGGCCCCCTCACCACGCGAGCGGGTGCACGCGCTGCTGCGGCACGGGGTGACGGCGGTGCTGGCGGAACACCTCGCCGACCCGGCGCTGCGGGCCGCCGTCGACCGGAGCGAGCTGCTGGTACTGCCCGCGCCCGTGGCACCGACCCTGCGTCCGGGCGGCCGGGCCGACCTCGCCGTCCACGGCGCCGACGACGCCTGCCTGGTGACGGTGGTCGCCGGTCGGATCGCCCACCGCCGCGCGTGACCGGACGGCACGTGGTCCACGTCCCATCCGATGGCCGCTCGGCGGGCGTGTCGGCGGCGTAGTTTGGGGATCATGTCTGTGCCCAACGATCCTGATCCCCGCCTCCAGTCGTACGCGGACCCGCAGCGGCTGGTCACCACCGAGTGGCTGGCCGAGCACCTGGGCGACGAGGGCCTCGTGGTGGTCGAGTCCGACGAGGACGTGCTGCTCTACGAATCCGGTCACATCCCGGGTGCCGTCAAGGTCGACTGGCACCTGGAGTTGAACGACCAGGTGACCCGGGACTACCTGGACGCGGAGAGCTTCGCCGAGCTGTGTGCCGCGAAGGGCATCGGCCGGGGCGACACCGTCGTCTTCTACGGCGACAACTTCAACTGGTGGGCCTCGTACGCCCTCTGGGTGTTCTCGCTCTTCGGCCACGCCGACGTGCGGCTGCTCGACGGCGGCCGGCAGAAGTGGATCGCCGAGGGCCGCGAGTTGACCCGCGACAAGCCGTCCCGCCCACGCGCCGACTATCCGGTGCCGCTGCGCGACGACACGCCGCTGCGGGCGTACCGCGAGCAGGTCATGGCCCACGTCGCCGCCGGGCGGCCGCTCGTCGACGTCCGGTCGCCGGGTGAGTACACCGGCGAGATGCTGCACATGCCGGACTATCCGCAGGAGGGCGCGCTGCGCGGCGGGCACATCCCGGGTGCGGTCAGCAAGCCGTGGAAGTCCGCCGCCAACGAGGACGGCACGTTCAAGTCCGCCGACGAGCTGAAGGCGATCTACGCCGACCAGCTCGGGTTGAGCCCGGACGACGACGTTATCGCGTACTGCCGGATCGGTGAGCGGTCCAGCCACACCTGGTTCGTGCTGCGGCACCTGCTGGGCTATCCGCAGGTGCGCAACTACGACGGTTCGTGGACCGAGTGGGGCAACCTGGTCCGGGCGCCGGTGGTCAAGGGCGACCAGCCCGGCGGCCTCGCCAACTGAGTGACCGCATTGTCCCCGCGCGTCCGTGACGGCCGCGCGGGGACCGGTGGTCAGCCGGCGAGGGCGACCACGCCGCGCAGGTCGCGGACGATGCCGGTGATCTCGCCGGTCTCCGGGTTCCAGCGGGCCAGTCCGACCGGTGCCAGCCGGAGCAGCACCGCGCCCTTGTTGTCCCAGCCGAGCACCGGGCAGCAGCCCTTGGTGCGGTCCCGGCCCAGATCGAGCAGGTGGGTCACGGCACCGGTGCGGGCGTCCAGCACGGCCGTCCCCTCCGCGCCGTCGATCTCGCCGCTGACGATCCACGCCCCGGTGGCGATCCGTCCGCCGTGCAGCCAGCCCCGACCGTAGAACTCGTTGACCTGGTACGGCGCGGGCATCGCGTCGGCGGTGATCCGCCGTTCGGAGCGGATCGTGGCGTCGTCGGCGGTCCGGCTGCGCAGCGCCAGACCACCCCGCTCACCGGTCATCTCGATCAGCGGCGCCTCGCGGCCGGCCGACGGGTCGGGTGCGACCACGTTCCAGGCGGACACGTCGATGGTGCCGGCCGCCTCGGCGTCCCGCTCCACCGCGTACGTCCGGCCGTCGCCGCCGACCAGCACCCGGTCGCCCGCCCAGACCACCAGCTCCAGGTAGCCGTCGAGCGGGACGCGGCGTACGCCGGCCCTCGTGAGGTCGACCATGATCACTTCGTTGGTCTGGGCGAAGGCGGCCCAGCGGCCGTCCGGTGACAGCACCCCGGGTTTCACGGCGGCGGCCTCGTTTCCGCTCGCGTCCCGGGTGGGTGCCAACGTCACCACGTCGAGACCGCGTACGACGCCGTCGTCGCCGAGGACCCGGACCGGTCCGACGGCGCGTCCCTCCTCGTCGAGGGGCTGGTACAGCGCCAGCGCCTGCCGGACCGGCCGCTGGGACAGCGGGACGGCCGGCGGGTCGGCGAGCCGGGCCAGCGGGTCGGGTGGGTAGGTCAGCTCGGCGGGGGGCCGTTGCACGGGGCCGGCGTGGGTGGGTTCGACGGTCGGGGTCGGTGCCACCGGGTGGTCCGGTGGAGGATCGGCCGCTGGTCGGAGCGCGGCAACCGTGCCGCCGCCGATCAGTGCCACGGCCAGGGCGACCGCGCCGACCGCCCGCCGGGTGCGACGGGTGCGCCGCGCCCGGTCCCAGCCGGCCGTCGCGGGTTGGCTGGGCAGCACGTCCTCGACGCTGACGGTCAGGAGTCGCCGCAGATCCTGCTCGTTCACGGGTTCACCTCCAGGCCGGTGGTGGCCGTGCCCCGGCCCGACCGGGTGTCCACTGTGAGGTCCGGGGCCACCTCGCGGAGCCGGCGCAGGGCGGCGTGGCACTGACTCTTCACGGTGCCGACGGTCACCCCCAGCGCGTCCGCCGTGGCGACCTCGGTGAGGTCCTCGTAGTAGCGCAGGACCAGCACGGCGCGCTGCCGGGGCGGCAGCTGCCCCAGCGCGTCGTGCAGCGTCAGCCGCAACGCGCCGTCCCGGTCGGGGGCCACCTGTTCCGGCGGTGCGGCGCTGAGTCGTTCGCGGCGTCGGCGGCGCCACCAGGACACCGCGTCGCGGTAGAGGATCGTCCGCACGTACGCGGCGGGGTCACCGTCGCGGACCGACGACCACCGCAGCGCCAGCTTCAGCAGGGCGTCCTGGAGGAGGTCCTCGGCCTGGTGCCGGTTGCCGCAGATGAGGTAGGCCGCGCGTAGCAGCCGGTGCTGGTGGGTCTCCACGAAGGCGAGGTAGCCGTCGCGGCCGTCGTCCGCCGTCGATCCCATCCGCCCCCCTTCCGGCCGTCGCGTCGCGCGTCACCTGGCAGACGCACGGGGAGGGGGAAAAGGTTGGGTCAGTTCTCCGGCCGACCGGTCAGGTAACGCTGGAGGGTCGGCGCGATCCAGGAGACCAGCTCCTCCGGCGCGGCGTCCACCATGGGCGGTAGGCGGACGATGTAGCGGGTGAAGGCGAGGCCGAGGATCTGGCTGGCCACCAGGCCGGCGCGTCGGCCGGTCGTCCTCTCCCCGGTGCCGAACGTGCCGACGGCGGCGGCGAGCTGGTCGGTGAAGATGCCACGCATCCGTTCGGCGGCACCGGGGTTGGTGCTGGCGGCGCGCAGCAGCGCGACGAGTGTCTCGTCGCCCTCCCATCGGGCGAGGAAGTGCCGGATCAGCGTCTCACCGAGCTGTGCGGGCGGGACGGCGGTCAGGTCGGGCAGGCGCAGGTCGAATTCGGCCGCCGCCGCGAAGAGCCCCTCCTTGCTGCCGTAGTAGCGCATGACCATCGACGGGTCGATGCGGGCGTCGGCGGCGATGGCCCGGATGGTGGCGCGTTCGTAGCCGTCCGCGGCGAACCGTTCCCGGGCGGCGCGCAGGATCGCCGCACGGGTGGCGTCCGAGCGGCGGGGCCGGGCGGGAGCTGTCATGTCAACGACCGTATGCCAACACCTGTTGACACGCAATCGACGCCCTTCTACTGTTGCCAACAAGTGTTTGCCAACATTTGTTGGCAACGGTCGTTCCGGAGGTGGCCATGCTGCCCACGAGTACCGACGTCCTGGTCGTGGGGGCCGGCCCCACCGGCCTCGCCACCGCCCTGACACTCGCCCGGCGCAGGGCCGAGGTGACACTCCTCGACCAGGTCGCCGAACCACCGGTGACCTCCCGCGCGGCGGTCGTGCACGCGTACACCCTGGAGGTGCTGGACCGGATCGGCGTCGCGGCGCCGCTCGTCGCCCGGGGGGTGCGGGCGCCGCGCTTCACGGTCCGCGACCGGGACCGGGTGCTGCTGGCGGTCCCGTTCCACGAGTTGCCGTCCCGCTTCCCCTACGCGCTGCTGGTCTCCCAGGCCGTCACCGAGCAGGTGCTCACCGACCAGCTGGCCGACCTGGGCGTCCGGGTGCGGCGGCCCTGCCGGCTGACCGGCCTGAGCCACACCGCCGACGGGGTACGCGCGCAGGTCGACGGCACCGAGTTACGCGCCCGGTACGTGGTCGGCGCGGACGGCCTGCACAGCACGGTCCGGCAGGCGGCCGGCATCGGCTTCACCGGCCCGAGCGAGGAGGAGTCCTTCGTGCTCGCCGACGTACGCGTGCACAGCGTGCTGCCCCGCGACGAGGCGGCGCTGTTCCTCGCCCGCCCCGGGCCGCTGGTCTGGGCGCCGCTGCCGGACGGCGTGGTCCGCGTCGTCGCCGCGGTGGAGACGGCACCCGCCGAACCGGATGCGGCGTACCTCCAGGCGCTGCTCGACGAACGCGGCCCGCGACGGCGGCCGGACCGGGTGACCGAGGTCCTGTGGGGTTCCCGGTTCCGTGTGCGGCACCGCATCGCCGACACCTTCCGCGCCGGTCGTGTGCTGCTCGCCGGGGACGCGGGACACGTGCACAGCCCGGCCGGCGGCCAGGGCATGAACCTGGGGATCTGCGACGCGGTGGCCCTCGGTACGGCCCTCGCCGACGTGCTGGACGGCGGCCCGGAGACGGCGCTGGACGGGTACGACGCCCGGCAGCGCCCGATGGCCGAGGACGTGCTGAGCTTCGCCGCCGGGCTGACCCGCCTGGCCACCACCTCCCCGGCCCGCCGTCCGGCCCGCGACGTGCTGCTGCGGCTGCTTGGCGGTGTGCCACCGGTCCGGCGGCGGATCGCGCTGCGCCTGTCCGGGTTGTCCCACCGGGAACGGGCCACGCACTAGACGGCACCCCGTCGAAGGGTCCACCACGCCACCACGCTGACCAGCGCGAACGTGGCCGCAGCGGCGCACATCACCGGCACCGTCCCGGATGCGGCGGCGACCAGCCCGGCGGACGTCGCGCCGACCGGAGCGGTGAGCAGGCCGACCATCCGTTGGGCCGCGCCCACCCGACCGAGCAGCCCGGCCGGCACGTGCCGCTGCCCGTACGACGCCCACAGGCTGTTCCACACCACGGTCCCGGCGGCGAAGACGGCAAGCGCGAACCCGCCCGGCACCGGATGCCGGGCCAGCGCGAACCCGGTCAGCGCCACGGTCTGCGCGGCGAGCACGACGCACAGCGCGGGCACCGTGCCGAGCGCGGCGGCGAGCCGACCCGCGCCGAGAGCACCCGCCAGGCCGCCGACGATCGCCGACGCGGCGAACAGCCCGTACCCGGCCGGCGGCACCCGCAGCACGTCCAGCGCGTACAGCACCAGCACCGCCATGAGGCCACTGATCGCCAGGTTGCACCCGGCGGCGAGCAGGGTGACCCGCCACAGTGTCCGGTGGCCGCGCAGCCACCGCACCCCCTCGACGATCTCGCCCCACACCGACCCGCGACGCGCGCCCGCTCCGACGGCGTGGCCGGCGACGGGTGCCGGGGCGAGGGCCAGCACCAGCACGGCCGCCACCGCGAAGGTGACCGCGTCCAGGGCGAACGGCAGCGCCGGTGCGACGGCGAAGAGGACACCGGCGGCCGGCGCGCCGAGGAAACCGCCCACCACCGCCGTACCCGCCTGGAGGCGGCCGTTCGCCCGGGGCAGCGCCGCCGGCGGCACCAGCGCGGGAAGCAACGCGAACGAGGCCGAGTCGAAGAGCGTGCCCAGCGCCGCCAGGAGGAACGCCGCCACCAGCAGCGCCGCGATTCCGGCCCGGTCGACCGCGACAACCACCGCCAACGCCGCCACCACCCCGGCGCGGACCCCGTCCACCAGAGCCATCGTCCGCCGCCGGTCCCACCGGTCGGCATACACACCCCCGAGCAGGCCGAAGAGCAGCGGCGGCACCTGCGCGACCACGGTGACCGCGGCGATGACCCGGGCATCGCGGGTCACCGCCGCCGCCAGCAGGGCCAACGCCGGGGTACGCAGCGCGTCTCCGAACCGTGACGAGACGGCGGCACACCACAGCAGCCGGAAGTCCCGACCCAGAACGGAAGCAGTCATGCCGGAGACCGTGCGGGTTCGACCGGGTCGAGGGTCAAGCCGCCGGGCGAAAGGGGGACGCGCCTGTCGGTGATCATCGGTACGGTGAGCGCCGGCATGACGGGACCGGGGGAGCAGACAGGCGTGGACCACACCTTCCAGGTCGACCTCCGAGGCGTGGTCGACCTGCTCAGCCACCACCTCTACGGCAGCCCGCGGGTCTACGTCCGCGAACTGTTGCAGAACGCGGTGGACGCGATCACCGCGCGACGCTCGACCGAGCCGGACGCGCCCGCCCTGATCCGCATCGAGACCCCGGACCGCACCGGCGACGGCACGCTACGGGTGCACGACACCGGCATCGGCCTGACCGAGGCGCAGGTGCACGAGCTGCTGGCCACCATCGGCCGCAGCTCCAAGCGGGACGAGCTGGGCTTCTCCCGGCACGAGTTCCTCGGCCAGTTCGGCATCGGACTGCTCTCCTGCTTCCTGGTCGCCGACGAGATCCAGGTGCTCACCCGCAACGGCGAGCACCCCACGGTCCGCTGGACCGGGTACGCCGACGGCAGGTACGCGGTGAGCGTCGCACCGCCGGAGGTCGCCCGCGCCGAACCGGGCACCACAGTCACCCTGGTGCCCCGCCGCGACGCCGACCAGTGGTTCACCACGCCGACGGTCACCGACCTGGCGCGACTCTTCGGTTCGCTGCTGCCGGTCACCGTCCGGGTCGGCGACGTGGTCACCACCACCGGCGAGCCGCCGTGGCCGACCACACCGGGGGCGCCGGTCGACCGGGCGGCGCTGATCGCGTACGCCCGGGAGACGCTCGGCGTCGACCCGTTCGACGTGCTGCCGCTGAGCGTTCCCGAGGCCGGGCTGACCGGTGTCGCCGTCATCCTCCCCGCCCCGGTGAACCCGGCGGCCCGTGCGGGGCACCGCGTCCACCTCAAGCGGATGCTGCTCACCGAGCACGCCGACGGGCTGCTGCCGGACTGGGCGTTCTTCGCGCACTGCGTGGTGGACGCCACCGAGCTGCGCCCCACCGCCAGCCGGGAGGCCCTCTACGAGGACACCCTGCTGGCCGCGACCCGGGAGGCGCTCGGCGACCAGGTACGCGGCTGGCTGGTCCGGCTGGCCCGGCACGACCCGCACCGGCTGGCCGAGTTCCTCCAGGTGCACCACCTCGGCGTGAAGGCGCTGGCGCTGCACGACGACGAGATGCTGCGGCTCGTGGACCAGTGGTGGCCGATGGACACCAACGTCGGCACGCTCACCCTCGCCGAGTTCCGGGAACGCAACGGTGTGCTCCGCTACGCGGCGAGCCTGGACGAGTTCCGCCAGCTCGCCGCCGTCGCCGCCGCGCAGGACCTGGCGGTGGTCAACGCTGGCTACACGTACGACACCGAGCTGATCGAGCGGCTGCCGGCGGTGGACCGCTCGGTGCTGATCGAACGGCTGGAGCCCAGCGACCTCACGACCCGCTTCGAGGGCCTCGACCCGCAGGTGGAGCTTGCGCTGCGACCGTTCCTCACCGCGGCGCAACGGGCCGTCGAACGGTCCGGCTGCGAGGTGGTGATCCGCGCGTACGACCCGGTGTCGCTGCCCGCCCTCTACCTGGTGAGCAGGTCGGCGGCGTTCAACGACCAGCTCGCCGCCAGTCGGGACCGGGCCGACGAGCTGTGGGGTGGGGTTCTCGACGCGCTCGCCGCCACCGCCCCACCGGACCGCCCGCAGCTCGTGCTGAACCACCGCAACCCGCTGGTCCGCCGGGTCACCATGCTGGCCGACCCGGAGCTGGTGGGGCTCGCCGTCGAGGCGCTGTACGGCCAGGCGCTGCTGCTCGGTCACCATCCGATCCGCGCCGCCGACGCGGCGCTGCTGAACGATTCCTTCCTCGGCCTGCTCGGCCGGGCCGTGCCGGGACGGGAGTGAGCATGAGCGACGAGGATCTGTGGCGGATGCTGCGCGGCGTCACCGACATGCCGTACGGGGCGGGGCAGATCGCCGCACTGGAACAGCTGCTGCGCCGGGTGGACGCCGCCGACGACAGGCACCTGGCCTTCATCACCCGGATGCAGGCCACCACCAGCTACATCTACGGCGGCGAACCGGCGAAGTCGTTTGTGACCTTCTCCTGGTGTCTGTCCGAGTTCGACAGTGACCCGCAGCCGTACCACCAGCGTCACCTGCACAACCTGCTCTGGCACTTCAAGTACATGGTCTCCGGCCTGCTGAACTTCCCCGAGGTGCCGCTGGACCGCACCTACGCCGTGCTCGACGACATGGAACGCCGTTACCGGGCCGGTGGGCACAGCCTGCAGACCGTCCACAAGCACCGGTTCCGGGTCGCCGACCACGTGGGTGACGCCGACGCCGCCGCGCACTGGTACCGGCTCTGGCAGACCACCCCACGCGACGATCTCTCCGACTGCGCCGGCTGTGATCCGACCAGCCAGGTGGGCTACCTCGCCGACAGCGGGCGGGACGCGGAGGCGGTGGCGCTGGCCGAGCCGGTGCTCGCCGGCCGGCTCACCTGCAACGAGCAGCCGCAGGCGATCCTCACCGCGCTGCTCCTGCCGTACCTGCGCACCGGGCGCGGTGAGTCGGCGCGGGACGCGCACCGGGAGGCGTACCGCCGGCTGCGTGGCAACCTCGCCGACCTGTGGGACATCGGCGACCACATCGAGTTCTGCACGTTGACCGGTAACGAGGCGCGGGCGGTGGAGCTGGTCGAACGGCACCTGGACTGGCTGGACCGCCCGCCGTCACCGGCCGCCGCGATGCACTTCGCGGCGTCGGCCGCCGCCGCGCTGCGCCAGGCGGGCCGGAGCGGTGAGGCGACCGTCTACCGCCGGGCCGCCGAGGGTCGGCCCGCCGGTGGGGTGGCGGCACTCGTGCTCGCCGACGAGCTGACGCGGACCGCGACCGGGCTGGCCGAACGCTTCGACGCCCGCAACGGCACCACCCACCAGTCGGAGTGGATCGCCAGGCGCCTCGCCGTGCGGCCGAACGGCGAGCACCTGCCGCTGTCCGCGAGTGTCCGCCGGCGCGCACCGCGTCCGACCGGGGACGAGCCGACCACGGTGCCGGCCGGTACGCGGCGGCAGGCGGGCACCACCGAGGCGCCCGTGGTGACCGTCCCCGTCGACGCCGGCCCGGACGAGCTGCTGGACCTCGCCGAGCGGAGCTGGGGTCGACACGACCCGGCCACGTTGCGGGCGGCGCTCGCCACCTTCGACGAGCGGTTCGACTCCACCGCCCTGCCTGCGCGTACGGTCGCCCATCGGCTGGCGTTGCGGGCGGCCGAACGTGGCGACGAGGACGACATCCCGGGTGCGATCGAGATGAACCGGGCGGCGCTGGAGCTGTACCGCGAGGCCGGTGAGACGGTGACCGCCCAGGTGGTGGCCGGGCGGCTCGGTGTGCTGCTGACCCGGTCCGACGACGACGCCGACGAAGGGCTGGCGTTGGTCCGGGAGGCCGCCGAGGCGCTGGACCGGGACGGCGACGCCCGTCAGCGGGCCGCCGCCCACGACCGCGTGGCGTTGGCGCTCCTGCACCGGGAACGCTGGTCGGAGGCGCTCGCGGCGCTCGACCGGGTGCCCGCCGACGCCGGTGGCGATCCGCACCTGGCGGCCCGGATCGCGTTGCACCGCGCGCACCTGCTGGAGCAGGTGGAGCGGCCCGACGAGGCCCGCGCCGCCGCCGACGAGTCCCGGCGGATCGGCCGTGAGCTGGGCGTCGGCGAGCTGGTCACGGCGGCCTGCCTGACGTACGCCCGGACGGTGGACGACCCGGCCGAGGCGGTGACCGCCTGCGACGAGGCACTGCGGGTGGCACCGGCGGACGCGGAGTTGCCGGTGCGCGTGTCCCGTGCCCGCGCGCTGCTCTCCGCCGGTCGGGCCACCGAGGCGGTGGACGAGTTCGTCGAGGCGGTGACGCTCTGCGTGGAGCGGGGTGCCGAGGGTGACTCCTTCCTGCGCTGGGAGTTGGCGAACGCGTACCGGATGGTGGGTCGGCTCGCCGAGGCCGCCGAGGTCGCCGAGGAGGCCGTGCTCGGTCTCGACCGGATGGGCGCCCAGGCCGAGGCGGACCGGTGCCGGCACCTGCTGGCCGGCGTCTACGCGGGCCTCGGCGAGATCGACCCGGCGCTGGCCCTGCTGGAGCAGTTGGCCGGCAACCTGGACGGCCCGGACAACCTCCCGTACCGGGCGCAGGTGCTGGAGGAGGCCGGCGGGATCCTGTACGACGCCGACCGGGACGCCGCCGGGGCCGAGCGGTTCGCGGAGGCGGCCACGGCGTACCGGCTCGGTGGTCTGCCGCTCGACGAGCTGCGCGCGCGCCGGCGGGAGGCGTACGCCTGGTTCTGGGCCGACGACCGACCGGCGGCGATCCGTGCCGTCGAGCAGGTGGACGGGTTGGCGGCGACACTTGCCGGGCAGCCGGAGCCGCCGGTGACGTACGAGCTGGCGATGGCCGCCGAGGCGGGCGCGCGGGTGCTGACGGCCGAGGGCCGGCCGGACGAGGCGCTGGCCCGGCTCGTCGGTGTGCCGGACCGGTTACGGTCGATCGAGGCGTTCGGGGAGGCGGCCCAGGTGGAGGTGCTCACCGGTGAGCTGCTGCTGCGACTGGACCGACCTGCCGACGCGGAACCGCTCCTGCGGCGTGTCCTCGCCGGGCTCCCGGCCGACTCGCGGCCGGTCCGCCAGACGGCCTGGCTGCTGGCCCGTGCCCTGGATCTGCTGGACCGGTCCGACGAGGCGGCCGCCCTGCGGACGGAGCACGACATCGACCCGGACGACGACTGAACGGGCCGGAGTGTGCGCGAACCCTCGGTAACCGGCGCCCCATTGTGACCAGCGCGCGGTCTACGCTTGCCCCGTGACGGTGGAGCAGCAGGCACGGGGGGCGGCGGGCGCGGGCCGGCGCCGGTCCCGCAAGGACGAGATCCTGGAGATCGCGGTCGGTCTGTTCGCCGCCCGTGGCTACCACGGTGTGTCGATGGACGACATCGGCGCGGCCGCCGGGGTCACCGGTCCGGCGCTCTACCACCACTTCGCCGGCAAGGAGGCGATGCTGGCCGCCGCGCTGATCCCGGTCAGCGAGGGTTTGCTGGCCGGTGGGCGGGAGCGTTCCGCCGGGCATCCGGACGACCCGCGCGGTGTGCTGGAGTCGCTGATCGACTTCCACGTCGAGTTCGCGCTCGCCAACCCGGCGGTGATCGCCCTGCACCTGCACGAGTTGGACCGCCTGCCGGACGAGCCGCGGCGGCGGATCCGCCGTCTGCAACGGATGTACGTCGAGGAGTGGGTGACTGTGCTCACCGCGCTGCATCCGGGTATGCCCGACGGTGAGGCGCGGGTGCTGGCCCATGCCGCGTTCGGCCTGATGAACTCGACGCCGTTCCTCGGTGGCGAGGTGGACCGGCGACGCCGGGCCGAGTTGCTGCGCGGCGCGACCCTGGCCGCGTTGCTCGCCTGAGTCGACTCGTCACCGGCGTACCGGTCATGGTTTCCTGACTCCGTCCCACCATCCGGACGCCGGGAGGAAAACATGATCGAGTCACTGCTGGTCGCCAATCGGGGCGAGATCGCCCGCCGGATCATCCGTACCGCCAGGCGACTCGGCATCCGCGCGATCGCGGTGTACTCGGAGGCCGACGCCGACCTGCCGTTCGTCGCCGAGGCGGACGAGGCGGTCCTCATCGGCCCACCGAACCCGGCGTTGAGCTACCGCAACACCGAGGCGATCCTCGCCGCCGCGAAGTCGACGGGCGCGCAGGCCATCCACCCCGGGTACGGCTTCCTGTCGGAGAACGCCGAGTTCGCCCGTACCGTCGAGGCGAGCGGCCTGATCTGGGTCGGTCCCGGCGCGGACGCGATCACCGCGATGGGCGACAAGATCAACGCCCGGAACCTGATGGCGGCGGCCGGCGTTCCGGTCGCGCCCGGCACCACCGACCCGGCCGCGGATCTGGACACGGCGGTGACGGCCGCCGCCGGGATCGGCTACCCGGTGATGGTCAAGGCCGCCGCCGGTGGTGGCGGCATGGGCATGGGTGTCGCCGTCGACGAGGCGGCGCTGCGCACCGAGTACGACAAGGTGCGTGCGTTCGCCGAGCGGATGTTCGGCGACGGGTCGGTGCTGATCGAGCGGTACTTCCCCCGGGTGCGCCACGTCGAGGTGCAGATCCTCGGCCTGGCCGACGGCCGGGTGGTGGCGCTCGGCGAGCGGGAGTGCTCGGTGCAGCGGCGCAACCAGAAGCTGGTCGAGGAGTCCCCGTCCCCGGCCGTGTCGCCGGAGCTGCGGGAGCGTTTCCTGGCTGCGGCGGTGCGTGCGGGTGAGGCGGTCGGCTACCGGAACGCGGGCACGGTGGAGTGCCTGCTCGATCCGTCGACGAACGACTTCTTCTTCCTGGAGATGAACACGCGGTTGCAGGTGGAGCACCCGGTGACCGAGTACGTCTACGGCATCGACCTGGTCGAGGAGCAGTTGCGGGTGGCGGCCGGGTTGGCGCCGACGTTCGACCCGGACGCGTTGACCCCGCGTGGGCACGCCCTCGAGATGCGGATCAACGCCGAGGACCCGAAGCGTTTCCTGCCCGGCCCCGGTGTGGTGAAGACCTGGGTGGAGCCGACGGGTGAGGGCGTCCGGGTGGACTCCGGCTACACCGAGGGCAACACGGTCACGCCGTTCTACGACAGCCTGCTGGCCAAGCTGATCATCAGTGGCGCGACCCGCGACGAGGTGCTGGAACGGGCGAAGGCCGCGGTCGCCGCCTTCCAGATCGAGGGCCCGAAGAACAACGTCCCCTTCTTCACCGAGCTGCTGGAGAACGAGGAGTTCCGCTCCGGCGCCTACGACACCGGAATCGTCTCCCGCATGCGCTGACCCCCAACCCCACCCTTGTTGATCAAGAGGTTCGCGTCAGGATCTCGGCCCTGGGTGACGCGAACCTCTTGATCAACCTGGCGGTTGGTGGGGTGGCATGCTGGGAGGACCGCCACAGCACTACGTCACAGTGAGGTGACCCCTTATGACGGACCTGCCGGACTTCGTCTCGATTCGCGAGGTTGGGCCGCGCGACGGGTTGCAGAACGAGGACCCGATCTCGACCGACGCCAAGGTGCGACTGCTCGACGCGCTCTCCGCCACCGGCGTGCGCCGGATCGAGGCGGTGTCGTTCGTGCACCCCAGGGCGATCCCGCAGATGGCCGACGCCGACGAGGTGTGGCAGCGGGCACAGAAGGCCGACGGGGTGCGGTATTCGGCGTTGGTGCCGAACACCCGGGGCGCCCAGCGGGCCCTCGCAGCCGGGTTCACCGAGATCGAGGTGGTGGTGTCGGCCAGTGACACGCACAACCGGCGCAACGTCAACCGCTCGACCGACGAGTCGCTCGACGACATCGCCGAGCTGATCGACCTGCTGCACGGCGCCTCCGCGCGGGTCGAGGTGATCGTGGCGACCAGCTTCGGCTGCCCGTACGAGGGGGACGTCGACCCCGCCCGGGTGGCCGGCATCGTGGACCGGGTGGTCCGCGACGGCGCGGACCGGGTGGCGTTCGGTGACACCACCGGCATGGCGACGCCGCGCCGGGTCCGCGAGCTGGTGGGCGCGGTACGCGACCGCAACGCGCACGTGCCGGTGCTGCTGCACTTCCACAACACCCGGGGCACCGCGCTGGCCAACCTGTTGACCGCCCTGGAGCTGGGGGTGACCGAGTTCGACGCCAGCGTTGGCGGTCTCGGTGGCTGCCCGTACGCGCCAGGCGCGAGCGGCAACCTGGCCACCGAGGAGGCCGTGCACATGCTGCACGACATGGGCATCGACACCGGTGTCGACCTGGCGGCCCTCATCGGGGCGGCGGAGCTGGCCGAGGAGCTGCTCGGCAAGAAGCTGCCGTCGGGTGTGCTGCGGGCCGGTCCGCGTACCCGGCTGACGCCGATGCCGAGCTGAGCGGTTCGGACGCGACGAAGGGGCCGGCGCACGCGCCGGCCCCTTCCACGTGCCAGGTCGATCAGCTCACGGAGGTGAGCATGCTCGGCCAGCTGTCGCGGAAGATGTCCGCGCTGCGGTCGGTGGCGCTGAACGTGCCGGCGAAGAGGCTGCTCACCCGGCTCGCCTCGGCGGAGCTGGGGTACGGGTTGGTGCAGCTGGTGCCGGCGCTGCCGCCGGACATCAGCAGCGAGCAGTTGCCGTTGTAGTTGTCCGGCAGGCCGAGGATGTGCCCGATCTCGTGGGTCATGATCCGCAGCACGCTGTACTGGGCGGCCTGCTGGGTGTCGATGTAGACCCGGCCGTTGCCGAGGCTGGTCCGCTGGGCGTACGAGCCGCCGCCGGTGATCCGGTAGATCCGGAGGTTGGAGCCGCAGTTCGCCGAGAGGGTCAGGTTCACCGTGGCGTTGTTCCAGATCGTGGCGGCCTGGTTGGCGACGCTGGCGTAGCTTCCCGCCTGGCTGGTGTTGTAGCAGATGGTCATGGCGGCGGACGCGGGCGACGGGTTGGCGACCGTGATGCCGAGGGTGGCGAGCGCCGTCGCGAGGAACGCGACCGCGAGCCGCTTGAGTCGTGAGGTCATCGCTGACTCCGATCTGGGAGGGGTGTCAGGAGCCTAACGGTGAGCATCAATACATTTCAATGTTTGAGTGGGGAGCGATCGGGTCGCCGAGTGCCGCGCGGATGCGCTAACCTAACGATCGTTTAGGTCGTACGGCGAGGGGGTCGGCGTGACGCTCGACGGTGAGGCGCTGGAGCAGCTGCGCAAGCGGGCCCGGTCCGGCGGCGCGGACAAGTACCACGCGGCCAACGCGGCCAAGGGCAAGCTGTTCGCCCGCGAGCGGGTCGCGCTCCTGGTCGACGAGGGTTCGTTCGTCGAGGACGGCCTCTACGCGAACGCACTCGCCGACGGACTGCCCGCCGACGGCGTGGTCACCGGCACCGCCACCATCGACGGGCGGCAGGTCTGCCTGATGGCCAACGACTCCACCGTGAAGGCCGGCAGCTGGGGCGCCCGCACCGTCGAGAAGATCATCCGGATCATCGAGCGGGCGTACGGCGCCGGCGTCCCGATGGTCTACCTGGTCGACTCGGCCGGCGCCCGGATCACCGACCAGGTCGACCTCTTTCCCGGCCGACGCGGCGCCGGCAAGATCTTCTGGAACCAGGTCCGCGCGTCCGGCTCCATCCCGCAGGTGTGCGCGCTGTTCGGCCCGAGCGCCGCCGGTGGGGCGTACATCCCGGCGTTCTGCGACGTGGTGGCCCTGGTCGACGGCAACGCCAGCATGTACCTCGGCTCCGACCGCATGGTCGAGATGGTCACCGGCGAGAAGACCACCCTGGAGGCGATGGGCGGCGCGAAGGTCCACACCACCGAATCCGGCGTGGGGCACTTCCTCTGCAAGACCGAGGCCGACGCGCTCGACGTGGTGAGGACCTACCTGTCGTACCTGCCGGCGAACTGGACGCAGCAGCCACCGACCGCCGAGCCCGTCGCCGCGCCCGCGAAGGCCGACCTGGCCGCGCTGGTGCCGGCCAGCGAGCGGCAGGCGTTCGACATGCGGCGGTACGTCAAGGGTCTGCTCGACGAGGGTTCGTTCTTCGAGATCCAGGCGCTGTGGGCCAAGGAGCTGACCATCGGCTTCGGCCGTCTCGACGGTCAGGTCGTCGGCGTGGTCGGCAACAACTCGATGTTCAAGGGCGGTGTGCTCTTCGTCGACTCCGCCGACAAGGCGACCCGGTTCGTGCAGCTCTGCGACGCGTTCAACGTGCCGCTGCTGTTTCTCAGCGACGTACCCGGCTTCATGGTCGGCAGCGCGGTGGAGAAGCAGGGCATCATCCGGCACGGTGCCAAGATGATCACCGCGATCTCCGAGGCGACCGTGCCGAAGATCTGCGTGGTGGTCCGCAAGGCGTACGGGGCGGGCCTCTACGCGATGGCCGGCCCCGGGTTCGAGCCGGACGCCACGATCGCGCTGCCCAGCGCCAAGATCGCGGTGATGGGCGCCGAGGCTGCCGTGAACGCGGTCTACGCCAACAAGATCGCCGCCATCGCGGACGAGGACGAGCGGGCCGCCTTCGTGGCCGCCAAGCGCGCCGAGTACGAGCAGGACATCGACGTCGTCCGGCTCGCCAGCGAGCTGGTGGTGGACGCCATCGTCGAACCACACGACCTGCGCGGCGAGCTGGTCCGTCGGTTCGCCGCCGCGCGTACCAAGGATCGGCACTTCTCCCGGCGCCGGCACGGCGTCACCCCGGTCTGACCCGACCACCAGTCCCGCACCGCCACCGTCGCGGCGCCACAAGCGCCCGACGGCCCCGTCCCTAACAGGAGGATGAGATGGACTTCCGGCTCACCGACGACCAAGCGGCGCTGCGGGAGAGCGTGCGGGACTTCGCGCGTGAGGTGATCGCGCCGGTCATCGCCGAGCACTACGAGCAGCACACCTTCCCGTACGAGGTGATCCGGCAGATGGGCAAGATGGGCCTGTTCGGCCTGCCCTTCGACGAGGAGCACGGCGGCATGGGTGGCGACTACTTCGCGCTCTGCCTGGCCCTGGAGGAGATCGCCCGGGTCGACTCCAGCGTGGCGATCACCCTCGAGGCGGCGGTCTCCCTGGGCGCGATGCCGATCTACCGGTTCGGCACCGAGGAGCAGAAGGCCACCTGGCTGCCGAAGCTGCTCAGCGGCGAGGCGCTCGCCGGTTTCGGGCTCACCGAGCCGGGCACCGGCTCGGACGCGGCCGGCACCCAGACGCGGGCGGTGCTGGACGGCGACGAGTGGGTGATCAACGGATCGAAGGCGTTCATCACCAACTCGGGCACCGACATCACGGCCATGGTCACCGTCACCGCGGTCACCGGTACGAACCCGGACGGCTCGAAGGAGCTGTCGACCATCATCGTGCCCACCGGCACGCCCGGCTTCACCGTGGCGCCCGGCTACTCGAAGGTCGGCTGGACCGCCTCGGACACCCACGAGCTGACGTTCGACGACTGCCGGGTGCCGGCGGCCAACCTGCTCGGAAAGCGGGGTCGGGGGTTCGCCCAGTTCCTGCGGATCCTCGACGAGGGCCGGATCGCCATCGCCGCGCTGGCCGTCGGCCTCGCCCAGGGCTGCGTCGACGAGTCGATCAAGTACGCGAAGGAGCGGCAGGCCTTCGGTCGGCCGATCGGCGCCAACCAGGCGATCCAGTTCAAGATCGCGGACATGGAGCTGAAGGCGCACACCGCACGGCTGGCCTACTACGACGCCGCCGCGCGGATGCTGGCCGGTGAGCCGTTCAAGCGGCAGGCCGCGATCGCCAAGCTGCACGCCAGCACCATCGCCGTGGACAACGCCCGGGAGGCCACCCAGATCCACGGCGGCTACGGCTTCATGAACGAGTACCCGGTCGCCCGCTTCTGGCGGGACTCCAAGATCCTGGAGATCGGTGAGGGCACCAGCGAGGTGCAGCGCATGATCATCGCGCGCGACCTGGGCCTCTGAGCGGACCGAACGGACCGGACCCCGGTCCCGCACCGCGTCGCCCGGGACGGCTCCACCAGCCGACCCGGGCCGGGCTACCCGTTCGGCTGTCGGGTTTCGGCGAGTGGACGTCGGCAGCCCGACGTTCGACTGCCGATGGTCGGAGTCGATCCGTACTCTTCCTGCCCATGACTCCGGATCATGACGGGTCACGGGGCCCGACCGGTCGTGCCGGGCTGCCGGAGCTGCTCCGCGCCCACCGTCGGGCCGCCGGCCTGACCCAGGCCGAACTCGCGACCCTGGCCGGCGTGGGCGTACGGACGGTGCGTGACCTGGAGCGCGGTCGGTCCGTCCGACCGCAGCGCACCACAGTCGGCCTGCTCGCCGAGGCGCTGGAGCTGACCGGCGCGACCCGGGCGGCGTTCATGGCCGCCGCCCGCGGCCCCGCCAGGGGTGAGTCGTCCCCGCCGGTCGAATCTCCGACGTCGCCGCCGGTCGCCCCGTCGTCCGCCCGGCCCCCCGGCCCGGATCCACCCGTCGCCCTCCCGCCGCCGGTCGCGCTGATCGGTCGGGACCGGGACGTCACCGAGCTGGCCGGCATGCTGACCACCGAACCGGGTGACCGGCTGGTGAGCCTGGTCGGGTTGACCGGTGTCGGCAAGACGGCGTTGGCGCTGTCCGTGGCGCACGCGGCCGCCGGGGCGTACCCGGGTGGCGTGGCCGGGGTGCTGATCGGTGAGGGCTCGGACGGCCCGGACGTGCTCGCCGCCTCGATGGCGGTCCTCGGTGCCGCCCGGCTGCCGGAACTCGCCGCGCGGCTCGCCGGACGACCGACGCTGCTGGTGATGGACGCGGTCGAGCGCGCTCCCGGCCCGGTGGCCGAGACGCTGCACCGGCTGATCGGCGTGCTGCCCTCCCTGCGGGTGCTGGTGACCGGTCGGCACCCCGTCGGGCTGCCCGGCGAGCGGGTCTGGCCGGTCGCGCCGCTCGACGTGCCGCCGCCCGACGCCGATGTGGCCGGGTCGGCCGCGCTCGGGGCGTGGCCGGCGGTCGTCCTGTTCACCGCCCGACTCGCCCAGGTACGGCGGGAGCCGCCCACGGCCGACGAGTTGCCGGCGCTCGCGGCCCTGGTCCGCCGGTTGGGCGGACTGCCGCTGGCCATCGAGTTGATGGCCGCCCGGGGTCGGGTCCTCAACCTCACCGAACTCCTCGACCGGTACGGCGACCGGGTGCTCGACCTGGCCACCGCGGACGCGCCGGCCCATCCCGGCTGGGACGGACCGGAAGCGGCAGGTGGTCGGCCGGCCGGCGCCGAGGTCACCCGTACGGCGGTTGCGGGCACTCTGCGGGACGCGGTGGCGACGAGCTACCGCCTGCTCGCTCCGGACGAACGGGCGGCGCTACGGCGGCTCGCCATGTTCGGCAACCGGTGGTCGGTCGAGCAGGCCGAGGAGATGCTCGCCGACGAGGCCGACCGGGACGGCACGGTGGCGGTCGATCCCCTGCCGGTGTTGCACCGGCTCGTCGAGTTGGGCCTGTTGAGCGTGCGGGGCACCGGGTCGTTCCGGTTCCGGCTGCTGGACGCGGTCCGCGACTTCGCCGTCGAGCGGGCGGCCGGGGCCGGTGAGTTGAGCTGTCTGCGTCGCCGGCACGCCGAGGTGGTCGCCCGACTGGTGGCGCGGACGGCCACGGACCTGGCCGGCCCCCGGCTGCCCGAGGCGATACACCGGTTGGACGAGGTGAGCAGCGACATCAGTTCGGCGTTGTCCCACGCGGCGGCGGACGATCCGTTGACCGCGCTCGGCATGGCGGCCTGCCTGACCCGGTGGTGGCGTTTTCGCGGGCGGGACGTCACCGGTCGGCAGTGGCTGCGGCGGCTGCTGGCGGACCCGAGGACCGCCCACGCCGATCCCGTCCTGCGGGCCTGGGCGACCCTGGGCGTGGCCCGGCTCGCCGCCGAGCACGGCGCCGGCGCCGACGAGTTGCCGACCGCGCGGACCGCCTTGGACATGTTCCGGCAGGCGGGCGACGTGACCGGGGAGTTGGAGGCGCGCACGGTGCTCGGCGCGCTGCTGGTCACCGTCGGGAGTCACGACGAGGCCCGGGAGCAGGCCGAGGCGACGCTGCGGCTGGCGGCCCGCCACGGGCGTACCCGGGACCTGGCGGTAGCCCAGAACAGTCTCGCCTGGCACGAGATCCGGGTGGGTGACCTGCCAGCGGCGCGCCGCCGGCTGGCAGCCGTGGACCGGCTCGCCGCCGAGGGTGGTGAGCAGCGGCTGCGGGTGCTGGCCCGGGCGAACCGCGCTGAGGTCGCCCGCCTGGAGGGCCGGTACGCCGATGCCGTGGACCAGGGGCGGCGCGCGGCGATCGCGTTGTCCGAGCTGGGTGACCCGAGGCATCGCCGGCGGGTGCTCGGCACGGTCGGCCTGGCGCTGGCGCAGGACGGTCGTGCGGAGGCGACCGAGGTGCTCGCCGAGTTGCGTGCGGGGGCGGGGGTGCCGGCGGGCCGGCCGCCAGGTCCGCCGCGGCCACGTTCGGACGACGCGGTGCTCTCCGACAGTGGCCCGGAGGTGGGGATGTGCGCGTTGATCGAGGGAAATCTGGCGCTGCACCGGGGTGAGCGCGAGCTGGCCGCGGAGTGGTTCGCGGCCGCCGCCGAGGCCGGTCGTGACCGGCGGGACGTGGTGGAGGCGTTGGTGGGGTTGGCGGCGAGCACCGGGGACCCGGCGGTCCTGGATCGGCTCGACCGGGCCTGCCGGGAGACCGGCGTCCACCTGTTGCCGCAGGAGTCGGGGTTGCTCTACGCCTTGACCGCCAGTCGGGGCGGGCCGGCAGGGCGGTAGGCGCGGCACCCGACGAGCCGGGCCGGTGGTGGAGTGGCGCGGGCGAAAAGCCCCCTTGTGCTACCCCTCGCTGTTCGCCCGCGCCGTCACCCCCCGGTGGATCCCCGGTGTTCGAAGCCTGCCACCGCACCCCGTACGGAAGGCGCGTTTCGTGTCCTTTGCCCGGTTGGCAAGGTCAGTTCTGCCGGTCTTTCTGCCGGTGGGTGTCGGCGTTTCCCGACCGGTGTGCCGGCCGTGCCCATCAGGACCCGGTGGCGGCCTCGTGCTCCGGGACGGCGTCGGTGCTGCCGGCGGTGGCGCACGGATGCACGGCGTCACGGACCCGACGCAGGCCGTCGAGGAGGCCGGCCAGCGCCTTCGGATCGAGCTGACCGGTGAACCACTGCTCGATCATCTGCAGGTGCCCCGGTAGCGTCTCGTCCAGTTGCTGCATGCCCTTCGGGGTCACCACCGCGTACGAGCTGCGGCGGTCGTTCGGGCAGGCCCTGCGGGTGAGCAGCCCGTCGCGTTCCATCCGGTCCACCACCCTGGTCACCCCACTGGTGGACAGCGACGTCTGCGCGGCGAGATCGGTCATCCTGAGCTGGTTGCCCGGCGAGCGGGCCAGTCGGGTGATGACCTCGAACTCGACCGCGGAGAAGCCGTGCTCCTCCAGTTGTGCGGTGAACCGGGCCGACAGCCCGGCGTGCACCTCGAAGAGGAGGCCGACGGCGGTGATCCGGGGATCGTCGAAGACGTTGTTCACTCGTTCATCCTACCAGTGCTTGACACGGGGAATGTTGTTGCCGCTATAGTTGCTGAGGCAGTCGTTGGGCTACTAAACAATTCTCCCTGGAGGACAGCAGCATGACCAGCAGCACCGATGCGGTTACCCGCGACTGGGACGGCCTCACCATCCCGGCGGCCGGCACCTACGTGCTCGACGCTGCCCACAAGCGGGTCGGCTTCGTCGCCCGCCACATGATGGTGAGCAAGGTCCGCGGTGAGTTCAACGAGGCCACCGCCACCATCACGATCGCCGAGGACCCGCTGCAGTCGTCCGTCGTCGCGACCATCCAGGCCGCCAGCATCGACACCACCCAGGGCGACCGGGACGCGCACCTGCGCAGCCCCGAGTTCCTGGACGCCGACAAGTACCCGACGCTGGAGTACCGCAGCACCGGGGTCAAGTCCCGCAACGGCAACGAGTTCGTGCTCACCGGTGAGCTGACCATCAAGGACGTCACCCGTCCGGTCGAGCTCCAGGTCGAGTTCGAGGGCGTCGGCCGCAGCCCGTTCGGCCAGGACATCTTCGGCTTCTCCGCGACGACCGAGATCGACCGCGAGGAGTTCGGCCTGACCTGGAACGTCACCCTGGAGACCGGTGGCGTCCTGGTCGGCAAGAAGATCAAGATTGAGATCGAGGGCGAGGCCGTCCGCCAGGCCTGATCCTCGGATCACCGGCACGCTCCGGGCCCGCGTCGTACGTCGGCGCGGGCCCGCCGTCGTCCTCACCGCCTGGGTGTGAATTGTCACGAGTTGTTCGCGCCGCCACCGGATCGGTCCCACCGTTGACGGGGTACAGGTGGCAGCACGAACGCGCTCGCTCCGGACGGCGTCGGATCATCGCCGCCGTCCTCTGGCCCCGGCCAGGCGAGCGCTCTTACCGTGGATGGTTCACAATGCGCTTTCCGGGACGGCAGAATCCCGACCGCGCCGGCCGTCGGGAGGACACATGGGCAGGGACGTCTCGCAGGGCGCCTTCACCCGGGAGGATCGCGTCCGCTACCGGCACAAGGTCCGGCGGTGCCTGGACGTCTTCGCCCTGATGCTCGACGACTTCGGGTTCGACGCCGACCGGCCGATGACCGGCCTGGAGATCGAACTCAACCTCGTCGACTCGGCCGCCGAGCCGGCGATGCGCAACGAGGAGATCCTCGCCGACATCGCCGACCCGCTCTTCCAGACCGAGCTGGGGCAGTTCAACCTGGAACTCAACGCGGAGCCCCGACTGATCGAGGGCACCGGGTTCGCCGACTACGAACACGACCTGAGCAGCAGCCTCGCCCGCGCCGACGAACGCGCCGCCAGGTCCGACGCGAAGATCGTCCTGGTCGGCATCCTGCCCACCCTCACCGAGGGGCACCTGGTCGAGGACAACCTGTCCACCAACGAGCGCTACCGGGTGCTCAACGACCAGATCGTCGGCGCCCGCGGCGAGGACATCGAGCTGGACATCCGAGGCGTCGAACAACTGCGGACGCACACCGACTCGATCGCCCCCGAGGCCGCCTGCACCAGCCTCCAGTTTCACCTCCAGGTCGCGCCGGACAGCTTCGCCGACTACTGGAACGCCTCCCAGGCCATCGCCGGGGTGCAGGTGGCGGTCGGGGCGAACTCTCCCTTCCTGTACGGCCGCCAGCTCTGGGCCGAGACCCGGATCGCCCTGTTCGAGCAGGCCACCGACACCCGGCCGGACGAGCTCAAGGCCCAGGGGGTACGCCCCCGGGTGTGGTTCGGTGAACGATGGATCACCTCGATATTCGACCTCTTCGAGGAGAACGTCCGTTACTTCCCGCCGCTCCTGCCGATCTGCGAGGACGAGGACCCGGTGGAGGTCCTGCACGCCGGCGGTGTGCCCCAGCTCGGTGAACTGCGACTGCACAACGGCACGGTCTACCGGTGGAACCGCCCGGTCTACGACATCATGAACGGCCGCCCGCACCTGCGGGTGGAGAACCGCGTGCTGCCGGCCGGCCCGACTGTGGTGGACATGCTGGCGAACGCGGCCTTCTACTTCGGCCTGGCCCGTGGCCTCGCCGAGGCGGACCGGCCGATCTGGAGCCAGCTCACCTTCAGCTCCGCCGAGGAGAACTTCCATGCCGCCGCCCGGCGTGGCCTGGACGCCGTCCTGCACTGGCCCCACCTCGGCGACGTGCCGGTCACCAAGCTCGTGCTTGACGAGTTGCTGCCCACCGCCGCCACCGGACTGGACGGATTCGGGGTCACCGCGGCGCAGCGGGACCGGCTGCTCGGCATCATCGAGCAGCGCTGCCGTACCGGCCGCAACGGCGCGGTCTGGCAGACCGAGGCGGTCTGGGCGGCCGAGCGGCACCTGGGCATGGACCGGCCCGCCGCGCTGCACCACATGGTCCAGCGCTACGCCGAACTCCAACGCACGAACGAACCAGTCCACACCTGGCCCGTCTCCTGACCCCACCCCTGCCCGCCCTCGCGCGGTCCATGGAGTTGCGGCGCCCATGAGTCCGATATGACCCCACAACCTGCTCACCATCACTTCATGATCGACTGCGGTGGCGAGGGCGCGGTTCAGCTTGTCGGGGGGTTGGTGGGTCTGCGGGAGCGGCGGTTGCCCGGGGCTGGTTCCTGGGATGCCGTGTCGGACCGGGCCGGGAGGTCCGGCTCCGTTCGTGGTGCCGGCACCCGGGGCGCGGCGGTCTCGTCGCCGGGCCGGGGGCGTGCCGCTGTCCGGTCGGTTCGGCTGCGCCGCGGCGCAGCATCGGTCGACGTGCCGGAGGTCGACGAACCGGTTCCGCCTGCGGAGGTCGAGGTCCGGCCGGCGGCGGCCAACGCCGGGCCGGGCTGAGCGGCCGGGCCGGGCTCGGCGGCGGAGCCGGATCGAGCGGCCGAGCCAGGCTGAGCGACGGAGCCGGGCTCGGCGGCGGAGCCGGATCGAGCGGCCGGGTCGGGCTGAGCCGCCGGGTCGGGTTCCGTGCTCGGGACGGGCTGGGCTGTCGGTTCGGGCGGTGTGCCGGTGTCTCGCGTACCCGGGCTGGCGGCTCGGTGTCGCTCGGCGCGTTCGCCGAGGACAGCGGCGAGCACCGAGCCACCGATGCCGGCGATCACGGCGTACGGGGCGACGAGCTGAGTGGACAGCTGCTCCGGGCCCAGGGTCGACCAGCGCGGCACGGTGCTCAGGTACGCGAGGGCGACGAGCAGCGGACCGGCCGCCCCCGACGCCGTCGCGCTGACCCGATGCCCCGGCGAGCGGGTGGCTCGCCGCGCGGCCAGCGCCCCGATCACGAGTGCGGGGACGAGAGCAAGCAGCGCACCGGGCCAGTAGAGCTGGTCTCCGATCCAGTACCGGCTGTGATCCGGGTCGAGTTGCCAGGTGCCGAGTTGCGCGCCGACCAGGCCGCGTCCGACGCGTACCCCGTCGATCACCGACACCACGGCGAGCAGCCA
Organism: Micromonospora sp. NPDC005298; assembly: GCF_040607375.1. Classification (NCBI taxonomy): domain Bacteria; kingdom Bacillati; phylum Actinomycetota; class Actinomycetes; order Micromonosporales; family Micromonosporaceae; genus Micromonospora; species Micromonospora sp. NPDC005298. Next base: position 246,296 of record NZ_JBEXGP010000001.1, read on the forward strand.
CAGCCAGGCGGCCGTCGCGGTCACGTTCACCGCGGCGGCACGGGAGCGCAGAGCCCAGAGTGCGACGAGTACGCCGATGACGATTCCCAGCGCCGTGTGTACGGCGGCGACGCGTTGCGGCGCTGCCGTGTCGGCGCCCACCGCCACCCGCGCGGGTACGGCGACGAGGAGCACGGTGACCAGCCCACCGAGCCCGGCGCCCAGGGCGATGGCCACCCGTCCCAGCAGACCACCGTGTTCACCGGGTGCGGCTCCGGTGCGTACCGGTCGACGGTCCACGGTGGTCGGGGCCGTCGCTGCGGCCGGAGTTCCGGTGTCGGATGCCGCGGGCTCCGGACCGTGGGGTCCGTCCGTTGCCGCCGGAGTGTGGACGGCGGGCGTCGGGGCCGGCCGCTGGTGCAGCCGCTGCGCGCAGACCGCGCCGAGGACCGTCGAGCTGGCGGCCAGCCAGGTCGCCCAGGCGAGGCCGTCCGCCCAGGCTGTGTCGGCGGCGCCGGCGTCGGTGGGCGTCCAGGTGATGACGCCGAGGCCGTAGCCGAAGCCCAGTTGTGCGGCACCCGCTCCGGCAGCGACCCCGATCGCCGTCGCGATCGATACTCCCCAGCCCCGTCTGGCCATGCCGGGCAGCGTAACGTCCCGTCGACGACGCGGCGAGTCGCGATGACGCGCCGGCAGGCGCGAACGGGCTTGGCGGTGACCGGTACGGTCGCCGGTGATGAGGCGGTGTGCGGTATGACGGACACGAACACGGGTCGGCAGGATCCCGCCGACGGTCGGGCCGGGGGCGGCGGGAGCCGGGCCACCGTCCTGCTCGGGGGCGGGCTGGTGGCGGTGCTGCTCGCCGCGGTGGGCGCGACCGGTGGCTGGCTGTTGGCCGGCGACGACGACGCCCCCGACGAGCCGCTCGCGGTGGCGAGTGTGACCGCCTCGCCGACCATCCGGACGGCCACGCCCCGACCGAGTACGGCCCGGACCACACCCTCGGCTCCCCGGACGTCCGCCAGCACGACCAAGGGGTCCGGGTTGACCGTCCCGCCGGTCGTCGGCGCCGACTTCGAGGAGGCCCGGGACATGCTGCGCAAGCAGCGGCTGGGCTGGCGGCTGGTCTTCGGCGGTGGCAGCGGTCGTACGGTCGCGAGCGCCTCACCTCCCGTGGGTACCGAGGTCACCCGGGGCACCACCGTGCAACTCCAGGTGGCCGGGCCGCCGCCGCCCGCGGAGGTGCCGGACGTGGTCGGCGACGACTGTGCCAGGGCCGCCGACGAGTTGGTCGAGGAGGGGCTCTACCCGAGCTACCGCAGTGGGCGCACCGGAAAGGTCGTCCGGCAGGAACCGACCGAGGACGGCCCGGCCCGCTGGAACGACCAGGTGGGTATCTGGTGCGGTACGGGCGCTGCCGATCAGCCGAGCGTGCGGCCCACCTCCTGAGTCGCCGTCTCCGGCGGACGTTTCCGGCTCGCCGGGGGCCGCTGATCCCGGCCGATGCCGGTGCGGGCCGCTAGGTTGACGGTCGAGGGCCGTGCCGCCCGCCCCGGTTCGGGAAAGGACGTGCGATGAGCGACGACCGCCAGGAGCCGCCCGCCGGGGAGCACGACGACGACCGGACCCGCCCCCTCCCGCCCGCCGACCGGCCGGAGCCGCAACCCGCCGGACCCGACGAGACGGCGCCGATGGACCGGCCCGCGTCGCCTGATGAAACAGCGCCGATGAACCGGGCGGCGTCGCCGGACCAGACGGCGCCCATGAACCGGCCCGTGTCGCCTGATGAGACCGCGCCGATCGACCGGGCCGCGTCGCAGGGCCGGCCCGGTGCTAACGCGTCCTCCGACCAGACCATGCCGATCGATCGTTCCGCGCCGCCGCCGCCGGCCGACCGGACGGCGCGGATGCCCGTCGAGCGGCCCAACCCCGCTCCGTGGTCCGGGCGTGCGGAGGTGCGGCCGCCGCGACCGGCCGAGCCGGCCGGCGACTGGTACGCCGAGGAGCAGGGTGGGCGGCGGTGGTGGCTACCGATCCTCTGGGGTGTGCTGGCGCTGCTGCTCGCCGGCCTGCTCGGGACCGCGCTCTGGGTGGTGCTCAACGCCCGGGACAACGACCGGGACGACCCGGAGTCGACCCCGTCGCCGCCGCCGGGCAGCGCCACGAGTGCCGCGCCGACCAGCGCGGCCCCGACCTCCGCGTCGCCGACCTCCGCGTCGCCCAGCAGTTCGCCGTCGCCGAGTGAGCCCGCCGAGGTGCCGGTGCCGCCGGTCGCCGGCCTGCCGCAGGCCACCGCCGAAGGGCTGCTGGAACGCCTCGGCCTGTCCTACCGGGTGGTGTACCGCCCGTCCGAGTTGCCGCCCGGGACGGTGGTGGGTACCGAACCGGAGGCCGGGGCGACGGTGTCGGACGGCGAGGACGTCCTGCTGATCGTCTCGCAGGCCCGGCCCTCGACCGGGAGTGGTCCGACCACGCCGGGCGGGACGGCGACGAACACGCCGTGACGGGTGCTCACCACATCCGGCGGCGGGTGCCGACCAGGCCGAGGCCGGCAAGCGAGATGGTGAGACCGAAGACGCCGGACCAGAACAGGGACCGGCGGACGTCCGTGGCGGTGTGCCCGCTGGAGGCCTGCCCGGCGAGGTCCTGTCGTCCGTCGGACTGACCGCCGGCGCCGCCACCGGCCACCGACCCCGTCGGGTCGGCCGCTTCGGCGTGCTGGGTGGGCGCGGCGGCACCGATCCAGCCGGGGTCTTCCTCTGCTGGTGGGTCGGCGTCTACCACGGTGATCTCCGGTGCGGGTACCGGAGTGGCCAGCCGGGTCGCGGACGATGCCGGGTCGCGGACCAGGACCAGGAGTGTGGTCACGGCCCCGAGCAGAGCGAGCAGTGCGAGGGCATAGGCGATACGGGAGCGGTGGTGCCGCCGCAGGGCGGGCTGATTGACCATGAACCATCCCAGGCTCAGGGCCCTGGACGTGCGGTGGAACGGTGCCGGGGTGGGCGTACCAATTCTATGGCGACGGCACGCCCACCGCGGCGGATCGCGGTGGTCAGCCCACCCGGACTGGGGTACGGGAGACGGGTCGCCGCGTCCGTACGGTGTGCGGACGGGGTTCCGGTGCGGCCTGCACCTGTTGCAACCCTTCCCGCTGAACGAAGATCGACCGTCGGTTGACCGCGTCGCCCGCGGCGTTGAGCTCGTAGCCGTCGAGCCAGAGCCAACCGTCGTACGTCGGCCAGTCGAGCACTCGGATCACCCGGAACATGATCGGCCTGAGGAACTGGACACTCGCCGCGCGAGTCACGTGCAGAACGTCACCGGAGCGGGGAAGCACATGGGCTCCTGGGGAGGGTTGGCCGGCGGTTGTGCCGGCGGTGACTAACTGATCGGGGAAGAGTCTCGGCCGGTGTCGGGGTCGTGCCTCGTGGACCGGTGGTGCGGATGGTGGTGGTCGGGCCGTACTCCGCTGGTGGCGTGCCGCCACCCGACCATCACCCGGCTGCTCTCCGGGAACCGCGCCCGCCGCCGCAGCTTGCCGGCTTGCAGCGGCGGGGTCATCACCCGGGAGCAGGTCTCGGTGTCGCCGGCCGGGCCCGCGTCGTGTCCGACATCCCCGGATCGGTGGGGTCACCACTCCGGGGGAGCGGACGGAAACGCTGAGTGATCCGTGCCATACGGACAGACTGCATCAGGGAGGTGCTTCATGCAAGTTGCACGTCGACTTTTGCCGATACGTGAGCGCGTCGCGCAAAGCGGCGCTTGAAGCCTTCCGTGTCCGGACGGCACACTGGGGGCCGGATTCGCCCGTCGCGGCCGGCCGATGACCGGCACCACCCCCTCGCCGCGAGCGTTCGCCGGTCGACGGTCGCGCCCCCGGCGGGCGACAGCCAGTGGCGCGTCGACCGGAGGTAGCCCGAGTGGGGTCGAGCAGCCAGCGGTGGGGACCGATGACTCATGGACCACGCGATGAGTGAACGGCGCAGCCCGACCATCAGGCGACGGAGGCTCGGTGCCGAGTTACGTCGCCAGAGGGAGTCCGCCGGGATCACCATCGAGGTCGTCGCCGAGCAGTTGGAGTGCTCGGCGTCGAAGGTGTCCCGGATCGAGACCGGCCACACCACGGCCACGCCCCGCGACGTGCGGGACATGCTGCGGATCTACGGGGTGGTGGGAGCCGAGAGCGACGAGCTGGTGCAGATCGCCCGGGAGGCCCGGCAGAAGGGCTGGTGGCACCCGTACAGCACGGTGCTCGTCGGCGCGTACGTCGGGCTGGAGGCTGCGGCGAGTTCGATCCGGGCGTACGAACAGCAGGTCGTGCCGGGTCTTCTGGAGACCGAGGAGTACGCCGGGGCGATGATCCGCGCCGCCCGACCGGACTTCACGGCCGATCAGGTACACCAGAGGGTGCGTGTCCGTCTGGGTCGTCAGTCGTTGTTGACCCAGGACGATCCGGTCGATCTGTGGGTGGTGCTCGATGAGGCGGTGGTAAGTCGGCCGGTGGGCGGGGACGAGGTGATGCGCGGCCAGCTCAAGCGGCTGGTCGAGGTGGCCGAGTTGCCGAACGTGACGCTCCAGATCCTCCCCTTCGAGGTGGGTGCGCACGCCGGCATGGACGGGACCTTCACGATCCTCAGCTTCCCTGAGCCCGGTGATCCGGATGTTGTGTACGCGGAGAACGCCACGGGTGGGCTCTTCCTTGAGAAGAGCGACGAACTACAGAAGTACAGCTTCATCTTCGATCACATCCGCGCCGCGGCCATCCGTCCGGAGGAGTCCGTCGCACACATCGCAAAACTGGCAGAGGAGCCGTTGTGGAAATGGCGACCAAGGGGTTCCCCGTGGACCTGACGCAGGCAACGTGGTTCAAGAGCTCGAAGAGCGGGCCGAACTGTGACAACTGCGTGGAGGTGGCGTACGTGACCGGGGCGGTCGGAGTGCGGGACTCGAAGGACAAGGCCGGCCCGGCCCTGGTCTTCGCCCCGGGTGACTGGCACGCCTTCGTCGCCGGCACCAGAGGTGGTGTGTTCGGCTCGGCCTGACCGAGCGTGACGTGAGGTCCCCGTCCGGTTCCGACCGGGCGGGGACCTTCCCGTGCCCGGAGATCGTGGTGCCGTGGGTGTCGGGGGGCGGGACGCCGCGAGGTTCCGCCGGGATTCCCGTCGCTACAGCGGGCCCGTCTCGTTGAACCGGGCGGTAGCGGCGCTGGTCGATGATCCGCCGCACCGACACGCAACCGAGCGAGGTAGGCGAGACGGATGACGACGATCGGGTCAGACAATCTCACCAACGGTCCGGGTAAGCCGGAGCGGTTCGGTGGCAAGTACCGCGGGGCGCGTCGGGACACCGTACTGACCGAGGTGGTGTCGAGCGAGCAGGAGCCGTCCGCCGCCGAGTCGGCCGACCCGCCCCTCTCGCTGCCCTCCCTCGACCCCAATCCGTTGGTCGAGCCGTCGTTCCCGCCGAACGGCTGGCCGATGGAGGGCACCGGGTCGCTGGCCGACCATCCGCTGCTGCGCGGCCTGCTGCTGGAGTTGCCGCCGAAGGGCAGTGTCCCCCCGCCCGGCTGGCTGGACCGCTGGTTCGAGGCGACCCGGGCGATCCTGGAGCTGCTGTACCTACCGGGGTCAGGCCGCTCGCGCTGACGGTGACGCCGTCGGCCGGGTCCGCTCGGCGAGCCGGCTGTGCCGGAGCGCGTGCCGGACGCCGATGACGGCCACCGCGAGCGCACCCACCGTGATCGCCGGACCTGCGACGCCGGGCTCGGCACCGAGGTCGGCGCCGGTGGCCGCGATCACCGCCGGCAGCGTGACCAGGGCGCTCACCTGCAACGGCAGCCCGATGAGGGGATGCGCCGCGGCGGCGCGCAGGCCGTGCGGCGCGGGGGTGCCGGGCGCGCTCACGAACGCCCCGGCTCCGGCCCACAGCCGGCGGATCCGCCGTACCGAGCAGACCGCCACCACGAGCGACGGGCCGGCGGTCAGGGTCAGTCCGGCGGCGGCCCGGTCGATCGGTGCGTCGCCGGCGCTGAGCAGACCGCCTGTGAGTACGGCCGCGGTGAGCGCCACGCCGGTCAGGGCGAGGGCCAGCAACCATCCGGTACGCCTGCGCAGCGTGCGGGTGTTGCGCAGCCGGGGCAGGCCGTCGGCGACGATGCCGGCGGCCAGCCAGACGGCGGCGATCGGCAGCAGGATGGTGAGCTGACTCTCCATGTCGGAGAGTCTTTCCCGGATCCGGGCGGCGCGAATCCGGGCCGGTCCCCCGTTCACCCCGGACCCGGGTCCCGTAGGGGGTCATCCCCCGGAAGTTATGGACGTTTCGACATGTCCGACCGGGCGACCGCTGAACTACCCTCAGCTCGATCGGCAGCAGTCGATTGATGTCGGGGCCGGTGGTCGCGATCCGCCGCCGGTCGGAGGGAGGTAGGGAGATGGGTCTTCCACGCAGGTCCGTACTGGTCGGGGTGGCCACGGCGACCGCACTGGCCTTCGGTACCCCGGCCCTGGCCGCCGAACCGGTCGGCGTGGTCCGGGCCGCCGGCGGCGCAACCGCCGTACCGGACAGCTACATCGTCGTGCTCAAGGACAGCGCGGTGGCCCGCGACCGGGTCGGTGACACCGCGAAGCGGCTGTCCGGCCGTCACGGCGGCGCGGTGGCCCGCACCTACGGCGCGGCGCTGCGCGGCTTCGAGGTCACCGTGGACGCGAAGGCGGCGGCACGGATCGCCGCCGATCCGGCGGTGGCGTACGTCGAGCAGAACCACACCGTCTCGATCTCCGGAACGCAGGCCAACCCGCCCTCCTGGGGCCTGGACCGGATCGACCAGCGCAACCTGCCGTTGGACAGCTCCTACACCTACCCGAACACGGCGAGCAACGTGCACGCCTACATCATCGACACCGGCATCCGCTTCTCCCACAGCGACTTCGGCGGGCGGGCCACCTCCGGCTACGACGCGGTGGACGGCGGGTCGGCGGACGACTGCAACGGCCACGGAACCCACGTCGCCGGCACCGTCGGCGGCTCGGCGTACGGGGTCGCCAAGGGCGTCCAACTGGTCGGCGTACGGGTGCTGAACTGCTCCGGCAGCGGCACGACCGCCGGCGTGATCGGCGGCGTCGACTGGGTCACCCAGAACGCGATCAAGCCGGCCGTGGCGAACATGAGCCTGGGCGGCGGCGCGAACACCTCGCTTGACACCGCCGTACGCAACTCGGTCGCCTCCGGCGTCACGTACGGCCTGGCGGCCGGCAACGACAACGGCGCGAACGCCTGCAACACCTCCCCGGCGCGGGTCACCGAGGCCATCACGGTGGGCTCGACGACCAGCTCGGACGCTCGCTCGTCGTTCTCGAACATCGGCACCTGCCTGGACATCTTCGCCCCGGGCTCGTCGATCACCTCGGCCTGGTACACGAGCGACACCGCGAGCAACACGATCAGCGGCACCTCGATGGCCACGCCGCACGTGGTCGGTGCGGCGGCCCTGCTGGCCAGCGTCAACCCGGGCTGGACCCCGCAGCAGGTCCGCGACCAGATGGTGGCCAACGCGACGGCCAACGTGGTCGGCAACGCCGGCTCCGGGTCGCCGAACCGGCTGCTCTACGTGGGCTCGGGCGGCACCACCCCGCCGCCGCCGACCGGCTGCACCGGCACCAACGGCACCGACGTGTCGATCCCGGACGCCGGCGCGGCGGTGACCAGCTCGATCACCATCTCCGGCTGTGGCCGGAACGCCTCCTCGGCCTCCACCGTGGCGGTGAACATCGTGCACACCTACCGCGGTGACCTCGTCATCGACCTGCTCGCCCCGGACGGCAGCGCGTACCGGCTGAAGAACAGCAGCACCTCGGACAGCGCCGACAACGTGAACACCACCTACACGGCGAACGTGTCGAGTGAGGCCGCCGACGGCACCTGGCGGCTCCAGGTGCGCGACACGTACGCGGCCGACACCGGCTACATCAACACCTGGACCCTGACCGTCTGACCGCTCCCGCCCTCACGGCCGAGGCCCCACCCGCCTGCGCGGATGGGGCCTCGTGTCGTACCGGATGGGGGGTCAGACCGCGAAGCTGGCCGGACGCTCGGTGGCCGGGGCCGGCGGACGTGCCTTCCACAGGCCGGTCTTCTGCCCGGCCAGTCGGGCCAGGTAGGCCGGGTTGAGGATCACGTAACGCTTCCAGAGCCGCTTCGGCTCCAGACCGAGCCGCCAGAACCATTCGAGCCCGGCGCGCTGCATCCACGGCGGCGGCTGGCGCAGCAGCCCGGCGTGGTAGTCGAAGGCCGCGCCGACAGCCATCATCGGCATGTCCAGCAGGGGCCGCATGGCGTACGTGAAGACCTCCTGGCGCGGGCAGCCGAGCCCGACCAGGACGAGTCGGGCACCGCTGGACCGGATCCGGTCGGCGATCTCGGCGTCCTCGCCCGGCTGGACGGCCCGGAACTTGGACGGCTCCACCCCGGCGATCTTCAGCGCGGGGAACATCCGCTCCAGGGCCGGGATCAGCCTGGCGAGGGTCTCCTCGGTCGAGCCGTACAGGTAGACCGGCAGGCCCTCGTCGGCGAAGCGGGAGAGCACGTGCAGGGTCAGCGTCGGCCCGTAGACCCGGTCGGTGAGCCCGGCGCGGTGCAGCAGGTTGAGCGCCCAGCGCACCGGCTGCCCGTCCGGCGTGACCATGTCGAACGAGTTGAGCCGGGCGTTGTGCGCCGGGTCCAGGACGCCGGTCATCACCCCGTGCACGGCAAGCGCGGTCAGCGCGAAGGGACGCCGCTCGTGCGCGGCGGTCACCACAGCGTCCGTCGCCGTGGCGTAGTCGGTGGCGTCGACCAGGACGCCGAGCACGTTGCGCTTGGTCCGGGCGGTCATGACTGGGGCACCCACTTGTCGACGTTGGCCTCGTAGATCTCCCGAAGGATCATGGGTACGTCGTAGGTGATCTTCCAGTCCGGGTACTGCTCCTCGAACCGGGCCATGCTGCTGACGTACCACTGGTGGTCGCCCGTGCGGTTCTGCTCGACGTAGTTGATCCGCGCCTCGCGGCCGGTGATCTCCTCGGCGATCCGGAACGCCTCGATGTGCGAGGTGTTGGAGTGCCGTCCGCCGCCCAGGTTGTAGACCTCCGCCGAGCGCGGCGCCCGGAAGAACGCCTCGAACGCGGTCAGCACGTCCCGCGAGTGGATCGCGTCGCGGACCATCTTGCCCTTGTAGCCGAACAGGTTGTACGTCCGGCCCTCCATCACGCAGCGCATCAGGTACGCCAGGAAGCCGTGCAGCTCGGCCGCCGAGTGCGCCGGACCGGTCAGCGTGCCGCCCCGGAAGCAGGCGGTCTTCATGTCGAAGTAGCGGCCGTACTCCTGGACCATCACGTCCGCGGCGACCTTGGAGGCGCCGAAGATCGAGTGCAGGGAGCTGTCGATCGACATGTCCTCGGTGATGCCGTCGTACCACGGGTGGTCCTCGGGCAGCTCGTACCGCGTCTCCAGCTCGATCAGCGGCAGGCTGTTGGGCCGGTCGCCGTACACCTTGTTCGTCGAGCAGTGGATGAACGGTGCGTCGATCGCGTGCAGCCGGGTGTTCTCCAACATGTTGAGAGTGCCGCCGGCGTTGACGTCGAAGTCGGTGTACGGCTCCTTCGCCGCCCAGTCGTGGCTCGGCTGCGCGGCGCTGTGGATCACCACGGCAATGTCCGAGCCGTACTTCTTGAACACCTGCTCCAGGCCCTCGCGGTCCCGGATGTCCACCGCGAAGTGGGTGTACGCGCTGCCCAGGTCACGGCCGAGCCGCTCCAGGCTCCACGATGTGGAGCCGTCCTCACCGAAGAAGTACCGGCGCATGTCGTTGTCGATGCCGACGACGTCCAGGCCGAGCCCGGCGAAGTGCCGGACCGCCTCGGAGCCGATCAGACCACCAGACCCGGTCACCAACGCGACACTCACACGCCACTCCTGGTCCATCGGAGGCAGAATCCATCGGAGCATAGCGTGACGCCCGGCACGCCCCGATATGACGGAAGGGCCCCGCAGTATGCGGAGCCCTCGTCGTTGGTGGGGATGGGGGGAGTTGAACCCCCACGCCCTTTCGGGCACACGGACCTGAACCGTGCGCGTCTGCCATTCCGCCACATCCCCGTGGCACAACCCGCAACACTCTAGCCGTCCCGATCCCGCTGTCTCCAGCGGGCCTCGGGAATACTACGCTGTCCCAGGCGCTCGCCACGAGCGGTTACCGTTCGTGGCGGACGAAAGATTAGCACGGCAGTCCCGGTCCTTCCGAGCGGGCCGGGAGCAGGCGGCCGAGCGGCGTGTGAGCTGCACGCGCGCCGGCCGGATACCATCATGTCCTCGGGACCCGAGGAGGAGCCGGTGAGCGTGCTGCAACGCTTCGAGAAGCGTCTGGAAGGCCTGGTCGAAGGGGCTTTCGCCAAGGTCTTCAAAGGGGTGGTCCACCCCGTGGAGATCCTCAACGCCATGCAGCGGGAGGCCGAGGCGCACAAGGCGATCCTGGCCGGTGGGCGCACGTTGGTGCCCAACCGCTACGTGATCGATCTCTCGCCGTTCGACCACAGTCGTCTGGCGCCGTACGCCGCCGCGCTGGCCCAGGAGCTGGCCCAGTCGCAGGCGGAGTTCATCGGCGAGCAGGCCTGGACGGTCTACGGCGACGTGATCGTCGAGATCGAGCGGGGTGACGGCCTGGACACGGGCATGTTCCGGGTCACCGCCGAGGTCTACACCGGTGGCGAGGTCGCCCCGGTGTCGGCGCCCGGCTACGACGCCGGCCCGCCCGCCTATTCCGCCTACGACCAGGGCGGTGGCTACGGCCCGCCACCCGGGCACGGCGGTGGCCGCAACGTGCGGCTCGTCTCCGGAGACGGGCGCACCTACCCCCTCCAGATGGGGTCGACGGTGATCGGTCGCGGCGACCAGGCGAACCTGCGCCTGCCCGACGTCGGCATCTCCCGGCGACACGCCCGGCTGGATTTCGACGGCGGCCAGGTCGTGCTGACGGATCTGGGGTCGACGAACGGCACGATGGTCAACGGCCAGCGGGTCTCCGCCGTCGCCCTCAACCCGGGTGACATGGTCCAGCTCGGCACCACGACGCTGACCTTCCGCGTGGACGGCTGACCCGCCTTGCCGGAACTGGTCATCACCGTTGCCCGGTTCGGATTCCTGATCCTGCTGTGGATCTTCGTGTTCACGGTGGTCGGCGTGATCCGGCGGGACCTGTTCGCGGGGGCCCGGTCCGGTCGCCTGGTGGCGGCGCCACGAGCTGTGGGCGCCTCGACGGGGCAGGCGGCGAAGCCGGCGAAGGTGAAACGGGGCAGGGCGGCCCACCAACTGGTGGTGACCGCCGGCCAGCTGGCCGGCACCCGGATCACTCTCGGTGAAGCGCAGATCACCATCGGTCGGGCCGAGGATTCCACCCTGGTCATCACCGACGACTACGCCTCCGCGCGGCACGCCCGGCTCGTGCCCCGCGACGGGCAGTGGTTCGTCGAGGACCTCGGCTCGACTAACGGCACGTACCTCGATCGCGCTAAGGTCACCGGACCAACCCCCGTCCCCCTCGGCGTGCCGATCCGGATCGGCCGCACTTCCCTCGAATTACGGCCATGACTCTGACCCTGCGCTATGCGGCCCACAGCGACCGCGGTCTGATCCGAGACGGCAATCAAGACTCCGTCTACGCCGGGCCGCGGCTACTCGCCGTTGCCGACGGCATGGGCGGCATGGCCGCCGGTGACGTCGCCAGCAACATCGTCATCGGTGCCATGGCGCCGCTCGACGAGGACGTCCCAGGGGACGCTCTCGTCGATGCGTTGCGTTCGGCCGTGGGTACCGCCAACCAACACCTCCGCGACACGGTGGACGCCAACCCGCAGCTGGAGGGGATGGGCACCACGCTGACGGCGACCCTCTTCACCGGCAGCAAGCTGGGGATGGTCCACATCGGCGACTCGCGGGCCTACCTGCTGCGCAACGGTGAGTTCGCGCAGATCACCAAGGACGACACGTACGTCCAGATGCTCGTCGACGAGGGGCGGATCAGCGCCGAGGAGGCGAGCAGTCACCCGCAGCGGTCACTGCTGACCCGTGCCCTGGACGGCCGGGACATCGACCCGGAGTACTCGGTGCGCCAGGTCCTGCCCGGCGACCGGTACCTGATCTGCAGCGACGGCCTCTCGGGCGTGGTCAGCTCCGAGACCATCGGTGAGACCCTTCGGGAGTACACCGACCCGCAGCAGTGCGTCGAGCGGCTGGTGCAGCTGGCGCTGCGCGGCGGTGGCCCGGACAACATCACGGTGATCATCGCCGACGCGACCGACCAGGACATCGTCGAGGCCACCCCGATCGTCGGTGGCGCCGCCGCCCGTGACCGGGGCATGGCCACCTCCGCCGACAACTCCACCCCGGCCGCCCGGGCCTCCGCGCTCTCCGCGCCACGCCCGGCCGCGCCGGAGGAGCCCGCCGCGTCGGACGACGAGCCGGACCGGCCGAAGCGCCGACCGGTGCGGACCGCCGCCATGGCGCTGGCCCTGCTGGTGATCGTCGGTGGCGCGGCCTTCGCCGGCTGGACGTACACCCAGCGGCAGTACTACGTGGGCGCCACCGAGGAGGGGCAGGTCGCCGTCTTCCGGGGCATCCAGGGTCAGATCGCCGGGATGGACCTCTCCAGCGTGCACCGCACCAGCGGGACCCGGCTGGACGACCTCACCGTCGCCGCACAGGACACCGTCAAGGTGGGCATCCGGGCCAAGAACGAGCCGGACGCCGAGCGCCAGCTCGCCGAGCTGACCAGCGACACGCCGACCAATCCCAACCTGAAGCCGCTCTGCCCGTCCGACCCGACAGTCGTGGCGGGGTCACCGACCCCGGACGGGACGCCCGTGCCGCCGAACGGCACCCCGACCGCCGGCACGCTGCCTCCCGCGAACGGGTCGGCGACCGCCAGCCCCGCCGTCACCCCCACCGCCGGCGTGACCGGCCCGACGACCGCACCCGACGCCACGCCCTCCGACTCGACACCGCCGACGCTCGATCCGGCCGGTTGCCGGTCTCCTGAGTGAGCATCGACTGAGATCCCGAGGATTCCACCCGTGACCGTAGCGGCCACACCGGCGCCCTCGCCCGCCACCACGGGCGGGCAGTCCGGCGTACGCCTGGCCCGGTCCCGACGCAACGCCGAGCTGTCCCTGCTGCTGCTCGCGATGGTGCTGGTGGCCGCGTACGGGGCGACCGTCGAGGCGAACCTGCTGGACACGGTCACCCCGGACTTCTGGATGCCCGCCGCCGCGCTCGGCGCGGTGTTCCTCGGTCTGCACCTGGTCATCCGGTTCCTCGCCCCGTTCGCCGACCCGGCCCTGCTGCCAGCGGTGGCCCTGCTCAACGGCCTCGGGGTGGGCTTCCTGCGCCGCATCGACCTGGGCGAGGCGCCGGTCGCCGACCGGGAGAGCCTGGCCGTCTTCGCCGGCATCGGCGGGCGGCAGTTGGCGTGGACGCTGGCCTCGGTGATCCTCGCCGCCGGCCTGCTCGCCATCATGCGCGACCACCGTTCGGTGTCCCGGTACGCGTACACCCTGGGCCTGGCCGGCATCGTGCTGGTGATGCTGCCGGCGGTGCTGCCGTCGAGCATCTCAGAGATCAACGGCGCCAAGCTGTGGATCCGGGTGGGCGGTTTTTCCATCCAGCCGGGTGAGTTCGCCAAGTTGGCGCTGCTGGTCTTCTTCGCCTACTACCTGGTGCGCAAGCGTGAGGTGCTGTCGCTGGCCAGTCGGCGTCTGCTCGGCATCGACTTCCCGCGCGGGCGCGACCTCGGCCCGGTGGTCGTGGTCTGGTTGATCAGCCTTCTGGTGCTCGTCTTCGAGAAGGACCTGGGCACCTCGCTGCTCTACTTCGGCATGTTCGTGGTGACCCTGTACATCGCCACCGAACGGGTCAGTTGGCTGCTGATCGGTCTGGTCCTGTTCTTCGGCGGCGCATACCTGGCGTACGTCCTCGGTTCGACCGTCGGCGGCCCGTTCGCCAACTTCTACGTACGGGCGGAGATCTGGCTGGATCCGTTCGCCGACCCCACCGACAAGGGCTACCAGCTCGTGCAGGGGCTGCTCGCCCTGGGCACGGGTGGGCTCTTCGGTGCGGGGCCGGGCGGCGGCCAGCCGGAGATCCTGCCGGAGGTGCAGAACGACTTCATCTTCGCCGGCATCGGTGAGGAGATCGGCCTGTTCGGGCTCTCCGCGCTGCTGGTGGTCTACCTCCTGATCGTGGAGCGCGGACTGCGTGCCGCGCTCGCGGTGCGGGACTCGTTCGGCAAGCTGCTCGCCGGTGGTCTGGCGTTCACCCTGGGCCTGCAGGTCTTCGTGATCGTCGGCGGGATCAGCAAGCTCATTCCGCTGACCGGTCAGACCACCCCGTTCCTGTCCGCCGGTGGCTCGTCGCTGATGGCCAACTGGTTGCTCATCGCGGTGCTGCTGCGGGTCTCCGACGGAGCCCGCCGGCCGGTCACCGGGAGTGGCGGCAAGGCCGCCCGGCCCGCCGGTGGTCCGCCCGAGCAACTGCACGGTGCCCCCACGGAGGTGATCAAGCCGTGAACGCACCCCTGCGCCGCGTCGGCGTCGTCGTCATTGTCCTGTTCGGTCTGCTCTTCGCCAATCTCAACTGGATCCAGGCCTACAAGGCCGACGAGTACCGCACCAGCGACTACAACGGCCGGGTCCAGGTTGCCGACTACAAGATCAAGCGCGGCAACATCGAGGCCGGTGGCACCGCGCTGGCCACCAGCAAGGAGACCACCGGCAAGCTGAAGTTCCTGCGCACCTACCCCGGTGGCGCCAAGTACGCCCACGTGCTCGGCTACAAGCCGGTCAACCTGGCGGACCGGGGCATCGAGCAGGTGGAGAACGACTTCCTGGCCGGCACCAGCGACCAGCTCATCGGCGACCGGTTCAAGGACATGTTCACCGGTGACCAGACCGGTGGCGGCAACGTGCTGCTGACGCTCTCCAAGCGGGCTCAGGACGTGGCGTACGACCAGATGCGCAACAACCAGGTGGGGGCGAAGCGGGGCGCGGCCATCGCCATCGACCCGAACACCGGTGCGGTGCAGGCGCTCGTCTCCATGCCGAGCTTCGACCCGAACCCGCTGGCCAGCCACGACACAGACCAGGCGGCGGCCGCGTTCAACAAGCTGGAGCAGGACCCGGAACGGCCCCTGAGCAACCGGGCGCTCGGCGAGACGCTGCCGCCGGGCTCCACCTTCAAGATCGTGGTGGCCGCGGCGGCGCTGGAGAACGGCGTCACGAAGACCACCCCCATCCCGGCCAGGTCCAGCTACACCCCTCCCACGTCCGGCGAGCCGATCCGGAACGCCGCCCCCTCGATCTGCCCGGAATCGCAGGTCACCCTGATGGAGGCGGTCACCGAATCCTGTAACACGGGCTTCGCCCAGCTCGGCGTACGCCTCGGTGCCAACACCATCAAGGAGAAGGCCCGCCAGTTCGGCTTCGAGCAGGAGGACCTGACTGTCGGGCAGCTCGGTGAGGGTGGCCTGCCCACGGCGGCCAGCCGTACCGGCAGCATCCAGAACGCCGACGGCGGGGACGACCCGGCCGCGCTGGCCCAGTCCTCGATCGGTCAGCGGGACGTCCGGATGACTCCGCTGGAAGGCGCCATGATCGCCGGCTCGGTCGCCAACCGGGGCCGGCAGATGCGGCCGTACCTGGTGCGGCAGCTGCTCGCTCCGGACCGCACCACCAGCTACTACACGGCCGACGCGCGGGAGCTGCGGCAGCCGGTCAGCCCACAGGTCGCCAGCGACCTGCGGGACATGATGGTCAGCGTGGTCCAGAACGGGACCGGCAAGAAGGCCGCGATCAGCGGCTACAAGGTCGGCGGCAAGACCGGCACCGCGCAGTCCGCACCGGACCGGCCCGACCACGGCTGGTTCATCGGCTTCGCGCTCGACAAGAACGACAACCCCGTCTCCGCCGTCTGCGTGGTGCTGGAGCAGGCCGGCAGCGGTGGCAGCGCCGAGGCGGCCCGGATCGGCGGCCAGATCATGCGCGCCGCCATCGCCGACCCCGGGGGCCGCTGACATGCTCAGCCCCGGTGTCCAGCTCGGCAACCGCTACCGTCTCGACGAGCGGATCGCCAGCGGCGGCATGGGCGACGTGTGGCGCGGCACCGACCAGGTCCTCGGACGGACGGTGGCGGTGAAGAGTCTGCTCCCCGCCCTGCTCGACGATCCGGACTTCGCCGAACGGTTCCGCGGCGAGGCCCGGACCATGGCCACCATCAACCACCCCGGCGTGGTGGACGTCTACGACTTCGGCAACGACCAGCAGATCGCCTTCCTGGTCATGGAGTACGTCGAGGGCGACGCCCTGTCGTCGACGCTGAGTCGGGTCGGTCGGCTCACCCCGGCCCGGACGATGGCCCTCGTCGCGCAGGCCGCGGACGCGCTGCACGCCGCGCACGAGAAGGGCATCGTGCACCGGGACGTGAAGCCGGGCAACCTGCTGGTCCGCCCGAACGGCACGCTCGTGCTGACCGATTTCGGCATCGCCCGCTCCGACATGGTCGGGCAGCTCACCGCCGCCGGTTCGGTGCTGGGCACCGCCTCCTACATCTCGCCCGAGCAGGCCACCGGCGGTGTCGCCACCCCGGCGTCCGACGTGTACGCGCTCGGCGTGGTCGCGTACCAGTGCCTGGCCGGGCGCCGCCCGTTCGAGGGCGACAACCCGCTCGACATCGCCATGCGGCACGTCCGGGAGACACCCCGCCCCCTGCCCTCGGACATCCCGCCGCAGGTCCGGGCAGTGGTGGAACGGGCGTTGGCGAAGGATCCGGCCGCGCGCTGGCCCAGCGCCGCGGCCCTCGCGCAGGTCGCCCGCCAGCTCAAGGCCGCGCTCTCCCAGCAGGCCCGGGGCGGCGGTCATCCCGGCCCGGTCTCCGGGGCGCCGGCCTCACCGGCGGCACCCGGTCGTGCGCAGGTGCCCCAGTCGCAGCACCACCGCGCGCCGGGCGTCGGGCACCGTCCGGCACCCGCCGGGCAGCGCCCGACCGTGATCGCCCCAGCCCAGCAGCCCCGCCCCACCACCGTCGCGCCGGCCGTCCCGTACGCCCGGCCGCCGGCCGGTGCCGCCGGCTACCCGCGCGGTGCCGCGTCGGTGCCGCCGGCGCAGACCCGCCAGGAACACCCCCCGGCGTACGTCCGCCAGGCCGGCCCGACGCCATCCACTCCCGAACCTCACCGGTCCCGGCCCGGGATGGTGCTTCTCGCCATCCTGCTCGCCGTACTGGTCCTGCTCTGCTCGGGCGTGATTTCCTACAACCTGCGGAAGCAGTCGCAGTCCGGCGAAACCGGTGCGCTGGCTCCGCACGCGGCGACGTCCGGCGCGCTGCGGCCCGACGGACGCGACGATCCGACCCGGACGTCGTACCGTCGTGGGGTACGGCTCCAGCCGGTCGACGGCGGGACGACGACGAGCGAAGGACGACAGACGCGATGACAGCGCAGGCCCGCCTGCTCGGTGGCAGGTACCAGGTCGGCGAGCTGCTCGGCTATGGCGGCATGGCCGAGGTGCACCGCGGTCGCGACCTCCGGCTCGGTCGGGACGTCGCGATCAAGATGCTCCGCACCGACCTCGCCCGGGATGCGACGTTCCAGATGCGGTTCCGGCGGGAGGCGCAGAACGCGGCGTCGCTCAACCACCCGGCGATCGTGGCGGTCTACGACACCGGCGAGGAGACCGCGCCGACCGGTGAGACGTTGCCGTTCATCGTCATGGAGTTCGTCAACGGACGGACCCTCAAGGAGGTGCTCGGCGCGGAGGGCCGGTTGCAGCCCCGCCGGGCGTTGGAAATCTGCGCCGACATGTGTGCGGCGCTGGAGTTCAGCCACCGGCACGGCATCATCCACCGGGACATCAAGCCCGGCAACGTGATGCTCACCCAGACCGGTCAGGTCAAGGTGATGGACTTCGGCATCGCGCGGGCTCTGGCCAGCGGCGCGACCACCATGACGCAGACCAGCGCGGTGATCGGCACGGCCCAGTACCTGTCCCCGGAGCAGGCGCGCGGCGAGGCCGTGGACGCCCGTTCCGACGTGTACGCCGCCGGCTGCGTGCTCTTCGAGCTGGTCTGCGGGCACCCGCCGTTCGTCGGCGACAGCCCGGTCAGCGTCGCCTACCAACACGTACGGGAGACGCCGCCGACGCCGAGCGACATCAACCCGGACGTCACCCCGGCCGTCGACGCGATCGTGCTCAAGGCGCTGTCGAAGAACCCGCTCAACCGCTACCAGAGCGCCGGCGAGATGCGTGCGGACCTGCTCCGCGCCGCAGCCGGGCGGCCCGTGCTGGCCACGCCGGTGATGCGCGAGGCGGAGACGGTGGCGATGGCCCCGGCCGGCGGCGGGGCTGGCTACCCGGCCGCCGCCGCTGGGCAACAGACCCGGCAGATCCCGGCCCGGGTGGGCGACCCGCGCCAGCGCAAGGCGTCCTCCTGGCTGATCGCGATGTTCAGCGCGGTAGGCGTGCTGGCGGTGATCGCCCTGGTCGCCGCCCTGCTCTGGAACCAACAGGGCAAGGACCTGAAGTCGGTGCCCACCCTCACGGGTAAGAGTCAGGAAGCCGCGATCACCGAGATCCGCAATGCCGGCTTCCAGGCGGTGGTGGGCGAGCCGGTGCGGGAGAGCAACTGCCAGAAGGACACGGTGGTCCGGCAGACTCCGCAGCCGGGCGCGCGGCTGGAGGAGACGCGTCAGGTCACTATCCAGATCTGTGGCGGCGCGCCCGAGGTGACCGTCCCGGTAGGCCTCAAGGGCAGCAAGCGGGAGAGCGCCATCGCCCGTCTCGAGGAAGCGAATCTCGTCCCCGACGTCAAGACCATCGACAGCGAGGCCAGCCAGGACGAGGTACTCAGTGTCGACCCTCCGTCGGGGCAGCGCGTCCCCGAGGGCACGAAGGTGACACTCACCGTCTCGAACGGCAAGGTCCGCGAGGTGCCGGACGTCGTCGGGCTCAGCCAGGAGGAAGCCACCCGCGTCCTCCGCAACGCCGGCTTCACGGTCGTTCCGCAGGAGGGTCCGGAGGTGCCTGCCGCCAACGCGGGGAAGGTCACCGATCAGAGCCCGAACGCCAAGGACAAGAAGCCGACGGGTACGAAGGTGACCATCAAGGTCAGTCAGCCCGAGCCGGAGACCGACCCGACTCCCTCTGTGACGCCCTCGGTCACTCCGACGACCACGCCGACCACGCCGGGCAACGGAGGTGGCATCGGTGTGCCGTTCCCGCCCCCGCCGTCCCGGCTTCCGCAGGATTGATTCCGGGCACGGCGTGCGGGCATCGGTGTGAGTGACGATGTCCGGCCGGTGCGACGGTGGCGGCGGCGATTGCGACGCCTGGCCGTTCTGGGTGCCGTCGTGCTGCTGCTCGTCAGTCTGCCGTGGCTGTGGACGACGATCTCCGCAAGAGGCCACGTGTACGACGCGGCCGACGCGCCCACGGCCGACGTGGTGATCGTGCTCGGCACCGCCGTGGCGGCCGATCGGCAGCGGCCGGGCGAACGGCTGGCCGGCCGCCTGGAGACCGCCGCGGCCCTGGTGACCAGCGGGCGAGCGAGGGTCGTCCTGGTGTCGGGTGACGGTGGGGGCGCGTCGGGTGACGAGACGGCGGCGATGACGTCGCACCTCGCCGAGCTGGGTGTCGACCCGAAACGGGTGGTGGCCGACCCGTTCGGCCTGGACACCTACGACAGTTGCGCCCGGGCCCGCGAGGTGTACGGCGTCGAGCGGGCGCTGATCGTCACGCAGTCCTACCACCTGTCCCGGGCGGTGACGCTGTGCCGGCATCTCGGTCTCGACGCGGACGGGGTGCGGGCCGCCTGCCCCGGGTGCGGGCGCGCCCTGCTCGTCGAGAAGTCGACCCGGGACTATTTCGCCAGCGGCAAGGCGGCGTGGGACGCGGTCCGTGACCGGTCACCGGCGGTCCGCTCGCCGGCCGATCCGGCGGTCCAGGACGCGCTGCGGGGAAGCTGACCCTCAGGCGGCGGCGAAGGCGGCCCGGCGGCGGGCGTCGACCTCGGCGGCCAACGAGGGGGCGCGTTCCAGCGCCTCGGGGTGGCCGCAGCCGGCCAGCCAGTTGGCGAGCATCAGGTGCCCGCCCTCGGTGAGCACCGACTCCGGGTGGAACTGCACGCCCTCGATGGGCAGCGTCCGGTGCCGCATCGCCATCACCACGCCGGAGCTGGTCCAGCCGGTGACCTCCAGGTCGTCGGGGAGCGTCTCGGGCAGCACCGCGAGTGAGTGGTACCGGGTGGCGGTGAACGGATCCGGCAGACCGGCGAGGACGCCGACCGAGCGGTGTCGTACCTCGGAGGTCTTGCCGTGCAGCAGTTCGGGTGCGCGGTCGACGGTCGCGCCGAACGCCTCACCGATCGCCTGGTGCCCGAGGCACACGCCGAAGATCGGCAGCTTGCCCGCGTACTCCCGGATGACGTCGAGGCAGATGCCGGCGCGGTCGGGGCTGCCCGGCCCGGGTGAGAGCAGGACACCCGCCGCGCCCACCCGGCCCACCTCGGCGACGTCCATCTCGTCGTTGCGGCGGACCTCGCACTCCACGCCGAGCTGGCCGAGGTACTGGACGAGGTTGTAGACGAACGAGTCGTAGTTGTCGATCACCAGGACGCGCATGGTCACCTGCTCGGGGAGGGCGGCGCGGGGTTGTTCTGGTCGGTGTCGTACGGCAGGTCGTGTTCGTCGCCGGCCGGGGTCTCACCGGTCACGGCGTCACCGCCGCCGGGGTCACCGGGAACGTTGGAATCCTGGGTGACCTGCACGTCGTCGAAGGGCAGCAGTGGTTCGGCCCACGGGAAGGCCACGTACCAGAGCAGAGCCACCGTGGCGGCGGCGAGCAGCACCGAACCGGCGAGCTTGCCGGGCAGGCCGAAGGGCAGCTTGCGCCAGATGAACGCGTACATCGGGTCAGCCTCCCAGCTCGGCCGGGCGGCCCGCCGACTTGGGTTGGGTCCGGTCCAGCTCGGCGTGGATGATCAGCCGCTGGTAGTTGTCGAACTTGGGGTTGCAGGTGGTGAGGGTCAGCATCCGCTTGGTCGGCTTCTTGTCCGGCTCGCCGGGCACCGGCGCAACGACCTCGACCTGCGTCGGCCGGACGATCCGGGTCTGGGCCACCCGGTAGACGTACCAGTCGGTCTTGCCCTCGACGACGATCGCGTCGCCGTCGTCGAGCTCGTCGAGCCGCCAGAAGGTGGCCCGGTTGCGGTGGCCGGCGACGGAGAAGTTGCCGATCTGGCCGGGCATCGCGCTGGTCGGGTAGTGGCCGGGGGCGTACCGGATGTCGGCCTGGGTGACGCCCTCGACGACCACCCAGTTCTTGTCGAGCTTGGGGATGTAGAGGCCCGCGATCGGCTTGCCGCGCACCGGCGGGGACGGCTTGGCGCTCGGCGCGGCGGCCGACGGGGCGACCGTCGGCGAGTCGGTCGGCGCCCACGCCTCGGCGAGCTGGCTGCTGAGGTCGTTCTGGTGGGCGTCGACGATCGCCGACTTGCCCCACACCTCGTAGCCGGCGAAGAGCAGCACCACGAGGCCGAAGGTGATCAGGACTTCGCCGGAGATCCGGATGCCGGTACGCAGTCGGGAGGCGAACGACGGGCGGGTGAGCTCCGAGTAGACGCTCTTGTAGCCCTCACCGGTCTGGTGCGGCCGGAGTTGGACCACCCGCTCACCGCGGCGGGGCCGGGGAGGCTCGGCGGGGTTGTCGCTGGCGCCGGTCGGGTCGCCGGTCGTCGGCGTACGGGGCACGGCGCCCATCAGGGCCGTCGAGTCCATGGCCGGCGGCCGGACGGACGAGCCGCCGGGAACGGTGGGGATCAGGGCGGTGGCGGACGGGTCGGCGGCGCGCTTGGGCGCGGCCGGGGGGATCGCGCCGGCCGGTGAGGTCGGAGCGGTGGTGGGCCGTGCCGGCCCGGTGCCGACCTTGGGGATGAACGCGGTGGGCGCGTCGCCACCCGCCGGGATCGGAGCTTCCGTGGCCGCCGGTCGGATCGCGGGGCCGGGAGTGGCGGGCCGGGGCGGCGGCCCCGCGGGCGTACCTGGGCGGGTCGGTGTGGCCTCCGGTCGGCCTGCTGCGCCACCGGTGGCCGGTGGGCGGCTCGACGCCCCTGGTGCGGGGGTACGGGTGGGCAGGTCGCCGCGGCGGCCCGCGCGTCCCGGGCCCTGGTTGGGCGCGGTCGGTCGACCGGGGTTGGTCGCGGGGGGACGGCCGGATCCGGCTGTCGGGGTGCCCGGCCAGGGCGGCGGCGCGGCAACCGACGGCGGCACGGCAGCGGGCGGCGGCACGGCAGCGGGCGGCGGCACGGCAGCGGGCGGCGGCACGGCGGCCGGTGGGGGCACGGCGGCAGGTGGCGGAACGGCGGCCGGTGGCGGAACGGCGGCGGGCGGCGGCGCGGCTACCGGCGGCTCGGGACTGGCGGGTGGGCGCGTGGCCCGGGGGCGGGACGGCAGCTCGGGTGTGGGCCAGTTGCTCGCCGGGCCGGGCCGGGCCGGCGGCTCGGGCCGGTCGACCTTCGGCAGGAACGCGGTGGGTTCGTCCGCCTGGTCCCGGTGTCGCCCGTCCGCGCCGCTCACCTGGGCACCGTAGCCGAGCGCAGGGCGGTCGAGTCCTCGAACGCCGGCACCGTCACCCTGGCGACGGCCTCCTCCTTGTAACCGAGCTGGTAGTCGTCGACTGCGTCCTTGAACAACCGGACTCCCTCGGAACCGGCGAGGGCCTGCTGAAGGGCAGCGGGATCGCCGATTGCTACGATCTTGAACGGTGGGGAGTACACCCGCCCGTGGAGCAGCAGGGTGTTACCGACGCAGCGTACCGCGCTGGTCGCGAGCACGCGGACGTTCATGATTGACATGGCCTCCGCCCCGCCGGCCCACAGCGCGTTGACCACCGCCTGGACGTCGCCCTGGTGCACCACCAGGTCGTCGTTGCTGGCATCGGGGTGGGCCTTGTCCGACTGCGGCGCGTCGTTCAGCTCGACGGTCACCCCGGGGCCGGCGAGCGCGGTGAAGCCGGCCGCCTGGAGGTTGCCGGTGGCGCGGTCCCGCTGGGCCTTGATCGGGCCGTCCGAGTCGGCGAGCGCGTCGGTCCGTTGCTCGACCTCGCCGCGCAGCTCGGCGGCCCGGCGTTCGCTTCCGGCGACCTGCTCGCGGCGGTCCTCGATGAACTGGTTGAGCTGTGGTCGGCGGTCCTCGCGCAGCGCGGTGCCGTCGGCGGTGGTGGCGGAGGTGGTGAAGAGCAGGCCGGCCGCGGCGGCGATCAGGGGTACACCGATCGACCAGCCCGGTCGACGTTGACGCGGTCGTCCGGGCAGCAGCCCGGCGCCGGCCCGTCGGAGGGCCTTCTGCCAGGAGGCAGCGCCGGATGTGTACTCCACCGAGCGTTCCTTCCGCGTGTCGGGGGTCGGTCCGCTCCGGGCCGGCCGGTGATGCGAACAGTCCCGCCTTTTTCGGTCACTCCGTGCACCGGCCTGACCCCATTCGTGGTCCGGGCGGGCGTTCCGGACTACGCTAGCTCTCGAACATTATTGGCCATGGACCGTCGCCCCCGCGCCCGGTTGTCAGGCCGGACGAGGTCGTCACCCCCTCTGGAGAGCGTCGTGCCCAAGTCACAGGTCCGCAAGAAGAAGGTGTACACCCCGCCGACGGACGTGCGTCCGACGACGGCGTCGACGTCGCGCAAGCCTAGCCCGGTGTGGTTGCCGGTCACCGCGGTCGCCCTGATCGTCGCCGGCATCGGCTGGCTTGTCGTCTACTACCTCTCCGAGCAGCAGTACCCGGTCATGTCGTGGGGTTACTGGAACCTCGCGGTGGGCTTCGGCGCGATGGTCGCCTCGCTGGTGCTGCTCTCCCGCTGGCGCTGAGGTCGACTCCGGCACCGAGTTGCCGGGACGATCCACGTCACCCCGCGTGCCCCTGCCCGGCGGGACCGGGCGGGGCACCCTATGGTGTCCGCAGGGCAGCGTTGCCGGATGCGAGATGACTCACGTTACTGCTGGGTAACCTTGCGCGTAGGCTGCACTGCATGACCGAGCGGAGCGAGGTCATCGACCGGTCCGGCGTGGGTGCGGCAACGGCGTGACGCCGTCTCCGCCCTGATCCGGCCCCGGTCGCCGAGCCGCTCGACAGCCAGCAGACCGGGGAGGCCAACTCGATGGGCAGCGTCCAGATCGTCACCACGATCCTCGCGGCCGGCATCACCGCCGTGGCGGTGTGGCTGGCGGTGCGTGCGGTCCTGAAGATGACGGCCGTCATCCGGCTCGGCCAGCCCGCGCCGGAGCGGTTCGCCGACAAGGGTGCCCGGACGAAGACCATGCTCGTGGAGACCGCCGGCCACACCCGGATGCTCAAGTGGAGCGTGGTGGGTGCGGCGCACTGGTTCGTGATGGTCGGGTTCGTCGTCCTGTCGCTGCTGGTGCTCGAGGCGTACTTCGAGGTGGCCACCACCGACGGCGGGTTGCCGATCATCGGGCACTGGACGATCTTCGGTCTGGTCACCGAGATCATCGGCGTGCTGGGTCTGGTCGGCATCCTGGTGCTGATGGCGATCCGGCTGCGCAATCGCCCGAACCGGCCGGGTGGTCGCTCCCGGTTCACCGGCTCGACCATGTGGCAGGGCTACTTCGTCGAGTGGATCGTGCTGCTGGTCCTGATCTTCGGCTTCGTGATCCGGGGCTTCAAGGTCGCCACCGACCACTTCGAGTTCCCGTTCTGGGCCACCCCGGTCAGCCACGCCGTCGGCGCGGTCCTGCCCGACTGGGAGGACGGCGTCAGCGTCGCCGCCGCCATCAAGATCATCATTTCGATGACCTGGCTGATCGTCATCTCCCTGAACGTCACCATGGGCGTCGCCTGGCACCGGTTCCTGGCGTTCCCCAACATCTTCTTCAAGCGCGAGCCGGCCAAGCCGGCCGGCTCCGGCCTCGGCGCGCTGCGCCCGATGACGAGCCAGGGCAAGCCGCTCGACTTCGAGGAGGCGGACCCGGAGAAGGACCAGTTCGGCGTCGCCCACGTCGAGCAGTTCAGCTGGAAGGGCCTGCTCGACTTCAGCACCTGCACCGAGTGCGGTCGTTGCCAGTCGCAGTGCCCGGCCTGGAACACCGGCAAGCCGCTGTCGCCCAAGCTGCTCGTGCTGAGCCTGCGCGACCACGCGTACGCCAAGGCGCCGTACCTGCTGGCCGGCGGCGGCAAGGACCTCACCGGCGAGGAGAAGGCCGCCCAGGCGCAGCTCGCCCACCTGGACGTCCTGTCGCTGGCCGAGGGCGACAAGCCGTTGATCGGCACCGCCGAGGAGGGCGGCGTCATCGACCCGGACGTGCTCTGGTCCTGCACCACCTGCGGCGCCTGCGTCGAGCAGTGCCCGGTGGACATCGAGCACGTCGACCACATCGTCGACATGCGCCGCTACCAGGTGCTGATCGAGTCGAGCTTCCCCTCCGAGGCCGGCGTGATGCTGCGCAACCTGGAGAACAAGGGCAACCCGTGGGGTGCTCCGCAGAACACCCGCGAGGACTGGACCAAGGGCCTGGACTTCGAGGTGCCCCGGGTCGGCGAGGTCGACGACTTCGAGTACCTGTTCTGGGTCGGCTGCGCCGGCGCGTTCGAGGACCGGGCCAAGAAGACCACCCGGGCGGTGGCCACACTGCTCAACGAGGCGGGCGTGAAGTTCGCGATCCTCGGCGAGGGCGAAACCTGCTCCGGTGACCCGGCGCGGCGGATCGGCAACGAGTTCGTCTTCCAGATGCTCGCCCAGCAGAACGTCGAGACGCTGAACGAGGCGTTCGAGGGTCGGGAGAAGGCCAAGCGCAAGATCGTCGCGACCTGTCCGCACTGCTTCAACACCCTGGGCAACGAGTACGGCCAGCTCGGCGGCGAGTTCGAGGTGGTCCACCACACCCAGCTGCTGGCCCACCTGGTCTCCACCGGCAAGCTCACGCCGGTGCAGCCGGTCGACGGCGGGGTCACCTACCACGACCCCTGCTACCTGGGCCGGCACAACCGGGTGTTCGCCGCGCCGCGCGAGGTGCTCGGCGACGCGATCGCCGGCGAGATCGCCGAGATGCCGCGCAACAGCGAGCGTTCCTTCTGCTGCGGCGCCGGCGGCGCCCGGATGTGGATGGAAGAGAAGATCGGTAAGCGGATCAACGTGGACCGCGTCGAGGAGGCCATGGCCACCGGCGCGAAGACGGTCGCGGTGGGCTGCCCGTTCTGCTCGACGATGCTCAGCGACGGCGTCAACGGCAAGGGCGCCGGCGAGGACGTCGAGGTGATCGACGTGGCCACGGTGCTGCTCCGGTCGGTCAAGCCGGAACAGCCGCAGGGGGACAAGGTCGCCGGCTGAGGCCGCGTACACCTGAGATCCGACCATCGACGACGGCGGCCCCTACGGGCCGCCGTCGTCGTGCAAGAATCTCGCCGAGGTGAGGCGACATCGACGGCCTACTCTGGACGACGCTGTTGCCCCTGGTCGGCTTCGTCGCGCTGACCGCGGGCAACGCGTTCTTCGTCGCGGCCGAGTTCGCCCTGGTCACGGTCGACCGCGCGGAGATCGACCGGCGGGCCGCCGCCGGCGACCAGGCCGCTCTGACGGTACGCACCGCACTGCGTGAGCTGTCCTTCCAGCTCTCCGGGGCGCAGCTCGGCATCACCATCACGGCGCTGCTCACCGGTTACCTGGCCGAGCCGGCCCTGGCGCGGATCTTCACCCCGGTGCTGCGTCCGGTCGCGGGGGACGACACGGAGCGGTTCACGCCGTTCCTGGCGCTGGCGCTGGCCACCCTGCTCTCCATGCTCTTCGGTGAGCTGGTGCCCAAGAACGCGGCGCTGGCCCGGCCGATGCCCGCCGCGCTGGCCACCGCCGGCCCGATGCACGCCTTCTCCCGCACGTTCGGCTGGCTGATCCGGGGGCTGAACGGCTCGGCGAACCGGCTGGTGCGGGCGCTCGGCGTGGAGCCGCAGGAGGAGCTGGCCAGCGCCCGTTCACCGGAGGAGCTGGGCCTGCTGGCGGCCATCTCGGCCCGGGCGGGCGCGCTGCCCACCGACACGGCGATGCTGCTGCGCCGCACCATCCGCTTCGGTGACAAGCGGGCGGCCGAGGCGATGACCCCCCGCGTCGACGTGGTGGCGCTGCGGGCCACGGCCACCGTGGCCGAGCTGCTGGAGGAGTCCCGGCGGACGGGCCGGACGCGCTTCCCGGTGTACGAGGAGACCCTCGACCTGGTCACGGGTGTGGCCGGCGTGCCCGACGCGCTGGGTGTGCCCCTGGCGGCGCGGGGGTCGACGATGGTTGGCTCGGTGGCCCGTGAGCCGGTGTACGTGCCGGAGAGCCTCAACCTGGACGGCGTCCTGGCCGCGTTGAAGTCGGCCGGCGCTGACCTGGCGATCGTGGTCGACGAGTACGGCGGCACCGACGGCGTGGTGACGGTCGAGGACCTGGTCGAGGAGCTGGTCGGTGAGATCGCCGACGAGTTCGATCCGGCCACAGTGGACGACGTCGACCCGGTCGGGTTGACGGTGCCCGGCGGGGAACGCACCGTGCTGGTGGACGGGGTGCTGCGGTCCGACGAGCTGGCCGAGCAGACCGGGTTCCGGTTGCCCGACGGCCCGTACGAGACGTTGGCCGGGTTCCTCATGGCCCGGCTCGGGCACATCCCGCTGGCCGGCGAGACGGTCGAGGAGCAGGGTTGGGAGTTCACCGTGGTGGAGGTGGAGCGGCACCGGATCGAGCAGGTCCGGGTGCTGCGCCCGGCGGATCCGGACGGCGATGACTGAGCTGCTGGTGACCGTCGTGCTGCTGCTGGGCAACGGGTTCTTCGTCGGCAGCGAGTTCGCGTTGATCGCGTCCCGCCGTACGGTGATCGAGCCGTTGGCGGCCGGCTCGAAGCGGGCCCGGTGGGCGCTGTCGGCGATGAACCAGATCCCGCTGATGATCGCCGGTGCGCAACTCGGCATCACGGTCTGTTCGCTGGGTCTCGGTGCGATCGCCGAACCGGCGCTGGCGCATCTGCTGGAGCCGCCGTTCCACGCGGCCGGTCTGCCGGAGCGGGCGGTGCACCCGGTGGCGTTCGTGCTGGCGCTGGGCGTGGTGGTCTTCCTGCACACGGTCGTCGGTGAGATGGTGCCGAAGAACATCACGCTCGCGGGCCCGGAGGTCTCCGCGTTGTGGCTCGGCCCGGCGATGCTGGCGTTCTGCGTGGCCACCAAGCCGCTGCTGCTGGCGATGAAGTGGGCGGCCCGCCGGGTGCTCGCGTTCTGGCGGGTCGAGGCGTCCGAGGCGGTGAAGACGGTGTTCACCGCCGAGGAGTTGGCGGGTCTGGTCTCCCAGGCGCGTACCGAGGGGCTGTTGGACGCGGAGCAGCACGCCCGGATCACGGGGGCGTTGGCCCTGCACGATCGGACGGCGGCGGATGCTTTGCAGCCGTGGTCGACTGTGGTGACGGTGGCCGAGGACGTCTCGCCGGCGTCGCTCGAGGTGTTGGCGACCCGGACGGGTCGGTCCCGTTTTCCGGTGGTGCAGCGGTCGACCCGGCGGGTGCTCGGTTTCGTGCACGTCAAGGATGTGCTCGGCTACGCCGGTCACGGTCGTCGGGCGCCGGTGCCGGCGCAGGTGTACCGGCCGTTGGCGGTGGTACCGCCGGAGCGTACGTTGGCGGATCTGCTGCTCGCGATGCGCCGCGAACGGCGGCACATGGTGCTGGTCAGTGATGGCCGGATTCCACTCGGTGTGGTGACCCTCGATGACGTATTGACGGCAATCGTTGGCTGATCGACCAATACCCTTGGTGTGCAAGCGGTTGCACGACAGTCACCGTGACGAGGTTCGCCTTGATTCCGGTCCGACGCTTCCCTAATGTGGGGCACCGACCGCTGTGGGTCGTCTGCCTCGGCCCTTCCCTCACGCGAGGCGCCCGGCGGTCGGTTGCAAAGGAGTCGATGCCGGTGGCAACCATGCCCCCTCATCGTCACGCCCCGGGACTGTCCGCGCGACCGGGCAGGCTGCGCCGGGTCGCCCACCGTCTGCTCGTCCTGGTCGCCGCGGCGGCCGTCGGTGCCGGTGTGCTCGCCGCGCCGGCGCAGGCCGAGCCCACGGTCGACGAGATCGAGGCCCAGATCGACAAGAAGTGGGAGCAGTTGGAGCCCACGATCGAGCAGTACAACAAGGTGCGCTCGCAGCTGAAGGTCAACCGGCAGAAGTCGGCGGACCTCCAGAAGAAGATCGAGCCGTTGGCGCTGCAGAGCGAGCTGGCCCTCAACCGGGTCGGTGACCTCGCCTCCCGCTACTACATCTCCGGCCCGTCGCACGACATCGGCGCCCTGCTGGTCAGCGCCAAGCCGGACACGCTCACCGAGCAGCTCACCGTTCTCGACCGGCTCGCCGCGCAGGAGCGCAAGCAGGTCGAGGGCGTGCTGGCCGTGCGGGCCAAGTACGACGGCGAGAAGCAGAAGCTCGACACGCTGATCACCACGCAGACCCGGCAGCAGAACGAGCTGGCCGCGAAGAAGAAGCAGATCGACACCGACATCAAGCAGCTCGAGGCGTCCCTGCCGAAGACCACGATCAAGACCGAGGGCTGCCCGACCATCAACGGTGTGGCCAGCTCCGCCGCGCAGAAGGCGATCAAGACCGCCTGCCAGCAGGTCGGCGACCCGTACGTCTGGGGTGCCACCGGTCCGAACTCGTTCGACTGCTCGGGGCTGACCCAGTACGCGTACAAGTCGGCCGGGATCTACCTGACCCACCACACCGGTGACCAGTGGAACGAGGGCAAGGCGATCTCGCGGAGCAACGCCCGCGCCGGTGACCTGGTCTTCTTCTTCAGCGACCTGCACCACGTCGGCCTGTACCTCGGCAACGACCTGATGGTGCACGCGCCACGCGCCGGCAAGCCGGTGCAGGTGACCAGCATCAACAACATGCCGGTCGCGGGGTTCCGCAGACCCGGCTGATCCACCAGGCACGACGACGGCCCCCGGTCACTGACCGGGGGCCGTCGCGGTTTCTCAGGGGTTGCCGGTCAGCGGGGTGCGCCCACCGGGGACGGCAGCAACTGCACGTCGTCCAGGTTGACGTACATGATGCGGTGGCCGAACTGGATCTGCGCGTACCGGTTCTTGCCGCGGATCACCGTCCAGTCGCCGGGTGAGGAGCCGTCGAACGTACTGGCCCGGTAGTACTCGCCGGCCAGCACCGCGCCGACGGAGTACCGCTGCCCGGCGGCCAGGGTGTACTGCAACGGCGAGATGGTCTGGTAGGGCACACCCTCGGGGTAGGCGGCCTCCTCCGGGTACGCCCGCCCGTACACCGGGATGGTGGCTCGGCCCGGCTTCGGGACGGCAACCACGCCGACGGTCCAGCTCGCGGTCGGCGCGGACGCCGGGTTGTGGAACCAGGCCTTCTGCCCGAGGTACCAGATGGCCGTCCAGTCGCCCTGCCGGCCGGCGAGGGCGTACGTCTGCCCGGCGGAGGCGCGGGCGCCGTGGTCGGACACCTCCATGGTGTTCGGGGTGCCGTCGGGGCGCAGCGCGATGTCGTTCACCAGCGGTGCGTCGGCGGACGGCGCGCTGCGCAGCACCACCGACGAGGAGCCGCGCGGTGTGCACGGCACGCCGGGGGTGACGCATCCGATGAACGCCGGCTGGTTGGTGGCGTAGTCCGGGTCGATCCGGACGAGGCCGGTGGCCGGGGTGCCGGTGTCCAGCCGCGGGGCGTGCAGCAGGTCGAAGTAGTGCGTCCAGTCCCAGTACGGTCCCGGGTCCCAGTGCATGCCGCGTACGGTCGACGCGACGGTGCCGGGCACGTTGTCGTGGCCGATGATGTGCTGGCGGTCCAGCGGGATGCCCAGTCGCAGCGCGAGGTGCCGGACCAGCTTCGACGAGGTCCGGTACATCGCCTCGGTGTACCAGGTGCCCTGCGCGGCGAAGCCCTCGTGCTCGAGGCCGATCGACTTGGCGTTGACGTACCAGTTGCCGGCGTGCCAGCCGACGTCCTTGGTCTTGACGTGCTGGGCGATGTGCCCGTCCACCGAGCGCAGCGAGTAGTGCCAGCTCACGTAGGTCGGGTCCTGGACGAGTTTCAGCGTGGTCGCCCAGCTCGCCTCGGTGTCGTGGATGACGATGTACTCGATCTTCTGCCGGGCGGGCCGGTCGGACAGGTCGTGGTTGCCGTAGTCGCCGTCGCCGAACGCCTGGTACGGCGCGGGAATCCACTCGCACGAGATGGTGCGGGGGCACTCCAGCCCGTCCGGGCGGGCGAGGCGGCGCAGGCCCAGCCGGTCCAGCCAGGAGCGCTCCGGTCGTACCGCGCTGGCCGGCAGCGTGACCCGCTGGCCGTCGTCGGTCACTCGGGACTCGCCGGCGCTGATCGTGGTGAAGACCTCGTCGGCGAAGGCCGCCGCGGCGTCGGCGCTGTCCGCGCCGGCGTAGCGGGCCACCGCGCCGTACCAGGTGGCCGGGTCGGTGCCGGCTCCGACCGGAGCGCCCAACTCCCGCTGGTACGACGCGAGCAGCGCCGCCCCGCCCCGGATGTTGGCGTTCGTGTCGGTGCGCA
Source organism: Micromonospora sp. NPDC005298 (assembly GCF_040607375.1). Classification (NCBI taxonomy): domain Bacteria; kingdom Bacillati; phylum Actinomycetota; class Actinomycetes; order Micromonosporales; family Micromonosporaceae; genus Micromonospora; species Micromonospora sp. NPDC005298. The sequence goes on from NZ_JBEXGP010000001.1 coordinate 277,888, forward strand.
GCGACTCGGGTGCCACGCCGGTCAGCGCGGCTGCGGCGTCCACGGTCTGCAAGGCGGCCGGGGGCGGCGCGGGATCCTCGGCGGGTGCGGTCGCGGGTGCCAGCGCGGGTCGGGAGTCGTCGCCGCGCGGGTCCTCGGTGCCGGTGTCGTGGTGGCCGCGTGCGGGCAGGGCGGCCACGTGTCGGGCGTCGGTCAGGTGCATCGGGCCGTAGCCGCCGCTGGTGCTCGGTGTGCCGGCGTTGCTGTCCCAGCGGGACTCCAGGTAGGAGACACCGAGCAGCACGGTGGTCGGCACGCCGTACTCCGTGGCCGCCGCGGCGTACTGCTGCTGGCGGTCGGGGGCGGGTGCGGCGGCGGCGCCGGCGGGTGACGGTACCGCGGTCGAGGCGGCGACCACGGCGGCGGCGAGCAGGGCGCGCCGGCCGACGGACAGGGTTGGACGGTGCATCGAACCCCCTAGATTTCACGGTTGAAGGTGAGGTCACCTTCGCGCCGCGCGGGAGTCCGCGTCAATACCTTTCCATCTGTCGAAGCGTTCGGAAAGAAATCTTCGCGTACAGCCTGTGACTCTCTCCAATCGGTACGGAGTGTCACGGCCGCACGGGTTGCGGATCGGTAACGGGCGTCTCTACTCTGGTCATTTGTCGGCCCGACAGCAGGTCCGCCCAGCCCGGGCGGTAACGGACCGACACCGCCGAGTCGCTTCCGAGCGAACCGGGGACCCACGTCCCCCGGGGTGAATCCGCAGCCACTGCGGTAGGGCGCCAACTTCCCGCCCGAACCCGTCAGCTAACCCGGTAGGCGGTCAGGAAGAAGGAGAACGGAACCCCGGTGGCACTCCATGCCCCGCGGCCGTCGTCCGAGCGGTCGGCGCCAGCCGGTCCGACGTCGATCGTGCCGCGTCCACGCTGGTCCCGCTTCACCACCGCTCTCGCCGCACTGGCCGGCGTCGCCGTCGTCCTGACCGGCAGCGCCACCGCGGCCCACGCCGACCCGTCCGTCGCCGAGATCGAACGCCAGATCGACGCCGACTGGAACAAACTCGAACCGATCATCGAACGGCACAACGCCACCCGGATCGACCTCGCCGCCAAGCGCAAGCAGGCCGACGCGTTGGCCGCCCAGATCGCCCCGCTGGAGCGTCAGGTCGACGCCGCGATGAACAAGGTCAGCGCCCTGGCCGTGCGCGCGTACAAGGGCGAGAACGTCTCCACCGTCAACGCCGTGCTCGGCAGCCGGTCGCCGAGCGAGGTGGTCGGGCAGCTCGAAATGCTGGACCGCTTCGCGCACAACCAGCAGCAGGACGTCCGCGAGGTGGCCGACCTGCGCGACGAGCTGGCCGCGAAGAAGGCCCCGCTGGACGAGATGGTGTCGCAGCTGACCCGTACCGAGGCCCAGCTGGCGGCGAAGAAGAAGCAGATCAACGAGGAGATCGACCGCCTCCAGAAGCTGCGCCTCAAGGTGTACGGCAACGGGGGCGGCGGGTCGCTGCGTCCCGCGCCCTGCCCGGCGAGCTACCCCGGCGGTGGCGCCGGCACGGCCGTGAAGTTCGCCTGCGCGCAGATCGGCAAGCCCTACGTGTGGGGTGCCGAGGGTCCGAACTCGTACGACTGCTCCGGGCTGATGCTTGCCGCGTGGGCCAAGGCGGGCGTGAGCCTGCCGCACAACGCCGCCGCGCAGAGCCGCGTCACGAAGGACGTCAGCCGCTCCGAACTGCGAGCCGGTGACCTGGTCTTCTATTACAGCGACATCCACCACGTCGGCATGTACGTCGGCAACGGCTGGGTGGTGCACGCCTCCCAGGCCGGTCAGCCGGTCAAGATGAAGAAGGTCGACGACGGCCCGATCCACAGCTACGGCCGCCCCGGCTGATCAGGGGTGAACGCACAGGGCCCGTCGCGATCCGTTTCGCGGCGGGCCCTCGTCGTGCGGAATTCAGCGTGTCGGCCAGGTGCGCCAGTGCTGCCAGGCCCGGCTGGGCGTCGGCCCCCGCTGACCCTGGTAGCGCGAGCCGTACACCGCCGAGCCGTACGGGTGCTCGGCCGGCGAGGAGAGCCGGAAGATGCACAGCTGACCGATCTTCATGCCGGGCCAGAGTGTGATCGGCAGGTTCGCCACGTTCGACAGCTCCAGCGTCACGTGCCCGGAGAAGCCCGGGTCGATGAAGCCGGCGGTTGAGTGGGTGAGCAGGCCGAGGCGGCCCAGGCTCGACTTGCCCTCCAGCCGGCCGGCGAGCTGGTCGCCCAGCGAGATCACCTCGAGCGTCGAGGCGAGCACGAACTCCCCCGGGTGCAGCACGAACGGCTCGCCGTCGGGCACCTCGACGACCGAGGTCAGGTCGTCCTGCTGCATCGCCGGGTCGATGTGGGTGTAGAGGTGGTTGTTGAAGACCCGGAACAGCCGGTCGAGTCGCACGTCGATGCTTGACGGTTGGACCAGCATGGGCTCGAAGGGCTCCAGGCCCAGCGTGCCGGCCTTGATCTCGGAGACCAGGTCGCGGTCGGAGAGCAGCATCGGACCACCATAGCCGCGCCGCGCACGACGCCCGGATTCGGTGCTGGTGACCAGCGCGTCGAGGTCGCTGGTCGTACATTTGTTCGATAGAATGCCCACATGGCTTCCTGGTCCGAATTCGCCGCCGACGAGCCCCGACTCGCCGACGGGATCCGCGTTCTCCTCCAGCAGTACGGGCCGGGCTTCGGCTACCTGGCCACGGTCCGCGCCGACGGCGGGCCCCGGGTCCATCCGGTCTCCCCGGTCATCACCGACGAGGGCTTGTTCTGCTTCGTCATCGACTCCCCGAAGCGCCGTGACCTCGAACGGGACGGCCGTTACGCGCTGCACTCGTTCCCGCCGGAGGAGAGCGACGACGAGGCGTACGTGGCGGGTCACGCCCGGCCGGTGACCGACCCGGCCCAGTTGGCCCGGTTGGCGCAGGGCGCCCGGGCCGAGCCGCACGTCGACTGGCGGCTGTTCGAGTTCACCGTCGACGTGGCGATGCTGACCCGCCGCGAGCAGCCCGTCGCGGGCATTCCGGGCTTCACGCCGGGCCGGCCGGCCGTGCAGGTCTGGCTGGACCCGCACGCTCCGCCGGTGGCTTCCGCGCCTGTCGCCGTACCGCCGGCGCGGCCGACCCGTCGAAGCCGTGACGTCCAGTGCACGGCAGCCTGACCACGGGCCGGAAAAGACGCCGGTGCCGGCTCCGTCGTGACGGAGCCGGCACCGGGTGTACGCGCGAGAGTTACGCCGCGCGGTAGGCGTTCCAGGCGGTGATCATGCGGCTCGCCTGTCCCGGGGTGAACTGGTACATGCACGAGTCGTAGGTGTAGTCCATGAAGTTGGTGATCGGGTCCAGCCCGGTCGCCGAGCAGGTGTTGCGCCCGGTCGGGCACTCGTACGCGGGCGACGCCTCGGCCGGGGTGTCGCTGACGCTGTCACCCGAGCCGCCGCAACCGCCCTGGAAGGTGTGGTAGAGGTTCAGCCAGTGGCCGATCTCGTGGGTGCCGGTGTCGCCCTGGTTGTAGTTGGTGGCGGTGCCGCCCGGCAGCGACTCGTTCAGCGCGACCACGCCGTCCATGCTGCTCAGGTTGCGCTGCGGGAAGGTCGCCCAGCCCAGCAGGTTGTTGCTCAGCTCGCCGAGGTAGATGTTGAGGGTGTTCTTGCCGCCCACCCGCAGCGAGGACTTCATCGACCGCTCCGCCGACGAGCCCTGCACGATCGGGTACCACGACGGGTTCGTCACCCGGTTGATCTTGTCGAGCCGGAAGGCGAACGCGGTGACCGCACCGCCGGTCGAACCGGCGTAGGCCTGGTTGAGCACGGTGATCTGCGAGGTGATCATCGAGTCGGGGATGTTGCCGCCGGCCCGCGTGCTGTTCTCCTGGATCACGTGCACCACCACCGGGATGGTGACCGTGGCCAGCGCCGTCGCGCCCGCGCCGGTGCGGAAGTTGGCGCGCTCGCGCAGCGCCGCCGCAAGGTCCGCGTCCCGCTCGCGGACCTGCTTCGCGGTCAGCTCGTTCGGGTCGTGCTTGGCCGCCGCACCGGGCTTCATCCGGGCGTTGGAGTGGCTGTCGGCCGGCTCGGCGCAGGCGCCACCGGGCGCCGCGGAGAAGGCCGAAGCAGCCGGAACGACGCCCACCGCAGCGGTGCTGAGCAGCAGCGCGAGGGTCGTCGACGCGACACCGGCGACACGCCGGGTCAGCAGGTTGGGACGGGGTCCCATGGGCCCACCTCTTTCTGGCGGCGCGGCAGGGGGTGTGTCACGCCAGGGCTGGCAACGTGTGGCAGACGTTACAACCCATCGACGCATTTGAGAACGACCATATGTTGCCGTCCGGAAACTTCTTCCCAGGCGGGTGGGCGTGGCGGGTTCACGGGGGTACCTGGATGCACCGGCCCGACCACTCGGGTACAGTGGGGCCGCCTGCGGGTGTAGTTCAATGGCAGAACATCAGCTTCCCAAGCTGACAGTGCGGGTTCGATTCCCGTCACCCGCTCCACGCACGGAAGCCCTGATCAGGACCGATGTCCCGTCAGGGCTTCCGTGGTTCTAGGTCATGCTGAAACAGGGATGGGCCATTAGTGGGCCATTAGCTCGCCTCGGCGGTCGGTTCGTCGCCCTCGGCAACCCGCTTGACCTTGCGCTTGCTCGGCTTGCGCCGGGCCGCCTTGACCGCCTTGTCGATCGCGTCGGCGATGCCCTGGTCGGCCTCCCGGTTGGCGTGCTGGTAGATCAGCGCGGCGCGCGGGCTGTCGTGCCCCATCCGGGCCATGATGTCGCGCAGGCTCGCCCCTGGTGCCCGCGACGCGAGCGTGTTTCCCGTGTGCCGCAGGTCGTGGAAGTGCAGCCCGGCCGCGCCGATCGCGGCTACCGCCTCGGGCCACTTGACGAGCTTGTTGAAGTTGCCGCGCCAGAGGTTCCGGCCGCTCTCGCCGGTGAACACGAACGCCTCGGGTGCCTCGCCGACGTGACTGCCCATGTGCTGTTTCAGCACAGGTAGTGCCGCCTTGGGCAGGGCGACGGTCCGCACACCCGCCCGCGACTTTGGCGGGCCGAGGATCAGGCCGGTTCCCCGGTGCTCGACGAACGCCTGTCGCACCCGTACCGTGCCGGCCGACAGGTCGACGTCGCACCGTTGCAGGGCGACTGCCTCGCCCCACCGCAGGCATCCGAACGTCGTAACCAGGATCAGCGCCCGGAAGCGCTCCGGCATCCGCTCGGCCAGCTCGAAAATCTGCGGGACGGTGAGGACGGGCCGCTCTGCCGCCTTCTCCTGGTCGGCACCGACGATCCGGCACGGGTTGACCCTGATCAGTTCGTCTTCCTTGACGGCGGTCATCAGGACCGCGCGCAGCAGCCGGTACGCCTTGGCGGCCATGGTCACCGACACGCCGTCGGCCAGCAGCCGTGCCCGCCACTCGCGGACCATGGGCGTGTCGATCCGGTTGAGCGGCATGTCGCCGAGGTGCGGCGTGATGTGCCTGCCGAGGGTCCAGCGGTACAGGTGCACGGTCCGGGGCCGCAGGTTCGGCCGCTCGGCGATCCACCGCTCGGCGTAGTCGCGTAGCCGGATCTTGCCGCGCTCAGGGTCGATCCACTCGCCCCGCATCATCTGGGCCTCGACCAGCGACAGGTACTTCTCGGCCTCGGGCTTGCGGGCGAACGTCTGCGGAGCAGAGCGCATCCGCCCGTCCGGGCCGGGGTAGCGAGCCTGGTAGCGGCCCGACTCCCGCTTGCGGATGTTGCCGAATCGGCGGTGTCCCTCTTGGTTTGCCATGATCAGGCGACACTCCTCAATCCGCGCCAAACGGTCTCTGCGGTCATGGGCTCGACTCGTCCGGCGTGGACGAACGCGGCCAGGTCGGCGGGGTCGATCCGGATCGAGCGGCCGAGCCGGTGAAATGCGATCTGTCGCTCGGCAACGGCGCGGCGTACGTAGCGAACGCTCATGCCGATGCGGCTTGCGGCTTCTTCGATGGTCAGCAACTCGGCGGGCAGCTTCAGAACCGGCGCGATCTGGGTGATCCGCTTAGCCATCGGGCGTCCTTTCCGGGCAGTGCGGGCCTATCAGGGGTGGTTCGGCAAGGCGTTGAGAGCGCCGGTAGCGGCCTCTCTGGCGGCGGGGGCGGTTCGGTGAGGGTGGTGGGCCGCGCTGACAGGGAGCCGTACGGCGGCCCGCTGAGAGCCACGCTGAGCCAAGATCTCGGGAGTCCTGGTGTCTTGTACGGCTCTGTGCTGAAACAGCCCTCTACGCCCCTGTTTCAGCATGTTCGGCAGAGTCACGGCCAGAGTCCGGCTGTCCCCGAGGTGTCCCCCTTGTTTTCGCTGCTCAGGGCGGGTTGGGGGACACCGGGGACAGGGGAGACACCGGGGACTCGGTACCGGCCGCCGGTGTCGGCGGCGAGTTGCCCGTCGGCGAGCATCCGCTGACAGGTGCGCTTGACGTTGTCGTAGGCGAGTCCGACCCCCTCGGCGATGACCTTGGGCGTGCTGCCGGGTGTGGCTCGGAGGAAGCGCAGGATCGTGGCGCGGGTTTCGCCGACCTGGTGATCTTCGGCCGGGCCGTCGAGCATTTGCCAGGCACCGGCGGCGGGGTCGAAGGTGAGGGCGTACTCGTTCTCGTCGACGTCGCGGCCGGTCACGTGCAGCACGCCGTCACCCTGGTTTCGTGCCCGTTTGAGTACGAGGGTGGCGTCGGCGGCTCCGGCGAGTCCGTTGGTCCCCGAGACCTCGGTGAGGAAGTCGTCGGATCCGGCCTTGCGGACGTGGTGGACCAGGACGAACGCGACGCCGTAGTCGTCGGCGACCTTCTTTGCCCGGCCGACGGCGGCGTAGTCGGCATCGTAGGCGGACGCGCCGGGTGCGGAGTGGCCGCGTAGCTTGGCGAATACGTCGATGATGACCATGCGGGCGTTCGGGTTGCGGTCGAGCCACGCGGCGATGGCCTGGTCGCCGCCTTGTGGCAGCGGCGGGCACTCGGTGGCGAGGGTGAGTCCTGCCGGGGCTTTGCGCTGGCCGAGAACCTTGCCGAGCCGGTTTTGCAGGCGTCGGGCGGTGTCTTCTAGGGCGAGGTACAGCACGGGGCCGGGCTCGACCGGGATCGCGCCGAACGCCTTGCCGCCGAGGGCGACGTCGAGGCCGAGGCCGAGCGCCATCCACGACTTGCCGACCTTGGGCGGGCCGCAGAGCAGGTTCACGCCCTCGGACAGCACACCGGGCACGGCCCACTTCGGCGGGGCGAACTCCATCGCCATGATGTCGGCGGCGGTCCACGACGTGCGGATCCGGGCGGGCCGCTTCGCCTCGGGCGACAGAACCTCGGCGGCGTCGTCCGGCCCGGCAACGTGCAGGTTCGGGCGGTCGGGCCGGTTGGCCGGCACGGCGCTCATGCGGCGACCGTCCGGGGGCGGCGGGCACCGGCGGCGAGGCCGGAGCGGATCGTGCGCAGCGTTTCGAACCGGGTGAGGCCGATCGACAGTGCGGCCTGTTCCAGCAGTGCGGCGGCCTGGTCGGCGGGCAGCGCTCCCCCGGCGGCAAGCTGGCCGAGGGCGACCGCGGAGACGTAGAGCGTGTGGTTGCGTTCGCCTTCGGCGGCGCGTCGGAGGTGGTCGAGTTGTCCGTTGATTGCGGCGTCCAGGTAGGCGCCGGCCCGGCCGGTCGGCAGGTCGACGGCGACCGGGCGTTGGGGCGGCAGTGGTGCGGGGGCGAGGCGTTCGGCGAGCCAGTCGGGAAGGTCGGCGACCGGCAGGTCACGGGCGACGGCGTAGGGGTTGCCCGCGACGGTGCTTCGGGCTGCGACGACGTAGCCGCCGTGGGCGCGGGTGTCGACCAGCCAGCCGAGACCGTTGCCGCGCTCTCCGGCCGTGTTGCGCATCGCCGGACCGTCGGCCGGGTGTCGGAAGTACAGGTGGGTGCCGCCCCGCCCGGTGGTCACGGTGTAGGTGTCGTGGGGCACCGGCTGTCCGGCGGCCTTGCACAGCGCGGCGAACACGTCGACGCCGTTCGTCGCGGCCGGGTACGGGCAACCGGGCGGCGGGACCTGGTCGGGCTTGCGGACGTCCAGGTCGACGACGACCAGCCCGGACGGGCCGCAGGCGACGCCGACGCCGTACGGGGTCCCGGCCCAGCCGCGCCGGATCCGATCGGGGTCGACGGTGGCGCGAGCTTCCCAGCCGGTGTGCCCGGTGCGGCAGCGCGGGTCTCGGCCGGTGCAGTCGGCGGCCTGGTGGTCGGGGAAGGCGGGCCGCTTGTCGTTGGGCCGCAGGGGGAAGACGTGCCAGCCATGCGCGGCGGCGGCGAGAGCCACGTCGCGCAGGGATTCGTTGTCGGGCATGGGGTTTGGCCTCCTGATGTCGGGTGCGGACGGGTGTTCGCGCTGGTAGTTCTCGCTGGCGCAGGCGGCGCAGTAGCGGGCCTTCTCCCACCGGGCGACCTGCAACGGCTGACCGGACACGGTGTCTTCGGCCGCGACGGCGCGGTCGCAGATGTGCGGGTAGGGCAGGTCGGTCGGCACGAGGCGGCCGAGGGCTTTGCTTGCGCCGATCCAGTGCCCGCCGGTCATCGGCCCGGCCGCTCGTCGTGGCAGTCGAGGCATTCGCCGAGCGAGCGGGGGATGTAGTAGTCGCGCAGCTCGCCGCAGGTCGGGCAGATGCGGCGGGCACGCAGCGCGGCCGAGATCGCGCGCCGCTGTGCGGGACTGGCGGTGCGCTTGGGCCGGGCGAGGTCGAGCCGGTACAGGTACGCGGTCCGCGTGCCGCCGACGCCCCGCCAGAGGATCTGCGCGGCGACCGGCTGACCGCCCGGCCGCAGGCCGCGCGCCCTGAGCTGCCTACGGGTGGCGTAACCGTCCGGCGCACCCTGCCACCAGAACGTCGGGACGTCGTACCGCTCGGCGTCGGGATCCCAGTAGCCGGCCCGGATCCGCGACATCAGCCGGCCCTCCTGTCGAGCGCCGGCCGGTCGGCGGCCCGGCCGCGCAGGGCGGCGGCCCGGATCGCAGCGACAGCGGTCAGCAGTTCGCGGCACAGGTGCAGCACGAGGCCGAGTTGCCGCCGGGCGGTGTCCTCGGTCCGGGCGAGCGGGACGCGGATGCGGATCTCGGCGTAGTCGACGTCGGCGGCGCGTACCCGGGTGATGACGGCCCGGCCGCCGAGCGGCCCGTCGGCGATGATGTCGGGGGCCTGGTGCAGGGTCACGCCGCAGCGGTGATCGCGGGTGCACCAGGTGGTGTGCGGCGTCTCGGTCCGGGTGAACCGGGCCATGGTCCGGGCCATCAGCGGGTGCCCTTGCCGTGCATCTCGCGCAGGCTGTTGATGATCCGGCGGCCGATGCGCAGGCGACGTCCGTCGCCGTGGCAGCGGCGGCAGAGGCCGAACGCGCGGCCGAACGGGCTACGGCGGGTGCCGGTGCCAGAGCACTTGCGGCAGGCTCCGAACGGCCAGAGCCAGCACCCGAGGGCGTAACACAGCGTTGCGATCACGGCGGCGAGGATCAGCACGCCGATCATGGTGGTTTCGGCGGTCGCGGTCGCGGCGAGGGCAGGCACAGTGAGCCTCCAGAGGCGGTTTTTGGGCGTGAAGGGCTGGCGACGCAACCCGCGACCGGTCAATGTCTGCGCTGACCAGGCCGGTCGCGGGTTGGGTCGCGGTGACGCGACCGGTCGCGGGTGGGCCGCGACCGGTCAGGCGGCCTTGCGGCGGGTGATCGCGGCGTCGATGTCGTCGGCCTTGGCTCCCTTGAGGGCCTTGCCGGACCGTTTGACGTCAACGCTGCGTACACCGAACGACCGGACCTGAGCCGAAACCGACTCGGCGGTCACGTCCGCGTACGCCTCGGGAAGCCGGTCGGCGAGGCGGGCCGCGATCTCTTCCCACTGCGCGCCGGTCTCGCCGCGCTCGATCACGCTGCGGACGTCGGCGAGCACGTCGCGGACCTGCCGGGCGACGTCCTCGCCGGCCGCCATGCCGGACAGCGTGCCCGCCGCCTCGCGCAGCTTCCGGGCGGCGATCAGGATCTTCTCGGCGTCGTCGGCGTCGGCGAGGTACGTGCGCACGGTCGGGGTGGCGTCGGACGCGCCGCGCAGGATGCCGACGCCCTTGTAGCTGGGCAGCAGCGTCGACGAGTCGTAGCCCTCGGAGTTCGCCCCGGCCCCAAGGACCAGGTCGGAGACGTTCCACGAGCCGGTGCGCAGGGAGAACCGGACCTGGTGGTTGTCGCGGAAGCTAATGAACTGCGTGGCGACCTGCCCGCCGCCGACGCCCGAGGGGCGTTGGGTGGCGTCGACGAACCCGACACCGGCCGCCGGGGCGACCTTGACCAGGTAGACCAGCAGCGACGCGATCTCCTTGCTGATGTCGCCGAGGTCGAAGTACTCCTGAAACTCGTCCAGCACGACCAGCCGCACCGGCATCCGGTACTTCGGGTCACGGGCGATCTCGCGGGTCAGCTTGCCCTCGGGGCAGATGTCGACCGGCAGCTTGGACAGCCGCTCGTACCGGTCCTGCACGTCGGCCTTGATCTCGCGCAGCGATTCGAGCGCGATCTCGGCGGGGTCACCGTCACGGGTCATCGCCAGACCGAACGCATACCGGTCGGCGACCAACGCGAACTTGCGCCAGTCCGGCTTGCCGCCACCGTCCAGAACAGTCAGCTTCACGTACGGGTCCAGCGCCGCGTACAGGGCCAGCGCGCGGGCGGCGAACGTCTTGCCCTGCCGAGGCTGCGCGCCGATCAGGATGCTGTTCCACATCAGGTCGACGCTCACCTTGTTGCCGCGCTCGTCCAGCCCGAACGGAGCGGGCTGCCAGATGTCGGTGGGCTTGCAGCGCAGCAGCGGCGTGCGGCCTGCCCCTTGGGCGAGCGGGTCGCGGTCGGCGACCCACAGCGTGTGCCGCCGGTGCGACGACGGGTCGCGGGTGATGAACACCTGCGAGACCGCGACGTCCAGGCCCGAGGCGATCGCGCCGCGTGCCTTGACCGCGTCGTCGAACGTCTTGCCGTAGGGCAGGTCGATCGACACCTGGGAACCGGTGCCCGAGGCGTCACGGGCCATGGTCGAGCCGAACCCGATCTGCTGGTGCGCCTTGTCCGGGTGTCCGAGACCAGCGGCGTAGTAGGCCCGCAGGATGATGTCCGGGTTCACCCGGCGGAAGCGGCCCGAGACGGTGGCCGGGGTGATGATGCGCCGGTCCTCCGGGCGGCCGATGTGTGCCAGGAACGCGACCAGCAGGCAAGCGGTCAGGACCAGCGCCCACACCGGGGCGACGGCGTAGAGCACCGGGCCGCCGACGCACACGGCAACGGCCTCGGCGGCGAGCACGATGCCGCGCCACATGCGGGTGGCCTTGACCTCGCGGTGCAGCTTGAGCCACATGGCGGGGTCGTTGGCGTCGGCGGCGGCCTGCCGTAGCCCGTACTGCTCCGACACCCACCACCACTTGAGCTGGCGGCCGATCAGCCGGAACGTGCCGACCCCGGCCCAGAAGGTGGCGAGGGTGGCGTACTGAGGTGCGCGGACCGCGTGGAAGCCGGCACGGTAGCCGGTCAGGGCGGCTGCCTGCGCGAGGCTGTGCCGGATGTTCGGCCACGTCGACCAGTTGGCCGGCACGATCGGTCGCTTGCCCGAGGCGTCGACCGGCGGCGGCTCGACCGGCATCCCGCCGCGCTGCGGGGTCTCGTCAAGGTTCACCTCGAAGTGCGTGCCCGCCTCGGCGGCGGCCCGGCGTGCCCGCTTGGCGTCCAGGTCGACCACCTCGGCGACGTCGGCCTCGGCGGCGGTCCAGTCGAAGTTCTCGGGGTTGGGGTTGGGCGTGTTCACGGCGTTGTCCTCCGGTCTCAGGCGGCGATCACGAGGGCGGCGACGAACAGGAACAGGTAGTGAAAGGACTGATCGAGGGCGTACGAGCCGGTGCCGAGCGACGGGTTGTCGTCGAGGCCGGGGCGCGGGATGCCGAGGGCGTAGAACTTCGTGGAGCCGCACAGGTCGGCGAGGCGCTTGAGCGGGGTGCGCCGGTCGGCGATGTAGTGCGTGACGGCGGAAATCGTGAGTCCGGCGGCGACCTTGCCGGGGCTGACGTCCAGGTCGGTCGACAGCACCAGGGCGGCGAGGGCGACCAGCGCGGTCAGCGTGTAGGTGGTGACGTGCGCGGCGCAGGCGATGCGGCCGGGCCAGCCGGGGCGGCCCTTGCAGTCGGCCTGGTGCTGGGTCTGAATCCAGTGGTCAGCGACCTGGTGAGCGACGAACAGGGCGACGAACACAGCAGCGAACGCGGCAGTCATGATGGAGGTCTCTCCTGATGTCTGGTGACTGATGGGAGGGCCGGTGACGCGGCGCTTGCTTGGCGGCGGGTGGCCGCGTCACCGGGCGAAGTCAGGCAGCGGCGAGGGCGGGCTTTACGGCAGGTACCGGGGCAGATGGTGACGCATCGGTGACGCGCAGGGCGGCGAGGTGACGCCGCGCGGTCGAGACCGAGACACCGGCCTTGGCGGCGATCTCCGAGACCGGCGCGTCGGGCATCTTGGCGGCGGCCTTGGCGACCTTCTCGGCCGACACCGGGCGCGGCGTGACGCGCTTCGCAGGCGTCTTCTTGACGACCGCAACCGGTGCAGGCTCGGTGGCGGGCAGCTCCGGTCCCCAGATGTCCTCATTGGTGTAGACCGGCTTTGGCTCGACCAGGTCGGCGGGGGCCGGGGCCGGCTCGTCGACCGCTTCGGCCTCGGTCGCGGTCTCGGTGAGGGTGCGGATCCGGCCGCCGATCTCGACCAGGCTGATCGACGCGACCACGATCAAACCGTCGACGCTGAACGGCAGCAGGTAGGCCGACGAGTCGGCCTCGCCGTACCGGGTGGCTACGCCGACCATGTGCCAGTACGACACCCACGCCGCGATGCCCGCGATGACGGCGGTTGCGCCGAGGCGCACGGCGGACAGCGCGCCGCGCCGGGCCGGGATCCGGGAGATCAGCTCGACCGCCAGCAGCAGCGCCACCGGCGACCAGGCGGAAATGGCCTGACTGATGACGTTGTCGGCGGCGTGAAGCACGTTGCCCGCAAGCGACGCCGCGATGCCGAGGGTGAACACCGAACGGACACCCCACCCGATGCGCTTGAGGCGCTTAAGGTCCTGAGTCATCACGCGACCGCCTTCCGAGCGGCGGGACGTGCGGCCAGCTCGGCGGCGACGCGGGTCACGCGGGCCTCGGCCCGGCGCAGTCGACGCCAGTCCAGCGGCGACGGGCCGCCCTCAGCGGTCAACACTCGGATCTCGGCGTCAACCAGGTCGATCTCGGCCTCGATTAGCGGCATCTCGGCCTCGATCGCGGCAAGGTCGGCGGCAGTAGGACCTTGGAGATCGGACGGCAAGTGCTTCCTGTGCATCGGTGGATTCCTCTGCTGCTAGGTGCGCGGCCCAGAAGGCCGGTCCGCCCCGCTGGGCTGTGACCTACGCAACCTAACAACTGATATGCAACCAGGTCAACTGTTAGGCTCAAACTCGGCCGTGACCAGGCAGAACACAAGACAGCGGCCTACCATCTGGTAGGCCGCTGGTAGGCTTTTCAGGTTCCCTGGCTGCCGTGAGATGCGAGGTCCCGAGACATGACGTCCCCCGAACCCCGGCTGTCTAGGTCGGAAGCGCTGCATCTGCAAGTAGCCCGCAAGCTGCGGAACGACATTGAGGCCGGGATACTCCGGGACGGGGAAACGCTGCCGTCTACCCGAGAGCTAGCCAAGCAATGGGACGTAAGCGTCTTCACCATTACCGAGGCAATGCGACTCCTGGCCGATGAAGGATTGGTGGTCAGCAAGTCCAGGTCTAAGCGTGTAGTGCACGCACCGGACCAAGGTCGCCGTAACGAGATACGGCTGCCGCAGCCGCAGGTAATCTTCGTGGGCGGCTATGCCGGGAGTGGCAAGACGGAGCTAGGCAGAATTCTCGCCAAGGAAACTGGCTGGCCGATGCTCGACAAGGACACGCTTACCCGACCAGTCGTCGAGGCTGCGCTAGAAATTCTCGGAATGTCGCCGAATGACCGTGAATCCGAGAGGTATCTAACGCTGATTCGGCCCCGAGAGTACGAATCTCTGATGGCTGCCGCGCTGGAGAACGTTGGGTGCGGAAATAGCGCCATCGTAACCGCCCCGTTCATTCGTGAGTTCAACGACGCATCTTGGATCTCCCGCACCGGAGCGATGTTTACCGGCCTCAAGGCTGTCACTACGCTGGTGTGGGTCTACTGCGATGCCGACTCGATGAATGGCTATATCAGGCAGCGAGGCGCAGCGAGAGACGGAGCAAAGCTTGCCGACTGGCCGGGTTACGTCGCCAGCATCAACCTTGACTTCCGGCCCTCGGCCTCTCACGTAGTCGTGAATAACTGCACGTCAGGCGAACCGCTGCAAAGTCAGGCCGTAGCGTTGCTTAAGACCGTCCTCGACGGGAAGCAACCATGACTCCGGGCGTGATTCTCTACGGTCCGCCAGCCGCAGGAAAAGACACCGTTACGCAAGAACTGGTCAAGCTGCGAAACGACTACGCGCCCTTCCGTCGTATCAAGATAGGGCATGGTCGGACGGACGGCTATCGGATGGCAACAGATGCCGCCGTCGAGCACCTACGCGCGAGTGGTGACATCCTCTGGGAAAACAAGCGCTACGGATCAACGTACATAGTTGACTACACCGCGTTGGCCGATGAGCTTTCACGGCACATTCCTGTACTACATTTAGGGCAGCCGGACGGAATCAACGCCGTACGGAACGCTTTTCCGTCCGGCTCTTGGATCGTTGTCTACATCTGGTCATCTCGAAGCATCGCAGCAACACGGATCGAGGCGCGGCAAACTGGTGATATAGCGGAGCGGCTCGCAGCGTGGGACGCCACCCCGTTAGTTGACGCAGACGTTGAAATCAACACCGGTGAACTGTCCGCCAAGCAAGCTGCTCAACGCATCGATGACGCTGTCCGGCTAGACGGCCCACTGCCCCCCATGTCCCCCGTGTCCCCGGTGTCCCCCGAGGGGTCTTGAGCTGTGGACATGACAGGGACAGCTAGGTGGGTAGCTGTCCCCCGGCGGGCGGTGGCGGGACGCGCACCGTTACTCGTTTCTGGGATTCGGGAAACTCCGGAAGAGGGCACGGAGGGCATCTGCCGCCTCGAAGTTAAGTTTCTCGAATTCCGTTAACGCATCGTCGATTCTGCAATTGGCAGACTCGTACGACTCGGAGAGCAAGTCCTGCAAATGCTTTTCAGCCGCCTCTCGCAAACCGTCCGATGGTTCCGGCTCCAAAATCCGTTCAGGAGGCGTCCAATTAAGAGGCGCTTCGCGCTCCTTCTTCCAGGAGCGCAGCAAATCTGCTGAGTAGCGGTCACCAGCAAGGCGGTCGACGACTGCGTGGTGAGCAAGGCATAGTAAAATTAGATTAGAGAAGGAATTTGCCTCCTTCGCTGTCATCGAAACAGAGAAGCGCGGAGATCTTGGTGTGACCCCTGATATGTGGGCAATATTCGCGTTGAGTGCCGGCACCCCATCGACAAGCCGGACGATGGGCTCATCGCAGTCGGGGTAATAGCACTTCCCCTTGGAAAGGGCAATAAGTCCGAGCTGATCCGACCGATTGATTACCATGGTTCACCGTCCGCTTGTCGAGCGCTAGCGTCGTTCGCCTCGTCGTTCCTGGCCGGGCCGGCAGGGCGGGGGCGTTGCTCCGGCATGTGAACTTCGATCATATGAAACCTCATAGCCGAAAGAAGGCGAGCCTTTGATTTCTCTGATTCCCCTCGTTGACTCTGTCCATCAAGTGCAGCTTTTGAAGAAGAGATCAAGCACACGTTAAGCTCGCGAGCTAGCTTGACTACAGTCTCGTGACCAAATAACTCAAGATCACGCAGGCCGGTTCTGAATCTTCGACTTGCAGACATGTATGCGGCAACGTGCGGAGAGGCGGCGGACGCTTCGCTAGCACTTCCGACTTGGATCTTCGGCAGTTTAGTGCCGGCGAGATCCCGATTCGCGTCCATCCACTCGTCGGCAGCCTCGATCAGTCGCGTATACGCGCTCCTGCGTTCGGACCACAGCACCTTGTTTCGGTCTTCCAGAGCGACATGCGCCCACTTCTCCAGCTCGGTCAAGCGTTTCAACTCAGCTTCTCTCGCCAGCCAACGCAGTTGCCTCTTGCTTGTGAGGTACTGAATTCCTCCAGCAACCAGCGCGCCAAACAACGTACCGCCAACAGCTATTAAGCTGATCAGGTACGGGTTTACAGCTTGAGCTGCCATACCGGGCGTGGCTCCTTGTTGAACTCGACGGGGGGTTCCTCTAGTGGCCCCAGTATGGGCGCTCGTGTCACGCAACGAGCTCTCAGGTGCGCATACCGCCGTGTCCGGGCCATTGCCGGGCCATTAGGGCCGGCCATACAAGGCCACGCCAGGCCACTCGGTACCGCTGCCACCTGGGATACCAGCAGGCCACGAAGGGATCTTGTACGGTTCCCAAGCTGACAGTGCGGGTTCGATTCCCGTCACCCGCTCCACGCACGGAAGCCCTGGTCACGACCGACGGTCCGACCAGGGCTTTCGCGTCCACTGAGCTGGGATGGCCTGCCGGCGCCGCAACCGCTCCGCCGGTGGCTGCTACCCCGCCGGGCCTAGTACCACTGGGTGCAGTGGGCGCCGCCGATCGTGCTCTGGACGCACGCGCGGACAACGTACGGGACCGTGTCGTTGAAGACGCCCGTGTAGGTCGTGGAGTTTCCGAACTGCACGGACCTGCGGCCCAGTGGCCCGTCCCAGGAGGCGCCGCCGTTGGCCGAGCGGTCGATCCAGACCTGGGTGCCGGCGCCACCCGAGCCGAGAGCCCACGCGCAGCGGGCGGGAGCATTGAATCGCAGTTCGATGGTGCCGACGGTCTCCAGTCTTCCGTTCTGGTCTCTGTACGATTCCTTGCGCACCGGGTTGAACCACTCACCCCGGCCGGCCCAGGTCTCGGCGAGTCCGAGGTCATTGTCACCGCAGCCGGGATTCCGATTCACGCCGGTCTGCCAGATGGCGACATGTCCAGGCGCGTACAGGACGAGATTCGCATCGTTCTGCATTTCCAGAACGGTGTTCGGTCGCCCGCCCGTACCGGACGACCACACCGGTACGTTGCCCGGCGCGCGAACAACCAGGTTGCCGTCGCCCTGCATCCGGAGCACGGAGTTCGGTGTACCGGTGTTGGTGGCCCAGAGCGGTTTGTAGTTGGGCATCGAGTAGACGACAGCATTGCCGTCGCCCTGCATGATGAGGCGGTACAGACCGTTCGGTGACAGCAGGGCCTCGTTGGGGCCGAGAACGACGTCCGGCCCCAGGGTGAGCGTCAGGTCGCGGGCCTGCGCCGGTGCCGACGTCAGCAGCAGCCCGACAAGGCAAATGCAGAACGCTGACATTCCCGCGACGATTCGGAATAGCGTGTTTCGCATCTTGACCTCTCCGTGTCATCGACAATCATGAATACGGAGACATGTTTCAACACGGCAGAGAGGTATGTCAATGTCCGACTGGCGCTTCGTGCCTGTTTTTCATTCAGTGTGAATTCATCTTCATGCTCGCGAACGTGGTCCTCTCCGGAGACGTCCTGGTCGGCGCGGCGCGCGCTGTGGGGCGAGGTGTGCCCAGACGGGCCGGAGGTCGTCCAGCACCCGAAGGTGGATGCCCGCGTCGGCGTGGCACTGCGGCAGGTCACCCACCGGCTCGGCAGGGCCGAGGGGTGTCACCGGTTCGACACCCGTCGGTCCCCGAGCGCCGCCGATCGGGACGACAGCGACGCCGGACGATGTGGTGAGAGCGGCTAGGTCAGGAGTTGGATGCGGGGCGGCTCATGGCTGTGGGCGACGGGCTCCGAACAGTGCTCGCACCTGTGCGCCTCCGGGCGGACGGTGTTGGACTGCGTCGAGAAGGTGCCCGACTGGACCGGTTCCGGGCAGAGGTAGCCGAGGTGCAGCCGGACCCACGGGACGCGGGTCAGGGCGAGTGATGGCTGGTCCCGTTTGGCGTCGTGGAAGGGCGACCACCAGTAGTCGACCACGACCCGCAGGAGCGTCCGTTTCTCTTCGGAGGTGCGGTCGAAGGCGGAGATCCGGGCAGCCGCCGGGTGCTGGCCGGTCCGGCTGTCGCCGGAGCATGTGCCGTGTTCCGCGCCGTGTCGCAACCTTGTCGTACGGCCGGTCCTTCGACAGATGAAGCAGTCGAGGCTGAGTTCGACGTCCCCTGTCCAGTGCAGGTTGTGGAAGGGCGAGTCGCTGACAGTCAGCACAGCCGTGACTTCGACGGATCGCAGCATGGCTCGATCCTGTCAGTGTGGCGCTCGGCTGTGCCGCCAGCCGGGGTCGAGCGGCCGGGACCCGGCCGTCCACGCGTCCGACCGCAGCCCGGGAGCGGATCGTCGGCGGGCACGTGACGGCGTGGTGATCTCAGTAGCATGCGCGGATGCGCCAACCAGTGATCTTCGACCTGTTCCACACCCTCGTTCACGGCGCCGATGACGAGCGTGACCGGGTGGTCGGCGAGATGGCGCTCATAGTCGGGGTGGCTCCGGCCGCCCTGGTCGCGGCGTACCACGCCACCTGGCGTGACCGGCTGGTCCGGTGGGACGTGGAGGAGACAGTCCGCATCCTCGTCGGACGTCTCGGCGGCACGCCGACCGACGAACAGGTGACGCGGGCCGGTGCACATCGGCGGGACCTCGCGCGCCGGGTACTGGGCGGCGTCTCGACCGCCACCCTCGACGTGCTCGACGCGCTCCGCGCCGACGGGCATCCGCTGGCCCTCATCAGCAACGCCACCTCGGAGACCGCCGAGGCGTGGCCGCGGAGCCCACTCGCCAGCCGCTTCGACGTCGCGGTCTTCTCCTGTGCGGTCGGGTTGGCCAAGCCCGATCCGGCGATCTACCACACCGCCGCTGAGCGGCTGGGCGTCGCGCCGGCAGCGTGCGTCTACGTGGGCGACGGCGCAGACGGCGAGCTGGCCGGCGCGGCAGCGGTCGGCATGACGGTGCTGAGGACCACGGAGCACAACGACACCGACCCGAGCTGGGGCGGGCCGGCGTTCGCGGCCCTCGGCGACCTGCCCACCCTGCTGCACGAGCCGTCTCGGGGGTGAGATCGACTGCCCGGGATCGTCAACGGCGCACCCGATAGCGCAGGTGGAGCACCCGATTGCCCGGAATCACCACGTCGGGATCCTCCAACAGGTGCTGCGCGTGCACCGACCCGAAGTAGCGCTTGCCGGACCCGAGCACGACCGGTACGACGTCCATGCGTACCTCGTTGACCAGGCCTGCGGCGAGAACCTGGCCACCGACGTCACCAGCGGCGACCTCGACCATGCGGTCACCCGCGAGCTCCTGCGCCTTGGCCACGGCCGCCTCGACGCCGCCGACGAAGTGGAACGGCGCCTCGGGGTCCCAGCCGTCGGGCGCCGGCCGGTGCGTCACGACGACCACGTGGTCGATCCCGCCCGGAGGCTTCCCGTCCCAGCCGTCCGTCATGTCGAAGACGTGCCGGCCGACGATCGTCGCCCCGATCTGGTCCCAGTACGGCCGGATGTAGTCGTAGGACGTCTGCGACACCTTCAGCTGGCCGCTGGAGTCCAACGGGAGGTCACCGCTGGACAACCAGTCGAACAGCGGGCCGGGCTGGTCGTTCTCGTCCGCGACGAACCCGTCCACCGACACCGAGCTGTACATGACCACCTTGCCCACGGGGCTCTCCTCTGCGTTGGGATGCCCCAAGTTAGCGTGGCGCGAGCTGTCGCTCTTGTAAGAAATCAATCCACCGGCAGCGGCCAGCCGTCCATCGCGTGGCCGGGATGTTCGCGCAGGAAGCGCCGCCGGACGTCGAGGTACCGGGTCGGTGTGAGGCCGGTGAACGCCCGGAACTCGTGGCCGAAGTGGGCCTGGTCGAAGTAGCCCGCGCCACAGGCGAGGTCGCCCCAGTCGATCGGTCCGGCCGGGTCGATCGCGAACACGGTGGCGGCGAAGCGCCAGGTGCGGGCCAGCCGCTTCGGCGTGACGCCGACGAGTTCCTTGAACCGCTGTGCCAGATGGGTGTTGCTGACACCGGCTGCCACGCTCAGGTCCCCGATCGCCACCGCCCCGCTGGTCACCGCGATGACGCTGCTCGTGTGGCGGACCAGCCCCAGGCCGGCGGTCCCACGCAGCCGTCGCAGCAGCTCCTCCTCAAGCAGCGTCAGCATCTCGTGGGGTCCGTCCGCCGTGGCCAGTCGGTCCCGCAGCTCGGCAACGGCGGGTCGGCCCCAGACCTGCTCGATCGTCACCGGCCGGTCACACAGCTCGGCGGCGGGCATCGGCAGGAACGGCGCGAGCCCCCACGGCTTGACGTGCACGCCGACGGACCGGGTCCAGGGCGGGTAGCCGAACTCCAACGCGCGGGTGGGTGTGGTGATCACGCAGCCGTCGGCGTACCCGGTCGTCTCGATCTCGGTGCCGGCGCGGATGCGGAACGGCGCCCCGAGGTTGACGATGAGCAGCGCCCCCGGCATCGGTGGCAGCATCAGCCGGGCGTACGGCGGTGCGCCCTCCAGGTAGTAGAGGTCGTCGATCAGTCCGTCCAGCGGCGGTCGCGGCACTCTGGACACGTACTC
Organism: Micromonospora sp. NPDC005298; assembly: GCF_040607375.1. Taxonomy (NCBI): domain Bacteria; kingdom Bacillati; phylum Actinomycetota; class Actinomycetes; order Micromonosporales; family Micromonosporaceae; genus Micromonospora; species Micromonospora sp. NPDC005298. The sequence goes on from NZ_JBEXGP010000001.1 coordinate 298,527, forward strand.
CACGCCCACAGCATCGCAGGCCGCACCCTGTTACCCGTCGCTGCGGCACGGGCGAGGGTTGGCGTTGCGCAGCCGGATGCCACTGAAGCCGACCGAACTGTCGGTCACGACGTCCCAGAAGGGCCAGAGGTTGTCCAGCACCCGAAGCTGGATTCCCGCTTCCGCGTGGCACCCCAGAAGATCACCCACCGGTTCGGGTGGGCCGAGGGGTGTCACGGGCTCGACGGCCACGAACGCGTGCGGTTCGGGCGCGCCGAAGGGTCGGAAGCGATCGGCTGGCAGCCGGTACGCGAACAGTCGCGCCTGCCGCAGCGCCTCCAGCCAGCCGTACTCGATCGCATGGACCCGCTCGCCGCAGCCCGCTCCGATGACACGGTCACGGTCCGCTCGGGAGGTGGTGGGCAGCACCCACGCCATTGCCCGTGGGCATTGGCGCGGGAACCAGTAGTCGGGAGCCCGGTCGTGGTCGACGGCCCACACGTAGGCGTCCGGCTGCTGAGCGGTCGCGGCGACGTGCGGGATGAACCGCGTGATCGTCGGGTCCTCCGAGAAGTGCAGCACCTGCCCGGGCTCCGGTCGCATGCCGTTGTCTCTACCTGGCGAGGGTCACCGGCTCAACGGGATTCTCACGATCCGCGCCGCGGGTGTGATGAGCTGGGCCGATACTCAGCGTGTCTGTGGATTACCGGCGTGTTTTCCACAGGGCTGTGTGAGTCCGCCAACCGAGCGGCATGCTGCGTTCCCGTCTGGTGCGGGGCGATGGGAGGCAGCAGTGTCGGAGAGGCAGAACAGCGCTGACGGCGAAGGGCGGGGTCGGTCGGCGCGGGAGTGGGTCCGCGACATCACCGCCCTTGTCGCTGCCCTCGCTGGACTGGTGGCAGCCGCAACGACGCTGTTCGTCACGGTGACGGGTCGGTGAGTCCCCGTCAGTTCGTGGTGACCGTCGGGCCGCCGCCGCTGCCCCGGTCGTCGAGCACGAGCGGGGCGCGGCCGTTCACCTCGTACCGGATGTGGGTGACCTGCGGGGTGTGGATGACCCGGGTCGGGGTCAGTTCGATCGCCTCCCTGTCGCCGAGGTCGAGGTCCGCGTCGAACAGCCGCAGGCCGGTGCCGAGCACGACAGGTACGACGTGCAGCTCCAACTCGTCGAGCAGGCCCGCCTTGAGGACCTGCCGCACGAGGCTGCCGCCTCCGGCAACGGCGACGTTCTTACCGCCGGCCGCGGCGCGCGCCTGCTCGACGGCGCTGGCCACGCCGTCGGTGACGTAGGTGAAGCTGGTGCCGCCCTCGCGCAGCAGGGTCTGGCGGGGGCGGTGCGTGACCACGAAGACCGGCGCCCGGAACGGCGGGTCCGCGCCCCACGGCACCTCGCCGCCGTCGGCCATCCGGCGGCCCATCACGTACGCGCCGGCCGCCTCGAACGTCTCGGCGACCACCGCGGAGTTGGTGTCCTGTTCCCCACCGGCGAAGCCCTGCCGTTCGCGCCACGACATCGCCTCCGTCACCCAGCGGGTGACCCGGAAGAATCCCGCGCTCTCGGCCGAGTCCATCCAGTTGCCGTCGCCGGTGAACTGCGGGCCGGCGTAGAACCCGTCGGCCGACACCGAGAGCTGTGCGGTCACCTTCGTCATCGCGTTCGTTCCTCTCCTCGGGCGGCACCCGCGCCGGGTGCCCGCTCGGGTATGGGTCGGAGCCGTCGGGGGTGATCCGACAGGGCGCGCCTGTGGCGCCCGTCACATGCCGGGCGGCTGCCCCCCACGGTCGAGGATCGCCGCCTCGACCCGTAGTCCGATACCGGTCAGGACGAGGAGAACGGCCAGAATGTGTGGTTCGAGCCCGTTGTAGTCGGATGTCAGCGTGACCAGTGCGGTCATGAAGCCGGCCACCACTGACACGGTGCCGAGTGCTCGAATCGTGCCGACCCGCTGCGACCGCATATCCACGCCGAGACGCTAGCGACAACCGGGCATCGGCGGTGTCCCGCCCGCGGGTTGCCGACGCGCGGGCGTGCGTCTCCGGCGCGGCTAGGCTGGCGATCATGCGGATTGGCATCGTGATCCTGCCGGACCAGCGCTGGGCCGAGTCGAAGGGTCGTTGGCGGCAGGCCGACGAGTGGGGCTTCGACCACGCGTGGACGTACGACCACCTGGGTTGGCGGGACCTCGTCGACGGCCCGTGGTTCGACTCGATGGGCACGCTCACCGCGGCCGCGACGGTGACCGAGCGGATCCGGCTGGGCACTCTCGTGGCGTCGCCGAACTTCCGGCATCCAGCGGCGTTCACCCGCCAGATCACGACGCTCGACGACGTGTCCGATGGCCGGCTGCTGCTGGGCCTGGGCGCGGGCGGGATCGGCTTCGACTCGGCGGTGCTGGGCGGCGAGACGTTGCCGCCGCGTCAGCGGGTCGACAGGTTCGCCGAGTTCACCGAGCTGCTGGATCTGATCCTGCGGGAGGACGGCACCACCTGGCGGGGTGAGTGGTTCGCGGCGGTGGACGCCCGCAACAATCCCGGCTGCGTGCAGCGGCCCCGGGTGCCGTTCGTGGTGGCCGCCAACGGGCCGCGGTCGATGCGGCTGGCGGCCCGGTTCGGTCAGGGGTGGGTGACCACCGGCACCGACGCCGAGGACGTGCAGGGTTGGTGGGACACCGTCTCGGCGCTGTCCGCGCGTATGGACCGCACGCTGGCCGAGGCCGGCCGCGATCCGGCCACCCTGGACCGTTATCTCTCGCTGGACGCGGCGCCGCTGTTCTCGCTCAGCAGCGCGCAGTTCTTCGCCGACCAGGTCGGCCGTGCCGCCGACCTGGGCTTCACCGACGTGGTGACGCACTGGCCGAGGGCCAGCAGCTGGTACGCCGGCGACGAGGCCGTGCTTGAGGACGTGGCGACGCGGCTGCTGCCCGAGCTGCGGGGCTGAGACCGGGCCGTCAGGTGCCGCCCTCGCCGCTGGCCACGCCGCCCTCGCCACCGGACACCAGCCGCAGCCGCAGGCACACGATCGGCGTGTCGTCGTCGACGGGGGTGCCGAGCCGCGCCCAGTAGGCCGCGTGCCCGGCCCGCCACTCCTCGATCGAGCGGTCGCCTTCCCCCTCGGCGCGGGCGAAGTCCCAGGGCACGTCGCCGAAGCGGACCACCTGGACGCCGGTGATCTCGACGACGCCGGCCAGCGCGTCGTCGTCGTCGACGAGGGCCAGCCGCTCGCCGACCCGCTCCAACTCCTCGCCCTCCTGCGCGTACTCGGCGAGCCGACCTGCGGTCGCGGTCTTCACGCCGTCCAGGACGAGGGTGTTCAGGGTCGTCCGCAGCGCGCCGGGGGTGCCGAGGGCGAGGGTGCGCAGGTCACCGATCCGAGGCCACATCCTGCCGAGGCTAGGCCAGCGCGGGCCGCCCCGCCGCCGCAATCCTTGCTCAGATCAGCTGCCCGGCGTACCCGGCGGCGGTGAGCAGCCGCTCGTCGCCCGTCGCCGTGTGCGCGTCGAGGACCGCGTCGGCCAGTTTGACCACGTGCTCGTCGCCGTGCCGGGCCGCGCGGGCGAACACCTCCGCCGGGGTCGCGGCGGTCACCGTCGGCGGCGCGGTCCCGTCGGTCGGGGCGTACACCGAGGTCATGGCCGCCGTCGCGGCCCAGGCCGCGGCGAGGCTCGGCGCCCACAGCGCCCGGTCCAGTGCCGGCAGGGTACGCAGCACCGCCGTCGGCGCGGTCACCGCGTGCACCAGCATCACCGGCGACGCGTGTCCGAAGCGCAGGTAGTCGAGGCCGGCGCGGTGCACAAGCGTGGTGAGTCCCCGCCGCGCCTCGGCCGGGGTCCGCGCGGGGCGCAGCGCCGCCAGCGCCGGCTCCCACCGGGGTACGCGGGCAAGCCGACCCAGCCGGTCCCGGACGCCCCCGCTCTGGTCGTCGATCCGGGGCACCGCGGTCAGCGCGGCGTCGACGTCCACCTGTTCCGGCCGGGCGGAGGGATCGGCGAAGAGCCGGTCGGTGCCGGGGACGGGCTGCCACCGGGCCGCCCAGTAGCCGAGGGCCTGCGCCAACTCGGCGATCCGGCGGGGGTTGGTGTCGTCCGCGTCGAGTGCGCGTACGGCGTGCCCGACGCGGATCACGCCGTGGGTGGCGCCGGCGGCGATGCCGGGCAGCAGGCGGGGCCACCAGGTGCCGAGCACCTCGCGCCAGGGGTGTTCGCGCAGTTCCCGGTCGAAGTGGGCGAGCCAGTCGCCGGCCCGCTTCGGATCGCCGAGCGCCGCCCGCCAGTCGTCGATGGGGTGCAGCCCACGGGGCGGTTCGTCGAGCCGACCGAGGTACCCGTCGAGCCAGCGGTGCACCCGCTGCTGGTGCCCGTGTCGGGCCAGTGCCTCGACGGCCATCGGTCCGTGGTTGGAGAGCCAGCCCTCGTATTCGGGGCCGGTGCGGTGCAGCCGTTCGTACGCCTCGTCGAGGATTCCGTCGCTCATGTTCCGATCGTCGGAGTTGAAGTTGGCTTCACGTCAACCCGGCAGATCCGTTCCGCTGAGCAGGCCGGTGATCCGTAGCGTCGCCGCGACCTCGGGTGGGCAGTCGACGGCCACCACCGCGGTGCCCAGCACCTCGGCGCCGCGCGCCGCGCAGATGTCGTACAGCGCGTGGATCTGCGCTCCGGTGCGGACCCAGTCGTCCACCACCAGCACCCGGTCGTCGGGGCCGAGGTGCCGGTCCCGTACGGCCAGGTCGACCCGCCGTCCCCGGTAGTCCGGCGGGCTCTGTGCCCAGGTGAGCGGCCCTGCCGGCAGGCGTCCGTCGCCGGGCTTGTGCGCGGCCACGAAGCCGACGCCGAGGGCGGTGGCGGCCAGTGGGCCGAGCAGCAGGCCGGTGACCGCCGGGGCGAGCACCACCGTCGGCCGGGCGGCCCGGTACGGCGCCACCAGGGCCGGCCCCAGGTCGGCCAGGACGTCGGGGTCGCGCCACCAGCCGGAGATGTCGCTGACCAGGTGGCTGGTGGCGGGGCCGGGGTCGATCCAGCGGAACAGGGCGGCCAGGCGCTCGGTCAGCTCAGCGGGCATCCGTCCATCGTGCGGCACCGGGCCGGACGTGTCCGTGGCGGGCCGGTCGACCCATGCCGGCTCGGATGATCGGCTACACGTACTAGGGTAAATACGGGCATACCACCATGATCACGTTGACGTCGGAAGTGCTTCTCTCGTTACGGTCCGAGCCGGTTTGTTCAGTCGACGAAAGGAACCGGCCGGTGGCAGGCAGGCACTCCCGTACCCGCATCTTCTCCTCTCCGGCGGGCATCGCGGCCACCGCGGCGGTCGGCGTCGCCCTCGCCGTCGGAGGCACCGTCGGTGCCGTCCAGCTCACCTCGGGTTCCGAGAAGTCGGGCCAGGCGGCTCTGGAGTTCACCCCCACGACCGCCCCCAGCAGCCTCGACGCGACGCCCCCCGCCGCCTCCCCGAGTGCCAGCACCTCGCCGAGCGTGACGGCCAGCCCGTCGCCCAGCCGGTCGAAGCAGGCCGCCTCGCGGGCCAAGGCCCGCACCGCGTCGCCGAAGCCGAGCCCCACCGCGAAGAAGACCACGGCGGCGGCGAAGGTGCTCCAGAGCGGTTCGTGCGGCGCCTCGTTCTACTCCGACGGGCAGCTCACCGCCAACGGCGAGTCGTTCAACCCGAACGAGCTGACGGCGGCGCACAAGACGCTGCCGTTCAACACCAAGGTCCGGGTGACCAACCCGAACAGCGGCAAGTCGGTCGTGGTGCGGATCAACGACCGGGGTCCGTTCATCGACGGCCGCTGTCTGGATCTCTCCCGGGCCGCCTTCGCCACCATCGCGTCGGTGGACGTCGGCGCGCTCACCGTCCGCTACGAGGTGCTCGGCTGAGTGGTGCGGTTCCCGCCGATCCGGCCGGACACCCGCGCCGGCCGGTCAGAACATCCTCGGACGACGGGCCAGGTTCATTCACCCGCTCACGTGGATCAGGCATGCTGTCCCTCGTACCCACGCGACTCCTCCAGTCGGGCCACCGCCCGCTGAGCCCCGGATCCCGCGCCGGCCTCGGCGCGGCCCTCGCCCTGCTCGTGATCGTCTCGGCGGTGGAGGCGGCGGACGGCCGGCTCGCGCACTACATCGCACTGCTGGTGGCAGCGCCGTTCCTGGCCGCCGCCCTGGCGTCCTGGCGGGTGGTGCTCGGCGTGGGTGCGGCGGCCACCGCCCTCGGGGTCGGGTTCGCCGTCATCGACCCGACGATGGAGCTGGTCACCTCGGTCAACGTGGTCGCCGTCGCGCTCGGCACCGGCCTGGCCGTGGCGGTGGCGGCGGTACGGCAGCGGCAGGACGTCCAGATCGCCGAGCTGTCCAAGCTCGCCTCGGTGGCCCAGCAGGCGGTGCTGCGTCCACTCGGTCCGCAGGTGGGCACGCTCTCGGTGGCCGGTCGCTACATCTCCTCGACGGCGACGGCCCAGATCGGCGGCGACCTGTACGAGGCGATCGACACGCCCTACGGCGTACGCATGATCATCGGTGACGTACGCGGCAAGGGGCTGGACGCGGTGCGGCTGGCGAGCATCGTCCTCGGCTCGTACCGGCACGTGGCCTACGAGCGGGCTGACCTGCGGGCCGTCGTCGCCGACCTGGACCGGGCGGTCGCCCGCAACGTCGGCGACGAGGACTTCGTGACGGCGGCTCTGGTCGAGGAGCGCGGTGGCACGCTGACCATCGTCAACTGCGGTCATCCGCCACCGCTGCTGCTCCGCCGGGGTGCGGTGATCCCGCTGGAACCGCCCGCACCGGCGCCCCCGCTCGGCTTCATGCCGGTGGTCCGGCCCCGGGTGGAGCGTCTGGAGCCGGGCGACCGGCTGCTGCTGTTCACCGACGGCCTCGGTGAGGCCCGGCGGGACGGCGAGTTCTTCCCCACCGCCGACCGGGCCTGGCGGCTGCTCGGGCACGGCACCGTCGCCGACGGGCTGGCCTCCCTGGAGACGGCCCTGGTCGAGTGGGTGCACGGCCGGCTCGACGACGACATCGCCCTGGTGCTGATGGAGTACGTGGGTGCCCGTACCGGCGCCGCGGCGGCGGTACCGAGCTGGGAGGTCGGCGCCGCCGAGAGCTGAGCGCGTTTGTTACAAGCGTGTGTGTAATCGCTGTCACTCGGTTGATCCGCTTGTCGCTGCCTACCCGCGAGTAATACAGTGTCGGTTACTGATCGGTAACACCTGTCCGGAAGCGGGGCCAGCGAGCATGACCCACTACAAGAGCAACCTGCGGGACCTTGAGTTCAACCTGTTCGAGGTCTTCGGGGCGGACCAGGCGTTCGGCCAGGGGCCGTACTCGGAACTCGACGCCGACACCGCCCGCACCTTCCTCGCCGAGCTCGACCGCCTCGCCCGCGAGGACCTGGCCGCCAGCTACACGGACAGCGACCGCAACCCGCCGGTGTTCGACCCGGCCACGCACACCGCGCCGCTGCCGGCGTCGTTCAAGAAGTCCTACCAGACGTTCATGGACTCCGAGTTCTGGCGCCTGGACCTGCCGCCGCACCTGGGCGGCACCACCGCGCCGCGCGCCCTCTGGTGGGCCCTCGCCGAGCTGGTGCTCGGCTCGAACGCCCCCATCTGGATGTACGCCTCCGGCCCGTCCTTCGCGCACGTGCTGGAGGTCGAGGGCACCGAGCGGCAGAAGCGGTGGGCCAAGCTCTTCATCGACAAGCAGTGGGGCTCCACGATGGTGCTCACCGAGCCGGACGCCGGCTCGGACGTCGGCGCCGGCCGCGCCCGTGCCATCCAGCAGCCTGACGGTTCCTGGCACATCGAGGGCGTGAAGCGCTTCATCACCTCGGGCGAGCACGACCTCAGCGACAACATCGTGCACTACGTCCTCGCCCGCCCGGTGGGCGTGGAGGGCCACGGCGGCCCCGGCACCAAGGGCCTGTCGCTCTTCGTGGTGCCGAAGTTCCACTTCGACGAGACCACCGGCGAGCTGGGCGAGCGCAACGGCGTCTACGCCACGAACGTCGAGCACAAGATGGGCCTGAAGGTCTCCAACACCTGCGAGCTGACCTTCGGCGAGCACGGCGTACCGGCCAAGGGTTGGCTGCTGGGCGACAAGCACGACGGCATCCGCCAGATGTTCATGATCATCGAGTACGCCCGGATGCTGGTCGGCACGAAGGCCATCGCGACCCTCTCCACCGGCTACCTCAACGCCCTGGAGTACGCGAAGAACCGCGTGCAGGGCGCCGACCTGATCCAGCAGGCCGACAAGACCGCCCCGCGGGTCACCATCACCCACCACCCGGACGTGCGCCGCTCGCTGCTGCTGCAGAAGTCGTACGCCGAGGGTCTGCGCGCCCTGGTCCTCTACACCGCCACCTGGCAGGACAAGGTGGCGCTCGCCGAGGCGGCCGGTGACGAGAAGGCCACCAAGCTGGCCAAGCGGGTCAACGACCTGCTGCTGCCGCTGGTCAAGGGCGTCGGTTCGGAGCGGGCGTACGAGCTGCTCGGGCACGAGGCCCTGCAGACCTTCGGCGGTTCCGGCTTCCTCCAGGACTACCCGCTGGAGCAGTACGTCCGGGATGCCAAGATCGACACCCTGTACGAGGGCACCACGGCCATCCAGAGCCTCGACCTGATCTTCCGCAAGATCGTTCGGGACAACGGCAAGGCGCTGATGGCGGTCGCCGGCGAGATCCAGGAGTTCATCTCCTCCGAGGCGGGCAACGGCCAGCTCAAGGAGGAGCGGCAGGCGCTCGGCAAGGCGCTGGGCGAGATCCAGAACATCCTCGGCGTGATGACCGGCTGGCTGGGCGAGGCGCAGGGCGGCGACACCCGCGCGCTCTACAAGGTCGGGCTGAGCAGCCGCCGTTTCCTGCTGGCGACCGGCGACCTGGTGGTCGGCTGGCTGCTGCAGAAGCAGGCCGACGTGGCGCTCAAGGCGCTGGCCGGCGAGGTCTCCGCCAGCGACAAGTCGTTCTACACCGGCAAGGTGGCCGCCGCGCGCTTCTTCGCCCGCGAGGTGCTGCCGCGCATCGGCGCCGACCGGCGGATCATCGAGGGCACCGACCTCGACATCATGGACCTCCCGGAAGAGGCGTTCTGACCGTTCCACTGCACACCTGAGGTTCCGGGTTCGCACCACCCGGTACCTACGGCCGGCGGCCGGCGGGGGCAATTCGCCCCGCCGGCCGTCGCCGTCTGCGCACCCGGGCTGTCGCGGCGGTTTCGTCCGCCCCGCGCCGACTGTCGGGGTGGCGGGACACGGAACCGTCGGCCGAGCATTCGCCGCGCCGCGCCGGGTATGCCGCTGTCGTGGCGGGTAACCGTCGCGTGACCACGAAAGAGAACGCCCAGAGCCACCGCACGGGGGAGTGCAGCGCACATGGGTGTAGGTAGCGGAATCTTTCTCATCGCGATCGGCGCGATCCTGACCTTCGCGCTGAGAGCCAACGTCTGGTGGATCGACGTGCGGGCGGTCGGCTGGGTGTTCATCCTGGCCGGGCTGGCCGTCCTGCTGACCACCCTCTGGTTCTGGCAGGACCGGCGCAAGCGGGCCCGGACCCTCATCGTCGAGGAGAACCGGCTCTCTCATCCGACGGCGATGATGCCGCCGCCACCCGACCCGCCGCCGCCGACCGCGCCACCCTCCTGAGCGGCCCACCACCGAGCCACCCGTCGTCCGTCGGCGGGTGGCTCAGCCTCGTGCGGTGTGCCGTGCGGTGAGCGGCGCTCCGGCCCGGTCCAGCTCCATCCAGTCGACGGTGCTGGCGTGCACGGCCACCTCGGCGGTCCGCAGACCCTCCTCGTCCGTACCCTCCGGATCCAGGTACGCGGACAGCAGCGAGATGCCCGGATTGTGGGCGATCAGCAGTGCTGTCCGGGCCGCCGGGTCGACGGTCCGGACCAACGCCAGCAGTTCCTCGGGATGGGCGTCGTACGCGCCCGGCTCGTAGCGGACCGTCGGGCTCGCCCCGGTCGGCCCGCCCTCCGGCGGCGCGCCGCTCATGCCCATCGCCACGCCGTGCCAGGTCTGTCGGGTGCGCCGCGCCGTCGAGCAGATCACGACGTCGGGCAGCAGCCCGTGGTGGGCGAGCCACGCTCCGGCGGCCGCCGCGTCGGCGTCCCCCCGCGCGCTCAGTGGCCGGGCGGCGTCGTCCGCGGCGTCGCTGCCCTGCTCGGCTTTGGCATGCCGGAGCAGCACAAGTGTCCGTGTCTCGGCGTGGGCGTCCGTCATGTCCCCAGCTTGCCCGATTGGCGATCTCCGTGCCGGGGTAAGTCGATGGATGCCGCACCCCTACCGACGGCCGCGGCGGGCAGTACGCCAGGTTCGAGCCGAGGAGCGAAACATGGGCATTGGTGGCAGCATCTTCCTGATCGCGCTGGGCGCGATCCTCGCATTCGCCGTGGAAGCCGACATGGGTTGGCTGAACCTGGCCGTGGTCGGCTGGGTGCTGATGCTGGCCGGTGTGGCCGGCCTGATCGCCACCCTCTACTTCTGGAACAGCCGCCGCCGGGTGGTCGCCGCGCCGGTCCGCGAGGAGCGCGTCGTCGCCGACCGGGTGGTGCCGGTCCAGGACGACCGGGTCGTACAGGAGTACCGCGAGGTGCGTCGGCCGGGTCCGCCGGCCTGATCCTCGCTCGCGCACTCCGGGGTCCCGCAGCGTCGCGGGGCCCCGGCTCGCGTTTGCCGGCGGGTCAGGCGAACAGCGCGAAGTAGATCGCGATGTGGTGGCAGAGCGCGGCCAGCAGGGTGCAGGCGTGGAAGAACTCGTGGTGCCCGAAGACGGTCGGCCACGGGTTGGGCCGGCGCAGCGCGTAGAAGACCGCGCCGATGCTGTAGATCGCGCCGCCGACGATGAGCAGGACCAGCGCCGTGACGCCGCCGCCGCGCAGGATGTCCGGCAGCATGGCCACCGCCACCCAGCCGAGAGCCAGGTAGAGCGGCGCGGACACCCAGCGCGGCGCGTGCGGCCAGACGAGCTTGAGCGCCACGCCGGCCAGCGCGCCACCCCAGACCAGGGCGAGCATGATGGTCGCCTGCCGGGTCGTGAGCAGCATGGCGCAGAGCGGGGTGTACGTGCCGGCGATGAACACGAAGATCATCGAATGGTCCATCCGGCGCATCACCTGGTAGCCGCGCTCCGACCACACGCGACGGTGGTACAGGGCGCTGGTGCCGAAGAGCCCGCAGACCGTCAGGCTGTAGATGACGCAGCTCACCAGCGGCGCCCAGCCCGGCCGGGTGGCGGCGATCGAGCAGAGCACGATGCCGGAGACCAGGGCGACGAAGAAGGCGTACGTGTGCAGCCAGCCGCGCATCCGGGGCTTACCGATGTCGACCGGCTTCAGGCGAAGCGGGGCGGAGGTGGTCACCACATCAGGTTACGGCACCGTAGGTTACCTGCAAGTAGTTGCTGCGGTGACCCGTGGCACCGTCCCGGTGAACGCCCCGCGAAAGTCGCGCCAGGCCCTCCAGGACCCCCAGTGCCGATCTTGCACTCTCTCTCCTCCAGATGAGGATACTGCCCATTCTTGTCGCCGCAGGAAGTGCAAGATCGCGTGGGGTGGGGGTGAAGATGGGTCGATGCGGATTCGGCCTGTCGGGGTGGACGCCCTGTTGATTGACTGCGCCGGTCTTGGCGACGGGTTAACGGCTGAGCTGGTTGAGGCTTGGCGGGCCGAGTTGTGGCAGCGCCGGGAGCGCGGAGACCTGGCCGCCGTGGAGATCGTGCCGGCCGCCAGCACCGTGCTGCTCGACGGACTGCCGGATCCCACCACGACCGCCACCCTGCTGACCCGCTGGGCGCCAACGGTCATCACCACCGCGCGGCAGACCGCAAGAGCCGCTAACGGTCCCGCCTCAGCCCCCCACCCTGGCGATCTTGCACTTTCGGCCCCGACGGAACGGGATGGTCGAGCCATATCGGCGGCCGAAAGCGCAAGATCGACGGATGGGGTGGGGGTGGTTCATGTTCCGGTGGCGTTTGACGGGGCGGATCTGCCAACGGTCGCCGAGCACTGGGGTGTCGACGTTCCGGCCGTGGTGCGGCGTCTGACCGGCACCCGGTTCCGGGTCGCGTTCTGTGGCTTCGCCCCCGGGTTCCCCTACCTCACCGGCCTCCCCGCCGAGCTGGCGTTGCCCCGACTGCCCACCCCCCGGCCCCGCGTACCGGCCGGTTCGGTGGCTCTGGCCGGGCCGTACGCGGGCATCTACCCGAGCGCGTCCCCAGGCGGCTGGCTGCTGGTCGGTCGGACCGAGATGGTCCTCTTCGACGTGCACGCCGACCCACCGGCCCGGCTCACCCCGGGCACCGAGGTGCGGATGGTGGCGACGTGAACGGGCACACCGAGATCGAAGTGCTGCGCGCCGGCGCGCTCACCACCGTGCAGGACCTGGGCCGCCCCGGCTGGGCGCACCTCGGCGTACCCCGGTCCGGCGCACTCGACCCGGCCGCCCTGCGACTGGCCAACCGGCTCGTCGGCAACCCCGAGCAGACCGCCGGACTGGAGATCACCCTGACCGGCTGCGAGCTGCGGCTCACCCGGGCCACAACTGTCGCCGTCACCGGCGCCGACGTGCCGGTGCGCGTCGGGGAGCGGCCCGGCGACACCGGACGCCCCCTCAGCGTGCCCGCCGGGACGGTGCTGCGGATCGGTCCGGCCCGCCGGGGCGTACGGAGTTGGCTGGCCGTCGCGGGCGGGATCGACGTACCGGCGGTGCTCGGCAGCCGCTCCACCGACACCCTCTCCGGGCTTGGCCCGCAGCCGTTGCGCGCCGGCGAGAGGCTGCCGCTCGGCCGGCCGCTCGGCGACCCCGCGCCCGTCGACCTGACCCTCGGCACCGCACCACCCCCGGAGGTGCACCTGACGCTGCGCCTCGGCCCTCGGCACGACTGGTTCACCGCGACCGCGCTCGACCTGCTGTTCGACACCCCGTACACCGTGAGCCCGGTGAGCAACCGGGTCGGCGCACGGCTCGCCGGCGCGCCGCTGCCCCGCGCGGTCGCCGGCGAACTGCCGAGCGAGGGCATCGTGCTCGGCGCGGTGCAGGTGCCCGCCGACGGCCAACCCCTGATCTTCCTCGCCGACCATCCGACCACCGGCGGATACCCAGTCGTCGGGGTAGTCACCGACGTGACCCCACTCGCGCAGGCCCGGCCAGGTACTACCGTCAGATTTCATGGACCTCAACGCTGACCTGGGCGAGGGATTCGGCATCTGGCGACTCGGCGACGACGACGCGCTGCTGGACCTGGTCACCTCCGCGAACGTCGCCTGCGGCTTCCACGGCGGCGACCCGTCCACCATGCGACGGGTCTGCGAGGGCGCCGCGCAGCGCGGGGTCGCGGTAGGCGCGCAGGTCGGCTACCGGGACCTGGCCGGCTTCGGCCGGCGGCGCATCGCGTACGACTTCGCCGAGCTGCGCGACGAGGTGACCTACCAACTGGGGGCGCTCGACGCGTTCTGCCGGCTCTTCCGCACCCGGGTCCGCTACCTCAAGCCGCACGGGGCGCTCTACAACGCGGCCGCCACCGACGAGTCCCAGGCCGCGGCGGTCGTCGCCGCGGTCTGCGGCTACGACCCCGAACTGCCCGTCCTCTGCCTGCCCGGCTCGGTGCTCGCCCAACTCGCCGTCGGCGCGGGCCTACCGGTGGTCGCCGAGGCGTTCGCCGACCGCGGCTACCTGGCCAACGGGACGCTTGTGCCGCGCGGGACCGCCGGCGCGCTGGTCACCGACCCGGAGGAGGTGGCCAGCCGTGCGGTACGGATGGCCACCGAACGGACAGTCGTGGCGGTCGATGGCACCGTCGTCCCCTGCCCGGTGGAGTCGATCTGCGTTCACGGGGACACGCCGGGGGCGGTCTCGGCCACCGAACTCGTCCGCGCCAGCCTGATCGACGCAGGAGTCCCACTCACCCCGTTCGCATGAAAGGAAGGGCACCTTGTTATCGGATTTTGTATAACAAGGTGCCCTTCCTTTCAGTTAGGCGTCTAGGCCGCGTAGCACCAGCGGGAGCCGCTCAGCCGCACCGTCGACGACCCGCACCGGTACGCCCCAGTCCTGCCGGGTCAGGTGGCAGGCCGCGTGCTCCACGTCCGCGTCGCAGGTCGCCGCCTGCGCGGTCACCTGGAGCACCCCACCGGTGACGTCCCCGTTGAGCACCAGCCGGCGGGACAGTTCGGTGCCCGTGCCGGCACCCTCCACCAGCAGCTCCGGCGGGGACGCGGAAACCACAAGCCGGGTCGACGGCCCGTACGTCTCGTCGAGCTTCTGCCCCGGCGCGGGCGTGAAGACGATGTCCAGCGTGACCTCGCCCGACGCGATGTCGGTGGGCTTGCGCTCGGTACGGTGCCGGGGCCCGTCCACGGTGCTGGCGCCCGCGGCGGACAGCGCACCCGGGGCGAGTCGGGTCAGCCGGTGCGCGGCGGACTCCACCACCAGCACCTCACCGGCCGGCGTCAGCACCAGATCGCTCGGCTCGGCCAGCCCGTCGGCGACCGTCGACACCTGGTTCGTGGTCGGGTCGAAGCGACGCACCGCGCCGTTGTACGTGTCGGCGATCAGCACCGAACCGTCGGGCAGCGCGCACACCCCGAGCGGATGCTGGAGCAACGCCGACTCCGCCGGCCCGTCCACGTGCCCGAAGTCGAACAGGCCCTGCCCGACGGCGGTGCCCAAGACCCCGTTCTCGACGTACCGCACGGCGCTGGTCTCGCTGTCGGCGATCCAGAGCCGGACGCCGTCGGCGGACACGGAGAGCCCTGACGGCTGCGCCATCCACGCCTCGGCCAGCGGGCCGTCGCGCAGCGCCTCGACGGTCGTGCCCGCGTACATGCCGGCGGTCCGCTTGATCGGATCGAACCACCAGAGCTGGTGGATACCCGCCATCGCGATGATCAGTTTGTCGTCGTACCAGGCCAGGTCCCACGGGGAGGAGAGGTCCACGGCCAGCGCGTCGTGGGCGTGGTCGTCGACCGACGCGCGCCACTGACGCCCGCTGCCGGCGACCGTCACCACCTCGCCGGACTCCAGGCGTACGCCGCGCAGCAGGTGGTTGACCGTGTCGGCGACGACCAGGTCGTAGCCGGCCACCTCGGCCACGTGCCTGGGCAGCACGCAGAGGCCCTGCGGCTCGGAGAAGGACGCCGCGCCGGCCGGCCCGTCGGCCCGACCCCGCTCGCCCGAGCCGATCCGGCGCACCAGCGACTCACCGTCCGGGGCCACCTCGACGAGGGAGTGCCGCGCCGAGTCCGAGACCAGCAGGTTGCCGTCGGGCAGCACCACCGCCTTGCCCGGGAACCGCAGCGTGGTGTCCGGCGCCGGCGGCGGCACGTACGGGCCGTCCCCCCGGTGCAGGGTGCCCTTCGCCTCGTGGGTGGCGATCAACTCGTCGATCAGCCGGGCCAGGCCCTCGGCGTGTCCCTCGCCGGCCATCGTGGCCACCACGTATCCCTCGGGGTCGATCACCGACAGCGTCGGCCAGGCCCGGGCCGCGTACTGCTGCCACATGTCCATCTCAGGATCGTCGAGTACGGGGTGGTGCACCCCGTACCGTTCGACGGCGGCGGCCAACGCGTCGGCGTCCTTCTCGTGCTCGAACTTCGGCGAGTGCACACCGATCACGACGAGCACGTCGCCGTACTTCTCCTCGAGCGGGCGCAGCTCGTCGAGCACGTGCAGGCAGTTGATGCAGCAGAAGGTCCAGAAGTCCGCCAGGACGATCTTGCCGCGAAGGTCCTGCAGGCTCAGGTCCTGGCCGCCTGTGTTGAGCCATCCCCGGCCGCGCAGCTCGGGGGCACGTACACGCGCTGTCGTTCCCATACCTGTCAGCCTGCCACGCCCCACCGGCCCGGCCGCCGTGACCCGGCACCTGATCACCGCCACCCGTTCGGCGTACGACGAAGGCGGGGCCACGGACGTCCGTGGCCCCGCCTTCGCGCTGTTCTACGGGGTTGCCGGCTTGAGGCAGAGCACCCGGTTGGCGCCGTCGCCGGGCAGCACCACGTACGGCTGCGTCGTGTCGGTGCACTTCTCCTTCGCGTCCACCTTCGAGACGATGGTGAACGCGCCCGCCTCGCCGCACTGCGCCGCCGAGGCGCCGTCACCCGACTTCTTCACGCAGGTGCCGACCGCCGGGTCGAACGCCGGTGCCTCGTCGCCGCCACCGAACTTGCCGAGCAGCATCAGCAGGCCGAGCGGCACCGCGAGGATGAGTACCGCGGCGATCAGCACGGCGGCCAGCACCCGGCCGTTGCGGACCTTCGGGGTCGGCGCTTCGGCCTTCGGCTCCTCGGCGTCCGGCTTGAACGCGTCGAAGCGGCCGTGCGCCTGCTCCTGACCCCAGGACGACGGCGCGGTCGGTTGGGCGGCCGGCGGGAACGCCGGCGGGAAACCGCCACCCGGTGCCGGGTCGGCGCCCGGCCCGCCGAACGGTGGAGCGCCGAAGGTCGGCGCTCCGTTGACCGTGGCGGCGCCGGCGGCTGGTGCTCCGGCGCTGCCGAACCGGTCGGCCGGTCGCTCGGCACCGGGCTGCGGGCGGACGCCGTTCATCGGTCGGTTGTTGCCCGGCGCGTCCACGAAGGACGGCACCCCGGGCGGGAACGCCGGTGGCGCGGACGGGGCCTCGCCGAACCCGTTCGGCGTCGACGGCCGGTCGTCGAAGCGCGGCTCCGGCGTGGACTCGCCACCCCAACCCGGGGCAGCCTGCCGCTCCGGGCTCTGGTGCCAGTCCGGCGCGCCCTGCCGGTCCGGGCCGTTCTGCCAGTCCGGTGCGGCCGGCGGGTTCTGCCAGTCCGGTGCACCCGGACGCTCGGCGGCCTGCTCGGCCGGGAACGCGTCCTGCTCCGGCTCGTCCGCCGGCTCGGGCGCGGCGGGGCGGCCGTACACCCGTGGTTGGGGTGCGGCCGTGCCGGAGGGTCGCATCGCCTGGTCGGTCGGGGGCATCACCCGGCTGGCCAGCGGCACCGAGGCGCTCGCCGAGGCCCGGCCGACCGCGCCGGCCGCCGACTCGGCCTCCGGCGTCGGTACGACCGCACGACCGGCGCCGGACTCGGGGGAGGTACGCGGGGCGGGCACCACGGCACCGCTCGCGGGGGCCTCCTCGGCGCGACCCCAACCGGCCGGCTCCGCCTCGTACGGTGCGGCCGCCTCCGGCGTCTCCCGTTCGGGGATCGGGGCGTACTGGGTCTGCGGCATGAAGTCGGCCGGCGGGGCGGCGGCCAGGCTGGCACCCGGAACGCGCTGCTCCTGCGGCGGCAGCGGCACAGCGTTGGCGGGCGAGATGCCCGGCCCGGGAGCGGGCTGGTAGATCGGCGGGTCGTCGCGCTGCTCCGCCTCCCAGCCGCCACGGGACTGGGCGGCTTCCGCCTCGGCGCGACCCCACACCTCGCCGGGCGCCCACGGCTGGATCTCCGCCGCACCGGCGCCGCTCTGCGGGGCCGGGTTGTCCGGGGTGGTGGCCCACCCGGGTGGGCCGTCGTTGCCGGGCACGCTGGCGCTGGCCCGGGCCGGAAGCCCGGACTGCTCCTGCGGGGTCCACCCCGAGCCGGGCTGCTCCTGCGGGGTCCACCCCGAGCCGGGCTGGTCCGCCTGCGGGTGTCCGGCCGGCTGGTCCTGCTGTGCGAGGACCCAGTCGGGCTGCTGCGGACGGGCCTCGGCCTGGCCACCCCAGGCGGCCGGCTGTGAGCCCTCGTCCTGCTGCGCGTCGGCGTTGTCGCCCCAGGCGGCGGGCTGGGCCTGCTGCTGGGCGGCCCAACCGCCGGAGCGGGCCGGGTCGTCCTGGCCGGGCCAGTTCGTCGCCGGTGCCGGCACCTGGGCCGCGCCACGCGCGGCGGCCGGCTCGGCCTGCCCCCACGCGGGGGCCGGCTGCTCGGCCGGCTGGGCGGGCTGGCCCCACGCCGGGGGCGACTGCTCCGCCGGAGTCCACGATGGCTGGTCCTGCTGACCGGTCCCGGCCGGCCATCCGCCGGACTGCGCCGCGTCGGGCTGCTGCGGCTCGTCACCGCGCCAGTCGCCGGCGGGCGCGCTGGCCTGCGCGGGGGTGCCCCAGCCGCCGGAGCGCGACGGATCGTCCTGGGCGGGCCAGGCGGTGGTGGCCGGTGGAACCTGCGCGGCACCCCTGGTGGCCGGCTGCGCCTGCGCCCAGTCGGGCTGCTCGGCGGCGCTGGTGGCCCAGGTGGGCGCGGCCTGCTCGGGCGGCGTCCAGCCCTGCTGCGGCGGGGCCCACTGGGCGGGCTGCTGGCTGTCGGGGGTGGCGTTGTTGCCGGCCCAGGCGGCGGGCTGCTGCGGCTCGCTCGCGCCACCGCCGGTGGCCCACGCGGGCTGTGCCGGCTCGGCGGGCTGCGGCGCGGCTGCGGCGCCCCAGGCGGGGTTCGGCTGCTGCTCGGGCTGGTTGGCCCAGGCCGGGTTGCCCTGGCTCGGCTGCGCCGGCGGCGGTGGTGCCCAACCCAGGTCGGGGCCGGCGGCGTTGTAGCCGTTGTCCGGCTGCGCCGGGCGGTCGCCGTACGGCGCCGGTCCGCCGGCGCCCGGTGACACCTCGTCCGGCTCCTGGCCGGAACGGTGCGGGCCCTCGGACGTCATGGGTGCGCCTCCTCCATCACATGTCGGCCGCCGGTGCCGATCGGTTTCCTCGGCATGGCTGCCGGCGTCACCGGCGAGCCGGCTCCCCGCACCGTATCGGGTGGCCGCACGGGGTGTCCAAGGAGCACCGCCCGTCACTCCGTGTCGCCGAACGGTGTCGAGCAGCTTCTATCGGCTCGGCTGGCGCGGGTCGGCGGGCGGCGACCGAAGCCCACCGTACCGGGCGCTGCGGCAGGGCGGAATCCCGGTGCCACGTGGTGGCGAAACGCCGATGGCCCACCCGTTAGCCGGGTGGGCCATCGATCTGGAGGAGGTGAGGAATGTCGTGGAGCGTCAGCTCATGTGACGCTGGGCGATGACGAGGAGTTCCTCGCGAACGGCCGGCGTGTTCGCCGAGCGCAGCGCGTGCTGGATGGCACGGGCGCGGCGGTTGGCGTCGCGGTGGTTGCGGATTCGCTCGATCATGCTCATTGGTGGGTCCCCCTGGCTTATTCGGTTGTCGGCCCCTGATGCCTCTATTCAACAGCAGAACGCCGGCAACCGCCATCGATTATTAGGTGAGCTGAGACACCCGCCTAACAATCGAAGGTCAACAAGCCTCCAGACCGACGGTTCCGTCGCCCAACGGACACGGCCGGTGTGCCGGGCGTTAACCCGTGGCACACCGGCCGTGGCTGGCGATCCGGACGGTCAGGTCCAGGCGAGCAACGCCGCCTCGGGGTCGGCGAGGAAGTCGCCGATGTCGCGCAGGAACTTCGACCCCAGCTCACCGTCGATGATCCGGTGATCGAAGCTCAGCCCCAGCGTGGTGACCTGGCGTGCCTTGACCTTGCCCTTGTGCACCCAGGGCATCTCCCGCACGGCACCGAAGGCCAGGATCGCCGACTCACCCGGCGGGAGGATCGGCGTACCGGTGTCCACCCCGAACACACCGACGTTGGTGATGGTCAGGGTGCCGCCGGACATGTCCGCCGGCGACGTACGGCCGGACTTGGCCGTCTGCACCAGGTCGTTCAACGCGTCCGCCAGCTCCCGCAGCGAGAGTCGCCCGGCGTCCTTGACGTTCGGCACGATCAGGCCACGCTCGGTGGCCGCCGCGATGCCGAGGTTGACGTACTCCTTGACCACGATCTCGTCGCCCGCCCAGGTCGAGTTGACCATCGGGTGTCGCTTGACCGCCAGGAGCACGGCCTTCGCCACCAGCAACAGCGGTGAAACCCGGACGTCGCGCCACTCCCGCCGGCCGCGCAGCCGGTCCAGCGCCTTCATCGCCCGGGTCACGTCGACGGTCAGGAACTCCGTCACGTGCGGGGCGGTGAACGCCGAGCGGGACATGTTCTCCGCGGTGAGCTTGCGGACCCCCTTGACCGGGATGCGCTGCTCACGATCCGCGCCGAAGCTCGCGGCGCCCGCCGTCGCCACCGCCGTAACGGCAACCGGCTCGGCCACGGCACCGCTCGCCGCCTGCTGCACGTCCTCCCGGGTGATCGAACCCAACGGGCCCGACCCGGTCACCGTGCCGAGGTCGACTCCGAGGTCCTTGGCGAGCTTGCGCACCGGAGGCTTGGCCAGCACCAGTCCGCCCGGGCGTGCCCCACCCTCCCCGTTGCGTCGATCGTGGACCTGCGGCGCCGGAACCGTGGGGGTTGCGGCTGGTTTGTCAACCACCACAACTCCATGATCGGCCCCAGCGGGGGCGCCACCCTTGCGCGGGCGACGCTTCGCGGCGGTCGTACGCGGGCCGTAGCCGACCAGGACGGCAGTGCGTCCGCCCGGGGCCACTCCACCGATCAGGCCGGGCTCCACCATGCCCTCGGCCGGTGCCACCTCCACCGCGGCCAGCGAGGCCGCCGACGGGATGGGCAGGTCACTGCTGGGCGTGGCCGTGGTCGACGGCTCGTCGAGCGGGCCGGCGCCCGGGTCGGTGTCGATGGCGATGATCGGCGCGCCGACCTCGACCGTCGTGCCCTCCGGGTGGTGGATCGCCCGCACCTGACCGGCCCACTTCGCCGGGATCTCCACCGCCGCCTTGGCGGTCTCGACCTCGACGATCGGCTGGTTCAGCTCGATGGTGTCGCCGACCTTGACCAGCCAGGTCAGGATCTCGCCCTCGGTCAGCCCTTCGCCCAGGTCGGGCAGGTTGAACGTCTTGATCCGGGACATGCCGCTCACCAGCCGAAGGTGCGGTCGACAGCGTCGAGCACCCGGTCGAGGTCCGGCAGGAACTCCTCCTCCACCCGGGCGGCCGGGTAGGGGATGTCGAAACCGGTCACCCGCAGCACCGGCGACTCCAGGGAGTAGAAGCACTCCTCGGTGATCCGGGCGGCCAGTTCGGCGCCGAGACCGATGTTCGACGGCGCCTCGTGCACCACGATGGCGCGTCCGGTGCGCTTCACCGACTCGTACGCGGCCGTCAGGTCCAGCGGGGAGAGCGAACGGAGGTCGATGACCTCCAACTCCCGGCCGTCCTCGGCGGCGGCGGTCGCCGCCTCCAGGCACGTCCGCACCATCGGCCCGTAGGCGAGCACGGTCACGTCCGTGCCGGGCCGCACCACCCGGGCCGAGTGCAGGGGGTACGCCTCGGACAGCGGCGCGTCCAGGTCGACCTGGCCCTTCTCCCAGTAGCGCCGCTTGGGCTCCAGGAAGACGATCGGGTCGTCCGACGCGATGGCCTGCTGGATCATCACGTACGCGTCCTGCGGGTTGGCGCAGGTCACCACCTTCAGGCCGGCGGTGTGCGCGAAGTACGCCTCGGGCGACTCGGAGTGGTGCTCGACCGCGCCGATGCCGCCGCCGAACGGAATCCGGATGACCATGGGGATGTTGAGCTTGCCGCGCGAGCGGTAGTGCATCTTCGCCACCTGCGACACGATCTGGTCGTACGCGGGGTAGACGAAGCCGTCGAACTGGATCTCGCAGACCGGCCGGTAGCCACGGATGGCGAGGCCGACGGCGGTGCCGATGATGCCGGACTCGGCCAGCGGGGTGTCGATCACCCGCTGGTCACCGAAGTCCTTCTGGAGCCCGTCGGTGATCCGGAAGACGCCGCCGAGCTTGCCGACGTCCTCGCCCATGATGACGACCTTGGGGTCGTTCTCCAGGGCGCGGCGCAGGCCGGTGTTGAGGGCCTTGCCGAGGGTGAGCGTCTCCGTGGCCATCAGTGAGCGCTCCCCTCGAACGACTCCATGTAGCTGCTGAACTGCGCGCGCTGCTCGTCGAGCAGCGGAGACCCGTGGGGGTAGACGTGGTCGAACATCGTCACCGGTTCCGGGTTGGGCATGTCGAGCACCCGCTCGCGCAGGTGCACCGACTCGCGGCGGGCCTGCTCGTCGACCTCGGCGAAGAAGGCCGCGTCGGCGATCTGCTGCTTCTCCAGGAAGGCCTTGACCCGGGTGATCGGGTCCTTGGCCTGCCACGACTCGACCTCGCTGGCGATCCGGTAGCGAGTGGGGTCGTCGGAGGTGGTGTGCGCGCCCATCCGGTAGGTGTACGCCTCGATGAGGCTCGGGCCCTGCCCGTGCCGGGCGTTGTCCAGGGCGGTGCGGGTGACCGCGTACGAGGCCAGCACGTCGTTGCCGTCGACCCGTACGCCGGGGAAGCCGAAACCGGCGGCCCGCTGGTAGAGCGGAACCCGGGTCTGCCGCTCCAGCGGCTGCGAGATCGCGTACTGGTTGTTCTGGCAGAAGAAGACCAGCGGGGCGTTGAAGACGCTGGCCCAGACGAACGCCTCGTTCACGTCGCCCTGGCTGGTGGCACCGTCGCCGAAGTAGGCGATCGTGGCCTCGCCGTCGTCGGTGCCGATCTTGCCGTCCATGGTGATGCCCATGGCGTAACCGGTGGCGTGCAGGGTCTGCGCACCGATGACGATCGTGTACATGTTGAACTTGAACTCGTTCGGGTCCCAGCCGCCCTGGTCGACGCCGCGGAACAGGCCCAGCGGCATGATCGGGTCGATGCCCCGGCAGTAGAGGACGCCGTGCTCCCGGTAGGTCGGGAAGGCCATGTCCTGCGGCCGCAGCGCCCGCCCGGAGCCGACCTGGGCGGCCTCCTGGCCGAGCAGGCTGGCCCAGAGGCCCAGCTCACCCTGCCGCTGGAGGGCGGTCGCCTCGGCGTCCAGCTTGCGGACCAGCACCAGATCGCGGTAGAGGCCGCGGTACTCCTCGTCGGTGAAGTCGACGCGGTACTCGGTGCCGTCCGGCCCGGTGGCGCTGTCGATGCGTTCACCGTCGGGGGTGAGTAGCTGCACCAGTTCCGGATTGCCGGCCGCGCCCTTCTTGGAGCGGGGTGCAGGCCGCCTGCTGCGGGTGGTGCCCCCGGGGTCGCCCTTTGCCATCGGTGTCTCCCTGTCGTGTCTGCGTCGGCACCGGGGGGTCACCCGGCCGCGCAACTCGTGCGCCTGCCCGGCTGCTGCCGGGCCGGTTCCTGGCGGCCGCGCCTAGCCCCGGTGGGGGTTGCCGCACGGCATGAACCGGGTTCTGGCCGAACCCGGATCGGGGAGTGCCGGCGCCCAACCGCGCCTGCCGCGAGGGTGCGCGGAGGTCACGGCTGCGTTGCCGTCGTGCTCCATATTCGCAGAGCAGGTGAGCGCGCCCACAGTACGCCCGCCCCGCATTCCGACCGTCCACAGTTTGTCGCTCTTTGTCGCCATCCTGCCCTCGCGCGTCCACCGGGTGTTCCGGCGATGATTCGTCACCGTTCGGTCAGCATCGCGTGTCGACACGCGGTGGAGGTTGGCTGACGGAGGGTAACTGAACGAGGCTGATTACCGCCAGATCACGTCGATCGGGTCAATTGCCGGGTTATGCCGCCCGGCGACGTCCATCCGCGTCCTGCGACGGCCGGCGACAAGGGGTGTGTGCGGTGTACGAGCCAGGTGACGGTCCCGGCACACCCGCGCTCGGCCGGCACCGGTCGACCGGCGGCTACCGGCGGGTGGTCGGTGCGCACCGGGCCTCCGGCGTCGGAGGCCCCTCCCGGGGCTACCTGCTCACCGTCGCACTGCTGGCGGGCACGGCGTCGATGCCCATCCTCGCCGCGATCAGCGCCGGATCGGCCACCCCGGGCAGCACCGCGCTGCCGGACAGCAGCACCCCGTTCATCCCGACCCCGTCGGTCGGGCCGGTGCTGCTCCCGCCGCCGCCGGCGACCGGCCGGCCGGTGCCCCCTGGCCTCGG
Source organism: Micromonospora sp. NPDC005298 (assembly GCF_040607375.1). Classification (NCBI taxonomy): domain Bacteria; kingdom Bacillati; phylum Actinomycetota; class Actinomycetes; order Micromonosporales; family Micromonosporaceae; genus Micromonospora; species Micromonospora sp. NPDC005298. Next base: position 322,243 of record NZ_JBEXGP010000001.1, read on the forward strand.
TACGCCGAGCGCCGGCCCGACCGCGACGCCCGGCTGGCTGCCCGCCGCGCCCCGGCGGACGTCGGGCCCGCCGGCAGTCGTCGACCCGCGGCACGTCGACCGTGGGCTGCCCCCGGTGCCGGGGCCGACCCGGAGCACCAGACCGGTCGTACCCTCACCGCCCGCCAGCCCGACGCCCACCCCGGTGCCGTCGCGGACCGACCCGCCGGACCCGACGCCGACGCCGACTGCCGGTCCGACGCCCACCGAGACCATCTCGTCGACCGCGACGGCCGTTCCGAGCGCCACCCTGTCCACACCGGCCACGACACCGGCGCCGAGCGCCACCGTTTCCGATCCGGCCACGACACCCGAGACGTCGCCGACGCCCGACCCACCGGCCAGCCGACCCGCCCCGCCCGCCGTGACGTCCCCCGGCTGCCCGCCGACGCGCCCGGTGACCCCCTCGCCGCTCGCCGGACCGACGTACCCCACGGTGTCCCCGGCGGTACGGTGACGTGCAGGCGCGGCCCGTCCGGTGCCGGCGCTGTTCGGGGGTAGGCGCGTACCGGAGGGGGTGGCGTGGGCGGCGGTGCGGAACTCCGCCCGGTCACCCGGCCCGGCCCGGGGCTGCGGGTCGCCCGGCTCGTCACCGAGCTGACCGCGCCTGCCGTGCTGGTGTCGCTGCTGATCTTCACGGTGAGCTGGCACAGCGCCCGGCGTACCGGTCACGGCCTGGTGTGGGGTCTGCTCGCCACGCTCTTCGTCACCGGCATCCCGTTCGCCTACATCGTCGGCGGTGTACGACGGGGCCGGCTCACCGACCACCACCTCGGCCGTCGGGAGCAGCGCAGGGTGCCCCTGCTGATCGGCCTCGGCTCGGTGACGGCGGGGCTCGCGCTGCTCACCGTGCTCGACGCTCCACGCCCGGTGGTGGCGCTGGCGGTCGCCGGGCTGATCGGCCTCGTCGTGACCGTGACGGTCAGCCACTGGTGGAAGATGTCGATCCACTCGGCGGTCGCCGCCGGCACGCTCGTCATCCTGGCGCTGATCTTCGGCGGTCGACTGCTCCTCGCGGCGCCGTTGCTGGCCGTGGTCGGCTGGTCCCGGGTGCGGTTGCGGGACCACACCGTGCCGCAGGTGCTGGCCGGCGGGACGCTCGGCGCGCTGATCGCCGGCGTGGTCTTCGGCCTGCTGCGCTGAGCGGCCTCGACCCGACCCCGGGTGGGCGGCGAGGTCGCCGGCCACCCGGGCAGCAGGTCAGGCGCCGTCGTCGGCGAGGCGGTGCCGGTTCGCCTCGATCCAGGCGTCCAACGCGGCCGGATCGTCCGGGTCCACCCCGTCGGCCATCAACTGCGCCACCGCCGCCGTGGCCGGGCTGCGCCGCTCACCTGTCGAGTAGAGCCGCGCGAACTCCGGCACCATCTCCTCGATCGCCTCGTCGGTCCGTGTCGCGGCCGCCTCGGGCAGGCCGCGCTGGCGCGACGCGTACCGGGCCCAGGCGCGCAGCACCCGGGGCAGCATCGCCGCGTCGTCCATGTCCAGCACCGCGCGGCGGTGCACCCAGTCGAGCAGGAAGAGCCCGGACACCGCAGGGCTCCACCGCATCGGGTCGGCGTCCGGGAAGCTCGCCGAGTGGTCCAGCAGCAGGCTCAGGCAGAAGTGCAGCGAGGCCAGCTCTGGGCCGTCGACGGCGTCCAACCCGAACCGGGCGGCCTCCGGCGCGGCCAGGAACCGCCGTACCAGGTCGGTGCGTTCGGCGGCGGACAGCGGCTCGACCTCGGCCGGGCCGGTCGGGTCGGCCGAGGTGGGCAGCAACGCCAACCGGGCGCCGACAAGCGCCCGATCGGTGGCCAGCGAGCCCTCGCCGGGCAGCTCGCTCAACTCGTCGGTGACCGCCAGGTGCCGGGCCACCTCGCCGCGCAGGCGGGCGGGATCCTCGGTACGGAACCAGGTCAACTCGTCGTCCGCGCACATCTGCCGGACCTGGTCCAGGATCCGCTCCGCCGGCCCGCCGACGAAGATGTCCTTGGTGATGCCGATGTTGTGGTCCACGAGAGCCACGAGCGCGTGCTCCGCACCGCCGGACGCGTCGTCGTAGGCGAAGGTGGCGAGGTATGAGGTCTGGTCGCCGTACACGTCGCCGTACGCCCAACTGCCAGTCAGGTGCACCCGGCCGAGCTGACCGGTCCAGGTGGGCGCCTGGCTGCCCGGGCGTACCCGCTCGGTGCCCTCGGCGGTGGGGACGAGCGCGGCGAAGACCTGCCGGATGGTGGTCGCCGACGCCACCCGACGGCGGGCGGTCGCGGCGAGGAACCCGGTGACGAACTCCCGTACGGCCGTGTCCCGGTCGGTTTCCGCGATCGAGTAGACGCTGCCCAGCAGGGCGCTGCCGAGCATCTCGGCGTCCAGCGCGGACTCCAGCTTGGTCACGTCGCGTGCGGCGTGCAGCACCGCGTCGTAGGGGGTCTGAGGCGTGGCCATACTCCGACCCTACGCCGCCGCGCCGGTACGCAGAGCGGTAGCGAGCCGTGGGTCGGTCAGCGGCGGGCGGCGTCGCGCAGGGCGTCCCGGGCCTGCGCGTACGAGGCGAGCACGATCCGCACCGGGGTCAGCACGTACTCCTCGCCCACCTCGGACACCCGGACCGTCAGACGCTGCCGGGCGCGTGCCCGTGCCCGGCGGGCGGCCCAGCGCACCACCGGCCGGGTCAGCGCCGCCACCAGCAGCCCGGCCAGCAGGCCGCCGAGCAGCAGAACGGTGGGCAGTGGCACCTCGCCGACCATCGGGTTGTCCAGCGCGGGCAGGCCGAGCACCCGCAGCGCGTACCCGAGCGCCAGCCAGACCAGGCCGACCACGGCGGCGAGGGTGACCGCCCACTGCACGCCCCCGACGATCCGCCACCAGACCGGGCGGCGGTCCAGGCCGAGGTCGGTGCCGGCGATCGCACGGTCCAACGCGTCCGGCAGGTCGTCGTGGCGGGACCGGGCCGCGGCGGTGACCGCAGTCGGCCAGGCGGCGGGCAGGTCGGCGGCGGCCCGATCGGCCACCGCGCGGATCGCCAGGCCCAGCGCGGAACGCTGCGCGACCGTCGGATCAGGCACCGAGGTCGCCGCGACCAGGCTCTCCGCCGCCGGATCGGTCGCCTCGCCGGTCGGGCCGGGCAGGTGCAGCCGGCGCAGCGGGTCGGGGCGCAGCCGCCGCCAGCCCCGCACCAGCGGCCAGCCGGTGGCCGCGCTGGCCCGATGCCGGTACGCCCGTTCCACCGCCTCGCTCACCGCCGGCACGCCGGCCGCGCCGGCCAGTGCCCGGTTCAACCCGGCGACCGTCGCGTCGTCCGGTCCGCCCGCCGGGCGTGCCGACCCGACCAGTTCGTCCAGGCCGGCGACCACCGAGTCGACGTCGCCGGCGAGCCGGCGCAGGGCCGCCTGCCGCTCGGCGACCGTTCGCTCCAGCGCTCTGCGCAGACCGGCCATGCCGGCCGGGTCGATGGCGGTGGTGGCGAGCAGCGGTACGCCGGTCAGACCGTCGGAGTCGAGCAGCCGGCGCAGGTCGTCCAGGACCCGGGGCAGCTCGGCCGGGGGCAGCCGGTCCGCCTGGTTGAGCACGACCAGCGTGACGTCGCGGTGCCTGTGGAACTCGCGCAGGTAGCTGTCGTGGATCACCCGGTCGGCGTACTTCTGCGGGTCGACCACCCAGACCACCTGGTCGACCAGGCCGAGCAGCCGGTCCACCTCGAGCCGGTGGGACCGCTGCACCGAGTCGAAGTCGGGCAGGTCGAGCAGGATCAGCCCGTGCAGGGCACTCTCGTCGTCCGCGTCGAGCGCGCTCTCCCGGACGAAACGGTGCCGGGGCAGCACGCCGGTCCAGTCGAGCAGCCGGTTGGCGCCCTCCAGCGGCCCCCACACGCACGCGTGGGCGACACCTGTGGTCGGCCGGCGGACACCGACCGGTGAGAGTTCCAGTTGGGCCAGCGCGTTGAACAGACTGGACTTGCCGCTGCCGGTGGCACCGGCGAGGGCGACCACCGTGTGGTCGCGGGACAGCGCCAGGCGGGTGCCGGCACGCTCGACCACGGTGTGCGCGGGCACCAGCTCGGCGTCCGGCAGCAGGCCGTCGACCGCGGTCAGGAACCGGCGTACGGCGTCCAGTCGGGCGATCAGAGCGTCCGGGTCGACCCGCTGGTCACCCCGGAACGCCTCCCTGATCCGGCCGGTGAGGTTGGTCACCGGGAGTCCTCCTCGTCGGCGGCCAGGCCGCTGCGGTGCCGGGCCAGCTCGACCCGGCCGGCGGCGCGCCGCAATCCGTCGCCGACCTCCGCGTCGGGCCGGGCGTCGGCGGTGCGGCTCAGGAAACGCTCGGCCTCCGCGTCGAGCAGCGTTCGTACCCGTTCCAGCAGGTCGCCGCGCGCCTTGGCGGCGAGGGTACGCACCGCCTGGTCACCGAAGATCGCCTGGAGTACGGCCTGCGCGGCGACCGTGGTGCCGGCGCCGGTGGCCAGCTCCAGCCCGGTCGGGATGAACGCGGTGGACGCGAACACGGCGATCATCACGGCCAGCCCGGTGGCGTTGACGGCGTACGCGGCAGTGCGGGCCACGAACCGCTTGTCGCCGCCCTCGACCCGGACCAGCTCCAGCACACCGCGCTGCCAGTCGCGGACCATCCGTTCGGCCCGCTCGGGCAGGTCCCCGCTCGGGTGGGCGAGCGCCGGATCGAGCAGTCCGGCCCCGGCCGGGTGTGCCTTCCACGACGTGTACGCGGACTCGGCGGCCTCGGACGCCACCCCACGCAGCAGGGTGACCAGTTGGGACTCGATGGCGTTGCGCAGCTCGGCGGAGGGCGCCGGTCGGCCGGTGACGGCGGCCACCACCCGATCCCGGAGACGACCGATGCGTGCCTCCAGGGTGCGGAACAGCTCCCCGGTGCCGACGAACTCCTGCCAGCGGGCGAGCACCTCGCCGCGGAGCAGCCGGCCGTCCTGAAGGCCCTGCGCCACGGTCCGTTCGGCACCCCGGTACGCGGCCCGGACCCGCTCGTCCAGCCCGTCGGCGGCGTCGACCTGCTCGTCGGCGGCGTCGGCCAGCTCCTCGACGGTCGGGTGCAGGGCGGCCAGCGCGCCGTCGAGCGTCTGCCGGACGACCGCGGCCCGGGCGTCGGCGTCGGCGGCCAGCCGGGCGAACCAGTCGGCCAGCGGCGCGGTGACACCCTCGGGCAGCAGCCCCTGGCCGTCGACCCAGGTCTCGGGCAGGACGAACAGCGGTGCCCGGCCGAGGTCCTGCGCCTCGAGCATCTCGGCCAGGTGCGCGGCGATCTCGTCGGTGGCCTCGGCGGGCACCCGGTCCAGCACCATGGCGATCACCGCGCCCCGCGCGCGGGCGCTGCGCAGCAGCTCCCAGGGGACCGCGTCGGCGTACCGGGCGGCGGTGGTGACGAAGAGCCAGAGGTCGGCGGCGGCCAGCAACTGGCTGGCGAGCGCCCGGTTGGCGTCGACCACGGAGTCGATGTCCGGTGCGTCGAGGAACGCCAACCCGGGTGGCAGGGCGGGGGCGGTGACCAGGTGCAGCGCGCGCGGATCCTCGCTCGGCTCGGTGGTACGGGTCAGCCCCGGCAGCAGGTCGCCCTGCCGGAACCAGGCCGCGTCGGCCGGGTTGCAGACCAGCACCGGTGAGCGGGTGGTGGGCCGGAGCACACCGGCGGCGCTGACCCGGGCCTTGACCAGGCTGTTGACCAGGGTCGACTTGCCGGCGCCGGTGGAGCCGCCGACCACCACGAGCAGGGGGGCGTCGAGCCGGGCGAGTCGGGGCAGCAGGTAGTCGTCGAGCTGGTCGGTGAGGGCGGCGGCGGTGTGCCGGGCGGACCCGGCGGAGGGCAGCGCGAGGGGAAACCGGGTGGCACCGATCGCGGCCCGGAGACCCGTCAGCGCGCCGGGGAGGCTGTCGTCCCCGGTGGTGGCGGGCGGCTCCTCCGCGGCGTCCGGCGGGCCGGTGCGGGCTGCGACGGCGGGCGCGCCGGAACGGGTGGCGGAATCGCCGTGCGTCGTCACCGCTAAAGCGTGCCCGACCGATGCAAGAGAAGACAACCGGACGGTAATAACGGCTGGGTTGCGTCAGGTCGGCTCAAGTCGACTTGACGATTCGCCGGGGCGTGGCACTATTGAGTCAAGTTCACTCAACTTGTGGTGGGGCCCGCTGCGGGCGGTGCCCGCCAGGCAGCGCGGGCGGTGCCCGTCACCTGCACAACCTTACGAAGCGAGGAAGCGAAGATGGCACGTGCGGTCGGTATCGACCTCGGCACGACGAACTCCTGCGTCAGCGTTCTCGAGGGCGGTGAGCCCACCGTCATCGCCAACGCTGAGGGCTCGCGGACGACCCCGTCGATCGTCGCGTTCGCCCGTAACGGCGAGGTGCTCGTTGGTGAGGTCGCCAAGCGCCAGGCGGTGACCAACCCGGACCGGACGATCCGCTCGGTCAAGCGCGAGGTCGGCACGAACTGGTCCGTCGACATCGACGGCAAGAAGTACACCCCGCAGGAGATCTCGGCCCGGACCCTGATGAAGCTCAAGCGGGACGCCGAGGCGTACCTGGGCGAGCAGATCACCGATGCGGTGATCACCGTTCCGGCCTACTTCAACGACAGCCAGCGCCAGGCCACCAAGGAGGCCGGTGAGATCGCCGGCTTCAACGTGCTGCGGATCGTCAACGAGCCGACCGCCGCCGCCCTGGCGTACGGGCTGGACAAGGGCTCCAAGGAGCAGACCGTCCTGGTCTTCGACCTCGGCGGCGGCACCTTCGACGTGTCGCTGCTGGAGCTGGCCGAGGGCGTCATCGAGGTCAAGTCGACGAGCGGTGACAACCACCTCGGTGGCGACGACTGGGACCAGCGGATCATCGACCACCTGGTCAAGACGTTCCGCGGTGAGCACGGCATCGACCTCGGTCAGGACAAGATGGCCCTGCAGCGGCTTCGTGAGGCCGCCGAGAAGGCCAAGATCGAGCTGTCCGCCGCCACCACCACCAACATCAACCTGCCGTACATCACGGCCGGCTCGGCCGGCCCGCTGCACCTCGACGTGACGCTGAGCCGCGCCGAGTTCCAGCGCATGACGCAGGACCTGCTGGACCGCTGCAAGGGCCCGTTCGAGCAGGCCGTGAAGGACGCCGGGATCAAGATCTCCGACGTCGAGCACGTCATCCTCGTCGGTGGCTCGACCCGGATGCCCGCCGTGACCGACCTGGTCAAGCAGCTCACCGGACGCGACCCCAACAAGGGCGTCAACCCGGACGAGGTCGTCGCCGTCGGCGCCGCCCTCCAGGCCGGTGTGCTCAAGGGTGAGGTCAAGGACGTCCTGCTGCTCGACGTGACCCCGCTGAGCCTGGGCATCGAGACCAAGGGCGGCATCTTCACCAAGCTGATCGAGCGCAACACCACGATCCCGACCAAGCGCTCCGAGGTCTTCACCACGGCTGACGACAACCAGCCGTCGGTGCTGATCCAGGTGTTCCAGGGTGAGCGGGAGATCGCGGCCTACAACAAGAAGCTCGGCACCTTCGAGCTGACCGGCCTCCCGCCGGCGCCGCGTGGCGTGCCGCAGATCGAGGTCGCGTTCGACATCGACGCCAACGGCATCGTCAACGTGCACGCCAAGGACCTGGGCACCGGCAAGGAACAGAAGATGACGATCACCGGCGGCTCCTCGCTGCCGAAGGACGACATCGAGCGGATGCGCCGGGACGCCGAGGAGCACGCGGAGGAGGATAAGCGCCGCCGCGACGACGCCGAGACCCGCAACGTGGCCGAGGCGCTCCAGTGGCAGACCGAGAAGTTCCTCGCCGAGAGCGGCGACAAGCTGCCCACCGAGAACCGGGAGCAGCTCAACGAGGCGCTCGGCGAGCTGCGCGGCGCCCTCGGCGGTCAGGACATCGAGAAGATCAAGTCGGCGCACGAGCGGCTGGCTCAGGTCTCCCAGCAGGCCGGTTCTCTGCTCTACGCCCAGCAGGCCGAGCAGGGCCAGCAGCCGGGCGGCGAGACCGGCCCGGGTGCGACCGGTGCGACCGGTCCGCAGGCCGGGGCTGCCGGTGGCGGCGACGACGTGGTCGACGCGGAGATCGTGGACGAGGACGGCAAGAAGTGACTTTCGGCCTCCGACACGTATCCACGGCGAAGGGATGAGGTAGCCGCATGACGCAGAAGCCACGAGCCGCCGACCCGGACGGCACCGGGTCGACGCCGGGTGGCTCCGCGCCCACGGAGTCGAGCACCGGCGCCGAGGAGCGGGTCGTCATCCGCAACAACCGCAAGATCAGCGACGCGACGGAGCCGGAGGGCGCGGCCGCCGACGCGGGGAGTGACGTACCCGCCGAGGGCCTGGTCGAGGACGCCGAGATCGTCGTCGACGAGATCGAGGTCGAGGTGAACTCCACCGACGGTCCGGAGCCGTCCGGCCCGCCGGTGGTGGACGCCCCGGCGAAGCCGGCGGACGGCGGTGCCCCCGGCACCTCGCTCGGCGCCGAGCTGGAGGCGCTCCGGGCCGAGCTGGACGAGCGGACCCGGGACCTGCAGCGGGTGTCGGCGGAGTACGCCAACTACCGCAAGCGGGTCGACCGGGACCGCAGCCTGGTGCAGGAGCAGGCGACCGGCTCGGTGCTGGCCGCGTTGCTGCCGATCCTGGACGACCTGGACCGGGCACGGGAACACGGCGACCTGGTCGGACCGTTCGGCACGGTGGCGGAACAGCTCACCACCGCGCTCGGCAAGTTCGGTCTGAACGCCTTCGGCGAGCAGGGCGACCCGTTCGACCCGACCCGGCACGAGGCGGTCGCGCACCAGACCTCGGCCGAGGTCAGCGAGCCGACCTGCGTGCAGGTCATGCGACGCGGCTACCAGCTCGGTGAGCGGCTGCTGCGCCCCGCGCTGGTCGCGGTCGCGGATCCGGAATAGTGCCAGACGGTGACCGGGCCGTCCCGCCCGCCGCGCGACGGTGGGCGGGACGGCCGGGCCACGACTGTTGGAAGGGGGTGGACCGGTGAGTTCGAAGGACTGGCTCGAGAAGGACTTCTACGCCGTGCTCGGCGTGGACAAGGCCGCCTCCGCGGATGACATCAAGAAGGCGTACCGCAAGGTGGCGCGGGAGTCGCACCCGGACCACAACCCGGGCGACGCCAAGGCCGAGGAGCGGTTCAAGGCCGCGTCCGAGGCGTACAACGTGCTCTCGGACGCCGGCCGCCGCCGGGAGTACGACGAGATGCGTTCGCTGTTCGGGTCGGGCGCCTTCCGGCGCAACGCCCGGGGCGGCGGCCAGCCGGGCGGCGTGCCGTTCGACGTCTCCGACCTCTTCGGCGGTGCTGCCGCCGGAGGTGGTGACCGTCGCTTCGGCGGTGCCGGCTTCCAGGACCTGTTCAGTTCGATCTTCTCCGGTGGGCAGGGCGCCGGGCAGGCCGCGCCCCGCGGCCCGGCCCGCGGTCGGGACGTCGAGACGGAGGTGGCGCTCGACTTCGACGACGCGGTACGCGGCGTGACCCTGCCCCTGACGTTGCGCGCCCCGGGTGTCTGCGACACCTGCCACGGCAACGGCGCCAAGCCCGGCACCCAGCCGCGTACCTGCCCGGTCTGCCACGGCGCCGGGGTGACGAACCGCAACCAGGGGTCGTTCAGCTTCTCCGAGCCGTGCCGCAACTGCCAGGGCGTCGGCACGGTGGTCGAGGAGAAGTGCCCCGAGTGCCAGGGCAGCGGCGGGGTCACCAAGACCCGCACGATGAACGTGCGCTTCCCGGCCGGGGTGGCCGACGGTCAACGCATCCGGCTGGCCGGGCGGGGTGAGCCGGGCGAGCGCGGCGGTCCGGCCGGAGACCTGTTCGTGCACGTCAAGGTCAGGCCGGACGAGCTGTTCGGGCGTACCGGTGACGATCTGACGCTGACCGTGCCGGTGACCTTCGTGGAGGCCGTGCTCGGCACGGATCTGCGGGTGCCCACGCTCGACGGCGCGGTGACCCTGCGGGTGCCGCCGGGTACGCCGAGCGGCCGGGTGCTGCGGGCCCGGGGCAAGGGTGTGGTGCGCCGCGACGGGCAGGCCGGTGACCTGCTGGTCACGTTGGACGTGGTGGTCCCGTCCCGGTTGTCCGACGAGGCGCGGGCGGCGCTGGAGGCGTTCGCCGAGCAGAGCCCGCCGGCTGCGCGGGAGCATCTCGACGCGCGGGTGCGTCGGGTCGGTTAGTCCGGTGGGATGGACGCGGAGGTGAGTGGCATGTCGGGCGAGTTCCTCGGTTCGGGTGACCCTGCCTACGAGGCCAAGGTGCTGATGATCTCGGTCGCGGCACGGATGGCGGGGATGCATCCGCAGACCCTGCGCCAGTACGACCGGCTGGGGCTGGTGCAGCCCGGTCGGGCGGCCGGCGGCGGGCGTCGGTACAGCGTGCGTGACGTGGTGCTGCTGCGCGAGGTGCAGCGGCTCAGTCAGGACGACGGGATCAACCTGGCCGGTGTCAAACGGATCATCGGGCTGGAACGGCTGCTGGAGCAGGCGCAGCAGCGGGTGGCCCGGCTGGAGGCGGAGCTGGACGCCGCGTACCGCCGGGTGGCCGAGCTGGAGTCGCTGGCCCGTTTCCCGGGCCGGGATCTGGTGCCCACCAACCGCACTTCCACCGCTCTGGTGGTCTGGAGACCCCGCCGCACGCCCGACCGCTGATCTTCTCTTCGCCTTCCCGGCCCGGCCCGCGCCCCGATTTCCCGGCGCGGGCCGGGCCGCTTCCGTTAGCCTGTCGATACAGGTTCAACCGGCTTAATTCGGACCTACCGGCATGGCGAGGGGGAGCAGTGGCGGAGCCGGCCAAGAAGGTCGCCCAACAGGCCGAGGAACGGTTGGAGCACCTGGCCGACACCGTCCGCGAGAAGTTCGACAAGGTCACCGAGGGAAGCTTCCGGGACCGGATCAAAGAGGGACGGTTCGCCGACCAGACCGACCACGGCGTCGACCAGGCCCGAGCCGAGACCGAACGGAAGCGGGACTGACCGGTGACCGACGTGCGGGCCGGGACCCACGGGGGGTCCCGGCCCGTTCGCGTCGGCGGCGTCGCCCGCGCGGAGCGCAGGCGGCGACCAGGTCAGCCGAGGCGGCGGTTCTCGCGGACCAGGCCGCCCTCACACCAGTCCCGGTAGACGAAGAGATCCGGGCGGGCCAGCAGCACACGACCGTTGTGCGCCCAGATCCTCATCAGCTCGTCGCCGTCCCGTTCGGCCTGCTCCACGAGCTTGCGGAAGCGACGCTTGGGGTGGGCGCGGAAGTTCGTCCGGATGCCGTCGGCCGCGTAGATGTAGAGGCAGTGCAGCGCGAAGCGCCGGGCCGGGCAGGTCGGGTCCATCGCCAATTCGAAGAGCGTCAGTACCAGCCGGTCACCGGAGACCAGGAGGTCCCAGTCCGGTGGCATGGAAGCCAACGGCACCGAATCGGGCTGGTACGCCCAAGCTCGCAACTCCGCCGGAGTCGGATCGACGGGGTTGGCGAAGCCGTGGAACGTCGACTCCTGCACGCTCACCGGCCAACCTTCCGCTCTCGCCCGCGGGTGGGCACACCTGCCCACCCGCGAACGCTGGCTGCTGGGGCGAAACGGTAACCCGCCGCAGGGTGCTGCGGTAGTCCCCGTGCGGCGCAATTCAGCAACCGTTGGCCGGAACGGTGTCAGTCGGGGATCGGAACCGGCAGCGACCGTTGGGCCGCCGCCGCCGCGCGGGTGCGCAGCCACCGCTTGAACCACGGGAAGTCGGGCAGTCGGGCCAGCATCGGCCCGGTCACCACGGTGATGAGGACGTACGCCGTGGCCAGCGCCGCCAGCCGCGGCTCGACGCTGCCGGCGGCGACCGCCAGCCCGGCGATGACGATGGAGAACTCACCACGGGGTACGAGGGCCAGGCCGGCGCGCCACCGACCGGGTTCGGCGATGCCGACCCGCCGGGCCGCCAGGTAACCGGTGAGCGTCTTCGTCGCCATGGTGACGATGGCCAGGGCGAGCGCCGGCAGCAGCACCGGCGGGATGTCCCGTGGGTCGGTGACCAGGCCGAAGAAGACGAAGAACACCGCGGCGAACAGGTCCCGCAGGGGGGACAGCAGTTCGGTGGCGTGGTGCGCCACCGGGCCGGAGAGCGCGATGCCGACCAGGAACGCGCCGACCGCCGCGGACACCTGGAGCTTCGCCGCGATGCCGGCGATCAGCAGGGTCAGCCCGAGGACGCCGAGCAGCAGCGCCTCCGGATCCTTCGCCGACAGCGCGGACGAGATCAGGTGGCCGTACCGGATGGCGACCACCAGCACGATCAGCACCGTGCCCACCGCGACGGTGAGTGCGATGCCACCGCCGAGCAGACCGGTCCCGGCCAGCACGGCGGTGACCAGCGGCAGGTAGAGCGCCATCGCCAGGTCCTCGATCACCAGGACCGAGAGGATGACCGGGGTTTCCCGGTTACCGAGTCGACCCAGGTCGGCGAGGACCTTCGCGATCACCCCGGAGGAGGAGACCCAGGTGATGCCGCCGAGTACCAGGGCGGCCACCCAGTCCCAGCCGAGCAGCAGTGCGAACGCCGCGCCGGGCAACGCGTTGAACACGCCGTCGATCAGCCCCGCCGGGGCCGCCGACCGGAGGTTGCCGACAAGTTCGTTCGCCGAGTACTCCAGGCCGAGCATCACCAGCAGGAGGATGACGCCGATCTCGGCGCCGACCGCGAAGAACTCCTCGCTCGCGGCAAGCGGGAGCAGCCCACCGTGCCCGAACGCGAGCCCGGCCAGGAGATAGAGCGGGATGGGCGAGAGGCCGACGCGACGGCTGAGCCGACCGAGGACACCGAGCAGGAGGAGCAGCGCGCCGACTTCGACGAGCAGTGTGGTGGAATCGTGCATCCGCCTCAGCCGTCCGGGTCACTGTCGGCGAGGATGGCGGAGACGCCGTCGAGACCCCTGCGGGTCCCCACGACGACCACCACGTCGCCGGCCGCGAAGCGGAACGAGGGAAGCGGCGAGACGATGACCTCGCCGTCGCGCAGCACCGCCACGATGGAGGCGCTGGTGCGGGTACGCGCCTTGGTCTCGCTGAGCTGCCGGTTGACGTACCGCGACCCTGCCGTGATGGCGATCTGCTCGGTGAGCAGACCTGCGGCCTGCTCGCGGAGCCCGGAGAGCTGACCGAGCATCAGCGACGCGCCGAGGATGTCGGCCAGCGCCTCCGCCTCGTCGTCGGTCAGCGGGATGTCCGCCTGGCAGGAGTCGGGGTCGTCGGGATCGTAGAAGACGAGATCACGGCGCCCATTGCGGTGGGAGACGACGCCCAGGCGACGTCCGGACTCCGTCACCAGATCGTGACGTACCCCGATCCCGGGTAAGGCGGTCTGCTCGACACGTACTCGCACCCACCAAGGCTACCGCTAAGTGAGAAGACTGCAGATCTTGGTGGGAGCAGGCGTCAGCGGAGGCTGGCGAAGAACTCGCGGATGTCGTCAACCAGGACGTCGGTGGCCTGGTGCGCGGCGTAGTGGCCGCCGACGTCGCCGCGTCCGTCGACGTCGGCCGTGTACGCCGTCCAGCGGACGATGTTGGCGTGGTCCCGCTCGGCGAAGCGGCGGATCGACTGGAAGTCGCCGGGGAACATGGCCACCGCCGTCGGGACCGTGGTGGGTTCGGTCGGCGGCTCCTCGGCGTGGGCGTCCTCCCAGTAGAACCGGATCGCCGAGGCGGCCGTGCCGGTGAACCAGTAGACCGCCACGTTGGCGAGGACGAAGTCGGCGTCCAAACTCTCGTCGAAGAGTTGGGCGTTCCAGGCCAGCAGCCCGACGGGCGAGTCCGCCAACCCGAACGCGAGGGTCTGGGGCTGCTGGCTGTGCACCTGGTTGAAGGAGAACTTGTTCTCGTAGAACCACTGGAGGTGCCCGAGCGCCGCCTGGTCCGCCTCGGACAGCCCGGCGAACTCGGCCGGATCGCCGGAGGGGAACGAGAAGAGCTGGGTGACGTGTACGCCGAGGACGTGTGCCCGGTCGATCCGGCCCACCTCGGGCGCGATCATCGAGCCCGCGTCGTTGCCGACCGCACCGTAGCTGTCGTACCCCAGCCGGTTCATCAGCTCGGCCCAGGCGCGGGCCGTGCGGTGCCGGTTCCAGCCGGCGCTGCGGGTCGGGCCGGAGAACCCGAAGCCGGGCAGCGACGGGACGACCAGGTGGAAGGCCGGTGCGGCCGGGTCGGTCGGCTCGGTGAGCGGGGCGATCACGTCGAGGTACTCCAGCACCGAGCCGGGCCAGCCGTGGGTGAGCACCAGCGGGGTGGCGTCCGGGCGGGACGACCGGACGTGCAGGAAGTGGATCTGCTCGCCGTCGATCTCGGTGACGAACTGCGGGTGGTCGTTCAGCCGGGCTTCGACGGCGCGCCAGTCGAACCCGTCCCGCCACCGGTCGGCGAGGGCGCGGACGCGGTCGTTGCGCATCCCGTACGCGTCGCCGGCCGCCGGCAGGTCGGCGGGCCAGATGGTGCGGGCCAGTCGGGTGGCCAGGTCGTCGAGGGCGGTCTGCGGGATCTCGACGCGGAACGGGCGGATCGCGGTGCCGGTCATGCGAGGGCTCCTTCGGAACGGAATGTTTCGTTCTGATATCACGCTAGCAGACCGGAACGATCCGTTCCACTGTTACTGTGGAGCCATGCCGACGACCCCCCGCAACGCGCTGGCCGGCCGCCGCGCGCAGGCCGCCCGCAACGACGAGGTGATCCTCGAAGCCGCGCGCGCCGTCTTCCTCGACGATCCGAAGGCCCCGATCGCCGCCGTCGCCGAACGCGCGGGCGTCGGCATCAGCGCCCTCTATCGGCGGTACGCGGGCAAGGAGGACCTGCTGCGCCAGCTCTGCCACGACGGACTGCGCCGCTACCTGGCCGAGGCCGAGGAGGCGCTGGTCGAGCCGGACGACTGGGCGGCGTTCACCGGATTCCTCGCCCGGATCGTCGACGCCGACGTGCACTCGCTCACCGTCCACCTGGCCGGCACCTTCGCGCCGACCGAGGAGATGGGTCGGGATGCGGTACGCGCCGGCGAGTTGGCCACCGCGCTCGTCGAACGGGCACGTGCCAGCGGCCGGCTGCGCCCCGACGTGGTGCCGCAGGACCTGGGGCTCCTGCTGGAGGCGTGTGCGGCGGTACGCGTACCCGATGTGCGGCGGACCCGTGAGCTGCGCCGCCGGCAGCTCGCGGTGTTGCTGGCCGGCCTGTCGACGATGCCGGACACCGACCCGCTGCCCGGCCCGCCCCCGGCGGCCGGGGAGTTCGACTGGCGGTGGCGACAGCGGACGTGACGGCGGTCACACGCTAAGGTTGAGTGGAATACGCTCAACTCTGGTTGCGTCCAACCGAGTGGACAACGCCGATCCGGGGGAGCCCATGAACACGGAAAGACTCACCACCAAGAGCCGCGAGACCATCACCGGTGCCGTAGCACTGGCCAACCAGCGTGGCCACGCCACAGTGGAGCCCTGGCACCTGCTGCTGTCCCTGCTCGACACCGACGGCTCGACCGCCGCCGGCCTGCTGCGCGCCGTCGGGGCCGACCCCGCCGAGCTGCGCCGCGCCGCCCAGCGCGCGGTCGACGCCCTGCCGGCGGCCCGCGGCTCCAGCATCGCCGAGCCCACACTGGCCCGCGAGTTCGTCAACGCCATCGGCGCCGCCGAGCAGATCGCCCGCCCGCTGGGCGACGAGTACACGTCCACCGAGCACCTGCTCGCCGGCCTGGCCCGGGTGGGTGGCGCGGTGTCCGGCGCGCTGAAGACCGCAGGCGCCACCGAGGAGGCCCTGGTCGCCGCCTTCCCGACCGTTCGGGGCGGGGACCGGCGGGTCACCACCGCCGACCCGGAGCAGACCTACCAGGCCCTCACCAAGTACGGCGTCGACCTCACCGCCAGTGCCCGCGACGGCAAGATCGACCCGGTCATCGGCCGGGATTCGGAGATCCGCCGGGTCATCCAGGTGCTCTCCCGCCGTACCAAGAACAACCCCGTGCTGATCGGCGAACCCGGCGTCGGGAAGACCGCGATCGTCGAGGGTCTCGCCCAGCGGATCGTCGCCGGCGACGTCCCCGAGTCGCTGCGCGACAAGAAGCTGGTCTCACTGGACCTCGGCGCGATGGTCGCCGGCGCCCAGTACCGGGGCCAGTTCGAGGAGCGGCTCAAGTCCGTCCTAGAGGAGATCAAGAACTCCGACGGGCAGGTCATCACGTTCCTCGACGAGCTGCACACGGTCGTCGGCGCCGGCAAGGGCGAGGGCTCGATGGACGCCGGCAACATGCTCAAGCCGATGCTCGCCCGCGGTGAGCTGCGGATGGTCGGCGCCACCACGCTCGACGAGTACCGCGAGCACATCGAGAAGGACCCGGCGCTGGAGCGGCGCTTCCAGCCGGTGCTGGTCGGCGAGCCGACCATCGAGGACACCATCGGCATCCTGCGAGGGCTCAAGGAGCGCTACGAGGTGCACCACGGCGTACGGATCACCGACGCCGCACTGGTCGCCGCCGCCACCCTCTCCGACCGGTACATCACCGACCGGTTCCTGCCGGACAAGGCGATCGACCTCGTCGACGAGTCCGCGTCCCGGCTCCGGATGGAAATCGACTCCCGGCCGGTGGAGGTCGACGAGATCGAGCGGGCGGTCCGCCGGCTGGAGATCGAGGAGATGGCGCTGGCCAAGGAGCCGGACGCGGCCTCCGCCGAGCGGCTCCAGCGGCTGCGCAAGGAGCTGGCCGACAAGCGCGAACAGCTCACCGTGCTCTCCGAGCGCTGGCAGACCGAGAAGAGCCACATCACCAAGCTCTCCACCGCCAAGGAGGAGTTGGAGCGCCTCGGCGGCGAGGCCGAGCGGGCCGAGCGCGACGGCGAGCTGGAGCGCGCCGCCGAGCTGCGCTACGGCCGCATCCCCGCCCTGAAGGTGGAGCTGACGCAGGCCGCCGAGGAGCTGGCCCGACTCCAGGCCGACGGCGCGATGCTCAAGGAGGAGGTCGGCGCGGACGACATCGCCGCAGTCGTCGCCTCCTGGACGGGCATCCCGGCGGGACGGCTGCTGGAGGGCGAGACGGCCAAGCTGCTGCGGATGGAGGAGTCGCTCGGCAGCCGGGTGGTCGGCCAGGCCGAGGCGGTGGGCGCGGTCTCCGACGCCGTACGCCGGGCGCGGGCGGGTGTCGCCGACCCGGACCGGCCGACGGGCAGCTTCCTCTTCCTCGGTCCGACCGGTGTGGGCAAGACCGAGCTGGCGAAGGCGCTCGCCGAGTTCCTCTTCGACGACGAGCGGGCGATGGTCCGTATCGACATGAGCGAGTACGGCGAGAAGCACTCGGTGGCCCGCCTGGTGGGCGCCCCGCCCGGCTACGTCGGCTACGAGGAGGGTGGTCAGCTCACCGAGGCGGTGCGCCGCCGCCCGTACTCGGTGATCCTGCTGGACGAGGTGGAGAAGGCGCACCCGGATGTGTTCGACGTGCTGCTCCAGGTGCTCGACGACGGTCGGCTCACCGACGGTCAGGGCCGCACGGTGGACTTCCGCAACGCGATCCTGATCCTCACGTCCAACCTCGGGTCGTCGGTGATCAGCGACCTGACGCTCGCCGACGAGCAGCGCCGGGAGGGTGTGCTGGCCGTGGTCCGGTCGCACTTCAAGCCCGAGTTCCTCAACCGGCTGGACGACATCGTGGTCTTCGCCTCGCTGCGGGGGGACGACCTACGGTCCATCGTCGACATCCAGCTGGACCGGATGCGCAGGCGTCTGGCGGATCGCCGACTGGCGTTGGACATCACCGAGTCCGCGCGTCAGTGGCTGGCCGAGCACGGCTACGACCCGATCTACGGTGCCCGCCCGCTGCGTCGCCTGGTCCAGACCGCGATCGGAGACCAGTTGGCGAAGGCCCTCCTGTCCGGCCAGGTCCGCGACGGCGACACGGTGAAGACCGACCTGGACCCGGCCACCAACACCCTGACGGTGACCCCGGCCTGATCGGGGTCGCGTTGATCAAGAGGTTTGCGTCGCCGGGACGTCATCCCCTGACGCAAACCTCTTGATCAACAGGGTGAGAAGTGGGCGGACGGGGAAAGGATGAGGGCATGTTCGGGATGCGGAAAGCGTGGGAGCGGGACCTCGGTGCGGACGTCGACAAGTTGGTGTCGGCTGACACGCTCGCCTTCGGCGGCGTCGGCATCGCCAACACGCTGCTGCCGGTGACCGAGGCGTACCACCGGGTCGAGGCCGCGCTCGCCGACCACCCCGATGAGGTACGCCGGCAGCTCGACCGGGTGCTGGCCGACGGCACACCCGCAGGCCGGGCGTACGCGGCCACGCTGCTGGAACAGCTCGACCCGGCGGCGGCCCGAGCGGCGTGGGAGTCGCTGCGGGACGACCCGACCGAGTTCACCACGTTCGTCGGCTGCGTGATGGGCCGCGACACCCTCGGGAACTACGCCACCCAGCGCCTCGCCGCAGCATGATCCATTCGCCGGTCGGCGCTGTCCGATCGGTCCTGCCGGCGGCTGACGACCCGCCGTACGTTGCGAGCCATGAGTCCGCCCGCCACCCCGACCCGTCCGCCGCGCCCCGCCACCGTGACCATCGCCTTCTGGCTGCAACTCGCCGTGGTGCTGACCCTGCTCGGCCTGGCCGCGCTGACGGCTGTCGAGGCGGTGCACTTCGACGGGCAGATCGACCGCGCGGTGCGGCTGGTGCCGGACGCCGACCCGGCCGAGGTGGCCGGGGAACGGCAGGGCAACGTCGCCATGGCGCTGATCTTCGGCGTACCGGCGGTGCTGCTCGCGGTGTGGCTGGCGGTGACCGCCGCGCCGGTCCGACGGGGCGGCAACGTCGCGCGCATCCTGGTCTTCGTCGCCGGTGGCACGCAACTGCTGGTCTGCTTCGCGCAGTGCTGCTCCGGCGGGTTCCTGGTGCCCCTGCTGACCACCGCCGAGACGCAGGGGGAGCCACCGGCGGAGTGGGACGGGGAGTGGGAGACCTCCACGTTCTACGACACGCTCTACGCCGGCACCGACCCCTGGGACGATCTGTTCTTCCCGGCGGCGGGGCTGGGCGTGCTCACCGTCCTGACGCTCACCGCGGCCGTGGTCCTGCTGCTGGCGCTGCCGCCCGCGAACCGCTGGTTCGTGCCGGCGACCGCGCCCCCCGACGGGCCCTCCGCCAAGACGGCCTGGCCGGTGCCCGTTCCCAGCTACGCCTACGGGTATCCGGCCGTTCCGTTGGTGGCGCCCGGTCCGGGCGTGCCGCTCCTCCTGCCGGGTCAGCCCGTCCCGCCCGGCTACCTCATCTGCCCCGACCCGGCCGCACACCTCACCCCGGGCTCGACCGCCGGACCATCGACCGTGGCGCCGGACGACGCCCCCGACGAGACCCGCTAGCTGAGCTGTCGGCCACAGCACGGGCCGCGCGGGTGCCGAAGGTTGTTACCGTCTGCGCCGACGTACCTGGGGAGGTGGTCGGGTGGACGCGCTGGTGACGTCCCTGGTGGCGGGCGGTGTGCTCGCGGCGGTCCTGGTCGTCGTGCGTGCCCGCCGGGCGGCCACGGCCCGGTCCGGCGGACCGCCGGCCGAGGCGCCGAGCGGCGGCCCGCACCGTCTGACCATTGGCGACCGCGTGCGGATCCGCCAACGGGAGTACGTCGTCAGCGGCACCATCCGCCTCGTCGAGGGGGACTGGAGCTGGGTGCAGCACCTGCTCGACGACGGGTCCGGCGGTCGACGCCGGCTCTCCGTGGAGGACGGCCCCGAACTGGAGCTGGTGCTCTGGACCGCCGAGCCCGGCGCGACAGTCACCCCGGGCGCGCCGACGATCGACCTCGACGGTCGGCGCTACACCTGGTCCGAGACCGGGCAGGCCCGCTACACCGCGATCGGGGAGACCGACCTGCCGTCGGCCGGAACGATGCGCTACCACGACTACCAGGCCGGCGGTGCCGCGCGGCTCTCCTTCGAGGCGTACGGCGAGGAGGGCTGGCGGGTGGCCCGGGGCGACCTGCTCGACCCCGCCGAGCTGGCGATCCGACCCGGCGCCGAGGGGCGCTGAGCCCGCTCGGGCGGGGACGCGCCGACCCGCGACGGCATGCCTGACTGGCCGGTTGTCGATACGGTGTGGGCGCGATCTTAGGGAAGGAGAATCGTGGTCGATACCCAGAGCACGCCGGGCCGTCAGCGGCCATCCGTCGTGACGATTTCCAGTTACCTGCTTTTCCTGTTCCTCGCGTGCCAGGTGATCAGTCTGATCATCACGCTCGCCACCATCGGTAAGACGCGGGACGCGATCCGCGACGCGTACGAGGGCAGTTCCATCCAGAATCCCGACCAGGTGGCGGACGTCTTCTTCGCCATCGGTATCGGGAGCGGCATTCTGCTGCTGTTGCTCGCGATCGTGTTGGGTGTGCTGGCCCTGTTCAACAACCAGGGCCGTAACGGTTCCCGGATCACCACCTGGATCGTCGGCGGCATCATGATCTGCTGCACGGGTGGCGGCCTCATCAGTGGCGCGGCCGGCAGCTTCACCAGCGGTGGGGACACCGCCGGTGGCCCGAGCGGCGAGGAGGTGCAGCGCCGCATCGAGGAGGCCGTGCCGGGCTGGGTCACCCCGGTCAGCCTGCTGCTCGGCGTGGTCAGCCTGCTCGCACTGCTCGCGGCGCTGATCCTGCTGGCGCTGCCGAAGGCCAACGAGTTCTTCCGCAAGCCCGCCGCCGGCTGGGAGCCGCCGACCCCGGGTGCCAGCTACCCGGGTTACCCGCAGGCTCCCGGGCAGTCCGGTCAGCCGGGCTACCCGTCGACCGGCGAGCCGGGCTACCCGTCGACGTCGGGACCGGCGCAGCCGGGCAACCCGCCGTCCGGCGCGGACCGGCCGGACGACACTCCGCCGACCGACCGCCCCGGCACGACCCCGCCGTCGAGTTGACGGCTCGATAAGCACGACGCCGACGATCCCTCCGAGTAGGTTGCAACCCGATGCCTACCGGAGGGATTCGTCGTGTCGTACCCCGAATCGGCACCGGCCCGACGGCCCGCCGTCGTCCTGCTGGCCACTGCGGTGCTGCTGGTGATGGCGGTGGCGGCGCTCGCGTACGCCGTCGTCGACCTGGCGGTGCTGGGGCGGACGGTCGACGCGTTCCGCTCGGCCGCCCGGGACACGTCGGCGAGTCCGCAGCAGATCGACGAGGTCGTGACGCTGCTGCGGTTGTCCGTGGTGCTGACGGCGGTGGTGGCGGCGTTCTCCGCGATCCTGCTCGCCGGTCTGGCGTTCGGGCTGCTGGCCGGTCGGCGCGGCGTCCGGACGGCCACCTGGGTCGTCTGCGGGCTCGGCCTGCTCGCCGGTTGTTGCAGCGTGGCCGTGCTCGTCGGTGAGCGCGCCGCGCCGCTGCGGCTGGGTGACGGCGAACGGGCCACCGCCGAGTTGCTGGGCCTGACCGCGGACGCGTACCCGTCGTGGTGGATTCCCGTCAACGCCGGGCTTTCCGTGGGGCAGGGCCTCGGTTACCTTGTGGTAGCTACGTTGCTGGCACTGCCGGCGGCGAACGCCTGGTTCGGTCGCCGCCGCCCGTCGACGCCGCCCGTGCCGTCCGCTCCGCCCGGGTTTCCGCCCACCCCGCACCAGCCGCCGCCTTCCTATCCGCCCAGGTGAGGACCGCCCGTGACGCTCGACCCCGCGACCGCCGAGCGACGGGCCCTGGTCACCGGCGCGACCGCAGGCATCGGTGCGGCGTTCGCTCGACGGCTCGCCTCCGACGGTTGGCACCTGGTGCTGGTCGCCCGGGACGCGGGCCGGCTGGCCGAGCTGGCGGCCGAGTTGGGTTCCCGGCACGGCCGCGAGGTGGAGACGCTGTCCGCCGACCTGTCCACCGACGACGGCTGCGCCACAGTCGAACAGCGACTGAGCGGTGGCAGCCCGGTGCACCTGCTGGTCAACAACGCCGGCATCAGCCTGAACAAGCCGTTCCTGCGCTCCACGGCGGAGGATGAGGCACGCCTGCTGCGACTCAACGTGCACGCTGTGATGCGGTTGACCCTCGCGGCGCTGAAACCGATGACCGAACGGCGCGATGGGGCAGTGATAAATGTCTCTTCGGTTGCAGGATTCGGCGCGGTGATGCCCGGATCGACCTACTCGGCCAGCAAGGCGTGGGTCACCAACTTCAGTGAGTCCGTAGGCCAGTCGGCACGGCCGTTCGACGTGCGGGTGATGGCACTCTGCCCCGGTTACACCCGCACCGAATTCCACGAGCGGGCCGGCATCAACATGTCGAAGACACCCGAGTGGATGTGGCTGAAGGCCGAGGATGTGGTCGCCGAAGCCCTGCGTGACCTGGGCAAAGGCAAGTTGGTAAGCGTTCCCGCCTGGAAGTACAAGGTGGCCGTCGCCGGTCTGCGCCACGCGCCGCGGCGGCTGCTCCAGGTGGTCTCACGGGACACCCGCGGCCGGATCGGTCGCGACGAACGCTGAGCCGCCGCGGTCGTCCACCCCCCGGCGTCGCCCAGACAACGTTGGCGCGCCGCAACCGGGCCGGTCGCTCAGCGTAGTTGTACATCGCCAACCATCGGTGCCTCGCCGGCCTGACCGGGGTGGGCCGTTCACACGGCGTCCAGACTTGCGCAGTAACCTCTATCGCCATGGGGGACCACGACGACCTGCGTAAATTCATTACCGACCTGGCTGTGGTGCACGGACGGGTCGTGCTGTCCTCGGGGCGCGAGGCAGACTGGTACGTCGATCTGCGACGTGTCACGCTCCATCACCAGGCCGCTCCGTTGGTCGGTCGGGTGCTGCTCGACCTCACCGCCGATTGGGAGTACGACGCCGTCGGCGGGCTCACCCTGGGCGCGGACCCTGTCGCGCTCTCGATGCTGCACGCCGCCGCTCCGGCCGGTCGCGCCCTGGACGCCTTTGTGGTGCGCAAGGCGGGCAAGGCGCACGGTCTGCAGCGGCGGATCGAGGGACCGGAGGTGGCCGGCCGCCGCGTGTTGGCGGTGGAGGACACGTCCACGACGGGCGGAAGTGTGTTGACCGCGGTCGAGGCGCTTCGTGAGGCCGGAGCGGAAGTCGTGGGCGTGGCGGTTATTGTTGATCGAGGCGCCGGCGACGCGGTGCGAGCCGCCGGATTGCCGTACCGGGCGGCCTTTACGTTGGCTGACCTCGGCCTTGTGGCGTAAAAGTTTGCCGATTCGGATCTGCTGATATGCAGGCGGATCGATGCTGCTGGTGGAAGGATGGAATACGTGGGAACTGCGTTGGCCGAAATGACTATGCCTCAGATCTCGCCGCTTAACGGCGAGCCGATCGAACGTGCCGATGCCGAGCGTCTCGCGGGGGTCCTCAAGGCCCTTGCCGACCCTGCTCGGCTGCGGCTGCTCAGCCTGATCCAGTCGGCCCCCGAGGGCGAGGCGTGCGTCTGTGACCTGACCGCACCTCTCGGCCTCTCCCAGCCGACGGTCAGTCACCACCTGCGCATCCTCACCGAGGCTGGCTTGTTGCAGCGGGAGAAGCGCGGTGTCTGGGCGTACTACAGCCTGGTCCCGAGTGCGATCGCCACGATCGCGGACCTGCTGACCCCGCCGCGCAAGCGGGCCACCAAGAAGGCCCGCTGACGTCGGCGCTGCGCACCGTCCCACTCCGGGACGGTGTCCGGTGGCGAGCCAGGGGTGGCGCCACCGGTCGCTGACACCTGCTCGACCCCGGCCGCACCGCCGGAGCCGGGTCCGACATGCCGACGGCCGACCCCCGCACCAGGGGCCGGCCGTCGTCGTACCCGATGCTCAGCGGTCCTGGCCGTGCTCCGGACGCCGCCGGTCGTGCTCGTCGTGGTCGAACGCCTCGCGGACCGCGTCCACCGCACCGGCGGCGCTCGCCGCCGCGACCACGGCGACCGCCTCGCCGCGCTTACGTGCCCGCCGGTCGCGCAGGAACTCGAAGAAGATCGGCAGCACCGAGATCACGATGATCAGGGCGACCACCGGCAGGATGTAGCGGT
Organism: Micromonospora sp. NPDC005298; assembly: GCF_040607375.1. Lineage (NCBI taxonomy): Bacteria > Bacillati > Actinomycetota > Actinomycetes > Micromonosporales > Micromonosporaceae > Micromonospora > Micromonospora sp. NPDC005298. The sequence continues at coordinate 346,215 of NZ_JBEXGP010000001.1, forward strand.
CGATCTTGTCCCCGATCGCCTGGTAGATCTGCTCGGCCAGCAGGTAGCCGATCAGCAGGATGCCGTCCACCCAGAGCACCGCGCCGACGATGTTCCAGATCAGGAACTGCCGGGCCGGCATGCCCAGCGCACCGGCGACCGGGTTGAGGAACGTGCGGACGATCGGGATGAAGCGCGCCAGCACCACGGCCTTCGCCGGGCCGAACTTCTGGAAGTAGTACTCGGCCTTCTCCACGTACTCCTTCTTGAAGAGCCGCGAGTTCGGCCGCTCGAACATCGGCCGCCCGTACCGCGACCCGAGCCAGTGCCCCAGTTGCGCACCGGCGATCGCGCAGATCGGCCCACCTATCAGCAGGCCGACCAGGGAGAGCCGGGTGCCGTCGCCGAAGATGGCGTCCGCCACCGGCGAGGCGGCCACGCCGGCGAGGAACAGCAGCGAGTCCCCCGGGAAGAAGAAGCCCACCAGGAGGCCGGTCTCGGCGAAGAGGATCACCCAGACGCCGATCAGCCCGAAGGTCTGCAACAGCTCCTTGGGGTCGAGCGGGTTCAGGGCGACGCTCTCCATGAGAGCGCGGGTCGTCTCAGCTGTGTCCACGGCCACAAAGGGTACCGAAGGCGCAGCCTCGGGCCACGCCGGACCGGGCCTTCCCACCCGCCCGCGCCGTCGCCGCAGACGACGGTGCCCCGCCGACCGGCTGGTCGGCGGGGCACCGGTTGGCGCGGTAGGGATCAGGCGACGAAGCGCGTCCGGCGGCGCTTGGCCACCAGGTAGCCGCCGACACCCGCGGCGAGCAGCAGCGCGCCGATGCCGGCGATCAGGCCGGTCGACTCACCGGTGATCGGCAGCGCGCCGCCGTCACCCTCGCCGCCGCCCTGGCCGCTTCCCGCGTTCACCAGGATCTTTGCGGTGTCGTTGGCCGGCTTCAGGTCGGCGTAGAAGCCGCCCTCGCACTCGCACGGCACGTTGACCTTGACGGTGCCGCTGGCGTTGGCGACGACCTTGTCGATCCGGAACGAGAACTCACCGGTCAGCTCCTCGCCAGCGGGCGCGAACGGCCCCGGGTAGCAGCGGTACGAGGCGGCGCCGGGCGTGCCGGCCTCGCCCCACTCGGCGTCGTCGCCGGTACGCGGTGCGCACTCGATCGGAACCTCGACGGCGGTGGTGCCGGTCGGGACCGTCACGTCGACATAGGTCACCTGCGAATCGCTGCGGATGTAGTCGAGCGTCGCCGGGCCGTTGTTGCGGAAACCGAGCGCGGCGGTCAGCACCGCACCCTTCTTGCCGGTGAGCGTGGCGCCGACGGCCTCCAGGTCGGCCCCGTTCTTGCCGGTCACATCGACCCGCAGCCCACTGATGTTGTTGTCGGGGTCGGTGTCGGTCTGTGCGGCGCGAGCCATGCGGGCGGAGGAAACCGTCTTCAGCGACAGCGTCTTGCCGGTGCCGCGGCGGGCCTGCTCGGCGCCCGCCTCCTCGCGGACTCCGAGGAGGTCCTCGAAATCAGCGGGAGTCATGAACCAGGCGCCGCCGTACTCGCGGCCCGGCGCGTACGTGTCCTTGGCCAGCTCGTAGTTGAGAGTCGTCGCCAGACCGGTGGAGGTCGGGATCTTCTGGTCGAACTCGCAGGCGAACAGGAAGTCCTCGGAGTAGAGGCAGTTGTCGAACCGTTCGGTGGTCCGGATGCCGTAGTCGTTGTCGAACAGCACCACGAAACCATCGATCTCGGTCGTGCCGGCGTTGAACACCGCGAGCGGGGCCTGGAACTTGCCGCCGGGCGCTGCCGTCGCCGTGGCGTCGGGACCGGCCTGCAGGTCGACGCCCTCGCCCACCCGGACGCGGGAGGTGTAGCTGGCGACCTCCCTGTCCGCGGTCTTGACGCTGATCTTCAGCTGGCCGGAGTCGCCGGTGGCCGCCTTGTCGGTGGGAGCGATGACGATCTGGTTGAAGAAACCGCCGTAGAGCTCGTCGACGGTGAGCGGGAGGGACTCGCGGCAGAGCAGTACGCCCTCCCCGTCGGCGGCGCAGTCGTCGCTGCGTTCGCCGGCCAGGGTGATCTTGCCGGCGAGGCTGCGGTAGTCGTAGCGGACCGAGACGTCGTTGAGCACCGTGGACTCGTTGCTGTACAGCGTCGGAGACCGCACGACGCCTGCCGAGTCGGCGGCAACCGTGACGTCCTGGAAGTACAGATCGAACTCCGGGGCGGGATCGGCGACGGCGGGGCTGGCGGAGGCGGCGACGAACGCGCCTACGACGCCGAGCCCGGCGAGCCAACGCCGGGTGGAATGGGTGAGCATGAGGGGGTTCCTCCAGTGAGGGAGATCCAGGTGCAGCCCGTGGATCTTAAGGAGTCCCTAAGGTTGTCCACCGGCCCGAGCGACCTCGGGAAGCCAACACGAGCCGAACGGTTGATCAGTGTCACCGCAACGTTCCGGCCACCCGGTCCCGTCATCTGAGGCAGGAGCCCGGGAGGTGCAGTGACGTACGAGGAGTTCGCGGACACGCGACTGGCACCGTTGCTGCGGTACGCGGTGATGCTCACCGGCGATCCGCACCAGGCGCAGGATCTGGTGCAGGAGACGATGGTCCGGGTCCAGTTGAACTGGCGGCGGGTCGTCCGGGCGGACTCGCCCGAGCGGTACGTGCGCCGGATGCTCACCAACCAGTACGTCGACTGGAAGCGCGGCTCGTGGATGCGCCGGGTGCTGCTGCGCGGAGAGCCCGACGAGTCCGTGCCGGCGTCCGCCGACCACGCCCAGTCGGCCGTGGACCGGGACCAGATCTGGTCCTGGCTGTCCCGGCTGCCGCGCCGCCAACGCGCGACCCTCGTGCTGCGGTACTACGAGGACCTGCCCGACGCCGAGATCGCCGAGATCCTCGGCTGTGCCGTCGGGACCGTACGTTCGTCCATCTCCCGGGCACTGGCCACGCTCCGGGCCGAGTACGTGGAGGTTCGCTCATGATCGAGGATGACCTGCGTGCCGCCTTCGCTCGGCACGAGCCGCTGACCCCGCCGACCGGCCCGCTGCGGGCCACGATCGAACGCCTGGTGGCGCGTCGGCGTCGCCGTCGGCGGCGGTTCCGGGCCGCAGGCGTCACGCTCTGCCTCGTCGCCGCGCTCGGGGCCGGCGTACCCCAGTTGCGTCCCGAGCGGGCCGTCGAGGTGCCGTCGCTGTCCGGCCTACCGGCTGACTCGCCGAACGGGTCGCTGAATGTCCTGCTGCTCGGCGTCGACGGACTCGGCGGGGCACCGCCGTACCGGTTGGCGGACTCGATTCTGCTGGTGCACATTCCGGCCGACCGGAGCCGGCCGTACCTCATCTCGTTGCCGCGCGACCTGGAGGTGTCGATCCCCGGCCGTGGGACCGACAAGCTCAACGCCGCGTTCTTCACGGGTGCCGGTGAGCCCCGGCCGGACCTGGACGCCGGGTACGACCTGACCCGCCGGGTGGTCGCGGACCTGATCGGGGTACCTGTCGACGCTGGCGCGGTGCTCACCTTCGCGGGGCTGCGCCGGATCACCGAGGCCGTCGACGGGGTGGATGTCTGCCTGCCGGACGAGGTCCGGTCCTGGCACACCCGCCGGGTCTTCCCGGCCGGCTGTCAGCGGCTCGACGGTGCCGCCTCGGTCGACCTGCTGCGTCAGCGGCGGGACCTGCCGGCCGGTGCGCTCGATCGCGACCGGAACGCCCAGCGCTATGTCGCGGGGTTGATCCGGCGGGCCGCCGAGCGGGACGTGTTGACCAATCCGGTCACGTTGGCCGCGCTGCTGTCGGCCGCCGGTCGGGAACTGACGGTCGATGACGAAGGTCTGTCACTGGGCAGGCTGGTGGCGGTGCTGCCGACGCTCAGGAGCGTCGACCCGGTGGGGCTCAGTCTCCCGGTCGGCGCGCCTGCGGAAGGCCCGTCACGGCTGCCGCTGGACCCGAAGGATGGCCCGGCGTTCCTCGCCGCGCTGCGGGAGGATCGGTTGGCGCAGTGGGCGGCGCAGCACCCGGAGCAGGTCAACCGCATCCGATGACCGACGAGGTAGCCCCGCATGGGGGCCCACCGCTGCCGGGCCACCCGATCCGCCCGGGCCGTGCGCCCCGCCGGCCAGGTACGGACGGCGGGGCGGGAGCCGGGCGGCCGGGTCAGGCGAGGAAGCGCGCGGGTCGGCGTCGGGCGAGCAGGTAGCTGGCAACACCGGCGACGAGCAGCAGGGCACCGATCCCGGCGAGCAGGCCGGTGGGGGCACCGGTGATGGGTAGCGTGCCACCGCCACCGCCACCGCCACCGCTGCCGTCACCCTGGCCACCGCCGGCGGCCCGCGCGTTGACCAGGATCGTGGCCCTGTCGTTGGCCGGTTTGATGTCGTCCCCGAAGCTGCCGCCGGCGGGGCATTCGCACGGCGCGTTGACCCGCACCGCACCCCGGGCGTTGGGGATGACCCTGTCGATGCGTACCTGGAACTCCATGGTGTAGCTCTTGCCTGCCACCAGGAGCATGTCCGAGGCGCACAGGTAGGTCCGGGTGCCCTGGCGCAGGTGGCAACCGAGGGGGATCCGGACAGCGGTGGTGCCCGGCGGCAGTTCGACGTCCGTGTGGGTGGCGGCCTCGTAGTCCGCGTTCACCTTGTCGAGCGTCGCCGGGCCGTTGTTCCGGAAGCCGACGGTTGCCGTGACGACCGCGCCGACGCCGCCCTTGAGGGTGTCGCCGATGGCCGCGAGGTCGGTGCCGTTCCTGCCGGTGACCTTGACGTTCCAACCGGTGTAGTCGAAGCCGGGGCCGACGTCGGTCTGGTCGGCCTGCCGCATCCTGCTGGGAGCGTCGGCCAGGGTCAGCTTCGCGCCGCCGCCGCGGGTGGCCGCCCGGGCGCCGACGGCGTCGCGTACCCGGCCCAGGTCCTCGAAGTCGGCCTTGGTCATGAACTGGGCGTAGCCGGACTGGTTGCTCGGGGCGTAGGTGTCCCTGGCGAGTTGGAAGTCCAACGTGGTGCCGACCGCCTCGCCGGCCGGGATCTCCTCGTCGAACTGGCAGGAGAGCAGGTGGTCGCCGGAGTAGAGGCAGTTGCTGAACCGGTCCGTGGCCCGGAACGAGTAGCGCAGGTCGAAGACCGCGACGAAACCCCGGACGGTCGTGGCGCCGGCGTTGGCCACGACCAGCGGCAGCGTGACCGTCGCGCCCGGTGTGGCGGAGTGGTCGGTGAACGGACCGCCGGCCAGGTCGACCCCCTCGCCGATGCGGACCTGTGAGGTGTAACTGCCGCGCTGCCCGCCGGCCGCCTCGAAGCTGACCGCGATGTCGCCGGAGTCGCCGAGCTGCGCGTCGTCGGTGGCGGCGATGCGCACCCGATCGGCCACGCCGCGGTGGATACCGCTGCCCAGCGGCGGCAGTTCGCTGAGTTCGATGCCGTAGGGATCATCGCAGACCAGGACACCCGGCTCCGGCGCTGTGCACGTCTGACCGTCGGCCGGGGCAACAGTGATCTTGTTGGCCAGGGAGCGGTAGTCGTACCGCAGGGAGACGTCGGTGAGGACCGTCGGCCCGTCGGCGAACAGGAACAACCGGCGGGTGACCGGCGCCGAGCCGACGGCCAGGGTGGAGTTCTGGAAGTAGGGCTCCACCGTGGGCGCGGCGGCGGCCAGGGCGGGGGTGGCGGCGACGGCGACGAACGCGCCTGCGGCGGCGACGAACACGCCTGCGGCGCCGAGGCCTGCCAGCCAGCGGATCGGGTGTCTGAACATGGAGGGTCCTCCCGTGGGATACGGTGGCGCCCGTCCAACCTAGGGAGACGGCGGCATCTCTGGTGGCTCTGACGGATAGATGTCCGTCAAAAAACCCGAACGGCTGACCAGCTCTGCCGCAAAAGGCGGTCGGCCCCGGTGGCTAGCGGTAGTCGTCCTCGTCCCCGGTGACCACCCGGGCCTGCTCCATCGCGTCCCAGTCGTCGACCTCCAAGCCGCGGTGCGGCTCGCTGTCGACGTCGGCGGGGCCGACCACCGTGGCCTGCTCGACCGCGTCGGCCGGCTCCGCCTCGGGGTCACGCTCGTCCGCGGCGAGGTGGTCGCCGGGTGTGAAGTCCTCGTCAGGCTGACCCATCGTCCCTCCCGGGGGTCTCGGTGCACGGTCCCCACCCACCGTACGGGCTGGGCAGGCGGCACGCCCGGAAGCCGAGTCGGCGGAATCACCCCTCGGGGGTGCGCGCCGATGCCAGGATGGAGGCGTGGGCTTCCTCATTCGACTGGCGATCACCGCGGTCGCGCTGTGGATAACCACGCTGATCGTGCCCGGGGTCGATGTGCACGGCCGCTCGGGTGGCAACACCGCCCTCACGCTGATCGTGGTCGCTCTGATCTTCGGGGTGATCAACGCGGTGCTCAAGCCCGTGATCAGGGTCGTCGGCTGCGTGTTCTACCTGCTGACCCTCGGCCTGTTCGCGCTGGTCGTCAACGCGCTGCTCTTCCTGCTCACCGACCGGATCGCCCGCGGGCTCGACCTGCCGTTCCAGGTGGACGGTTTCTGGCCGGCCTTCTGGGGAGCGATCGTGATGACCGTGGTCACCTGGTTGATCAGCGTCATCGTGCCGGACCACCTGGACCGGCGGTGAACGGCCGTACCCGGGTCGGTTGTTCCGACGCACCCCACCTACGGGATACTTCCGGGTGGAGGACAGCGCGGTCCGGCGCACACGTGAACAACAGCGGCCAGCACGGCCGAGAGTGGTAAGTAAGGAGCGCATCACATGCCCATCGCTTCCCCCGAGGCTTACGCGGAGATGCTGGACCGCGCCAAGGCCGGCCGGTACGCGTACCCCGCGATCAACGTGACCTCCTCCCAGACGCTGAACGCGGCGCTCAAGGGCTTCGCCGACGCGGAGAGCGACGGCATCATCCAGGTATCCACGGGTGGCGCCGAGTACCTGTCCGGCCCCTCGATCAAGGACATGGTCACCGGCGCGGTGGCGTTCGCCGCGTACGCGCACGAGGTGGCCAAGAAGTACCCGGTCAACATCGCGCTGCACACCGACCACTGCCCGAAGGACAAGCTGGACGGGTTCGTGCGTCCGCTGATGGGCATCTCGCAGGAGCGCGTGAAGCGCGGCGAGCAGCCGCTGTACCAGTCGCACATGTGGGACGGGTCGGCCGTGCCGGTCGCCGAGAACCTCCAGATCGCGTCGCAGCTCCTCGACGAGGCCGCCAAGGGCAAGATCGTCCTCGAGATCGAGGTCGGCGTCGTCGGTGGCGAGGAGGACGGCGTCGAGAACGCCATCAACGACAAGCTCTACACCACGGTCGAGGACGGCCTGGCCATGGTCGAGGCGCTCGGCCTCGGCGAGAAGGGCCGCTACATGGCGGCGCTGACCTTCGGCAACGTGCACGGCGTCTACAAGCCGGGCAACGTCAAGCTCCGCCCCGAGATCCTCAACCAGATCCAGGAGGCGGTCGGCGCCAAGTACGGCAAGGACAAGCCGCTCAGCCTGGTCTTCCACGGCGGCTCCGGCTCGCTGCTGAGCGAGATCCGTGAGGCACTGGACTACGGCGTCGTGAAGATGAACATCGACACCGACACCCAGTACGCTTTCACCCGGCCCGTCGCGGACCACATGCTCCGCAACTACGACGGCGTGCTGAAGATCGACGGCGAGGTCGGCAACAAGAAGCAGTACGACCCGCGTACCTGGGGCAAGGCCGCCGAGGCCGGCCTGGCCGCCCGGGTCGTCGAGGCGTGCGAGCACCTGCGCTCCACCGGCACCACGATGGCCAAGTAACGACGCTCGACCGACGGCCGGCTCTCCTAGCGGGGAGCCGGCCGTCGCCGTCAGGTCGTCAACAGGCGGACGGCCTCGCGGACGTCGTCGGTGAGGTGGATCGTCGCCGACAGGTCACCGAACGGTGAGGCCGCCAACAGCGGGCGCAGCAACGCCTCCACCGGCAGCTCAGTGGTCCAGTAGCCACGGTCCAGGAAGATGTACGCGCCGCTCGCCCCGTCGGTGCCGTAGTAGGTCTTCGTGGCCGCCTGGAACACCTCCTGCACGGTGCCCGCCCGCCCCGGGGCGAAGACGATGCCGCCCCGGGCGAGCCGCAGGATGGTGTCCTCCCGGATCGCGTTGGAGAAGTACTTGGCGATCCGACCGGCGAACAGGTTCGCCGGCTCGTGCCCGTACAGCCAGGTCGGGATGGCCAACCCGCCGGCCCGCGCCCACCCCGCGTCGGTGCCGCGCTGCCGGGGCACCGCCGCGTACCGCTGCCGGACCGCCAGCGCCGCCGCCGTGTACCGGTGGTGGTCGGTGAAGTCGGGCGCCGCCGCCAGCAGGTCGATCGCCGCTGTCAGCTCCGCCGCCGGCTGGTCCGCCAGGTACGCGCCGAGGTTCGCCGCCTCCATCACGCCGGGCCCGCCGCCCGTCACCACGAGCCGGTCGGCCCGCGCCAGCTCCCACCCCAGCACGGCCGCCATCCGGTACGCCGCGCTGCCGCGCCGCACCGCGTGCCCGCCCATGATGCCCACCACCGACTGCGGCCCGTACGCGGACAGCCAGGCCCGGGTGGCGTCGCCGAGCGCGTTGTCCACGCCGTGGTCGTGCAGCCGCTGGCCGAGCGCCTCCTTGACGTCCGGCAGCGCCCCACCGTGCGCCCGGTAGTGCTCGTACACCCGGGTGTCGTACATCCCGGCGAACCCGCCCTCGGCGAACCCGGCGGCCAACTCCTCGGGGGTGTAGAGGTGCGTCGGCTGGGTCGGGTACGGCAGCCCGGAGAACGGCGGCACCACGTTCGCGCCGCGCCGGACCAGGTCCGCGCCCACGTCCCGGGAGGCGAAGCGGCAACCCACGAAGAGGGTGCCGGCGACGTCGACGCCGGTCAGGTCGGGCGCCGGGTCGAGGTCGAGGCGTAGCCCCTGCACGGTCAGGCCGGTCAGTCGACCGGTGGTCAACTGCCTGTCGAACTCGTCGCGGGTCTGGATCTCGTTCGCGTGCAGGTGCGGCTCGATGACGTCCGCGGGAGGTGGGGTCGGCACGCGGCAATCCTGCCCGCCCGCCACCACCGGCCAAACCCGGGGGCCGGGGCTGACGCGACAGGAGCCCGGTGGTCGTGGCCGCCGGGCTCCTGCGTAACCGGTTCCTGGGGAGGCTCCGGACTATTAGTTGTAGTGGAAAACACCTGCCGGCGGCATAGGCCGCAGGCGTGAGCAAACCCTCAGCCGTTCAGCGGAACGCGCCGGCCGACCCGCTCGCGTGTCGCCCTGTCCAGCGGGTTGAATGGGGCGATGCAGAACCTTTTGCCAGAGCCACCGGCCACCCTCCTGCCCGCGCACGACGAGGCTGACGCCGTCCTGGCCGCCGCCGAGGAGGCCGGCACCGACGAGGCGTTCACCCAGGTGGCGGCTCGGTTCCCGACCTACAGCGCGGCCTGGGCCGCGCTCGCCGCCCGCGCGTTCGCCCAGGGCCAGGTGGTGACGGGGTACGCGTACGCGCGCACCGGTTACCACCGCGGCCTGGACCAGCTGCGCCGCAGCGGGTGGAAGGGGCACGGCCCGGTGCCGTGGTCGCACGAGCCGAACCGTGGCTTCCTGCGCTGCCTGTACGTGCTCTCCCGGGCCGCCGACGAGATCGGCGAGGCCGACGAGGCGGCCCGCTGCGCCCAGTTCCTGCGTGACTGCGACCCCTCGGCGGCGGACGCGCTGGCCAGCAACTGACCCGTCCGAAGGCCGGCCCGGTACCGGGCCGGCCTTCGGTGGGCTACAACCCCTCGGCGACCGCCGCGGCGATCTTCAGCCAGGCGTCCCGGGTGGCCGAGGAGAGCCCGCCGTACCGGATCGGCTCCCCACTGTCGATGAGTCGCTCGTACGGGGCCAGCAGCACCGCCCGCGTACGGGCCGCGAAGTGTTCCTGGATCGCCGGCAGGTCGATCTCCTTGCGCGACGGCGGCATCGACACCACTGTCACCGCCTGCCGGACCAGCCGTTGCCGGCCGCTCTGCTCCAGGTGGTCGAGCATCCGGGCGGCGGTCTCCGCCGAGTCGTTACGGGCCGACATGGTGACCACCAACTGGTCGGTGGCGTCCATCGAGGCCTGCCAGTTCTGCGCCCGTACATTGTTGCCGGTGTCCACGAAGATCAACTTGTAGAACCGGCTGACCACCTCGCGGATCTCGGCGAACGCGGCAGCCGTCAGCATCTCGCCGCCGGTGGCCGACTCGTCCGAGGCGAGCACGTCGAACATCCCCTCGCCCTGCGAGCGGACGTACTGCGACAGGTCACCGACCCGCCCGTGCGCACCCTGGAACTGGCCGAGGTCACGCAGCATGTCCCGCACCGTGCGCGAGTGGAAGTCCTGCTGGGCGCGCATCCCCAGGGTGCCCTGGGTCTCGTTGTTGTCCCAGGCCAGCACGTAACCGCCGCGCTTCTGCCCGAACGTCATGGCGAGCAGCAGGATGGCCACCGTCTTGCCAGCGCCACCCTTCGGGTTGACCACGGTCACCTGCCGCAGGCCGCCGAAGTTGCGGCGCACCATCTCGATGTCCCGCTTGAGCTCCTGCTCGTGCCTTCCGGGCGACAGCCGCAGCAGGCCCATCTTGTTGACCACCGCCCGTACGCCCATGGTCGCCACCGGCTCGGGCGGGCGGACCTGTCGACGCCTGGCGAAGTCCTCGGCGGTCGGCGCGGCGGCGCTCTCCGGTGCCCAGGCGGCGTCCGGGTAGCCGGCGGCCGGCCCCCGGCTCGCCCCGTCAGCCTCCTGGAAGTGCTGGGGAGGCGGTGGCGGCACTCCCGGCGTGCCCTGCTGCCACGGCGGGGGATACCAGGCCGGCGACGGCGGGAACGGCCCCGGCGGTGCCGCGGCGCCACCCTGCTGGGGTACGGCCCCACCGGACGCCGGGTCACCGAACTGCGACGGGTCCGGTGGCGGCGGCAGCGGAACCTGGCCCGGGATCCCCGGGGAGTAGGACTGACCGGTGTACGTCTGCCCACCGCCGGCCTGCGGAACGGTCGAACCGCCTGGCGGCACGGTGGGCGGGGCGGGAATCGGGGGCGTCTGGGTGGCCGCCTCCTCGGAGGCGGGTCCGGCCGCGCCGGCCGGCCGCTGCGGCGGGTACGCCCAGGGTGAATCGGTGGTCGGTCGCGCCGTTCCGACAGCCGGCCCGTCCTGCGCGGCACCACCACCCTGCGGTGCGGCCGGCGTCGGCCCGGACGTCGCCGCACCGGAGGTCTCCGGTCCCGTCGCCACCGGCCCGGCGGTCACGGCCGGCCCGTCTGTCACCGCCGGCCGGTCGGCTGCCGCCGGCAGGTCTGTCGTGCTCGTCGGCCGGCCCGCTGCCGCCGGCCGCTCCGTCGTGCTCGTCGGCGTGGCTGTCACGTCGTCTGCGCCGCGGGCGTTCGGGCCGTCCGGGGCCGAGCCGCCGCCGGGACCACCGGTCGGCGTGGCCGACGCCACCGGACGGTCCAGAGAGAACGGCATGTCCAGATCCACCCCGCCCGGAGTCGGGGAAGCGGCGGCCGCCGGAGTCGCCGTGCCGGTGGTGGTGCCCGCCCGCCCGGACGCCGCGGCCGTGCCGGGTGCGGGGGTGCCAGGTGCTGGCGTGCCGGGTGCCGTGGTGTCGTGTGCGGGGACGCCGGGTGCCGTGGTGCCGGGTGCGGGAAAGCCCGGTGCCGGCGTGCCGGGTGCGGGAACGCCGGGCGTGCCCGGCGCGTCGCTGCCCGCCGGCCCGCCCGGGGTCGCCGCCGGATGGACCGTGCCGGTCGCCGCGCCGTTCGGCGGGGCGGAGGGCGCGGCCGGGTCGGCCGGCGGAGGCCAGCTCGGCTGCGCCGGCGCCCAACCCGAGGCGGGGCCGTTTGCTCCCCAGCCGCCGGGTGCCGGCACCGCACCGGTGAGCGACGGGTAGTCCGACGGCGACGGTGGAGGCAGCGCCGGCGCGCCGGGCTGCCCGGGAACCGGTGGGCGGCCGATCGGCGGCGCCGCCACCGGTGGAGTCACCGGCGACTGCGCGGTCGACGGCGGCGTACCCCGCTGCTCGACGACCGACGCCCACGGCGGCACCACACCAGCCGCGCCCGGATCTGCCGGATCCGGCGGCCACAGCGGCTCGATGTCCCGCTCCGGCACCGGCTGCTGGCCGGGCTTCCGCGCCCGGTCGGCGTTTTCGTCCATTACGGCCCTCCCCAGTCCTCCTGCGAGGATAGGCGCACCCGCCGACCGGGGCCGGTCGACGCAGCCGGTCAGACCAACCAGACCGCCCAGGCACCCGGTTCGATCCACCAGGACCGCTTCCGGGTCAGCTCGGCCTCGACGCCGTCGTCGAGGTAGGGCACCTTCCCCTCCCGGGGCAGCACCGACACGGCCCGCCCGCGAGCCCGGCGTACCTCCAGGCGTACCCGCTTGCGGCCCAACGCCGAGCGGACGACCACCGGAACGGCCACCGCGACCTCGACCTGGCCGTCGGCCGGATCCGGCGCGGCCAGCAACGTCACGTCGTCGAGCGACGCGTACCCGCCGGCGTTGCCCACCGCGCACGCCAGCAGCGGTTCGTCACCGTTGGTGAGGACGGTGTCGTCCACCTCCACCCGGGCCCGCCAGTGCAGCGGCCGGCCCGCGTCGTCGGCGGCGCCGAGCAGAGCGCCGTCCAGAGTCACCGAGCCGCCGTCGTTGCGCAGCAGGTCCAGCCGACGCGGCGTGCCGTCGAGCACCGCGGCGGCCACCGCCGCCGGGTCGCGCGGCAGGCCGAGCTGCGCGGCCAGATCCCGCTGGTTGCCGCTGCGCGCCGGGTCGAGCGGCAGTACGGCCACCGGCGGCAGGTCGGGCACGGTCCGGCCGTCGGGCAGGTCGACGGGGCGGCGACTCGGCGCCGGCGCGTACCGCCGGACCAGCCGGCGCAGCACGGCCCGCAACTGCCCGTCGCTGGCCGTCGCGACGACCAGCCGGGTCTTGCTGTCCGGGTCGGGCCAGGTCAGGCCGTCGGGACGGGCCGGCCCGTCGAACAGCGCCAACACCTCGTCGATCTCCGCGTTCGAGCGGGCGGTGACCGTCTGTACGCGGGCACCGCGCGCGTTCAGCGCGTCCGCGCAGGCCAACACGGGAACACGGGGCCGATCGGTGGCGCAGTGCTCCGCGTCGCCGGCCCCCGGGGTCTTGTCGGACTCGGTCGCGCCGCCGCAGCAGGCCCCGCCGCTGCCGCAGCCCCCGGAAGCGTCCCGCTCCGAATCGAGGGTGAGCAGCACCACGTCGTACACGGAAGGAGCCTCCTGCCTCTCGCCGCGACCCCTGCCGGCCGCGCCGTCACTACTTGTTAACCTGACACCCCGGGCTCGCCAACCGGTCGCCACCTGGCACCCGAGCCTTCTGGAGGCGGAAAAGATGCCAGCGATCGTGCTCCTCGGCGCCCAGTGGGGCGACGAGGGCAAGGGCAAGGTTACCGACCTGCTGGGTGAGCGGGTCGACTACGTCGTGCGCTACTCCGGCGGCAACAACGCCGGACACACCGTGATCACCCCGGACGGCCAGAAGTACGCGCTGCACCTGATGCCGTCCGGCGCGCTCTCGCCGAGTGCGATGATCATCATCGGCAACGGTGTGGTGGTCGACCCGAAGGTGCTGCTCGCCGAGATCGACGGCCTCGCCGAACGGGGCGTCGACGTGTCCCGGCTACGGATCTCGGGTGACGCGCACCTGATCATGCCGCACCACCGGGCGCTGGACCGGGTCATCGAGCGCTACCTCGGCTCGTCCCGGATCGGCACCACCGGCCGCGGCATCGGCCCGGCGTACGGCGACAAGGTCGCCCGGATCGGCATCCGCCTCCAGGACCTGCTCGACCCGGGCATCCTGCGCAAGAAGCTGGAACTCGCGCTGCGCGAGAAGAACCAGATCCTGTTCAAGGTCTACAACCGCAAGGCGATCGACCTTGAGGCGACAGTCGAGGAGTACCTGGAGTACGCGGAGCGGCTCAAGCCGTACATCGCGGAGACCCGGGCGATGCTCTGGGACGCCCTGGACCGGGGCGAGACGGTGCTGCTGGAGGGCGCCCAGGCCACCATGCTCGACATGGACCACGGCACCTATCCCTTCGTGACCTCGTCGAATCCGACCGCCGGTGGCGCCTGCGTGGGCGCGGGCATCCCGCCGACCGCGATCAACAAGGTCATCGCGGTGAGCAAGGCGTACACCACCCGGGTCGGTGCCGGGCCGTTCCCCACCGAGCTGTTCGACGAGAACGGCGCGCACCTGCGCAAGGTCGGTGCGGAGTACGGCACCACCACGGGCCGTGAGCGCCGCTGCGGATGGTTCGACGCCGTGGTCGCCCGGTACGCGTGCCGCCTCAACGGTGTCACCGACCTGGTCATCACCAAACTGGACGTGCTCACCGGGCTGGCCAAGGTGCCGATCTGCGTCGGCTACGAGATCAACGGCGTACGGGTCGACGACATGCCGATGAGCCAGACGGACTTCCACCACGCCACGCCCATCTACGAGGAGCTCGACGGCTGGTGGGAGGACATCACCAAGGCCCGCACCGTCGATGAGCTGCCGGAGAACGCCCGCCGCTACATCGCCCGCATCGAGGAACTCTGCCGAACCCGCGTCAGCGTCATCGGCGTAGGCCCCGGCCGCGAAGAAAACGTAGTCCAACACCCCCTCCTCCCCTAACCCCCGGGCTGCTGCCCCCGGGCTGCTGCCCCCTCGGGCTGCTGCCCCCCCGGTGATCATGAGGTTGACGGGCTGTTCGATCGACAAACGGCCCGTCAACCTCATGATCACGCGTCGGTGGGACGTCGCTGTCCACAGGTCTGTCCACAGGGGTGGTGGGGGTGGTCGGTGGGCGGCCAGCGTGGGCTTCGTGGACCGCGCAGACATCGTTCGCTCGATTACCTCCGCTCAGGATGGCCTGATAACCCGAGCGCAGGCGCTTCGGAGCGGCTTCAGCCGGTACGAGATCGACCACCTGGTCGCCATCGGTCGATGGCGGGCTCTCGCTCGAGCGGTCTATCTGACGGACAGCCGATGTGGGGATGCGCCTGATCGTCGTAGCCGTATTCGAGCGGCCCTACTCTCGCTGGGCACGGGCGCTCACGCGGTGTTCGGCACCGCGGCCGAGTTGTATGGCATTGCCGGGCTGCCACGTCGTGACGAGATTCATGTGGGGTTGCCGGGCAGGGCGGCGAAGCTGGCGCGGGTGTCGGACCCCGCGATCGTGCTGCACCAGCTCGAGCATCCTCCGGGCGCGGTGGTGCGGGTGAACGGGGTCGCGGTCACGGAGCCTCGGCTGACCGTCTCCGAAATCATCCTGCGGGAGCACCGGTACGCGGCGGTGTCGGTGCTCGACTCGGCGCTGAACCGAGGTCTCCTCTCGCCCGAATCGCTGGCGGCGATTCCAGCGATGATCCGAGGTCGGCGCGGCGCGGTCGCGGCACGTGGCTACCTCGCCGAGGCGGATGGCCGGGCCCAGTCTCCGCTGGAGACCCGTACCCGTCTGCGATGCGTCGATGGGCGGGTTCCGCCAGACACGCTCCAGTTGGAAGTTCGTGACGCCGACGGGTATCTGCTCGGCGTCGGTGACCTGGGTTGGCGCGGTCCGAAGGTGATCGCCGAGGCGGACGGCCGGGACGCGCACGGCTCGGCGGAGGCCATCTTCGCCGACCGCCGCAGGCAGAACCGCCTGGTCAACGCAGGCTGGACGATCCTCCGTTTCACCTGGCAGGACACGCTCCACCCGAACTACATCCCGCACACCGTCCACCGTGCGATCGCCGCCGCTCACCTTCGCCGATCATGAGGTTGACGGACCAGGGGTTCACTGAACAGCCCGTCAACCTCATGATCAACGGGGGTGGGCGGTGGGGACAGTAGGATTCCGGGTTGTGCGCGTTCTCTTGGTGGGTGGTGGCGGGCGGGAGCATGCTCTCGCGCTCGGGTTGGCTGCGGATCCGGCTGTTTCGGCGGTAGTCGCCGCGCCCGGTAACCCGGGGATCGCCCCGGTGGCCGAGCTGCGACCGGTGGCCGTGACCGATCCTGGCGCGGTGGCGGCGCTGGCCGTGGAGACCGCCGCCGACCTGGTGGTGATCGGGCCGGAGGCGCCCCTGGTCGCCGGGGTCGCCGACGCGGTACGCGCCAAGGGCATCGCCGTGTTCGGCCCGTCGGCCGAGGCCGCCCGGCTGGAGGGGTCCAAGGCGTTCGCCAAGGACGTGATGACTGCCGCGAACGTGCCGACGGCCCGCGCGTACGTCTGCGCGGACGAGGCGAGCACCGCTCGGGCGCTCGACGAGTTCGGTGCGCCGTACGTGGTGAAGGACGACGGGCTCGCCGCCGGTAAGGGCGTGGTGGTGACCGACGACCGGTCGGCCGCGTTGGCGCACGCCGCGGAGTGTGGCCGGGTGGTGGTCGAGGAGTTCCTCGACGGCCCGGAGGTCAGCCTGTTCGTGGTCACCGACGGCGAGGCGGCGTTGCCGCTGCTGCCGGCGCAGGACTTCAAGCGGATCGGCGACGGCGACACCGGCCCGAACACCGGCGGCATGGGTGCGTACGCGCCGCTGCCCTGGGCGCCGCCCGGTCTGGTCGACGAGGTGATGCGCGACGTCGTGCACCCCACCCTGGCCGAGCTGCGCCGTCGGGGTACCCCGTTCGCCGGTCTGCTCTACGTCGGCCTGGCGATGACCGCCGCCGGCCCTCGGGTGATCGAGTTCAACGCGCGCTTCGGTGACCCGGAGACCCAGGTGGTGCTCGCGCTGCTGGAGACGCCGCTCGGCGGGTTGCTGCACGCGGCGGCCACCGGCACGTTGGCCGAGCATCCGCCGCTGCGCTGGCGGGACGGGGCCGCGGTCACCGTGGTGCTTGCCGCGCAGGGTTATCCGGCGGCGCCGCGTACCGGTGATGTGATCACCGGCGCGGACCGTGTGGGCATCATCCACGCCGGCACCGCGCGGCGGGCCGGCGACGGGGCGTTGGTGTCCGCCGGTGGCCGGGTCCTCTGCGGTACGGCCACCGGCGCCGACCTGGCCGCCGCGCGGGATGCCGCGTACGCGCTTGTGGACGGGGTGGAGTTGGCGGGCTCGCAGCACCGCACCGACATCGCCGCCGCCGCGGTCGACGGCCGGATCACAATCCCCGGCTGAACCTGGGCAACCCCCGCCTGTATCGCCGCCGTTTGACAGGTGAGATGAGGGGGTGGCGGGGTTGCCGCTTGATGTCGAGGGCTACCGCGACTTTGTCGGTGCGCGGCTGGAGGCGCTGCGGCGCACGGCGTACCTGCTCTGCGGTGACTGGCACACTGCCGACGACCTCGTGTCGGCGGCGCTGGTCAAGCTTCTCCGTCACTGGCGGCGGGTGTCCGCCATGGAGAACCCGGACGCGTACGTCCGCCGGACGCTCCTGCGGGTCTGGTTGGACGAGCGGCGACGGCCGTGGCGTCGCGAGGCCGCCTGGGCTGAGGTGCCGGATCGCGCGGCCCCCGCCGCAGGCGTGGATCAGGTAGCTGACCGGCTGACCATCCTGGCGCTGTTGGCCGAGTTGCCGCCACGTCGCCGGGCGGTCCTCGTGTTGCGGTACTTCTGCGACCTGTCGGTGGAGGAGACCGCACGCGAGATGGGTTGCACCCCGGGAACAGTCAAGAGCCAGTCGGCGCGGGCGATCGAGACCCTCCGGGGCCGGCTGGTCGGTGTGCCGTCGCTCACCCAGGAGGTACGGACCAATGGATGAGATCGCCCGTCAGTTGCGCACGGCGGCCGCTGTGACACCGCCGACCCGGATCGACGTGGACCTGTTGATTGCGGCTGACCGACGGCGTCGTCAGCACCGGGCCTGGACGCTCACCGGCACCGGGGTCGCTGCCGTCGTCGCGGCGGTCGCGGTCACGCCTTCGTTGTTCGGCGGCGCTCAGGCGGGCCGAGGCGAGATGGTGTTACCGCCTGTCGCCTCGGGAGGTGGCTCGGCCGTCGCCCTCTGTCAGATGGTCGCGCCCTCGGCCAGCGGACCGGAGCCGCCGTTCCAGACGTATGACACGGTGCGGTCCCGTCCGGTCGAGAGTCCGCAGCAGGCAGAGGGTCGGTTGACCGGCGCGTTGCACGCGGCGGTGGACGCTGTCGTGCCCACCGACGTGAGGGTCGTCGGCATGGTGCCGGAGTGTGACAGGCCGCAGTTCGCGTACCACGCCAGGTATCGGGAGTACACGTCGATCGCCGTGCTCAGCCGCGCCGGGCTGCGCGGCCACCTCACCGTGGTGGTACGCCCCACTCCGGCTGACGCGCGGGGCGACTGCTCGGAGGCGCCGGACAGCGCCGAGTGCGAGCTGCGGCCGCTGCCGGGTGACGGCGTGGTGCTGCTCAGCACCAGCACGGACCCGGGTGGTGGAGTGCAGCGGTGGGTGCAGCTCCAGCGCCCCGACGGGACGTCGGTGACGGTGACGGCCGACAACATGATCTCCGCGGAGGACGGTACGCCGGAGTTGACCGCACCGGAGCCGCTGTTGACCTCGCAGGAACTTGTCGAACTGGCGCGGGCGCCGGGTCTGACCCTCTATCCGTGAGGGCGATTCAGCTGTAGTAGCGGCGCAACTCGCGGCTCAGCACCTTGCCTGTGGCGTTGCGGGGCAGGTATTTCACGAAGACCACGTCCCGGGGGACGGAGAACCGGGCCAGGTAGTGGCGGACGTACTCGCGGACCGCGTCGGGGTCGAGGGTTTCGCCGGGGTGCAGGGCGAGGAACGCGGCGAGTCGCTGGCCGTACTCGGGGTCGGGTACGCCGATCACGGCGGCCTCGCGGACCTGCGGCAGGCGGGCGATCAGGTCCTCCACCTCGGAGGGGAAGACGTTCTCGCCGCCGGAGACGATCATGTCGTCGGCGCGGCCGTCGACGAAGAGCAGCCCGTCGGTGTTGAGTCGGCCGAGGTCGCCGGTGTCGAGCAGGCCGTCGCGGATTTCCCGGCTGGCGCCGGAGGTGTAGCCCTCGAAGAGCATCTCGTTGCCGACGAAGATCCGTCCGACGTCTCCCGCGGGCACCGGCTGGCCGTCGTCGTCGAGGATGGCCAGGCGGGTGCCGTGTGGCGGCCGGCCGGCGGTGGTCGGTGCCGTGCGCAGCTCCGGCGGCCCGGCGATGGAGGCCCAGGAGACCTCGGTGGAGCCGTAGAGGTTGTACAGCACGTCTCCGTAGATGTCCATGAATCTGGGCGCCAGCCCGCCGGGCAGGGCCGAGCCGCTGACGGCGACGACCTTGAGTTTGGGGCGCGGGTCCGGCGGGGGGACCTCGAGCAGCCGCTGCATCATCACCGGTACGGCGAACAGCGCGTCACAGCGGTGGGTGACCAGGGCGGCGAGCGTGGCGGCGGGGTCGAAGCGGCGTTGCAGCACGATTGTGGCCCGGAGCGCGAAGCAGACCTGGAGTGCGGCGAATCCCCAGGTGTGGAAGATCGGTGCGGCGATCATCACGCGGTCGCGGGTGTGCAGGGGTATGCGGTCGATGATGGACACGAGTGGGCCGAAGCCGCTGGGCGTGGGCCGGCGGGCACCTTTGGGCGCACCCGTGGTGCCGGAGGTGAGCACGATGATCCGGCCGTCGCGTTCCGGCGGGCGCAGCTCGCCGGGCAGTGCTCCGGCGACGAGTTCGGTGCGGGCGCGTTCGTCGAGGCGGGGCAGGTCGGCGGGGAGGCCGCGGACCCGGTCGGCGAACTCGTCGTCGTGCACCAGCAGGCGGAGTTGCTGCTCCTCGGCGACGGTGGCCAGTTGGGCCGCGGACAGGCCGGTGTTGACCAGGACCGCGTCCACGCCGAGCAGGGTGGCCGCGACGATCGTCTCGATCAGGCCGTGGTGGTTGCGGCAGAGCACACCGATCCGGTCGCCGGCCTGTACGCCGAGCCCGGCCCGCATCGACCGGGCCATCCGTTCGGCCCGGTCCAGGAGGTCGTGGTAGGTCAGTTCGGCGCCGTCGTCGTCGATGACGGCCGGGCGGCCGGGGTCGCGTGCGGCTGCCTGGCGGAGTTCGCCGGCGAGGCTCCACCCCCAGGTGCGCAGTGCGTTGAGCTGCGAGGCGATCCGGACCGGGCGGCCGGGGGTGAGCAGGCCGCGTCGGGTCAGCGTGGCAACGATGAACGGCAGGTCCATGCCGCAGACCTCCTTGGGGGGCGGTACGCGGACAGCCCCGTCCGGCGGGGCGTCTTACCTTGATCATGCACCGGGCTCGGTGGGAGGCCCGGACTGCGTCGGCGTGGGGTGACGAAGACGGCACGGATAGGTAGGAGTTTGCCGCCCGGGCCGGATCGGAAGGTGTCCGACCCGAGCGGCAGCCGACCGGAGGGTCAGCGGATCTGCATTCCGGAGATCGCCCGCGAGATGACAAGTCGCTGGATCTCCGAGGTGCCCTCGAAGATGGTGTAGATCTTGGCGTCGCGGTACCAGCGTTCGACCGGGTGGTCGCGCAGGAAGCCGGCTCCGCCGAGCAGCTGCACCGCCTTCTCGGTGACCGACACCGCCACCTCACCGGCCTTGAGCTTGGACATCGAGCCCTCGCCGGCGGTGAACGGTCGGTTGTTGCGGCCCATCCAGGAAGCCCGCCAGACGAGCAGCCGCGCGGCGTCGATCTCCATGCGCATGTCGGCGAGCGCGAACGCGACGGCCTGGTTCTCGATGATGGGTCGTCCGAACTGGACCCGCTCCCGTGCGTAGTCCAGGGCGTACTCGTAGGCGGCCCGGGCCACACCGAGCGCCTGCGCGCCCACGGTGGGTCGGGACAGTTCGAAGGTGCGCATCGCGGCCTGGCCGCTGGCCCGTTGCCCGGAGCGGGCACGGGCCAACCGCTCGTCGAGGGCGTCCTTGCCGCCGAGCAGGCAGCGGCCGGGTACGCGTACCCCGTCGAGGAAGACGTCGGCGGTGTGCGACGCGCGCAGGCCGAGTTTGCGCAGCTTGCGGGTGGCGGCGAGGCCCGGGGTTCCGGGCGGTACGACGAACGCGGCCTGGCCCCGGGAGCCGAGCGTGGGGTCGACGGAGGCGGTGACCACGTGCACGCCGGCGATGCCGCCGTTCGTGGCGTACGCCTTCTGGCCGTTCAGCACCCATTCGTCGGTGGCCTCGTCGTAGACGGCCCGGGTGCGCATCGCGCCGACGTCGGAGCCGGCTTCGGGTTCGCTCGTGCAGAACGCGGCGACGGCTGGCGAGTCGACGTCGCCGAAGCACTGTGGCACCCACTCGACCATCTGGTCGGGGGTGCCGGCGCCGTAGATGGCGGCGACGGCGAGCGAGGTGCCGAAGATGGACAGGCCGATGCCGGCGTCACCCCAGAAGAGTTCCTCGCTGGCGATGGGCAGGGAGAGTCCGGTCGGGTCGGCCCAGCAGGTGGCGAGGAACTCGAAGCCGTAGAGGCCGACCTTCGCGGCCTCCTGGATCACCGGCCACGGGGTGTCCTCGCGCTCGTCCCACTCGGCGGCGGCCGGGCGCACGACCTCGGCGGCGAAGCCGTGCACCCAGTCGCGTAGATCCCGCTGTTCCTCGTTCAGGTCAAGCGAGAACTCGCCCATGTCAGGCCTTGGGGATGTCGAACAGGTTGGCGATGTTGGCGGCGAGGCCGAGGTCGCCCTTCGCCTTCAGCTTGCCGGTCATGAACATCATCACCGGGTTGGCGCCACCGGAGACGATCTTCAGGAACTCGACCGGGCCCATGGTGAGGCTCAGCTTCGGGTCGTGCTGCGGGGTCTCGTTCACGTCGCACTTGCCGTCGGCGATGACGACCTCGTAGGTGTCGCTGCCGCCGTCCGGACGCCCGGTGATGATCCAGTGGATGACCGCGTTGGTGGAGCCGGCCCGGTCCGCGCGGAACAGCGACGGCATCCGGCCGAACACCTCGCCCAGGATCTTGCCGCGCAGGTCACCGGACATCGCCTGGGCGATCTTGTCGTCCGGGGTGGACTTGACCAGCTGGGCGAACTCCTTGGGGCCGACGTTGGCGAAGGTGGCCGGGTCGAAGTCAGTCATCAGGTGTGCCTTCCGGAAGATTTGGCTACTCGTGCGTAACCCTACGCACGAGTAGGTATGCTCGCAAGGTGTCCACCGTCCCCGCCTTCAAGCGCCTGCCACGAGCCGTCCGGGAGCAGCAGATGCTCGACGCGGCCGTGAAGGTCTTCTCCCGGCGCGGCTTCCACGCCGCCAGCATGGACGAGATCGCGGAGGACGCCGGCATCTCCAAGCCCATGGTGTACGCGTACCTCGGCACGAAGGAGGAACTCTTCGTCGCCTGCCTGCACCGTGAGGGCACCCGGATGATGCAGGCCATCGCCGGCGCCGCCGCCCCCGACCTGCCGGCCGACGAACGGCTCTGGCGCGGGCTGCGGGCCTTCTTCGGCTTCGTCGGGGCACACCGCGACGGCTGGGCGGTGCTCTACCGGCAGGCCCGAGGCGAACAGCCGTTCGCCGGCGAGTTGGCCGCCATGCGCACCCGACTGGTCGAGGTGGTCGCCGGGATGCTCGACCACGCGCTGCGCGCCGAGGGCCGCGAGATCGCCGCGATCGACCTGGAGGTCGTCGCGTACGCCCTGGTCGGTGCCTCCGAGTCGCTTGCCGACTGGCTCGCGGACCACCCGGAGGCCGACCCGGAGAAGACCGCCACCCGGATGATGAACGTGGCCTGGCTCGGCGCCGCCCAACTCCTGCACGGCGTCACCTGGCGTCCACCGGCCGACTGACGGTTCCGGTGGGGAAGGCGTCGGTGCCCGGCCTGGCGGACCGGTGGTTGCGCAACCAACGGGCCACCTCGACGACCAGCGTCACCGTCAGCGCGAGGCCCAGACCGAGTAGCAGCCCACGCAGCGGGTCCTGTTCGAAGGCCAGCCCACCCACGTAGCCGACCAGCGCCGAGTAGAGCCCCCACGAGCCGGCGGCGAGCGCGTCGAAGGCCAGGAAGCGTCGGCGGGGATAGTGCACCGCGCCCATGGTGAGGGTGACTGCGGTCCGGCCGCCCGGCACGTAACGGGCCACGGTGAGGATCAGCCCACCGCGCGTCGCGATCCCCCGCCGGGCCCACTCGACGGCGTCACGACGCCGACCGTCGGGCGGCAGTCGGTCGAGCAGTCGCGCACCGCCGCCCCGCCCGATGGCGTACGAGACGTGGTCGCCCACCAGCGCGCCGGCGGCGGCCACCAGGATCACCGCCGGCAGGTACGGCGCGCCGGAGGCGGCGAACACCCCTGCGGTGATCACCGCCGTCTCGCTCGGCACCACCGGGAAGAAACCGTCGAGCACCGCGATCGCGAAGATCGCCAGGTACACCCAGGGCGAGGACATCGTCTCGTGCAGCAGGTCGAGCAGATCCATGATCCTGATGCTGGTGTGGACGGCGGCTCCCGCCATCGGCCAGTGGTCAGACGGGGCACCGCTACTTAGGTCGCATCCAGCCCCGACGGCGGCTAGGGGTCATCCCTCACCGCACCCGGGTTCGGCTGCGCGGGACGGTCCGATCCGTCCCCGGGGCCCTACGCTCGCTACGTGGCCTCCAGCGCCGTCGCCGTCCGGCGGGCCGTCCAGCGGTACGCCTCCGTACTGCTCGCCGTCACCGTCGCGGCAGCCGTCTGGGCCAGCTCGACCGGTGACATGGGCGTCCGTTCACCGCTGCCGGGCTTCGTCGCGCTGTTCCTCGCGGTGGCCTCGGGTTGGGCCGCCGGCACGATCCGGAGGCGCCGCTGGCCGTTGTACCTGGCCGCGGCGGTGGGCTGGCTGGTGCTCGCCGCCGCGGCGGCAGGGGTGGTCGCCTCGTACCAGGCGGGTCTGCGGCTGCGCGGTAGGCGACTCGTCGGCTTCCTCGCCGCCGCGGCCCTGGTGCTCGCCTGTGGGGTGCTGGTGGGGCTGGCAGTGGGCGGCACGCGCCGGATCACCACCGCCACCACAGGCAACGTGCTGTTACTCGCCGCCGGCCTGGTCGGACTTCCGTTGGTCTTCGGCCTCTGGGTGCGGGCGCGCCGGGACACCCTCGCCGCACTGCGGGACCGCGCCGAGCGGCTGGAACGCGAACAGGAGGCCCGCGCCGACCGGGTCCGCGCCGAGGAGCGGACCCGGATCGCCCGGGAGATGCACGACGTGGTGGCGCACCGGGTCTCGCTGATGGTGGTGCATGCCGGTGCGTTGGAGGTGACCGCCGCAGACCCGGCGACAGTCGAAGCCGCCGCGCTGATCCGGACGACCGGCCGGCAGGCGCTCATCGACCTGCGTGAGGTGCTGGGCGTGCTGCGACAGGCCGGCCCGGCCGTGGTGCCGGAGCGCGGGCTGGACGCGCTGGACGAGTTGATCGGGGAGTCCCGGGCCGCCGGGCTGCGGGTGTCCCGACATGACGAAGGCGCGCCGACGGCGCTACCGGCGACCCTGGGGCGTACCGCGTACCGGGTGGTCCGGGAGGCGTTGACGAACGTGCGCAAGCACGCCGCCGATGCCGAGACGATCGTCGGCCTGCACTACCTGCCCGACGGGCTGGAGGTGCTGGTCCGTAACGGTCCGTCCGAGGTTGGGGCGGCGCTGCCCGGTGCCGGCCAGGGGTTGCTCGGGCTGCGCGAGCGGGTGGAGTTGCTCGGCGGCCGGCTGGAGGCCAGGCCGGCGGACGGCGGATTCCTGGTCCGGGCCCTGCTCCCGCTGGCGGGTGCGGGGTGATCCGCGTGGTGATCGTCGATGACGAGCACCTCGTGCGGGCCGGCCTGCGGCTGATCCTGGAGGCGGCGGAGGACATCACCGTCGTCGGTGAGGCGGCCGACGGTGCCAGCGCGCTGGAGCAGGCACACCGGTTACGGCCCGACGTGGTGCTGCTCGACGTGCGGATGCCGGGCCTCGACGGGCTGACCGTCGCGCGCGAGGTGGTAGCCGCCGGCCCGAAGGTGATCATGTTGACCACCTTCGACCTCGACGAGTACGTGCACCGGGCGCTACGGGCCGGGGCGGTGGGATTCCTGCTCAAGGACACTCCGCCCCGCGAACTGGCCGCCGCCGTCCGTACGGTGGCCGCCGGGAACGCGATGCTCGCCCCGACGGTGACCCGCCGCCTGATCAGCTCGTTCGCCGAGCGTGGTCCGGCCCGGCGGGACGCGGCGCGACAGCGGCTCGCCCCGCTCACCGCACGTGAGCTGGAAATCGTCCGGGAGGTGGCGCGCGGGCTCGGCAACGCGGAGATCGCCCGGCGGTTGACGATGAGCGAGGCCACCGTGAAGGCACACGTCAGTCGGGCACTGGCGAAGCTTCAGGCGGGTAACCGGGTGCAGCTGGCCATCCTGGTGCACGACGCTGACCTGCTGTGACAGGTGTGGCCGTCATCGTCGGGCGGCGGCGCGGCGGTGTGCCCTGCGGCGTAGCCACCGGATCCCCTCCAGGCCGAACGTGACGACCAGCGACAGCCCCACGCCGGCCAGCACGCCTTTCACCGGGTTGCGTTCGAAGGCCAGCCCTCCGAAGTAGCCGAGCAGCCCGCAGTACAGCGCCCAGGTGGCGGCCCCGATGCTGTCGTACAGCAGGAACGCGCGGCGCGGATAGCGCACCGCGCCCATGGTGAGGGTGACCGCCGTCCGGCCGCCTGGCACGTACCGGCTGGTGGTCAGGATCATGCCGCCTCGGCGGTCCACCGCGCGCCGGGCCCACTCGGAGCTGGTCCGCCGGCGGCTGCCGTCGGGCAGCCGGGCCAGCCGGCTCGCGCCGCCGCCCCGACCGATGGCGTAGGAGATGTGGTCGCCGACCAGCGCTCCGATGGCGGCGGTCACGATCACCAGGGTCAGGCTGGGGTGCCCGTCGCTCGCGGAGAGCACCCCGGCGGTGATCACCGCCGCCTCGCCCGGTACCGCGGGGAAGAACGCGTCGACCGCAGTGAGTCCGAAGATCAGCAGGTACACCCATGGCGAGGTGATCGTTCCTCGGAGGAGGTCGAGCAGGGCGTCCATGCCCCCATGTTTGATGGCTCGGCGGCGGTCGGTGGCGCTTCGCCGACATTGCGCCGAATGGTCAGCCGAGCACCACCTCAGCTCGTTGCGTCAAACGCCACTGCCGGAGCTGCTGGAAGTCGACGCTTGTGGGCCGTGGTGCGGTAACGGTGGTGGATGGCCTGGGCGATGGCGGGCCGCACGGGCTGGCCCTCCAGGAAGTCGTCGATGTCGTCGTAGCCGTATCCGAAAACCTCTTCGTCGGGCTTGCTCGGCTGCAGGGACTCCAGATCAGCCGTGGGCGTCTTGCGGATCAGCACGGGTGGCACGCCCAGCGTGTGCGCGATCGCACGTACGCGCCGTTTGGTCAGGCCGGCCAGCGGGACGAGGTCGGCAGCTCCGTCACCATGCTTGGTGAAGAAGCCCATGACGGCCTCCGCAGCGTGGTCGGTGCCGACCACAAGCCCACCCAGTGCTCCGGCCACGGCGTACTGGGCGATCATCCGTTGTCTGGCTTTGATGTTGCCGAGGATGAAGTCCTGCTGGTGTGCGTCGGCCAGGGCCAGGCCGCTGGCGAGCAGGGCACGCAGGCTGGCGTTGCTGGCCGGCCGGATGTCGGTGGCCAGCACTTGGTCGGGTTGGATGAACGCCAATGCGGCCTGGGCGTCGGGCTCGTCATGCTGATCGCCGTAGGGCAGACGCATCGCGACGAAAATGGCGTGGTGTCCGCCGTGACGTGCCCGCTCGACGGCGAGCTGACACAACCGCCCGGCAGTGGTTGAGTCGATGCCTCCGCTGATGCCGAGCACCAAGGCAGCCTGGCCGGTGTCGGCCAATGCGTCGCTGAGGAAGGCGACCCTCTGCTCGATCTCGCGGCCAGGATCGAACGCGACTTCCACCCGCAGCTCGCGGGCGATGCTCTGTTGGACCGCCGCCGTCACCGTGATCTGGTTGGGCGTGTTGAGAGGCATCGCTTCACTCACTGCTTCTCGCTGCTGGCCGGAGGGTAGTGGGCGCCGTTGAAGGTGACTCGCAGCGCGTACACCGAGGTGCCGGCGGTGATGAAGAGGTGGTTGCGTTTCGGGCCACCGAACGTGAGGTTGGCTGCCGGTTCGGGCAGCAGTAGCTTGCCGATGAGGGTGCCGTCCGGGTCGAAGCAGTGCACACCGTCCCAGGCCGCTGCCCACACGCGCCCGACGTCGTCGAGACGGATGCCGTCGAAGCGGCCGTAGTCACACTCAGCGAAGATCTTCGCGTTCTGGAGGGTGCCGTCGGCCATGACGTCGAAGACGCGGATGTGGCTGGGGTCCTGTCGAGTGTCCACGATGTAGAGCTGCTGCTCGTCGGCGGAGAACGCCAGGCCATTGGGGCGGCAGAAGTCGGCCGCCACGACGCGCATCTCGGCCGTGGCGGGGTCCAGGCGGAACACGTAACAGGCGCCGTCGAACTCGCTGTCGGCCTTGTTTCCCTCGTAGTCACCCTGGATGCCGTAGGTCGGGTCGGTGAACCAGATCGTCCCATCGGCGCGGACGACCACGTCGTTGGGACTGTTGAGCCGTTTGCCGTCGAATCGGTCGGCGAGCACGGTGATCGTGCCGTCGTGCTCGGTACGGGTGACCCGCCGGTTGCCCTGCTCGCACGTGACAAGCCGACCCTGGCGGTCAACGGTGTTGCCGTTGGCGTAGCCCGAGCCATGGCGGTAGACGCCGACGGCGCCGGTGGACTCGTCCCAGCGCAGCAGCCGGTCGTTGGGGATGTCGCTCCACACCAGGTAGCGGCCAGCCGGAAAGTACGCCGGCCCTTCGGTCTTACGTGCGCCGGTGTGCAGCCGTTCGACCACGAAGTCGCCGTCGCAGCCACGGAACCGTTCATCCAACAGGCGGAACTCAGCGGGAACAGTGTCGCCCATCCGTGCCTCCCGGTGTCGGATCATCGTTCGGCAAAAGCATAAGCGAGCCGAACCTGATATGGTCAAACCGCAACTGGCTAAATCACATTCGAGGATGCACGAGTGGTAGACGACATCGACCGGGCGCTGTTGGCGCACCTGCAGCACGACGCAACGCAGTCCTATGCGGCACTGGCCAAGGCGGTGGGCCTGTCCGCCGGCTCGGCCCATGAGCGGGTACGCAAGCTGCGCGAACGCGGCGTGATCCGCCGGACCACCGTCGACGTCTCGCCGGCGCTCGTTGACCGCGGCGTGTCGGCGTTCGTGATGGTCAGCGCCGACTCCTGGATGGGCGACGCCCCGACGCGCGACGCGCTTGCGGCCATCCCCGAGATTCAGGAAGCGCACATCATCGCCGGCGCGGCATCCCTGTTGGTGAAGATCCGCACCGCGACGACCGAAGACCTGCAAGCGGCGCTGCGCCGCATCTTCGGCATCGACGGTGTCACCGGCACCCAGGCCATGGTCGTGCTGGAGACGTTCTTCGAGCGTTCGGTGAGCGTGCTCGACCAGCCCAGCGGACCGCACCCGGCGGATCCCGACGTGCCACCACGTTAAGCACCGTAGGAGTCAGCCGGCGTGCACCAGGGCCGGCGGGGCGAGCAGTGGACCGCACGGGGTCTTGTCGTCGGCGGTGGGCCCGTGCGAGGTCAGCACCACCGGCGCGCCCAGCTCCGCGCCGACCGCCTCGGCCCAGTCCGCCGGCGGGCAGTCGTCGTACACCGGGCGGGAGCGCAGGAGGCGGGCGGTGAGCGCCGCCTGCCGGTCCAGGTCACCGGGTGGGCCCGGGGTGAGCCGGTCGGTGGTGTCGTAGCGGCGGCAGATCCGCAGCCCGGGGCCGGCCAGGTCGAGGTGGGTCAGCGCCAGGCCGTCGACCCCGCCGGCCGCGTCGAGGGCGTACCGGTGGGCGACCGCGTCGAAGTGGCCGAACCGGAACCGGCCCTGCCACGGGTTCGTCGGGTTGTGCGGGTCGGCGAACGGCAGGGCCGGGTCCTCGGTCACCAGCGGGCCGGGGCCGTGCCGGGTGGTGACCACGCGGAGCACCCCGATCCGGGTCACGTCGCCGGGGCGGCCCGCCTCGGCGAGCAGACTGTCGGCGTTCGCGAACGTCGTGGTGCTCCACGTCGTGTACGGGTGGAAGCCGTGCCACTCGTCCAGCAGTACGCCCTGCGCGCCCTCGAACACGCACGTCCCGGCGCGCAGTGCCCCGGCGAGCCACGTCCCGTCGACGATCTCGACCCGCCCGGCGAAGCCGGTGAACGCGGGCAGGCAGTCCTCGACCGGCGGGGCGTCCAGCCGGCCCAGCTCGGCGGTCAGCCGGTCCCGCAGGGCTGTCAACCTGCGGCGCAGCAGCGTCGGGCGGTGGCAGTCGGCGACCCGTGGCGCCTCGTCGGGGTGGGCGAGACCGTACGCGACGGCCTCGCCCACCCCCAGCCCGCAGGAGCCGTGCCGGTCGGCTCCCCGGGCGATCTCGCGGGCCCGGTTGGCGGCCCGGTGGTACGGGGTGGCGAGCAGCGCGTCCCCGTCGACGGTCAGTCGATCCAGCGCGTCGGGCACTCCGACCGTGGCGAGATGGTCGGCCTCGGCGGCCAGCGCCAGCGGGTCCACCACCACGTGCCGCGACAGGTGCGTACGCACACCGGGGTGGAAGGTCCCGGCGCCGAACTGCGCGAACGTGTGGTGCCGCCCGTCGCGCAGCACGACGTTGTGTGCCGCCTGCGCGCCCCCGTTGAAGCGGACCACGGTGTGCACTCCTCGGGTGGCGCAGAGCCAGTCCACGACCGTGCCCTTGCCCGCGTCGCCGTAGCCGAGGTCGACCACCGCCACGTGCCTCACAGCCTGGTCACCCCGCCGGTGGTGTCGGCGAACGCGGGCAGCGTCGACACCTCGGTCCGCCGCCCCCGGTCGAGGCGGGCCAGCGCCTTCGACACGGTCCCGGTGGCGGTGGAACCGGCGCGGTCCAGGTGACGCAGGCCCTCGTCCAGGTCGATGGCCTGCTCGCCGAGGCCGATGGTGAGCGCGATGGTCTCGCAGACCGCGTCGAGGTCGTCGAGCACGAGGGTGTTCTGCCCGAGCAGGTCCCGCCAGAAGTCCAGCACCTTGGCGTTGCCGGCGTAGTGGCTGCCGGCGGGGAGCAGGTAGTAGGTGTCCCAGCGGCGGGTCACCTCGTCGACGATGTGTCGCAGCGGCACGTCCTCGGTCAGGTCGTCACCGATCAGGCCGGTCACCTCCCGAGCCTTCACCTGCGGGTACGCCAGCTCGTCGCCGATGATGAACAGGTAGCCGCGCCGGCCGCGCTTGTCCCAGTTGTCGGTGGCGGTGTGCCGGGCCATGAAGTACATGGCCAGCTCGTACGACTCGGTCATCTGACCGCCACCACCACCTTCGAGCACGATGCGGCCGAGGTCGTCGTCCATCCGGTTGTCCGACTCGAACTGGCCGACCTGCAACGGCACCCGGTCGCAGGTGGCGTCGCCGATGGCACCGAACATGATCTGCGGGTCGCTGGCGTAGCCCTGCCGTTGCAGCAGCCCGAGCAGCTGCGGCAGCTTGGTCTGCAGGACGCGCGGCACCTTGCGCATCGAGCCGGTCACGTCGAAGAGCACCGCGACGGGCGTCGACCGGGGGTGTTCGTCGGAGTCGCGGCTCTCCCGCGTGGCCTCCCGGGGGTCGAGTGCGGGGTGCACGGTGCGCGCCCCGCTGTCGCTGTAGGAGAAGGCGCTCCTGCCGGTGGACCGGCGGTAGCGGTCGGCGGCGTCGTACACGTCGGTGGACCAGGTTCCACTGCCCATGACAGCTCCTCAGGGGGTAAGGGTGAAGGGTCGGAAGGTGCGTGGCCCGTAGAGCCGGTCCAGCACCTGGTCGAGTTCGCGCAGCAGCCGCCAGGCGTCGTCGGGGCGGGCGCGCGGGGTCCGCTGCCGGCAGCCCCGGGCGAAGTCGAGCAGCTCGCGCGGCGCGTGCCGATTCAGCAGTGAGGTCATGCAGCGGGCGGCCATCCAGATGTCGGTGCCCGGCCCGCAGGGCCGCTTCTGGAGGACCTCGGGCGGATACCACTCCTCGTGTCCGGGCACCAGCGCCGGGATCGTGCCGCCGACGGGTGCCGAGAAGCACCAGTCGACGAGCACCACGCCGTGGGCGTCCGGCTCGATCAGCACGTGTCGCGGCAGGACCGCGCCGTGCGTGATGCCCGCGCGGTGGGCCAGGCCGAGCGCCACCAGCAGCCGCCGCCACATCCAGGCCACGTCCCGGGCGTCCAACCCGTCGGGGTACGCGCGCCCCACCTCGTCGAGGTCGTGCAGGCCGGGCGCGGTGGCGAGCACGTTGATCCGCCGTTCGGCGCCGGTTGCGGCATCGGAGTGCGGGAACTCGTCGACGAGCCGGGGCACGTACGGCAGGTAGCGCGGGTCGCCGCGCTCGGCGATGGTGCGCAGGGCGTGTGCCTCGCGGGCCATCAGGTCGTTGTCGCCGGGTCGGCGCGGAAGCTTGAGTAGCCGGTCGTCGCCGACGTCGTAGAGGTCGGCCAGGTCGCCCGAGTGGGCCGGCGCGCCGAGGCGGTGGTCACCGAGGACTGTGACCTGTCGGGCCCGCCACCGGGTGGTGACCTGGACGAACGCGTCGGTGGCCTCGGCGCGTACCGCCGGGTCGGCCGGCAGGCGGTCGGGGTGCAGGGCCGCGACCAGCTCGCGGTAGCGGCGGGCCGGCTGGTCCGTGCCGAACAGGTCGGTGTCGGTGCGGGCGGCCGTGACCAGGCGGACGGCCTCGGCGGTTCTCATCGCACCGTCTCCTCGCGGGCGGGGCGTAGCAGCGCCGGGTGCAGCAGCCGGGCGTCGCCGGCCCGGTAGAGCCGGGCGCGGGGGCCGCCCCGCGCACCGCCGCGTTCGGTGCTGGCGCCGGTGCTCTCCACGAAGCCCGGGACGGAGAGCACCTTGCGGTGGAAGTTGCCGGCGTGCAGCGGGTGACCCCAGACCGTCTCGTAGACGGCGCGCAGCTCGCTGATCGTGAATTCGGCGGCGAGGAACCGGGTGGCGAGTGGGGTGTACTCCAGCTTGGACCGGGCGCGCTCCAGCGCGTCGTCGATGATCCGGCCGTGGTCGAAGGCGAGTTGCCGGCTGGTCAGCGCGGTCACCGGCAGCCAGATCGCGGCGTCGGCGTCGCTGCCGGCGGCGGGATCCGGCAGGTCGGGGGCGAACGCGAGATGGGCGATCGAGACGACCCGCATCCGCGGGTCACGGTCGGGAGCGCCATAGCTGCCCAACTGCTCCAGGTGTACGCGCCGCAACCCCTCGCCGCCGAGCCCGGTCTCCTCGGCCAGCTCCCGTCGGGCGCCGGCGCTCAGGTCCTCGTCGGGCTGGACGAAGCCGCCGGGCAGCGCCCAGTGCCCCTCGAAGGGCGGCTGGCCGCGACGGATCAGCAGCAGGTGCAGCGCGTCGTCGCGGATGGTCAGCGCCACCACGTCGACGGTGACGGCGACCGACGGGTAGGCGCCGGGGTCGTACGCGGCCAGGAAGTCCTGCTCGTTCACCATGTCACTCTCAATCTGAGAACGTCTCGTTCTGAGAAGAACCTAGCGCAGAAAAGCGCCCCTGCCAAGCCCGGATTCGGTTCGGCAGGGGCGTGTCAGCGCACGGAACCCGCCAGGTGCGGTCGACCCCGGGAGTCGTGCAGGGTGAACCCGCCGTCCGGCAGGAGGGCGAAACTCACAGTGCTCGGCAGCGGGACGGGCAGCTTGAAGGCCACCTCGACCGTGTACGCGTCCGGCAGCCGACTCTCCATCGCGGCCAGGCAGCGCGCCTTGCTCCACATGCCGTGCGCGATCGGCCGGCGGAAGCCGAACAGCCGCGCCCCCAGCCGGGACGTGTGGATCGGGTTGTGGTCCCCGGACACCCGCGCGTACGCGGTGCCGACACCGGGGTCCACCCGCCAGCGTGCCGTGGCGGCCGGTGGCTCGGGGCGCTCACCCCGCGTACCGCCGCCGGACGTGTCCTCCCGACCCAGGTACGTCGAGACGCCCCGCCAGACCTCCTCCCCGTCGACCGAGCCGACAAGCACCACGTCCACCTGCCGCCCCCGGTCGTGCGGGCGCAGGTCCTGCGCGTACGTGGTGAAGTCGACTGTCTCGTCCGCGCTGATCGGGCGCTGCACGGTGATCCGGTTGCCGATGTGCACCAGGCCGATCAGCGGGAAGGGGAACTCCGGCGAGGTCATCAGACGCAGCGCCAATGGAAAGCCCATGACGTGCGGATACGTGGCGGGCAGCCGATCGGTGAGACGGAATCCGCAGACCCGGTCGTAGTCGGCCAGGTGCGCCCGGTCCACTGTCACCCCGCCGGTGGTCAACTCGACCGCCGGCAGGTCCGTCCCGCGCCGGCCGCCACCGAGGCCCGGCAGCGCACCGAGCACGGCCCGCCGGTACAGCGGGCCGGCCGCAGGCATCCGCGGCAGCTCCACCAGGGTGCGGTCGCCCATCACGCCCCCAGCAGGCTCTGGCCGCAGACCCGGACCACGTTGCCGCTGACCGCCCCGGACGCCGGCCAGGCCAGCCAGCCGATCGTCTCGGCCACGTCCACCGGCAGCCCGCCCTGCGACAGGCTGTTCATCCGCCGACCCGCCTCGCGGACCACCAACGGGATGCGCGCGGTCAACCGGGTCTCGATGAAGCCGGGTGCCACCGCGTTGACGCTGATGCCCCGCTCGCGCAGGGCCGGGGCGAGCGAGTCGACAAGCCCGATGACGCCGGCCTTGCTCGTGGCGTAGTTGGTCTGCCCCCGGTTGCCGGCGATCCCGGCGATCGAGGAGACCGCCACGATCCGCCCGCCGGTCGGGATCAGCCCCCGCTCCAGCAGGACATCGTTGATCCGCTCCTGGCTGGAGAGGTTGACGTCGATCACCTGGTCCCACCGGTCGGCGTCCATCCGGCCGAGCGTCTTGTCCCTGGTGATCCCGGCGTTGTGCACCACCACGTCGACCCGGCCGTGCCGGCTGGCCAGGTGGTCGGCGAGCCGGGTCGGCGCGTCCGGCGTGGTCAGGTCGAGCTGCACGGCGGTCCCGCCGATCTCGTTCGCCACCGCCGCGAGGGCGTCACCGGCGGCCGGGATGTCCAGCGCCACCACCTGCGCGCCGTCGCGGGCGAGCACCTTCGCCAGGGCCGCGCCGATGCCCCGGGCCGCACCTGTGACCAGCACGACCTGCCCGTCCAACGGGCGGTTCCAGTCCGCCGGGGCGCTCGCCTCGCCCGCACCGACCCGCACGACCTGCCCGGAGACGTACGCGGACCGGCCGGACAGGAGGAACCGCACTGTCGATTCGAGGCTCGTCCGGGTGCCGGCGGCACCCGTGTCCCGGGTCACGTAGACGAGCTGCGCCGTGGTGCCCCGGCCGAACTCCTTGCCGATGCTGCGCACCAACCCCTCCAGGGCGCGCTGCGCGGTCGCCTCGCGAGGCGTCGGGCACTCGTCCGGCGGGGTACCCAGCACGATCACCCGGCCGCTGGGCAGCACGGCGCGCGCCTGCGGGTGGAAGAAGTCGTAGAGCTGACGAAGGCCGGCCGAATCGGTGATCCCGGTGGCGTCGAAGAGCAGCGCACCGTACCGCTGCGGGGTGTCGGCCTGCGGCGCGGCGGCCGGGTCGGCCAGCTCGACCCCGGCGGCGGTCAGGATCTCCGCGACCGGCTCGGCGAGCCAGCCGCCGGTGGCCGCGCCGAGCAGGGCCGGGCCGGTCAGCAGCGGGTCGCCGGGGTGGTGGCGGCGCAGTCGGGGCGGGTCGGGCAGCCCGAGGCGCTTGACCAGCGTGCGGCCGGCGGCCGATTGGACGAAGCTCGCGTACCTGTCGGTCATGGGCGTAGCCTACTGGCGAGTAGGGTTGGTGCAACACATCTCGGAGGAGGCGGATCGTGCAAAGCATCCGGCGGGTCGCGGTCATCGGGGGCAACCGCATCCCCTTCGCCCGTTCGAACTCCCGCTACGCGGACGCGTCAAACGCCGACCTGCTCGGCGCCGCGCTGGACGGCCTCGTCGCCAGGTACGGGCTGGCCGGGCAGCGGGTCGGCGAGGTGGTCACCGGCGCCGTGCTCAAGCACTCCCGTGACTTCAACCTCACCCGTGAGGTCGTCCTCGGGTCGCGGCTCGACCCGCACACCCCCGCGTACGACATCCAGCAGGCCTGCGGCACCGGCCTGGAGGCGACGATCCTGGTCGCCAACAAGATCGCCCTCGGGCAGCTCGACGTGGGCATCGCCGGCGGTGTCGACACCACCTCCGACGCGCCCCTCGCCGTCAACGAGGACATGCGCCGTACGCTGCTCAAACTCAACTCGGCCCGCACACTCGGCGAACGGCTGAAGATCGCCGCGAAGCTGCGCCCGCTCCAGCCGTTCAAGCCGGACATCCCGCGCAACGCCGAACCCCGCACCGGCCTGTCCATGGGGGACCACGCCGCCCAGACCGCCCTGCGCTGGCAGATCGACAGGCGCTCCCAGGACGAGCTGGCGCTGCGCTCACACCAGCGGCTCGCCGCCGCGTACGACAGGGGTTTCTTCGACGACCTCATGACGCCGTACCTGGGGCTCACCCGCGACCAGAACCTCCGCCCGGACACCAGCGTCGAGAAGCTCGGCTCGCTCAAGCCGGTCTTCGGCACCCGTGGCCCGGACGCCGAGCACGCCACCATGACCGCCGGCAACTCGTCGCCGCTCACCGACGGCGCGTCCACCGTGCTGCTGGCCAGCGAGGAGTGGGCGGCCGCGCACAACCTGCCGGTGCTGGCCTGGTTCAGCTGGTCGGAGACGGCAGCCGTGGACTTCGTGCACGGCGACGAGGGGCTGCTCATGGCTCCCGCGTACGCGGTGCCCCGCATGCTGGCCCGGGCCGGGCTCACGTTGCAGGACTTCGACTACTACGAGATCCACGAGGCGTTCGCGTCGCAGGTGCTGGCCACCCTCGCGGCCTGGGAGTCGCCGGAGTTCTGCAAGGACCGCCTCGGCCTGGACGCCCCGCTCGGCGCGATCGACACCGACCGACTCAACGTCAACGGCTCGTCGCTGGCCGCCGGACACCCGTTCGCCGCCACCGGTGGCCGGATCGTGGCCACCCTCGCGAAGCTGCTGGCCCAGAAGGGCAGCGGACGAGGCCTGATCTCCATCTGCGCTGCAGGGGGCCAGGGCGTGACGGCGATCCTGGAGCGCTGAGCAGCTGGCTGTGAACGACGACGCCCGCCGGACCTGGAGGTCCGGCGGGCGTCGATCGTTGAGCGGCTCAGCCGAGGGTGAACTTCTCCCAGGTGCTGACGGCGGGGCCGTTGGCGATCAGGGGCTTGGAGCCGGCGCCGTCGGCGCTGACGAACTTGGCGTTGATCGCGGCTCTGAGGCTGATCGTGCCGTCGCTGCTGCGGACGATGTCGAAACGTTCCCAGGTGCTGACCGTCGGGGCGTTCGCGATGAGCGGCTTGGAGCCGGCGCCGTCGGCGGAGACGAAGCGGTTGTTGACAAAGGCGAGGAGGCCGACCTGACCGTTGCCGAGCTCCACCACGTCGAACCGCTCCCACAGGCTCGCCGTCGGGGCGGAGGCGATCAGCGGCTTGGTGCCGGCGCCGTCGGCGCTGACGTACTTGCCGTTGACCTTGGCCTTCAGGGCCGTGTTCGCCTCCGTCGGGATCACCTGGAGGAACTTCTCCCAGGTGCTGATGGTGGAGCTGCTGGCGCTCATCGCGACGGTGCCGCTGGGGTCAGCGGTGACGTACTTCGCCGTGATGGGGGCTTGGAGGCTGAAGGTGCTGTCGCTGTTGCGGATCATCGTGAACGCCTCCCGCGTGTCCACGAGAATGCTCGTCGCGGTCAGCGTGGAGTTGTCGAATTCCGAGATGGCGACGTAGCGGCCAACCGCCCGGGAGAAGAGGGCGACCTTGCCGTTGCCCGCGTCCGCCAGGTCGAACTGCGCGGTCGCACCCGGTTCGGTCTGGTTCGGCTGGAGGCCGGAGCCCGTCTCGTAGCTGACGTAGCGGCGGTTGGACTGGGCGCGCAGAGCCAACGTGCCCGTCTGTTGCAACACGCTGACCTGCTCGGTACGAGTCGTCGACCGGCCGTCGGTGCCGGTGACTTTGATGCTGAGGGTGTAACGGCCGGGACGCGTGTACGTGTGCGAGGCGACCGGGCCCGCCTGGGTGACCACGCTGTCGTCGCCGAACCCGAACTCGTACGAGGCGATCGGTGCCAGGCCGGGGGTGGAGGCGGACGCGTCCACGGTCACCGACCGCGCCTCCAGGTTGAGGCCGACGGTGAACAGCACGACGGGGGTGCGGATGGTCTCCACGGCACCGCGGTCGGCGTACGTGACCGGGCCGGCGCCGGAGTTCGGCACCGTCGGGTCGTCGATTCGCTGCTGGCCGTTGCGGTCGAGGTTCTGGTAGCCGGGAGCTGCGGAGTTCGCCGAGTCGTAGGTGTCCGGGGTCTGTGCGGTCTCCCGATCGTGGGCGGCCTGGCCGGACGCCGCCCGGAACGCGGCGAGGCTCATCCGGGTGTTCCAGGCGTAGATCTGCGGGGAGTCGTTGTTGTAGTGGTGGGCGTTGTTGTAGTCGACGACCGTCTTGCCGACGGCACCGTCGTAGACGCCGATCTCGACTCCGTCCAGCACCTTCGTGTCGCAGTAGGCCTGACCGAAGTAGCCGTTCAGAGCGAGCACGTTGTTCTGTACGGAGACACCGGACGAGGCTCCGTCGACGCGGATGCCGTCGCGGCAGCGGTCCTTGATGGTGTTGTTGGCGATGGCCGTGCCGGTGGCGCCGTTGTTGTGCACGCCGTGCCCGGCGCCGCTGGTGATCAGGTTGTTGGCCACCACGGTGCCGGTCGCGCCCGGCCCGAGGGTGATGGCCGCGTCGGTGAAGCCGTCGACGCGGCCATCCAGGTACGAGTTGCCCGGCCCGTCGATCCGTACGCCGACGGTGTGGTCGGCGAGGGAGTAGTTCGCAATGCCCTGCACGGTCGTGCCCACGATGTCGACGTCTCTGCTCGCCGCGTCCACGGTGACGCCATTGGTGGAGGTCAACCCGCTGACGTTCGTCTTCGACACGCTCGCGCCGGTGACACCGGCGAACCGGATCACCGGTGCGGTCGCGGGCCTGTTCAGGGCGTAGACGCCACCCTGGATGGACACGCCCGACGAGTTGCGGACGTCCACGGCCGGCACGTCGCCCGACCCGACGACGCGGAGGTTCTGCAACACCACGTCGTGCTGGCCGTCGACGACGAAGCCGGCCGACGCGCCGGACAGGGTGGCTGAGCCGCCGTTGGGGTTGGTGGTGAACACGATCGGCTGTTGCGGGGTGCCGGACGCGGGGACGTTGACCCGCTCCATGTAGACACCGCCACCGATGTCGACCGTCTGCCCGGCGGTGACGATCGCGGCGGCGGCCCCGATCGAGCAGAACGGCTGCGCCAGGGTGCCCGGGTACGCGTCGGAGCAGTTGGCGGCGGGATTCTGCCGGACGTACAGGGTCGTCGGTGCGTCGGCGTGGGCGGGCATTGTCGTGCCCACCAGGGCGCCGCCGGTCAACACGACAGTCACGAGACCGGAGGTCAGAGATTTATGCATATGGGCCTCGGAGAAAAGGAGGATCCGGCGACGCCGGAATCAGATGGTCCGATCCTGCACCACTGCCAGTTCCGGGCGCTGACCGCACCGACAAAACGGCCACCAGGGCAG
Organism: Micromonospora sp. NPDC005298; assembly: GCF_040607375.1. Classification (NCBI taxonomy): domain Bacteria; kingdom Bacillati; phylum Actinomycetota; class Actinomycetes; order Micromonosporales; family Micromonosporaceae; genus Micromonospora; species Micromonospora sp. NPDC005298. Next base: position 384,675 of record NZ_JBEXGP010000001.1, read on the forward strand.
TTCCGGCCAGCGGCGCGACCGGACGCGTACGTCGGCACGTCGACGTTCACGTCCTGTTCAACGGGCGGCTGACCGCCCGTGAGGTTGCCGGGTAACGGTGACCGTCCGCACCCCCGAACGAGGTGCGTTCGATGCCACAGGCGTCCGGAACGGGGCCGGTAAGTGTTGGTGCTGTCTGTCGTCATTCCCATGTACAACGAGGCCGCTGTCGTCCCGGCCCTGATCGCCCGGCTGCGGCCGGTGCTCGACGCGCTCGGCGTCGACTACGAGGTGGTGGCCGTCGACGACGGCAGCCGGGACGACACCGTCGCGGTGCTCTTCACCCATGCGCGGAGCTGGCCGCAACTGCGCCTGATCCAGTTGCGCCGCAACAGTGGACACCAGGCCGCGTTGACCGCCGGCCTGTACCGCGCCCGTGGCCAGTGGGTGGTCAGCCTCGACGCCGACCTCCAGGATCCGCCGGAGACGGTCGCCGAGATGCTGCGGGTGGCCCGTTCGCAGGGCGTCGACGTGGTGTACGGCGTACGCGCGGACCGCAGTTCCGACACCCTGTTCAAACGGCGTACGGCGCAGCTCTACTACCGGTTGATGCGCCGGCTCGTCGGCGCCGAGGTGCCCGCCCAGGCCGGCGACTTCCGGCTGGTCAGCCGGGAGGTGATCGAGACACTGCGCCAGCTTCCCGAACGCACTCCGGTCTACCGGCTGCTCGTGCCAGCGCTCGGCTTCGCCAGCGCCGAGGTGCGCTACGTCCGGGAGACGCGGGCGGCGGGCGAGACCAAGTACCCGCTGCCCCGGATGATCGCGCTCGCCTGGGACAGCGTCGCCAACTTCTCCGCCGCGCCGCTGCGCCTCGCCACCTGGCTCGGTGCGGTCAGCTTCCTGGCCTGCCTCGGCCTCATCGGGTTCGGCATCGTGGCGTACCTGCGCGGTCTGACCATCCCGGGTTGGACGTCGACGTTCGTCGCGGTCCTGCTCCTCGGTGGCGTGCAGTTGGTCTGCCTCGGCCTGCTCGGCGAGTACGTCGGGCGGATCTACGCGACCGTGCAGGGCCGGCCGACGTACCACGTCGGCGCCGACACGGCGGACACCGAGCTGGCCTCCCCGATCGTCGGCACGCCCGTGGGCAGCGCCCGTGGCTGACTCCCTCGCGCTGGTGGAGCGGGATGCGCCCGCTCCCGCGTCGCAGCCCGACCGGCGGCCCGCCCGCTCCGTCGGCTCCACTGTGGTCGCCGTCCTGCCGTGGGCTGTCGTGCTGGCGGCGCTGCCGGCCGCCTGGTGGCACACCGACGTACCCGCCGGTGACGTGCTGCGCTACGCGGCGTACTGGTCGTTGGCAGTGCTGCTGCCCGGCACGTTGGTGCACCGGGCGGTACGCGGTGGCCGGGGCAACCTGCCGGAGGACCTGGGCTACGGCGCGGCGACCGGTCTGCTCCTCGAACTCGGTGCCTGGCTCGTCGCCGCCGCCACCGGGCAACAGGACCTGCTGCGATGGTGGCCGGTACCCGTGGTGCTGGCCTTCGCCGCCGTTGCGCGGCTGCGCAGGCACTGGCGGGTCGGACCCCGCCGGCCGCTCCCGCTCGCCTGGCACTGGTCGGTCGCCGCGATGCTGCTGCTGGTGCTGCTCTGGTCCGTCGCGCAGTGGCGGTTGGTGCCGCTGCCGCCGGTGAACCACACCTACTACCAGGATCTGCTGTACCACCTGTCCCTGGTCCAGGAACTGACCCGGGATCTGCCGTTCCAACTGCCGCAGATGGCCGGTGAACCGCTGCGCTACCACTACCTGTCCGACGCGCACATGGCCGCCGGCAGCATGATCACCGGCATTCCGCCCGCGACGGTCCTGCTCCGGCTGTGGCTGGCGCCGGTCGCCATCGTCACCGTGCTGGTCACCGCCGGGCTGGCCCGGGACCTCTCCGGCCGCTGGTGGGCAGGGCCGCTGGCGGGCGCGGTGGCGGGCCTCGGTATGCCGGTGGCCGTCAACTCGGCCATCGCGGACGGCGCGTTCGCCTTCTCCTTCTCCAGCCCGTCCCAGACGTACGTCCTGCCGCTGCTCGTGCTGCTGGGCGGCATCTGCGTCGACGCCGTACGCGGACGACCGCTGGGTGTCGCGTGGTCGCTGCTGCCCGCTCTCGGGCTGGCCTGCGCCGGCTCCAAGTCCAGCGCGCTGCCACCGCTGATCGCCGGGGTCGGCGTCGCTCTCCTCGCCACCTGGTGGCAGCGGCGGCGGGTGCCCTGGCCGGCGCTCGCCACGCTGCTGTGTCTCGTGGCGGCGATGGGCGTCGGCTACCTGCTCTTCGCCGGCGGCGGGGCGGGCACCCTGAGCCCGCAGGCGTTCGCGTTCCTGCACGCCATGCCGCAGTACCGGGAGACCATCGGCGCGGGTGCCGGGGTACGCGACGGGGGGCTGCTGCCGTTCGGCCTCGCCGAGGCGGGGGCGGCCGGATGGTTGCTGACGTTCGCCCTGCTCGGCTGGTGGCTGCTGGTGCAGCTGCCCCGGCTGATCGGCATGCTGATCCTCACCGGGCCGCGTCGCGCCGACCCGGCGCCCTGGCTGCTCTCCGGCGCGATCCTGGCCGGTGCGGGCGGCATCTGGACGCTGCACCATCCGTCGCTGAGCCAGGTCTACTTCTGGCTGGACGTGCTCCCGTTCGGCGCCGTGCTGACCGTGTGGCTGTTCACCCTGGTCCGGCCGCCCTGGCTGGTGGCGCTGTGCGGCGCGGTGCTCGGCGTGGCGTCGTACCTTGTCGTACCCCTGATGGCCCGACCGGCCGCGACCATGACCGGCTGGGCCGGCATCCTCGGGCGGTCGTACCTGCGGCTCGGGGTCCTTCTCCTGCTGGCCGCGCTGATCGCGGTCGGCGTGCACGCGCTGCTGGGTCGCCATCGTCGGGACGGCGGCGGGCGACGACGGGTCGTGGCCGTGGCGCTGGCCGGCATCACGGCGGCGCTGCTGGGCGCGAGCGTCGCGCGAGGGGTGGACGGCGCCGTCCGGTACGTCCAGGTCGCGCCGGGTCGACACGCGTCGGTCGCGCTGCCGTCCACGGTGACGGCGGCGGAGATGCGGGCCGCGCTCTGGCTCGACGAGCACGCCGCGGACGACGACGTGGTGGCCACGAACGTGCACTGCCGGCCGGTACCGACCACCGCGCACTGCGATGCCCGCGCCTACTGGGTGACCGGGCTGGGCGGGCACCGGACGGTGATCGAGAGCTGGGCCTACACGGACGCCGCACTCGCCGCGAACGGTCGGCGGGGCCTCGGCTACGTACGGCAGGACCCGCCCGACCCGGACCGGTTCGCGGTGAACGAGCGGGTCTTCCGCACGCCCACTGTCGCCGACCTGGACCGGTTGCGCGCCGAGTACGGGGTCCGCTGGCTGTTCGCCGACACGCGGGCCAGCGCGGTGTCACCCGCGCTGGCCGGGCTGGCGCAGGTGCGTCTCGTCTCCGGCAGCGTCACCGTGTACGAGCTGCGCTGACCCTCCGCACGGCGACGCCCGCCGGACCCGAAGGTCCGGCGGGCGTCGAACGGCGGGGACGGCTCAGCCGAGGGTGAACTTCTCCCAGGTGCTGACCGCTGGGCCGTTGGCGATCAACGGCTTGCTGCCGGCGCCGTCGGCGCTGACGTACTTGTTGTTGACTGTGGCCTTGAAACTCACCGTGCCGTCACTGTTGCGGACCATGGTGAACTGCTCCCACAGGCTGACCGTGGGACGGGTCGCGATCAGCGGCTTGGTGCCGCCGCCGTCGGCGGTGACGAAGCGCCGGTTGGCGCGGGCGAGCAGGGCGACCTGTCCGTTGCCTAGGTCGACGATGTCGAACTGCTCCCACGTGCTGGCGGTCGTCGAACTCGCGATCAGCGGCTTCGTCCCGGTGTTGTCGGACATCACGAACCGGCCGTTCACGCTGGCCTTCAGCGACCTGTTCGCGTCGGCGACCGGGACCTGGTGGAACTTCTCCCAGGTGCTGATCGCCGGACTGCTCGCCGACACGGTGAAGGAGCCGCTGGGGTCGGCGGTGGCGTAGAGGCCGTTGTTCGCCCGGAGGCTGATCGTGCCGTCACTGTTGCGGACGACAGTGAACTTCTCCGGTGCGCCGACGACCTGGCTCTCGGCGTCCAGGTTCTCGTTTGCCGACTGCGTGACGTAGTGGCCGTTGGCCCGTGCGACGAGGGCGACCTGGCCGTTGCCGGCGTCCGCCAGGTCGTACTGCGCGGCGGCGGTCAAGCTGACCTGGTCCGGTCGCATGGGCACGGCACCGACGTAGCGGAGGTTGGACAACGCCAGCAGACCCACGCTTGCGGTCCGCCGCAGCACGCCCACCTGCTCGGTGCTGCTGCCCTGCATGTCGTCCTCGCCGCGGGCGAGCACCGTGACGTCGTACGTGCCCGGGTTGGCGTACCGGTGCGTGGCGGTGGGGGCGGCCTGGGTGACGACGTCGGTGCCGTCGCCGAAGTTGAACACGTACTCCTTGATCGGGACGAAGCCCGGCGTGGAGGCGGAGGCGTCCACGGTGACCGAACTCGCGCCGAGGTCGAGGCTGACGTCGAAGGACACCCTCGGCGACTTGACGCTCTCGATGATGCCCCGGTCGGCGTACGTGACCGGGCCCGCGCCGGTGTTCGCCACGGCCGGGTCGTCGCGGCGCGGCTGCCCCTGGCTGTCGTGGGTCGGGAAACCGGGTGCCGCCGAGTTCGCCGAGTCGATCCGGTCCTTGCCGTTCGCCGTGTCCCGGTCGTGCGCGGCCTGGCCGGACGCGGTGCGGAACTGGGCCAGGCCCATGACGGTCCCGTTCCAGGAGTAGTTCGTCGAGGACGGGGACATGCTGTGGTACGTGTTGTTGTAGTCGACGACCGTGCTGCTCAGAGCTTCGTCGTGGACGCCAATCTCAACGCCGCCGACGGCCTGCGGGTCGCAGAACGCCTGGCTGTAGTGACCGTTGTTGCTGAACGTGTTGTTCTGCACGGAGACACCGGAGGACGCCCCGTCGACCCGAACGCCGTCGACGCAGCGGTCCATGATGGAGTTGTTGGTGATGGCCGTGTTGGCGGCCCCACGGTTGTGGATGCCGTGGCCGGCCCCGCCCCTGATGTCGTTGTTGGCCAGCACTGTGCCGGAGGCGCCCGGCGCGATCTCGATGGCGGCACCGGTGAAGCCGCCGACCATGCTGTCGAGGACGCTGTTGCGAGTTCCCTCGACCCGGATGCCCGAGCTGTGATCGGCGGTGTCGTACTTCGAGCCGCTGCCCAGCGTCGCGCGCTCCACGGTCACGTCGGTGGAGGTGGCGTCCACAGTGATTCCGTTGGTGAGCGCCGTCCCGCTGCCAAAGATGTCCCGCAGGCTGGCCATCGTCACCCCGGTGACCCGCACGACGGGGCCCGTTGCGGCGCTGGCCATCGTGTAGGCGCCTCCCGCGACCTCGATGTTCGAGGAGTTGCGGATGTCCAGGGCGGGCAGGTCGAGCGTCCCATTGACCTTGAAGCTCTGGAGGCCGATGTCGTGCTGACCGTCGATGACCAGGCCCGCGGTCGGCCCGACGAGCCGGACCGCGTTGCCGTTGGCGATGAAACCGATCGGGGCGTCGGGGGTCCCGGAGCGGGTGAAGGTGACACGCTCGGCATAGTCCCCGTCATATACCCGGACGTCCTGGCCGCTGGTGACCACGGCAGTGGCGGCACCGATCGTGCAGAACGGCGCGGTCGCGGAGCCGGGCCCCTGGTCGGAGCAGTTGGCGTCGGCTTTCTTGACGTAGAGGGTCGTGGGTTCGGCCGCCTGGGCGGGTGCGCCCGTTGCCAGCAGGGTGCCGCCTGTCACCGCGATCGCGGTGAGGCCGGCAAGGGATCTTCTACGCATGCATGCCCTCTGTCGAGAAGGTGGATACGGCTTTGCCGGAGATCAGATGGAGACCATGATCCGATACCTGCTGTCAGCGCGACGTCCCGGGCGACAAAACGCCCGACGAGCGCCGCCTGGCCTCCCGGCCGGGCGGACAGCCGGGTAGGAGAGAATGAGGTACGTGACGACGATCCCCAACGTGCTCGCCAACCGGTACGCCTCGCCCGAGTTGGTCGCCCTCTGGTCGCCGGAGGAGAAGGTCCGGATGGAGCGGCGGCTCTGGCTCGCCGTGCTGCGCGCTCAGCGTGATCTGGGTGTGCCGGTGCCGGACGGCGTGGTCGAGGCGTACGAGCGGGTGCTCGACCAGGTCGACCTCGCCTCGATCGCCCAGCGGGAGCGGGTCACCCGGCACGACGTGAAGGCCCGGATCGAGGAGTTCAGCGCGCTCGCCGGCTTCGAGCACGTGCACAAGGGGATGACGTCGCGGGATCTCACCGAGAACGTCGAGCAGCTCCAGGTGCGCGCCTCGCTGGAGCTGATCCGGGATCGGGTGGTGGCCACCCTGGCCCGGCTGGCCTGGCTGGCCCACGAGCACTCCGAGCTGGTGATGACGGGCCGTTCGCACAACGTGGCGGCGCAGGCCACCACGCTGGGCAAGCGCTTCGCGTCGGCGGCGGAGGAGCTGCTGATCGCGTACGAGCGGCTGGAGGAGCTGATCGCCCGCTACCCGCTGCGCGGGATCAAGGGCCCGGTCGGCACGTCCGCCGACCAGCTCGACCTCTTCGACGGCGACGCCGACAGGGTGGCCGACCTGGAGCGCCGGGTTGCCGAGCACCTGGGCTTCTCGCGGGTGCTGGACAGCGTCGGGCAGGTCTACCCGCGCTCGTTGGACTTCGACGTGCTCGCCGCGTTGGCGCAGGTCGCCGCCGCGCCGTCGTCGCTGGCCACCACGATCCGGCTGATGGTCGGGCAGGAGTTGGTGACCGAGGGCTTCAAGCCGGGGCAGGTGGGCTCCAGCGCGATGCCGCACAAGATGAACACCCGCTCCTCGGAGCGGGTGAACGGCTTCGCGGTGATCATCCGGGGTTACCTGTCGATGGTCGGTGAGCTGGCCGGTGACCAGTGGAACGAGGGGGACGTGTCCTGCTCGGTGGTCCGCCGGGTGGCCCTGCCGGACGCGTTCTTCGCCGCCGACGGGCTGTTCCAGACGTTCCTCACGGTGCTCGACGAGTTCGGCGCGTACCCGGCGGTGATCAACCGGGAGCTGGAGCGGTTCCTGCCGTTCCTGGCCACCACCAAGATCCTGGTGGCGGCGGTCCGGCGGGGCGTCGGCCGGGAGGTCGCGCACGAGGTGATCAAGGAGCACGCGGTCGCCGTGGCGCTGGCCATGCGCGAGAAGGGCGCCCCGGAGAACGACCTGTTCGACCGGCTGGCGACGGACGGTCGCCTCGGCCTGTCCCGCGCCGACATCGACACCCTGGTCGCCGACCGCACCGCCTTCGTCGGCACCGCGACGGCCCAGGTCCAGGCGGTGACCAGGCGCATCACCGCGGTGGTGCAGGCGCACCCCGACGCCGCCACCTACTCCCCACCCCCCATCCTGTAACCCGCGCCGGGGGGTTACTCGCCGGTGGGGGTTTCGGCGGCGGTGCCGAGGTTGGGGGCGCTCGCCGGTTCGGCGATGCCCCCGAGAGACTCGGCGAAGGCCGGTTCGGTGGCGGTCTCCGCCGCCACCACCGGCTGGTCGGCGGGCATGACCTCGGGCATCTTGGGTACGGCGATCACCGCCGTGCCGTACGCGCAGATCTCCATCCACATCTCGCCGCAGTCCCGGCTGTCGAACCGCATCCCGATCACGGCGTTCGCTCCGAGCCGCAGGGCCTCCTCGCCGAGGCGGGACACCGAGTCGGTACGCCACCGGGTCAGGTTGTCCGGTGCCATCGGGTCGTACGCGCCACCGCGCAGGTTCTTGACACCCTCGCGGTACGGGTTGCGCGTCCTGGCCATCGATGACACCACCTCACCGAGGATCTGGCGGATCTCGTAGCCGGGCAGTTGATCCGTCGTCACGACCAGCACGGTTCCGATGCTGTCAGGAGCGGGGCGACCCGATCGTGTGCATTGTTCACCTGATCGGATGCTGCAAAACAGCGCGGCGCGGACGGTCGGCACTCGGTCGACCATCCACGCCGCGCCGGGCGTTAACTGTCAGACACCGGCCGTCGAGGTGATCCAGGCCCGGTTGTACGCAACGCTGCCGTAGTTCTGGATGCTCGACCCGTCGGCGGTGGAGGCGACGCCGACCTGCTGGCCGTTGTAGAACTGCGGTCCGCCTGAGTCGCCGCGCCAGGCGTTGCCGTTGATCCGGGTGCTGCGGATCGCCTGCCCGCCGTACGCGTCGGTGGCGCTGTTGCTGGTGACCCGCACGGTCGCGGTCTTCAGCGTGGTGGACGCGGAGCAGCCGCTGTAGCAGGTCATGCCCCAGCCGTAGATCGAGTTGGTCGAGTTGACCGGCGGGTTGCTGCTGGCCAGGCTCACGGCGGAGGTGCTGACGGTGCTGGAGAGTCGCATGAGGGCCAGGTCGTTGCGGGTGTAGGTGGCGCTGACGGTGCGGGTGACCCCGCCGGAGGTGCGGTTCACGCTTCCGACGCGTACCGACATGGTGCCGCTGATGCAGTGCCGGGCGGTGAGCACCCACTGCGGGGCGATCACGCTGCCGGAGCAGGTGAAGGAGCCGTTGCTGAGCACCGCGGCGGCCCAGGGGGCGGAGGAGACGGTGCCGCCGCCGATGATGGGTTGCGGGCCGGCCGGGGCGGCGACCGCTCCGGACGTGGCGCCGAGGACGCCGACCAGCGCGGTGCCGAGTACGGCGAGCAGGGGACGGATGCGCATCGGGTGGACTCCTTGGACGGGGCGGCCCGGGGTCGCCGGGTGCCGGACGGCGACGACGGGAGGTCCCCGCCACCGCTCTGCATCGAGGTACGTCGATGTACAGTAGGGCCGACGGCCGGCGTTTTCAAGAATTCGATCGAGTTTGACCAATGTAACGATTCGGCCACCCCGAACGCCGTATATGCCCTGGTGGGACCGCGTGTCCTTGCTGGCGGACCGCCCCGGGGGTCCGATATGTTGATCACCGTCTGGACTGCACCCGGCCGGTGCGCCCGCGACGGAATCTGCCAGGTACGCTGGCTGCGCTCGCCCGTTGTGGGTCGGCACCCAACTGCGTACACAGTCAGGAGTGCCCAGTGCCTCGCGTCGTCGTCGACGTCATGCTCAAGCCCGAGATCCTCGATCCGCAGGGCCAGGCCGTCGCAAACGCGCTGCCCCGGCTCGGCGTCAGCGACGTCGCCTCGGTTCGGATCGGCAGGCGGATCGAGATCGAATTCACAGGTGAACCGGACCTGGACCGGGCCCGGGAGATCGCCGACAAGCTGCTCGCCAACCCGGTCATCGAGGACTTCACCGTCCACCTGGTCGAGGCCGACGAGACCGCGGACGCCCGCTCGTGACCGCCCGGGTCGGTGTGGTCACCTTCCCTGGCTCGCTCGACGACGGGGACGCGGCCCGGGCCGTGCGGATCGCCGGCGCCGAGCCGGTCCGGCTCTGGCACGGTGACCCGGATCTGCACCGGGTCGACGCGGTCGTGCTGCCCGGCGGCTTCTCCTACGGCGACTACCTGCGCTGCGGCGCCATCGCCCGGTTCGCGCCGGTGATGGAGACGATCGTGGACGCCGCACGGGGTGGTCTGCCGGTGCTCGGCATCTGCAACGGCTTCCAGATCCTCTGCGAGGCGCACCTGCTGCCCGGCGCGCTCACCCGCAACCAGCACCTGCACTTCCGCAACCGGGACCAGGTCCTGCGCATCGAGTCGGCAGGCACGGCGTGGACCAACACGTTCCAGCCCGGCCAGGAGGTGCTCGTCCCGGTCAAGAACGGCGAGGGTTGCTACGTCGCCGACGCCGCGACGTTGGACCAGCTCGAAGCCGAGGGCCGGGTGGTCGCCCGCTACGTCGGCGGCAACCCCAACGGGTCGCTGCGGGACATCGCCGCGATCACCAACTCCGCCGGCAACGTCGTCGGCATCATGCCGCACCCCGAGCACGCGGTGGAGGCGCTCACCGGCCCCTCGCTGGACGGCCTCGGCTTCTTCACCTCGGTCCTCAAGCACCTGGTGGGGACGCCGGCATGACCGCCGGCACGATCATCATCGGTCTGCTCGACCGCCGGCCTGGCGGGCACGAGCGCAGCGAGGAGAGGTCATGACCACCCATCCGGATCCGGTACGGGACACACCGGAGGCGTACTCCGCCCCGGCGCAGTCGGCCGAACCGCTCCCGGCGCAGCCCGCCGCCCCGGCAGTCGCTCCGGCCCAGCCGGCGATCGCCGACTGGACCGACGGCGTGGACACCGTGCCGCGCGCGAACGGCACCCCGGGCGAGCTTCAGCCGTACACCGAGCTGGGGCTCCGCGACGACGAGTACGACCGGATCCGGCAGATCCTCGGCCGCCGGCCCACCCAGTCCGAGCTGGCCATGTACTCGATCATGTGGAGCGAGCACTGCTCCTACAAGTCGAGCAAGGTGCACCTGCGCCAGTTCGGCGAGAAGGCCCCGCACAGCGACCGAATGCTCGCCGGAATCGGTGAGAACGCCGGCGTCGTGCAGATCTCCGACGAGCTGGCGGTGACCTTCAAGGTCGAGTCGCACAACCACCCGAGCTTCGTCGAGCCGTACCAGGGCGCGGCGACCGGCGTCGGTGGCATCGTCCGGGACATCCTCGCCATGGGTGCCCGCCCGGTCGCGGTGATGGACCCGCTGCGCTTCGGTGCCGCGGACCACCCGGACACCGCCCGGGTGCTCACCGGCGTGGTCGCCGGCGTCGGCGGCTACGGCAACTGCCTGGGCCTGCCCAACATCGGCGGTGAGCTGGTCTTCGACCCCTCCTACCAGGGCAACCCGCTGCTCAACGCGCTCTGCCTGGGCGTGCTCCCGGTCAGCCGGCTGCAGAACAAGGCCGCCGCCGGCCCCGGCAACGTCGTGGTCCTGATGGGCGCCAAGACCGGCCGGGACGGCATCGGCGGTGTGTCGGTGCTGGCCAGCGCGACCTTCGACGAGGGCAGCGAGGCGCGTCGACCCGCCGTGCAGGTCGGCGACCCGTTCACCGAGAAGCTGCTGATCGAGGCGTGTCTCGAGCTGTACGACGGCCAGCTCGTCGTCGGCATCCAGGACCTCGGCGGCGCCGGCCTGACCTGCGCGCTCACCGAGACGGCCGCCGCTGCCGGCACCGGCATGCGGGTCTGGCTGGAGCGGGTTCCGCTGCGCGAGCCCTCGATGGACCCGCACGAGATCCTGGCCAGCGAGTCGCAGGAGCGGATGCTGCTGGTCGTCGAGCCGGACAAGCTCGACGCGGTGCTCAAGACCTGCGAGAAGTGGGGCGTGCTCGCCACCGCGATCGGTGAGGTCACCGCACCGGAGCCGGACGGCCGCCCGGGTCGACTGCTGATCACCTGGCAGGACCACCTGGTCGTCGACGTGCCGCCGGGCTCGCTTGTGGACGACGGCCCGGTGTACGCCCGCCCGATGCGGGAGCCGGCCGACCTGATCCTGCTCCAGGCCGACCGGGCCGAGACGCTGCCCCGCCCGGCCGACCCGGAGGCGCTGCGGGAGACCGTGCTGCGCATGATCGCGTCGCCGAACCTCGCCGACAAGACCTGGGTCACCGAGCAGTACGACCGTTACGTGCTGGGCAACACCGTGCTCGCGCAGCCGGAGGACGGCGGCGTGATCCGGATCGACGAGCGGACCGGGCTCGGAGTGGCGCTGTCGGTGGACGGTAACGGCCGGTACGCCCGGCTCGACCCGTACAACGGCACCAAGCTGGCCCTCGCCGAGGCGTACCGGAACGTGGCGGTGACCGGCGCGAAGCCGATCGCCGTGACCGACTGCCTCAACTTCGGCTCCCCGGAGGACCCGGGCGTCATGTGGCAGTTCGCCGAGGCCGTGCGCGGTCTCGCGGACGGCTGCCTGGAGCTGGGTATCCCGGTCACCGGCGGCAACGTCAGCTTCTACAACCAGACAGGCGCGGCGGCCATCCACCCGACCCCGGTGGTGGGCGTGCTGGGCGTGCTGGACAACGTCGCCGACCGGGTGCCGATGGGCTTCGTGCCGCGCGCCGGTGGCGACCACGACCAGCTCTACCTGCTCGGCGAGACGAACGTGGAGCTGTCCGGCTCGGAGTGGGCCTGGGTGACGCACGAGCACCTCGGTGGCATCCCGCCGCAGGTCGACCTTCTCCGCGAGAAGGCCCTGGCCGAGCTGCTGGCCGAGGCGGCCCGGGTGGGTCACCTGGCCTCCGCGCACGACCTGTCCGACGGCGGCCTGGCCCAGAGCCTTGTCGAATCCTGCCTGCGGCGTGGCGTCGGTGCGCGGGTCGCGGTGCCGGAGCGGTTCACCGAGGGCTCGATGCCGTTCGTCTACCTGTTCAGCGAGTCCGCCACGCGGGCGCTGGTGTCGGTGCCGCGCGGCCACGACAAGGCGTTCGCGGCGCTCTGCGCCGAGCGGGGCGTGCCGTTCGAGCTGATCGGCGTCACCGACCCGACCGGCGGTGCGCTCGAGGTGCACGGCCAGTTCCGGATCGGCCTGGACGAGCTGCGCGCCGCGCACACCGAGACGCTGCCGCGCCTCTTCGGGGGTACGGCGGCCGTCGAGGTCCCCGCGCCGGCCGCCGGTGTGGCGGGTGCCGTCGAGGCCGTGCCGCTGCCGACCGCTCCGGCCGAGCCGGTCGACCCGGCCGAGGTGCTCTCCGAGCCCATCGCCTCCTCGGGACCTTCCCCGGAGACCGGTGCCGTCGAGCCGATCGGGTCGGAGCAGTCCGAGTCGGACACCGGTGACACCGAGCCGTCGCCTGACGAGCGCTGAGGCGTTGGCCGCTGCCGTCTACGGCCAACCCGGATCGGGCGCCCGGTTCGACTGGGGGTTGACCGGGGCGGCCGAACTCGGCCGGGTCTGCGCGGCGCTGGTGGTGGTGGACGTCCTGTCGTTCACCACCGCCGTCGAGGTGGCGGTGGCCCGGGGCATGCGGGTGCACCCGTTTCCGTGGGGTGAGCAGGCCGCCGAATACGCGGTGCGGGTCGGCGCGGTGGCCGCGGTGGGCCGGCGACAGACGACAGCGGACCATCCGTGGTCGCTGTCGCCCGCCGCGTTGAGCGCCGCGCCGGTCGTGGCGGACCTGGTGCTGCCGTCGCCGAACGGCTCGGCCATCAGCGCCGCCGCGAGCGCCACAGGCCTGCCGGTGGTCGCGGGGTGCCTGCGTAACGCACCCGCCGTCGGGCGTTGGCTGAGCCGCCAGGGATACGGGACGCTTGACGCCCCGATCGGCGTGATCGCCTCCGGCGAGCGGTGGCCGGACGGTTCGCTGCGCCCGTCGGTGGAGGATCTGCTCGGCGCGGCGAGTGTGCTCGACGCCCTCTCCGGCGTACCGGACGGGCTCTCCGTGGAGGCGGCGATGGCGCTCGCCGCGCTGGCCAGCACCCCGGACGTGCCCGCCGCGGTCCGGGGCAGCGTCTCCGGCCGGGAGCTGACCGAGAGCGGCTTCGCCGAGGACGTCGAGGTCGCCGTCCGGGTGGGCGTGTCGAATGTCGTGCCGGTGCTCCGCCAGGGTGTCTTCTCCGCCGCCTGACAGACGCGCCGCGCTTCAGCACAGCGAAACGGCCACCCGGACTTCCGGGTGGCCGTTCTCCGCGCTGTGGTGGGGGTCAGTCGTCCAGCCAGTCGAGGCGTCGGCCGCCGCCCCGCTCGGTCGGCGGCGGGCCGTCCGGCCGGGCGCGACCGGCCTGCTGGCCGTAGCCGCCCTGGTCGTAGCCCGGCTCGTCGTAGCCGCCGCGTTGCGCCGGAGGCTCCTGGCCGTAGCCGCCGCGCTGGGCCGGGGGCTCCTGGCCGTAGCCGCCCTGGTCGTACCCGCCGGCCTGCTGACCGTAGCCGCCCTGGTCGTAGCCTCGGTCGTCGTAGCCGCCGCGTTGGGCCGGGGGCTCCTGGCCGTAGCCGCCCTGGTCGTACCCGCCGGCCTGCTGACCGTAGCCGCCCTGGTCGTAGCCGCCGGCCGGCTGGCCGTAGCCGCCGGTGGGCTCGGCCGGTCGGCCGCTGTACGGGGCCGTCGGCTCGGGCTGACCGTAGCCCTGGCCCTGCTCCGGCTGGTAGACGCCCGTGGCGTACGGGTCGGCCGGCGCCGGGTACTGCGTGCTGTCGCCGGTGTACCGGCCGGTCGGCTCGTCGAAGCGCTCGCCGTACGGCGCACCACCGGCGGGAGCCGGCGGGTAACCTGCCGCCCCGGCCGGAGCCGTGTAGTCGCGGCTGCCGTAGCCACCACCCGAGGAGGGCGCGGCGCCGTAGCCCGCACCGGAACCGGGTGCGGCACCGTAGCCGTCACCAGCCGCACCGGCGCCGTAGCCGCCCGCCGGGGCGGCGCCCGTGCCGTAGCCGCCGCCCGAGGCGGGAGCGTTGCCGTAGCCGCCCGCGCCGTAGCCACCGGACGCCGGTTCGTCGCCGTAGCCCGCGCCACCCCAGCTCTGCCCACCCGCCGCGCCGTAGGGCTGCGCGGGCGCGGCGTACGGGTCCGGGGGAACGTCGTCGACCACGGGGCGGTGCATCATCGTCGGCGCCTCGCTCAGCGCAGCGCCGCCCACCATTGTCGGGTCCGGTACGCCGCCGGCCCGGTTGACCACCCGGGTCTGGTCGTCGCCGCCCCGGAACGCGCCACGGGCCGCCGGCACCGCGCCGGCCGCGCCAGCACCGTCCGGAGCGTCCTCGTCGTCGCCGTTCTCCTTGCGCCGCATCCAGAGCAGCACGATCGTGCCGACGCCGGCGGCGACAAGCAGACCGCCGAGCAGGATGATCAGGTACGAGCCGAAGCCGCCGCCGTCGTCCTCGTTCGAGGCGTTCGCCGCCGCGCCCGGGCTGGCCGCCTCGGACGGCTGATCCTCGGCACCCTCCTCGGTCGCCTCCTCGGTGGGAAGCGCCTCGGCGGTGGCGGACGGGGTGGCGCTCGGCGTCGTCTCGACCTTGATTTCCAGGCTGATCCGCTGTCCGGTGACGGACTGCCCCGCGTTCGCGTTGAAGCTCTTGGTGGCGGTGATGTTGTCGAAGCTGGCACCGAGATCGATACGGCCCGGAGCGATCGGCTTCTCCGTGGTGCCGGTGAAGCGGAAGTCGCCGCTGCCGTTGCTGATGGTGTCGATCCGCTTACCGGTGCTGTCCTGCAGGATGACTATCGCGTTTGGGACTGCTTTGCCGTCGGCCTTCTTGACCACCTTGCCGGAGACCGACCGTACGGTCTGGTTCTGCGGCGGCGGTGGAGCGGCAGCCGCCTTGACGGTGACCCGGAGCGTGCGGCCGTTGTCGTCGCCGGTGACGGTGATCTTCGCCTGGGTCCCGTTGGCCGCCGGTGCGTTCGACGAGGCGGACAGGGTCAGGGTGACCTGCTTCGGCGCTATCCCCTCGAAGTTGATCGGACCGCATCCACCGCAGGTGACGCCGTCGGGCAGGCCGGTCACGTCGATGTCCGCGGACGTCTCGCCGACGTCGGGCCGGACCAGCACGCTGACGGTGCCGTTCTTGCCAGCGTCGATCGTGACCGAGTTGTCAGCGGTGCTGATCCTCGCGGCCATTGCCGGTGTGGCGGGGACGGCGAGCAGAGCGCCGGCAACCAGCGCTACGACCACACCGGCCCGCTGCTTCCAGGCACGTCGGTGTGTTGACACGTCCACCGCCTTCCGGGCTGACTTCCCTGGTGACCGGCGGGGCGCCGGGCCGGGGATCATCACGGTACGAATACGCCGTCGGCAACTATGCCTTGTCTCACTGGATCGGCGCGACCCAGGGCCAGCGTCGAGTGCTCGGCCTCCGGGTCGTATCGTCCCGTCGTGTCCTCTCCGTACAGTAAGTCCGTCGCCGTTGCGGCGACGTTGTCGGCGCTCGACGAGGGGCGTACGCCCGAACGGTCGGTGTTCCGGGAAGCGGTCCGGACGTTGTTGGCCGTCCTCGCGGAGCGTGCCCCGGGCCGATCGGTGGAGGTACGGGTCCCACCATACGGGGCGATCCAGTGCGTCCCGGGTCCTCGACACACCAGGGGAAACCCACCAAACGTGGTCGAGATGTCGCCCGAAACCTGGCTCGCGTTGGCGCTCGGCCGAGTCGGCTGGGCGGAGGCGGTCACGGACGGTCGTGTTCAGGTGAGTGGTTCCCGAGCGGACCTGTCGGCGTTTCTGCCCCTCTGACTGAGCCGATGACCGAATCCGGTGACTCTCAGCACGGGAATCGTGACTATCTGTATCGACAGCTGTTCGCGTACACTGTCAGGCGACGACAGTGGTCCCGGCCGAGGAGTGTGGATCCACCCCGTGATCCCGCCAGGCCGGTCCAGACCAGCGTGAGGGAGCAGTAGGTGCCCCGAGGCGACGGCCGGTTGAGCCACGACCTTGATCCCCAACGACCCGGTCCGCAGGACGCCTGTGGCGTCTTCGGCGTCTGGGCCCCCGGCGAAGAAGTCGCCAACCTGACCTACTTCGGCCTCTACGCCCTTCAGCACCGTGGCCAGGAGGCGGCCGGCATCGCGGTGAGCGACGGCTCCGGCGTCGTGGTCTACAAGGACCTCGGCCTGGTGGCCCAGGTCTTCGACGAGCCCACCCTGGCGAGCCTGCGTGGCCACCTGGCCATCGGGCACGCCCGCTACTCCACGACCGGCGCGTCGAACTGGGAGAACGCCCAGCCGACCATCCGGTCGACCAGCTCCGGCACGACAATCGCGCTGGCGCACAACGGCAACCTGGTCAACACCGCCGAGCTGGAGAAGGAGGTCGCCGAGCGCGGCCTCGTCGCGGACGGTTCGACCAACGACACCTCCCTGGTGACGATGCTGCTGGCCAGCCGACCGGACCTGTCGGTCGAGGCGGCCGCCATGGAGGTGCTGCCGCAGTTGCGCGGCGCGTTCAGCTTCGTCTTCATGGACGAGTCGACGCTCTACGCGGCCCGTGACCCGCACGGCGTACGCCCGCTGGTGCTCGGTCGACTGGAGCGCGGCTGGGTGGTGGCCAGCGAGACCGCCGCGCTGGACATCGTCGGCGCGAGCGTGGTGCGCGAGGTCGAGCCGGGTGAGCTGATCGCGATCGACGAGGACGGGCTGCGGTCCACCCGGTTCGCCGCGCCGGAGCCGAAGGGCTGCCTCTTCGAGTACGTGTACATCGCGCGTCCGGACGCCACGATCGCCGGACGCAACGTGCACGCGGCGCGGGTGCAGATCGGTCGGCAGTTGGCCAAGGAGCACCCGGTCGAGGCCGACCTGGTGATCCCGGTGCCCGAGTCGGGCACCCCGGCCGCGATCGGTTACGCGGAGGCGTCGGGCATCACGTACGGCGCCGGCCTCATGAAGAACCCGTACGTGGGGCGCACCTTCATCCAGCCGTCGCAGACCCTGCGTCAGCTCGGCATCCGGCTCAAGCTCAACCCACTGCGCGAGAACGTCCGCGGCAAGCGGCTGGTGGTGGTGGACGACTCGATCGTCCGTGGCAACACGCAGCGGGCCATCGTGCGGATGCTGCGCGAGGCGGGCGCGTTGGAGGTGCACGTCCGGATCTCGTCCCCGCCGGTCAGTTGGCCCTGTTTCTACGGTATCGACTTCGCCACCCGGGCGGAGCTGCTGGCCAACGGGTTGGACAACGACGGCATCCGGCGCTCGATCGGCGCCGACACGCTGGGTTACGTTTCGCTTCCTGGCCTGATCGCCGCGACCGAGCAGCCGAAGACCCGGCTGTGTCGGGCGTGCTTCGATGGGGAGTACCCGATCGAGCTGCCAGCCGGCAACCTGATCGGCAAGCACGTGCTCGAAGGGGTGGGCCGACGGGTCGCCGACTCGGCGCCGCAGGCCCCGCACACCAACGGCTCGTTCGTCGCCACTCCTGGTGGCGTGACCGCAAACCGCCCGTAGCACCAACCGGCGCGGCCCGGCCACCGCCGGCGCGGCACCGAGAACCACAAAGGGGAGAACCGTGACGCACGTGTCCGAGCGCAGCGGCGCAGGAAGTAGCCCTACCGGCGCCGGCGGCGACCGCCAGCCCTGGACGGGCGGCGCCGGCCGCCAGGCGCGCAAACGCTCGGTCTCGTACGCCGACGCCGGCGTCTCCATCGACGCGGGCGACCGCGCGGTGGAGCTGCTCAAGTCGAAGGTGCGCCAGACCCGCCGTCCCGAGGTGCTGGGTGACCTCGGCGGCTTCGCCGGCCTGTTCCGGCTGGACACGACGAAGTACAAGAACCCGATCCTGGCGTCGTCCACCGACGGTGTGGGCACCAAACTGGTGATCGCCCAGCAGATGGACATCCACGACACGGTCGGCATCGACCTGGTCGCGATGGTCGTCGACGACCTGGTGGCCTGCGGCGCGGAGCCGCTGTTCCTGCTCGACTACATCGCCACCGGCGAGGTCGTCCCGGACAAGGTCGCCGAGATCGGCGCGGGCATCGCCGACGGCTGCCGGTACGCGGGCTGCGCCCTGCTGGGCGGGGAGACCGCCGAGCACCCGGGCGTCCTGCGCCCCGACGAGTACGACATCTCCGCGACCGGCGTCGGCGTGGTCGAGGAGGCCGACATCCTCAGCCCCGACCGGGTCGAGGTTGGTGACGCGGTGATCGCCATGCGCTCGTCCGGCCTGCACTCGAACGGGTACTCGCTGGTCCGGCACGTGCTGCTCGGTGCCGCGCGGATGCGACTGGACATCGTGATCGACGACTTCGGTCGGCAGCGGACCCTCGGTGAGGAGCTGCTCACCCCGACCAAGATCTACGCCAAGGACTGCCTCAAGCTGATCGCCGAGGCCGACGTGCGTGCCCTCTCCCACATCACCGGTGGCGGCATCCCCGGCAACCTGGTCCGGGTCCTGCCGGAGCACGTCGACGCGGTGGTCAACCGGTCCACCTGGAAGCCGCAGCCGGTCTTCGACCTGATCCAGTCGAAGGGTCGGATCGACGACCACGACATGGAGTCGACCTTCAACATGGGCGTCGGCATGTTCGCGATCGTCTCGGCCGAGGACGCCGACCGGGCGCTGGCCACGCTGACCGGCCGTGGGGTCGAGGCGTGGCAGGCCGGCGAGATCATCGAGGGCACCGGCAACGTGCAGATGGTCGGCCAGCACACCCGCGGATGATCACAGTCTGGTGATCGTACGGGCACCTGATCAGGGCTTCACCCGAGTGGCCATTGCCGCCTAGCCTGAAGGGCACCCTTCGGAGACGTTCGGGAGTCACCTCGTGGCTTCCCGACCGCCTCTCAGGTCAGGCGGAGGAGGGCGATGGCTGCTCGGGGACAGTCGTTCAGCGGGATGCGCGGCCTCGCCGCGGTTCCGTCGTACGTCGTCATGCAGCCCACGACCCTCTGCAACCTGGACTGCGCCTACTGCTATCTGCCGTTCCGGGCCGACGACCGGCGGATGTCGGTGCCGGTGGCCGAGGCGGTGGCGGCTGCGGTCAACCCGTGGTCGGCGGCGGGTCGGTTCTCGGTGGTGTGGCACGGCGGGGAGCCGTTGGCCACCGGGCGGGAGCATCTGGCGGCGCTGATCGCCCCGTTCGGCCCCGAGGTCGAACACCACGTGCAGACCAACGCCACGTTGATCGACGACGAGTGGTGTGACTTCTTCGCCCGGCACGAGGTGCGGGTGAGCGTCAGCGTGGACGGGCCGCGGGAGCGCAACGGCGACCGGGTCAACCGGGGCGGACAGCCTGCGTACGACCGGATCCTGCGCGGTGTCGCCGCGCTGCGCCGGCATGGGCTGCCCTTCTCCGCGCTGGCCGTGGTGTCCCGGCCGGAGCCGGGGCTCGCCGGCGAGCTGTACGACTACTTCCTCGAGCTGGGCTGTGACGTGCTGGGCATCAACATCGAGGAGACCGAGGGAGTCAACACCCGCGACAACCGCCACGATGCGGCCGCGGTGACGGCGTTCTGGGCCGAGCTGGTGTCGGCGTGGCGGCGGGAACCCCGGATCCACCTGCGCGAGGTCGAGTGGTCGTTGCGGTACGCCGCGGCGGTGCTCGACGGCTCGGCGGACGGCGTACTGCCCCGCCGGTTGGATCCGATCCCGACGATCGGGCACGACGGTTCGGTGACGGTGCTCTCCCCGGAGCTGGCCGGCTTCACGGATGCCCGTTACGGCGACTTCAGCAGCGGCAACGTGCTGGCCACCCCGCTGGCGGAGATCCTCGCCGGCGCGGCGGCCACGCCCTGGGTGGGCGAGTTCCTGACCGGTGTGGAGGCGTGCCGTGCGACCTGCCCGTACTTCGGCTTCTGTGGCGGTGGCCATGCGGCCAACCGTTACTTCGAGCTGGGGCGTTTTGACGGTACGGAGACCGAGCACTGCCGCAACAGCAAGATCCGCCTATTGGAGGGAGTGTTGGAGCATGCCCGAGACCACCAGTCACCGGCGGCCTGAGCGCGAGACGGACGAAGCCGCGGACGGAGTCACCGAGCGGGTACGGGATGCGGCCCCGGGGCTCGTCGCGCTCCTTCAGGAGGCCGAGGACGCCCGGCGGCTTCGGGCAGAGGTGTCCGGTTCCGACGGCGCCAGCGCGGTGTGCGCCTGGAACCACTTCGAGAACATCCCGACCTTCTACAACTGGAACAACCGGCCGCGCTGAGGGTGGCCACGATCAGGGGCCTGTCGTGCGGCCGGGCGAGATCCCGGCCAGGGCAGGCCCCTGAGCGTCGGCACCGGTGCCACTCGCGACGGGCACATGCGTGAGCACGCGGGGCTCACCGCGTGCTCAGCTCACGTCGAGAGGTCAGCGGGTCGGGCGGACCCACGGATCCGGGTCGTCGTCCGCATGATTCTCATCATCGTCGTCGACGAACTCTTTTGAGTCGTCGTCGAAGTGGTGCTCAGACTTACCAGCACCCGCCAGTTCGCGCTGCAAGGCGGTGAGGTCGGTGTTCGGGGAGTGGTACTTCAACTCCCGCGCCACCTTCGTCTGCTTGGCCTTAGCACGGCCGCGCCCCATGGCTCGACCCCCTCGCACAGAATGCGGGGCAGCCCGAAGGCGGGCCCCGATGACGTCAGGCATCTCTCGTGGCTCTTACGGTACATGGGGATGCCACCGTTCGGCACCTCGGGTTACCGTCGGCCGGCTCTGCGCGTCGCGTCGATCCGGCCGTCACCCAGTGTACCCGGTAAGGAGCGGAACGGAGAGCGCCCGTGACACGGGACAAACACGCCAAACTTGACCTGGCCCCAGCCTACCCAGAGCGGTCGGCGAAGGGGCCCGGAGGCGGATACCGATCGATCCGCCTCCGGGGAAAAGCTCAGCGCAGGTGGATCGTGCGCAGCCGGCCGACCTCGGCCATCCGCCGCTCCGCCAGTCGGTCCGCGGCAACCGCCGGCGGTACGCCCTCGGTGTCGGCGAGGTGCAGGATCTCCCGGGTGGTGTCGAAGATGCGCGTCGCCCGCAGCTTGGCCCGGTCGAAGTTGAAGCCCTCGATCTCGTCCGCCACCTGGATCACACCACCGGCGTTGACCACGTAGTCCGGGGTGTACAGGACGCCCCGGTCGGCGAGCAGCTTCTCGATGCCGGGGTGGGCGAGCTGGTTGTTCGCCGCGCCGGTCACCACCTTGGCCCGCAGGACCGACACGGTCTCGTCGTTCAGAGCGCCGCCCAGCGCGCACGGGGCGTACACGTCGATGTCGGCGGCGACCAACGCGGCGGCGTCGTCGACCAGGGTGACCTGCGGGTGGTTGGCGCGGACCCAGGCCAGCGCCTTCGGGTTGACGTCGGTGGCGACCACCTCGGCGCCGTCCTCGATCAGGTGCGCGGTCAGGTACTTGCCGACCTTGCCCAGGCCCGCCACGCCGACCCGCCGACCCCGCAGACTGGGCGTGCCCCAGACGTGCTCGGCGGCGGCCCGCATGCCCTGGAAGACACCCCAGGCGGTCAGGATCGACGAGTCGCCGGCGCCACCGTGCTCGACGCTGCGGCCGGTCACGTACCGGGTCTCCCGGGCGATCACGTCCATGTCCGCCACGTACGTGCCGACGTCGCAGGCGGTGTAGTAGCGGCCGGCCAGCGACTCCACGAAGCGGCCGTACGCGCGCAGCAGCGCCTCGCTCTTGATCTGCTCCGGGTCACCCCAGATGACCGCCTTGCCGCCGCCCAGGTCGAGCCCGGCCAGCGCGTTCTTGTACGCCATTCCCCGGGACAGGTCGAGCACGTCGGCGAGCGCGTCGTCCTCGCTGGCGTACGGGTAGAAGCGAGTGCCGCCCAGCGCCGGCCCCAGCGCGGTGGAGTAGATCCCGATGATCGCCTTGAGGCCGCTCTGCTTGTCCTGGCAGAACACGACCTGTTCGTGTCCGGTCGATACCGGGTCGTCTGTGCTCGCGAATACGCCCATGGCTGGCTCCTGGAGTGGTGTGCGTCCTTGTGGGACGCGGACCTGGTGGATCCCGGCGGGGATGCTGCCGGTGTGACCGAGCCTAGTATCGGCCGCTCGAAGGGTGCTCGACGCGCTGTCGCCGTCCCACGTCGCGGCGCGCGTGGTCCGGCCGCTGACCGCGCCCGTGTGCGGTTCGTGGGAGGATCGCGCCGTGCCGTCGCTCTTCGCTTCTTACCTGCGCGTGTACGAGCCGCTGACCGCCTTCGACCGGGAGCGGCAGGGTTACTGGCGTCGCTACGTCTCCGAGGGGCGGGCCGTGGCACCGGTGGAGGGGCCGGTCCGGCAGCGGACGGCGGTGATCGAGGCGTTGGGCGCGGGCTGGACCAGGCTGCCCGACCTGCCCGAGGAGGCGTACGTCCTGGAGACGGACGACAGCCTGCTGGTGTGCCCCTGGAACCTGCGCATCCGGGTCGCCGAGGCGGCGCTCAGCGCCCGGGACGGGGTGCCCTCGGTGCTCGCCGACGCGTTCGTGCCGCCGGTGCTCGCCGGGCAGGCCAGGGCGGTGGTGGACGACTGGCGCAGCGGCGCGCGGGTGTTGGAGCACGGGGTGCCGCGTGTGCACGAGCAGATCGCGACGTGGGGCGTACCGCTGCGGTGGTTCGTGCTCTTCGACGCGGCGGAGCGGGACCTGGTCACCGAGCCGGGGCGGCGGGCGTTGCGCTACCGCACCGAGATCTCCAAGGCGCGGCGGCGCTCGTCACGGGCGCTGTCGGTGCTGCGCAAGTCGGTGGGCGAGGCCCCGATCACCGACGCGGTGGAGGAGGCGGCCCGCTGGCTGGAGGAGTTCCATCCCCGTTCGGTGGTGGAGCTGGACTACGGCGGCCTGGTCGACCTGCTCTCCGACGAGACTCTGGTCGCGGACGACTCGCCGGAGCTGGTCGCCAGCGGCCTCGCGGGGCTGTCCCGGGGTGAGGCCGAGGAGGCGTCGGCCGCGTACGACACGTTGGTGGCCCGGTGGCGTGCGGTGCAGCTGCTGGAGCGGTGCAACTAGGGCAAATAGCCCGTGAAGCGCTCCCAAGGCGAGATGCCCTCGTAGTTGATGCATCACGAACCGTGATCATGAGTCCGAATAAGGTAGTTTCTGCCGTGTAAAAGTCGTAAAAATCGGGCATGGTTCATCCGTCCGTCTAGGGACCTTCATCCGTTCGGCCCATGTCGGACATCGGGGACTAGCCGGACCATGGGAGACGCGTCGGCCGGCGGGACCCCGGCCGATGTCTATACATGTGGAGGAGTGACCGATGGCATCGCGAACGCACGAACCAGAGCCGCTACTCACACCGGCCGAGGTGGCGTCGATGTTCCGTGTCGACCCGAAGACGGTGACCCGGTGGGCCAAGGCCGGCAAGCTCAGCGCCATCCGCACCCTGGGTGGCCACCGTCGGTACCGCGAGTCGGAGGTCAGGGCGCTCTTGCAGGGCCAGATCCCGCAGCAGCGACAGGGCGACTGACCCGGGTAGGGGTTTCTTCGGAAAGGGGCGGTGGATCTCGATCCGCCGCCCCTTTCCGTGCCCGGACTCAGCGCCGCTCGGTCAACGTGACCCGGATGCCGACCGTGCCGCCCTCGCCGCGACGCAGCCGACTGCCGAGCAGGCTCAGGCGGCCGATCAGCCGGTACTTGTGCTTGAGCAGATCGCGGATGCGGCCCGTGTCGCCGCCGCTGTAGATCGTCGCGTGGGCCGGCACCTCCGCCCCGTGCGGGCGGCCCCGCACGTCGCACGGGGCCACCGTCACGTCGCCGTTGCGGCGGATCCTCTTCACCTTGCCCGAGTCCGCCCTGGTCCAGACCGCCAACGCGTCGCCGTCGCGGACCGCCCAGACCGGCGTCGGCACCGCCCGGCCGTCCTTACGGAAGGTCGTGAGCAGGATGTACTTCTCGGCCGACAGCCGGTCCAACGTGGTCACGCCGCCAGGATACGGCTGCCCCGGGCCACTGAGTGGCCGGATAGCGTGAACGTCGTGACGGGCGAGCCTCAAATCGGTGACGTGATCGGTGAACTGCTGCGGGACACCCTCGCCGTGGCCACCGGGGTGGGTCCTCGACCGCTGGTCGGCGGCCGACTGCCCCGACCGGTCATCGAGATCATCGAACGCGACGACGGTCTGATCAACGGCGCCCCGGCCGCGCACTACCTGGACGGGCCTGCCGACTGGCAGCCGTACGACCACCGGGCAGTGGACCGCGTCCGGGGCGAGACCCTGGACATCGGTACCGGCGCCGGCCGGATCGCCCTGCTGCTCCAGGAGCGCGGCGTACCGGTCACCGGGCTGGACACCTCGGCCGGCGCGCTTGAGGTGTGCCGGCGGCGCGGCGTGCGGCGGCTGGTGCACGGCACGGTGGACACCCACGTCGCCGACGGCCAGCGGTACGACACGTTCCTGCTGCTCGGGAACAACCTGGGTCTCTTCGAGGGTCGGCAGCGGGCTCCCGGGTTCCTGGCCGCGCTCGCCGCGCTGGCCCGGCCGGGGGCACAGATCATCGCGCACGGCACCGACCCGTACGGCACCCGCGACCCTCTGCACACCGGCTACCACGAGCGCAACAGGCGGCTCGGCCGGCTCGGCGGCCAGCTCCGGCTGCGGCTGCGCTACCGCGAGCTGGGCACCGATTGGTTCGACTACCTGGTCTGCTCCGCCGACGAGTTCGCGGGCCTGGTGCACGGCAGCGGCTGGCGGCTCACCGATGTGGACGACCGCGACGCCCCCTACTACCTCGCCACCCTGCGCCTCGCCGACTGAGACGACGGCCCCCGCGCTCCGGCGGGGCGGAGGCGGGGGCCGTCGTACGTCTTCAGACCTGGACGGTCGGGGGGAGCTGCTCGGGCGGGAGGCCGCCGTCGCCGTCGACCACCTCGTCCGGCTGGCCGTCCTCGTCGATGTCGACCATGGTGATGTCCACCTTGCCGTCACCGTCGGTGTCGAACTGGAACAGATCGGCCTTGCCGTCGCCGTCGGTGTCCACCACCCACACGTCGGTCTTGCCGTCGTTGTTGGTGTCGGCGCGCAGCAACTCCACCCGCTCGTCGCCCCGGGTCTCCACGATCTCGGAGCCGGTGACGCTCTCCGGTGCCTGGCTCATGTCGGTGCGGTCCTTCCCTCGGTTGACGGATGGCCAGTACCCGATCCCACGCTCCCCCACGCATGGGCCGGGTCCTCGCGCTGAATAGGGTCGCACCATGAGCGAGCGGATCGGGCGGATCACCCGGGTCGGCGTGGCGGGGACCCCGCGCGCCGCCGGGCGGGACAGGGAGGCGTGATGAGCGATCGTTTCGTGGTCGTCGGTGCCGGCACGATGGGGCTGGGCATCGCGTACGTGGCAGCCGGCTCGGGGCACGCCGTGGAACTGGTCGAGGTCGACGCCGAGCGGGGCGCCACCGCGCTGAACCGGCTCGCCGACCTGTGGGAGCGGGCCGTGCAGCGCGGACGGCTGAGCGCCGACGAGGCCGCCGCGAACCGGCAGCGCGTCACGCTGCGGCAGAGCATCACCGACGTCGCGCCCGCCCCCGGGGTGATCGTCGAGGCCGTACCGGAGCGGCTCGACCTGAAGCGCACGGTGCTGCGCGCCGCCGCCGCGCTGGACCCGGCGCTGCTGGGCAGCAACACCTCAAGCATCCCCATCGGCGAGCTGGCCGCCGGCCTGGACGCGCCCGAGCGCTTCGTCGGCCTGCACTTCTTCAACCCGGTGTGGGCCATGGCCCTGCTGGAGATCGTGGTTGGCCCGGCCACCGCCGAGGAGACCACCGCCGCGGCCGTCGCGCTCGCCGGCCGGCTGGGCAAGGATCCCGTCGTGGTACGCGACCTGCCCGGATTCGCCACGTCCCGGCTGGGTGTCACCCTCGGGCTGGAGGCGATCCGGATGGTCGCCGACGAGGTGGCCAGCCCGGCCGACATCGACAAGGCCATGGTGCTGGGCTACCGGCACCCGATCGGTCCGCTGGAACTCACCGACCTGGTCGGCCTGGACGTGCGGCTGGACATCGCCCGCACCCTCCAGGCCGCGTACGGGGACCGGTTCGCGCCGCCGCCCCTGCTGGAGGAGATGGTGGCCGCCGGACGCCTGGGCAAGAAGTCCGGGCACGGCTTCTACCGCTGGCTGGACGGGGTCAAACAGTGAGTGCGAGGAGTGAGCTTGCGAGCCCCGCAGTCGCGAACGGAAGGTCGGCACAGTGAGCGGTCTGCGGATCGAGGAACGACCCGACCGGCTTGTGGTCACCCTGGACCGGCCGGAGAAGCGCAACGCCATCGACGCCGACCTGATCTCCGAGCTGCACCAGGTCTGCGCGGAGTTGGAGGCCCGCCCTCGGCTGCTGCTGCTCACCGGGGGCACGGCGGGCATCTTCGCCGGAGGCGCGGACATCGGTCAGCTCCGGGAACGGGGTCGTACCGACGCCCTCGCCGCGATCAACTCGGCGGCGTTCGCCCGGATCCGGGCACTGCCGATGCCGACCGTGGCCGCCGTGGACGGCCCGGCGTTGGGCGGCGGCGCGGAGTTGGCGTACGCCTGCGATCTGCGGGTGTGCACCGCGCGTGCGGTCTTCGGCCAGCCGGAGGTGCGGTTGGGCATCCTGGCCGGCGCCGGCGCGACCCACCGGCTGCCCGCCCTCGTGGGCGAGGGCCGCGCCAAGGAGCTGCTCTTCACCGGCCGCCGGGTGGACGCCGCCGAGGCGCTGCGGATCGGCCTGGTGAACCGGGTGGTGGACGAGCCCGGTGAGCTGCTGGAGGTGGCGCACGGGCTGCTGGACGAGATGGCCCTGGGCTCACCGCTGGCGCTGCGCCTGACCAAGCTGGCGGTGGACGCGCCGGCCGCCGCCCACCCGCAACTCGACCTGGTCAGCCAGGCGGTGCTCTTCGAGGACGACGAGAAGCACCGCCGGATGACCGAGTTCCTGGAGCGCCGCCGTACGCGCTGACGCGTGGACGACGAAACGGCCGCACCGGGATGCCGGTGCGGCCGTTCGAGTCTGCGGTCGTGCTAGCTGCGGAACTGGACTCCGCTGTCGGCCAACCCGCGAATCACCTGCGCCGACTCGCCGAAGCCGATGATCAGCACGGCGTCCGCGCCGAATTCCTTGATCTCCTTCGCGCCACCGCTGAAGTCGACCGGGGGCGCCTTCGCGTCGGCCGGTGGGTCGTAGGTCATCAGCTTGAGCCGGTCGTCGGGGATGCCGGCCTTCTCCAGCTCGTCACGGACGGTGCCCTGGAGGCCCTCACCGTACGAGTCCTTGCGGGCGACGATGACGATCTTCTGCGATCCGTCGCGGAGGATCACGTCTGCAAGCGCGCGACCCTGGAGGCTGTCCGGCGGGGCGGTACGGAAGTAGAGGCCGTTGTCCTCGACGTCGGTGAGGCTGCTGTCGGTGTTGGACGGCGAGAAGAGGATCTTCCCGGCCTCGACCACGTCCGGCAGCACCTCCCGGGAGATGCCCGAGGCGCCCGCGCCGATGATCAGACTGACCCCGGCCCCCACGTGCTTGGCCACGGTCGCCTTGGCCACCGTGAGGCTCGTGCCGTCGTCGCCGTCGATCCAGGTGACCGGCTTGCCGAGCGCGCCGCCAGCGGCGTTGATCTCCTTGATCGCCAGTGCCGCGCCGGCGGCCATCGGCGGGTAGGCGATCGCCAGGTCACCGGTCTTGGGCAGCAGCCCACCGAGGATCAGCGGCTCCTGGTCGGGGTTGGCGCCCGGGCGCTGCTTCTTCGGCTTCGGTGGAGTCTTGGTGCTCGCGGCCGACTCGATGCCCGCCCCGACGAACTCGGTCTTGCCGTCGCTGATCTGCTGCCCGTCGAAGGTCAGCGTGGCGTAGCTCGCGGTGGCCGGCTCACCCTTGTCGGTGAAACCCGCCCGGGTCAGCGACACGCTGCGGTACTCGATGTCCTGCCCGTTGCGGGCCAGCGCGAGACAGCTGGCCGGGTCCTCGCAGCGCTGACCGTTGTTCGTCACACCGACGATCTGCTTGGCGATGGCCGCCGGATCGGTGCTGCCAGCCAACTGGGCGGCGAGCACCCCGATCACCACGGCGTCGTACGTCTCGGCCGAGTACAGGTAGTCCGTCAGAGCCGGATTGACGGACCGTAGCCGGCTCTTGAAGTCCTCGGGCAGAGGAGTGAGGGGCGTGGTTCCCTTCATCCCGTCGACGAGGTTGGCACGTTCCTTCAACTCCGCTGGATAGGAGTTGAGCATGTTGCCGTCCGTGCCGTAGAGGCGCACCTGTTGGGCGCTTCCCTCGTCGGCCTTGTCATCCCCGCAAGCGCTTGTGGCGAGCAGGATCGTCGCGCAGGCAGCCAGTGTGGCAACCCGCGAGCGGCGTGATACGAGCATGGTCGTCCTTCCTCCGGCGAAGGTCCGCTGCGCACATTAGCGTGCTCGGGCCGGCGGCGGGACCGTGGAGGTGGCGTAAAGCGCAGGTCGCCCGCCTTGAACACGGAGAGTGACGATAGGTGGTGGCCTTGACCGGCCCTCGTACTGTGCGCTGCGTGACCGACCTACCACAGCAGACGTTCGACGATGCGGCCGCCGTCCTCAGTTCGGCGCTGGACGGAGACCAGGACGCGGTGGTGGGAGCGTTCGACGCGGTCGTCGACCGGGCCGGCCTGAGCGGCGCGTACGGGGTCGCCTGGTGCCTCGCCGCGACGATGGTCGGTGACGCGCCACCGGACAGCGGCGCTGCCCTGGAGTTCCCGGGCATCGAGCAGGCGGAGTACGACACCCGTTGGGTGGCCCGCTTCGTCAGCGCGTACGCCAACCGGGACGTACCGACCGGGGAGGCCCTGTTCGGTGCGGCCGTCGCGGACGGGCTGCTGCCCGACTGTCTGCTCACGCTCGCCGGTTCGACGATCGCGACCCTGCGCAGCCGGGCCGGGTGAGGTGCCGCCGGGTGCGGCGTCCGTCGGGGGGGGGGTGGACGCCGCGCCCGGTCCGGACGGCTCAGAACGCGTGGTACGCCACCAGCGGCTCGTACTCGTAGCGCAGGTTCTCGAAGCGGACCCGGAAGTTGACCCCGTCGCGGACGTTCGTCGCGACGGTTATCCAGCCCGAGTTGGCCGGCAGGTACGTCCAGTAGTTGCAGGCGCCTGTCTTGTCCACGAATATCACGCACGCGTCGGTGCCGTACGCGCTGGCGTTGCGCACGTTGATGTCCTTGCAGCGGGTGGTGGTGCGGTAGGTGCCGGCCTGGCCGCCGTAGCCGCCGGTCTGGAAGAACGACCGGACGGCGCCGCCGTAGCAGGTGGCCTGGGTGGCGAAGAGGTTCGTGCCGGGGGCGGTGGGCGTGACCGGGGTGGTTTGCGCGGCCCGCGCCGGCGTGCCGGCGGCGAGCAGTGCGGTGGCCGTGGCGACGGCGAGCAGGCGAGCGGTCGGGGATGACATGCATGCCTCCGAAACAGGGGGAACTGACCGTCCGTATTGGAGGGTCGAGCGGACCGTGACGATGATACTGATCGATCGATAGCCGCGCGGTCCCGTCCTGTCCGGCCCGTGTGATAGCTCTGGAGCATGTCCGAGGCCATGCTCAGCAAGGTGCGCAAGCTGCTCGCCCAGGCGGAGGACCCGGCCTGCACGCCCGCCGAGTCGGCCGCGTTCACCGCCAAGGCCACCGAGCTCATCGCCCGCTACGGGGTCGACCGGGCGCTGCTCGCCGCCCGCGACCCGGCCACCGACCCGGTCGGCGACCGGGTGCTGGACATCATCGCCCCGTACGCCCGCGACAAGGTCGGGCTGCTCGCGGCCGTCGCCGAGCCGCTGCGCTGCCGGTGCGTACGCCGCCGGCAGGGCAACGGGTTCGCGCTGCACCTGTTCGGTTTCGCCAGCGACCTGGAACGTGTCGACCTGCTCTTCACCTCACTGCTCGTGCAGGCGGCGCACGGCCTGGCCGCCGCGCCGGTGCCCGCGCACGACCACCCCGCCGCCTTCCGCCGCTCCTGGCTGGCCGGCTTCGCTGAGGTCATCGGAGGCCGGCTCCGGGCTGCGGAGACGGCGGCGGTCAGCGGATCGGGTGTCCCGTCGGTGGCGCTGGTGCTCGCCGACCGGTCGGACCGGGTGCAACGACGGCTCGCCGAACAGTACCCGCGGCTGCGCACCGCACCGCCGCGCCGGCTGGCCGGCACCGGGTTCGACTCCGGCGCCGAGGCCGGGAGTCGCGCCGACCTGGGCGGTCGGAACCTCAGCGGCAGCTCCGCAGCCGACCGGCGGCTCGGCCGCTGACAGCGGTCAGGAGGACGTTTCGGGGTGACGGCGCGACACCGAGGCGAGGTAGCGGCTCAGCAACTCGTGCCAGCCCGCGGTGAGCGCCTTGCGGTACCCCTCGGCGGCCTCGCCGTGCCGGTCGAAGTGCCGGTGCTCCAGCTCGACCCGGGTCTGCCCAGCCCCCTCCGGAAGGAACAGCACCTCCACCTCACTCGCCCGAGCCGGATCCGGTACGGGTACCCGGTCCGGGCCGATCTGCCACGCGAAGACCAGCCGGCGAGGGGGATCCCAGGTGAGCACCCGGCCCCAGTCGGCCCGGAAGCCGTACGGGCCGATCTCGTAGAGCATCCCGCCGGCCCGCGGCTCCATACCCAGCTCGGCGAGGGACTCCGGCCCCGACCAGGTGTACTCGGTGACCCACCAGTCAGTCAGCTCGTCGGTGAACACGGCGAACGCGTGCTCGGCGGAGCCGGGGACGAGGAGGCTGCACCGTAAGGAGAACCGCTCCGCGTCCTGCCGGATGTCGGCCGGATCAGTCATCTCCTGTCCCATAGGCCCGGACCATACCGGCTGGTGCCCGGCTGTGCAGCTTTCGAGCCGCCCGGATCTCGACAGTCGGTCGCCGGGCCGTCACCGACGGGATGTACCGCCGGAAAGCGGGTAACCGCGCCGGACGACCCGGACGACCGGGTGGGTGTGCGGCGGGGCGGGAGAGCATGAGCGAGAACGCGCAGCAGCGGAAACCGGACCGGGACGTCAGCGAAAGGGAACCGGACGTCCTGCTGGACATTCCCAGGGTGTCGGTCGACTCGATCAGGCTGGCGGTCGACGGGCTGGACGCCGACCTCTCCCTGCGGGCCCGGCTGGCCAACCTCCTCCAGCTCGACGCGGGCGTACGGGTGCACCTGCGTGGAGTCGAGCTGGACATCAACGGCGTACACGCGGAGGCGCAACTGCGGGTGCGGTTGGAGGAACTGGCGGCGGTCCTGGGCCGGGCGCTCGACACGATCGACAACAACCCGCAGATCATCGAGACACTGGCCCGGTCGGCCGGCATGGCCATCGACGATGTGAGCCGCAGCGAACAACAGTGGGCCAGGGCCGCCGACGTGGCCGCGTCCGCCCGGCGCTCCGCTCCCGTACTCGACCAGCCCGCCCAGCGGGTGGGTACCGTCGCCGACCAGGCCGCTCCCCCGTCCGGGCGACCGACCCCGGCGACCGGTGGTCCCGGTCCGCGCGTGGGTGGTCCGGGTCCGGCCGAACAGGTACGACCGGAGGCCGGCGCCGCCAGGCCCGGTGCTGCGGCGACCGGTGCTGCGGCCAGGCCCGCCGGTCCGGAGGGGCCGCGACCGGGATCCAACGGTCCGGAAGATCGCGGCCAAGCCCCGGGCGGGGCGCAGGGTCGTGGCTCCGGGTCCGGCGGTACGGAGGAATCGCGGTCGGGGTCCGGCGGTGCGGAGGGGCGACAGCCAGAGGGGCAGGGTGGGGGACGACAGCCGACCGGTACGGATGCGAGCGCTCGGCGGCCCGGGGAGCCGCCGTCCGGCGAATCCCGCGACCGACCCGGCGCAACGCCCGCTGCCGGGACGGGACAGTCCGGCAATGGTGACGATGGTCAGGGCGGCGGCCTGACCGGCGGGGCACACACGGCGGCGCAGCTCGCCGAGCAGGCGGGGGAGACCCTGTGGCAGGCCGGGCGCAGCGTGTGGGAGGCGATCCAGGGCGGCGTGGCGCAGCGCCGCCAGCAGGGACGCCGAGATCAGTGATCGATTGGACTTCGGTGCTGGCGCGGCATGGGGTGGCCCGAGTGGGCTCCCGGACAGCTATTCGGTCTCGGCGGAACCCCGCACCGTCGAGACGCCGCGCTTCTTGCTCCAGGCCGTACTGGGCGTGTCCTTGCCCTGGTGGAGCAGGCCCAGGGTGATGGGCTCCAGGCCGATGCGCATCGACAGCGAGTGCAGCCCTTCACGAATGAACGGCATGACAACGAAGAAGGCGACCTGATCCATGAACTTCCGCATGAGCAGCCGGTCTGGCCTGCCGCCCTCCGCCAGCGAGAAGGTGGCGACGATCTGAATCTGTATCGAGGCGACCCCCTCATCGTCGGTCGGTGACGACAGCGGCGCATCGACGGTGAATCGGGTGTCGAATCCGTCGCCTCGATAGCGGAAGGCGCTGATGACCTTGAGATTGAGCTCGCCCACCTCGACGGGACTCTCCGTCAACAGTTCGGCATGCCATTTGGTCACCCGTACGTCCAGCAGGTCCGTGCGGGCGACAAGGTCCCGGAGGGCATCCTCAGAGTCGGCAGCTGGCGAGGACTCGACGAGAGGGGCCTCAACCTCAGGCGCATTGCTCACGTTAATTCCTCAACCTGTTCCTGCCCGGGGGAAACCTCGATGTAGGACGCCGCATCCTGGTGCGGATACCTGGCTACCCAGGACGACCAGTCGTCGCCCATCTTGATCGCCCAATGCATGTGACCCTTTGCGCGGGAGGCGAGGATCTCCTCGTCGAGCTGCTCCAGGAGCACGTGAAAGTGGTCGCCCCGTTCGGCGGGCGGTCGTACGCTGCGCTCGTACGACGCGGCGGCCTCCCACTCGTCGTCGATGGGCTGCTTCACCTTCAGGAGATGGGCGTTCAGCTCCGCGATCTGCTGAGCCGAGAGGTGCTGCTCATCTTCGCCGATGCGGTAGTGCTCCTGCACCCAGGAGTTGACCGCGAACCACTGCCACACCTTCGACTTGCCGTTTCCGATCGTCCCGAGCGGACGCGGGAAACCGCCCGGACCGCGCAGCCCTTCGGCCCACAGCCGCACAGCCTCCCGCGATACGCCGAGTCGATGAGCGATGTCAGATGTGGAAACCAACTCCTGATCGGCGTCCAATACCTCCGCGCCGGGCAGCGCGTGAGTTATCCGGCGGGCCGCCGCCAGGGCGGTGGCGACCGGATTGGTGGCCGATGTGTGCAAGGTAGCCACCACACCACCGTCGCGCTCCGACCATGCCAGATCGGAAAGATGCTCGCCCAGCAGCTCAAGGGTGCCGTCGTCGTCCAGATTCACGCCGCTGACACGAAGGGGGATACGGATCATGAGCCTCTCCCACCTGCTCGTCATCTGAGCTCTAGCATAGGGCCGGTGTTGCCATCTGCCAACACCCTACGTCAACCAATCGCTTCGGTGCGTCACCTATCGGGTAAACGTGCGCGAAGGGACCGAATGGTAGTACGGATCTCCCGTACCCGCCTCTTCAGA
This sequence comes from Micromonospora sp. NPDC005298, assembly GCF_040607375.1. Lineage (NCBI taxonomy): Bacteria > Bacillati > Actinomycetota > Actinomycetes > Micromonosporales > Micromonosporaceae > Micromonospora > Micromonospora sp. NPDC005298. Next base: position 418,407 of record NZ_JBEXGP010000001.1, read on the forward strand.
CCGCGCACCTCGACCGACTCGGTCTCCTGCTTGAGGGAATCCTTGACCTGCAGGGCCGACTCATCGGCCAGCTCCAATAGCTGCCCGGGCTCCCGCAGTGGTGTGGCCGCCTCGCCCAGAGACTCCTCCGCGGCCACACCCGCCGCCTGGGCGGCCTCCTCCATGTCGAAGGCTGCCGTCAGTAGTTCGTCCACTTCCGACGCCGCGTCGCCGGCCTCGGTCAACAACTGCTCCGCCCTGTCGAACAGGGCCGCGGCATCCTGCTCGTACCTCGATAGTTCGAGGAGCGCAGCCGCCCCTCGGCAGAGGGCCTCGACCTTGTCGAGCTGGGCGGCGGCCTCGGCCACCACGCCGACGACCACTCCGGTGTTGTGGGGACACCTGCGGACCAGGCGTTCGAATTCGCGCGCTGCCGACTCGCCGCCGCCCCCGGTGGAGAACACGACGTACTTGCAGGCGTTGGCCCGGTCGTCGGGCGGTTGGCAGAAGGCGGTGCCGTGGATGTGCCCGGAGCCTCCGGCCTTGCGGTACCACCAGCCGGCGGCGCGCGCGTAGGTCAGAGCCCGGTCGAACCAGGGCTTCGGGTGGTGCCAGGGGTCGGATGGGCTCAGCCACTTTGGTCCGCTCCCCGACATGCATCCCCCTTGCAGGCGACGAGTCCACCATCGTCACGGGCACCGACACTCTAGGTGATTTTGCCATAGCTGACCGTCAAGCCATAGGGCGCGGGAGGGGTGCGGCATGGCCCTTCTGCGCGGAGAAGGGCGCGGTTCGGCGGCGGACCGCTCGCGAAGGACGCGTCCCGTCCGGACTGACCGGGCACCGTGCGGCTTCAGTCGGTATGACGCAGGGCCGCGCTGTCGCTCATGACCCCGTGGCTTCCGCCCGCTGTCCACCCCCGGGGCACTCCTCGGGAGGGGCGTAGGCGCGAATGGTGCCGTTGTGCCGCGCAGCTCGTCCGTCGGCGGTGAGGGCTACGACGCGTTTGCAGACGGGGCACCGGCCCCGCTCGTGCTGCGAGCGCTGATTCACCCTGCCTCCCCGGGTGGATAAGTGCACGACTTCAGTGCCATCCGCCCATCGTCGCCGATCGAGGCTCGGAAGCGGGACCACAGAGGGGCGAAAAGCAAGATCCCCACCTGCGTTTCCGCTGGTGGGGACCTCTGTAGCCCGGCGAAAGGCTATGTGGCCAGGGGCGGGGTCGAACCGCCGACCTTCCGATTTTCAGTCGGACGCTCGTACCAACTGAGCTACCTGGCCGTACCGCTCGGCTCATGCTACCCGCCGACCGGACGAACCGCTGGCAGGGTCACACGCTCCGATACGCAGAACGCCGCGCGAGGCGCGGCGTCAGCGCTGCGGTCCTGACGGGACTTGAACCCGCGACCTCCGCCTTGACAGGGCGGCGAGCACTCCAACTGCTCCACAGGACCTAGCTTGTGTTGCTCCGGCTTGCGCCGGTCGTGCCCCCAACGGGATTCGAACCCGTGCTACCGCCTTGAAAGGGCGGCGTCCTGGGCCGCTAGACGATGAGGGCGGCCCCGCCATCATTGCACACTCGCAACTTCAAGCGGACTTGCTCCCATCCGGCCCCGCCGGAGGCTTGGAAAGCATACGTGATGCCCGGTCGGTCGACAAAATCGGTATCGGTGCACCCCTGCGATGGCGCATTTGCGCAGGTCAGAGGCGGTCAGCGCAGTCGGGCGATGCCGAAGCGGTGCTTCAGGTCGGCGATCAGGTGCGGGCAGGCGGCCAACGTCTCGGCCCGGTCGCCGCCGCCGTCGTGCAGCAGCACGATGGAACCGGGACGTGCGGCGTTGTGGACCCGCTTGGCGATGGTGGCGGCGGTCGGCTTGTCCCAGTCCTGCGGGTCGACGGCCCAGTGCAGCGGGCGCATGCCCAGTTCCTTCGCCACGCCCAGCACCTCCGCCGTCCACCGGCCGCCCGGCTGCCGGTAGAAGGGCACCGGAGCGCCCGGAGCCGCCGCCTGGATGGCCCTGTTGGTACGAGCCAGGTCGGCGCGGATCTCGGCGACCGGACGCCGGGCCAGGTCCAGGTCGTGCCGCCAACTGTGGTTGCAGAGCTGGTGACCCTCGCGGACGATCCGCCGGACCAGCTCCGGGTGCCGTTGCACCTCGCGGCCGACCACGCAGAAGGTGGCCGTGACCCGGGCGGCACGCAGTTGGTCGAGGACCTTCGGCGTCCAGGCGGGGTTCGGGCCGTCGTCGAAGGTCAGGGCGACCGGGCGTACGCCGGTGTTGCGCCGGAGTCCGGTGGGCAGCTTGGCCGGCAGCGGACGCAGTTGGGGCTTCGGCGGCTTGGCGCGGGTCGGGCTCGGCTTCGGTGTGGGGGTGGGCGGCATGGTCGATTCCACCGGGTGTGGTGCGCCGGCGGGTGCGATGGTGCCGTCCGGCTGGGCGCAGCCGGACAAGACCAACGCCATGGCGAGCACGGACGCCAGGACAGCGCGGGCTTGCATCTGCTCGCTCCCGGAGGGGTTCGGGGTAGGCGGACTCCCCGACGCTAGTGGACGCTCCGCGATGCGGACAGGGTGGTCAGGCCTCGGTCGACTGGTCCAACGAGTCCCGGACCGCCACGGAGAGTGACACCGCCTCGGCCAGGTCGACCGGCCGGACCACCCCGGCGGGCAGGGTGTCGGCACGCCAGCCGGGGCCTGCGGCGAGGACGAGCAGGGGGCGGCGAGGGGCGGCGAGCACCGCGCTGAGCTGGGTCGGGTCGGCGGTGGCCCGGGTGTGCGACCAGAGCACCACGGCGGCGGGGCCGGTCCGGGTGACCGCCTCGACGAGGGCGGCGACCGGCACGCGGGCGCCGAGCATGCGGTAACTCACCCCGGTCTCGGCGAGCGCGGCGGCCAGCGCCTCGAGGGGAAGGGTGTGCTGCTCCTCGTCCGCGCAGGAGAGCAGGATGCGGGCCGGCCCGGTGGGCACCTTGGCCCGGCTGGCCGCCGCGAGCGCCTCCGACACGCAGCGGGAGACGAGGTGTTCCACCTCGATCAGCGCCCCTGTGGCGGCGTGCCGTTCGCCGATGCCGGCGAGCACGGGACGCAGCAGGCCCTCCCAGGCGGCGACGACGCCGCTGGCGGCCACGGTGTGCGCGATCGTCTCACTGATCGCCGCCGCGTCCAGCCGCATGGCGGCGCGGGCCAGCCCGCGGGCGGCCGGGCCGGCGCGACCCACCGGGATGCTTCCGCCGCCGTCCCGCGCGGACGGGCGGATGCGGGTGTGCACGATCACGTCGGGGGTCACCGGGTCGGGTGCCTGCCGGGCCCAGCGGGCCGCCTCGGCGGGGCTGACCCCCTCGGCGGTGAGCCGACGCATGATCTCCAGGCGGGCCAGGTCGGCCGGTGTGTACCGGCGGTGGTGGCCCGGGATGTGTTCGCTCGGCCCGAGCCCGTAGCGCTGATGCCAGGTGCGCAGCGTGGTGACCGCGACCCCCAGCCGGCGTGCGACGGCGCCCGCGCTCAGCGCCTCATCGGCCACCCGACCGCTCCGCCGCGTCATCCGCCGACGATCCGGACGGGGTCACGGCCGGGCCGGATGCGCCGGACGCCGGCCCGGAGGGGCGCAGCAGGCGGCTCACCACCCCGCCCAGCCAGGGCGCGTACGACCGGGGGTCCCGGTCGAGATCGGCCTCCAGGGCGACGGGATCGGCCCAGCGCAGCTCGGCGACCTCGTCCGGGTCGGGTCGCAGCGGCGCCGCCGGGCGGAACTCGCCGCGCAGCACGTGGTCGTACTCGAACTCGACCCGACCGGTGGCCGGGTCCTCGGCGTAGTAGACGTAGACACCGACCTCGGTCAGCTCGACCGGGCCCGTGCCCAGCTCCTCGCTCAGCCGCCGGTTGGCGGCCTCGGCGAGGGATTCGCCCGGGCGGGGGTGGCCGCAGCAGGAGTTGGCCCAGCGCAGCGGGAACCGCGTCTTGACGGCGGCCCGCCGCTGGAGCAGCACCTGGCCGTCGGGGTCGACGAGCACCACGGAGAAGGCGCGGTGCAGTTGGCCGGGTGGCTGGTGGGCGTTGGCGACGCTCGTCTCGCCGTGGGCCGTACCGGTGTCGTCGACCAACTCGACGAGGTGTTCTTCGCGGATGCTCATCGGCCCTCTCCGGTGATTCGGCCGGCCGCCAGCTTGCCGGAGATCAGCACCATCGGCACGCCGACCCCGGGCTGGGTGCCGGAGCCGACGAACACCACGTTCGACAGGTCGCGGTGCAGGTTCGACGGGCGGAACGGGCCGGTCTGGAAGAGGGTGTGCGCGGCGGCGAACGGGGTGCCCGCGGCCATCCCCTGCTCGGCCCACTCGGCGGGCGTGATCGCCCGCAACACCTCGACGCCGTCGCCGAAGCCGACGTAGCCGCGCTCCTCGAGGGTGCCGATCAGCTGGTCGCCGTAGCGCCGGGTCAGGTCACCGCGCCACTCGAAGGGCGCCCGGTCGAGGTTGGGCACCGGGGCGAGCACGTAGTAGGTGTGCCGGTCCGGCGGTGCCACCGACGGGTCGGTGCGGCTGGGGTTGGTGACCAGCAGCGACGGGTCGGTCATCAGCTCGCCCCGACGGATGACCTCATCGAAGGTGCCCTTCCACGCGCGTCCGAAGTGGATGTTGTGGTGGGCGATCTTCGCATACCCCTGCCGGGAGCCGACGTGCAGGACGACGCAGGACGGCGAGTAGGTGAGGCGGCGCGCCGGCGCGTCGGGGAGCAGGTCCCGGTAGGCGACCGGCAGGTCGGGGTTGAGCACCACCACGTCCGCCGGCACCAGTTCGCCGTCGGCGGTGAGCACGCCGGTGGCCCGGCCGTTCGCGGTCTCCACCCGGGTCACCGTGGTGTCGTAGCGGATCTGCACGCCGTGCTTCTCGGCGGCGCCGGCCATCGCCCGGGAGACGGCGTGGATGCCACCGCGCGGGAAGTAGACGCCGGCGACCGAGTCGAGGTACGCGATGACGGCGTAGATGGCGAGCGCGTCGTGCGGTGCCAGGCCGGCGTACATGGCCTGGAAGGAGAAGATCCGCTGCGTACGCGGGTCACGGAAGAACTGGTTGATCTTCGTTTGCAGGCGGCGGAAGGCCCCGCCGGTGAGCAACTTGAGCAGGTTGCCGGTGATCAGGTCGGTCGGCGCGTCCAGGTTGCGCTCGATGAAGTCGGCCCGCTCCAGGCGCCACAGCTCCCGCGAGTAGTCGACGAAGCGCAGGTAGCCGTCGGCCTCGCGGGGACCGCAGACCCGGGAGATCTCGGCCGCCATCCGGGTGGTGTCGGTGAGGACGTCGAGGGTCGAGCCGTCCGGGTAGTACGCCCGGTAGGCCGGGTCGAGGGGGGTCAGGTCGAGCCAGTCGTGCAGCTCCTCGCCGACCGCGCCGAGCGCCTCGGCGATGAGGTCGGGCATGGTGAGCACCGTGGGGCCGGTGTCGAACTCGTAGCCGTCCACCGCGAGCCGTCCGGCCCGCCCGCCGGGCACCGGCTCACGTTCCAGCACGGTCACCTGCCGTCCGCTGCCCGCCAGGTGCAGCGCGCAGGCGAGCCCGCCCAGCCCTGCACCGACGACCACGACCCGGTCCGTCCGTCCTGTCACCGTGCGCACGTGACCCCTCCTTGGGAAAAATCGCTCATCAGGCCCGCCGGTTGGTGGCGGCGGTGGCCAGACCGGTCAGCGCGGTCCGCGCCGTCCGGTCAATCGGAGCGGCGTCGAGCGCGGCGAGCGCGTCACCGACCCGCTCGGCGATCATCCGCTCGACCCGCGCCGCCGCGCCGGTCTCGGCGACCAGTTCGGCGAGCCGCTCGACCGGCCCCGACTCGGCCTGCTCCAACGCGGCGAGCTGCGCCGGCGTGGCCAACTGCCGGGCCAGCATGAGCAGTGTCGTCGGTTTGCCGGTGCGCAGGTCGTCACCGGCCGGCTTGCCGGTGGCGGCCGGATCGCCGTAGACGCCGAGCAGGTCGTCGCGGAGCTGGAACGCCTCGCCGACGGCCAGGCCGTAACGGGTGTACGCGTCGGCGAGCGCCGCGTCGGCGGGCACCCCGGCCAGGCAGGCGCCGAAGAGCAGCGGTCGTTGGACCGTGTAGCTGGCGGTCTTGTAGCGGGCCACCCGCAGGGCCCGCTCGACCGACCAGTTGGCCGGGTCGTTCTCGCCGAGCACGTCGAGGTACTGCCCGGCGACGGTGTCGACGCGCATCTGGTCGTAGCAGCGGCGGACCTCGAACAGCCTGGCCGGCGCGATGGTGGCCTGCGCCAGCAGACGGTCCGCCCAGACCATGCAGAGGTCGCCGATGAGCACGGCGACGGCCTCGCCGAACCGGCCGGGATCGCCCCGGTGGCCGGCGGCGATGTGCTGCTGGGCGAGCGCCACGTGTGCGGTGGGCCGGCCGCGGCGGGTGCTGGAGGCGTCCATCACGTCGTCGTGCACCAGCGCGAAGGTGTGCAGCAGTTCGAGGGCGGCCAGCGCGGGCAGCACCGGTGGCAGCGGCTCGCCGCCGCCGACCGCGCCGCGCCAGCCCCAGTAGGCGAAGGTGGGCCGGATCCGCTTGCCGCCGGCCAGCACGGCGTCGCGGGCGGTGGCGGCGAAACCGCCCATCCCTGCGTCGATCTCACCGAGGGTGTCGACCTCGGCGGTGAGGAACGTCGCGAGGGTGTCGTCCACCGCCGTGATCAGGTCATGGGTGTACGCGGCCAGTACGGCACGGACCGGATCGTCCCCGTCGCCCGGCCGTGTTGGCGCCACGCGGAGCGCGTTGTCCGCAACTGCGTCGTTGGCCATGTGGGCGAGCGTACCCTAGGGTGATGAGTTGCGTCGATTGGTGCGTCGATATTTGAGGAGGGCCGGTGGACACAGACCTCACCGCTGCCTATGACCGGTGCCGTGAGCTGCACAAACGCCATGGCCGCACCTACTATCTCGCCACCAGGCTGCTCCCCGCGTGGAAACGACGACATGTGCACGCCCTCTACGGCTTCACGCGCTACGCCGACGAGATCGTGGACCGGACCGAGGACCTGCCGCCGGCCGAGCGGGCCGCCCTGCTCGACGACTGGGCCAGCCGTTTCGTGGCCGGCCTGCACGGCGCGCCGGTCGACGACCCGCTGCTGCCCGCGGTGCTGCACACCATCGCCATCTTCGATCTGGACCGGGACGACTTTGCGTCGTTTCTGAAGAGCATGGCGATGGACCTGACCGTCACCGCGTACCCGACCTACGACCACCTGCTCGACTACATGGAGGGCTCGGCGGCGGTCATCGGCACCATGATGCTGCCCATCCTGGGCAGCTCCGACCCGGCGGCGGCCCGCGAGCCGGCCCGCCAACTCGGCTTCGCCTTCCAGCTCACCAACTTCATCCGGGACGTCGCCGAGGATCTCGACCGGGGCCGCACCTACCTGCCCGACGAGGACCTGGCGAAGTTCGGTGTCACCCGGGACGACCTGCTCGAGGCCCGCGACCAGGGGCGGGGCACGCCGCGCATCCGCGAGCTGATCGAGTACGAGGTGACCCGCGCGCAGGCGCACTACGCCGCCGCCGCGCCCGGCATCACCATGCTCGCGCCCGCCTCGCAGGCCTGCATGCGCACCGCGTACGCGCTCTACGGCGGCATCCTCGACGAGGTGGCCGCGCAGGACTACGACGTCTTCACCCGGCGGGCCCTGGTGCCGCAGCGGCGTCGCATGGCGGTGGCCGCCCGCGCCCTGCTCACGTCGACCGGTACACCGGTCTCCATCCCCGGACCGACGATCCACCCGGCGGCCCGGTGACCGCAGGCACGGCGATCGTGCTCCTCACCCGCGACCTGCGGGTGCACGACCACCCGGCGCTGGCCACCACCTGCGCGGCCTTCGACCGGGTGGTCCCGCTGTACGTGCTCGACCCCGGGCTGGCCGGCCTGTCGGCCAACCGCACCCGGTTCCTGCACCAGGCGCTCGCCGAGCTGCGCACCGAGCTGCGTGAGCGTGGCGGTGACCTGGTGGTGCGGCACGGCGACCCGGTGGCCGAGACGATCCGGCTGGCGGGCGAGGTCGGCGCCACCGCCGTCGCGCTCTCGGCCGACGTCAGCCACCACGCCCGGCGGCGGGAACGGCTGCTGCGCGCCGAGTGCGAGCGGCACCGTCTGCACCTGCGGCTGTTCCCCGGCCTGACGGTGGTCGAGCCGGGCGCCCTGCGTCCGGGCGGCGGCGCGAGCCACTACCGGGTGTTCAGTCCGTACCACCGGGCCTGGTCGGCCTCCCGGTGGCGGGAGGAGCTGGCCGCGCCGCGCCGGATCGACCTGCCCGACGGGGTACGCGTGGGTCGCCTGCCGGCTCTGCCGCCCGGCGGCTCACCCGACGCGGCCGCCGGTGGCGAACGGGTCGCCCGGCAGCGGCTCACCGACTGGCTGCCCGACCTCGACCGGTACGGCGACCAGCACGACGACATGGCCGGCGACGACACCTCCCGACTCAGCCCGTACCTGCGTTTCGGCTGCGTGTCGCCGCTGACGGTGGCGAACCGCGCCGGTGACCGGTCCGGCCCGTTCGTCCGGCAGGTCTGCTGGCGGGACTTCTACTACCAGGTCACCGCCGCCTTCCCGGCGATCTCGACCAGGGCGTACCGCTCCGGCGCCACCGAGCGGTGGCGCTACGACGACGACGCGTTGGCGGCGTGGACCGAGGGACGTACCGGCATGCCGATCGTCGACGCCGGGATGCGGCAGCTGCGGGCTCAGGGCTGGATGCACAACCGGGCGCGGCTGATCACGGCCGGCTACCTGACCAAGCACCTCGGGCAGGACTGGCGGGCCGGGGTGGCGGTCTTCTTCGCGTGGTTGCTGGACGGCGACGTGGCGAACAACTCCGGCAACTGGCAGTGGGTCGCCGGCACCGGCAACGACACCAAGCCGTACCGGGGGTTCAACCCGGTCCGGCAGGCCGAACGGTACGACCCGGCCGGCGACTACGTACGCCGCTGGGTGCCGGAGCTGGCGGGGGTGTCGGGCAGGGCCGTGCACCAGCCGTGGCGGCTGCCCGACGAGCTACGGCGCACCCTGGACTACCCGCCGCCGCTCGCGGTGCCCGGCACCGACCCGGTGTGGCTGCGCTGATCAGAGGCAGGAGTGCAGCACCTCGACCAGCTCGTCCACCCGGTCGTGCTCGGCGAGCACCGCAGTGGTGTACGCGAAGGCGTACCCCCGCTCCGGGTCGGCCCACGCGCTGCTCCCGCCGATGCCGCCCATGCCCCAGCTGCCGTCCGGCTCCCACTGCATACCGAGGGTCCAGCGGACCTGCCGGTCCAGCACCAGGTCCGGTCCGTCGTACTGGACCCGGGTCGCCTCGCCGACCAGTTCGGGGCTGATCAGCCGTACGCCGTCCAGGACACCTCCGGCGAGCAGGCCGGCGTAGAGCCGGGCCAGGCCGGACGCGGTGGCGTGCAGGTTGACGGCGGGCATCTCGGCTCCCCGCCAGAGCGGACTGTTCAGGACCGCCAGGTCCAGCCCGCCGGCCGGGTTGCCGATCGCCCGCGCCCGCAGGGAACCCGGCTCGCCGAGCTTGCGGGTCGGCCAGCGCGGGTCGCCGTAGCGCAGGTCCGCGCAGCGCCGCTGGTCCGCCTCGGCCAGTCCGAGACCGAAATCGAGCCGCCACCGGTCGGCGATCTCCTCGGCCAGGAACCGGCTCAGCGGCCGGCCGTCGATCCGCCGGACCAGCTCGCCCACCAGGTGCCCGTACGTCCAGGCGTGCTCGCCGGCCGTCGAACCCGGCGTCCACTCCGGATCGGCGGCGGCCAGGTCCCCGGCGAGCAGCGCCCAGTCGGCGATCGCGGCAGCCGGTCGGGGCACCGGGAAGGCCGGTAGCCCAGCGGTGTGCGACAGCACCTGTCGGACGGTGGCCGGGGTGCGGAACTCCGGCCAGTGCTCCGCGACGGCCGAGTCGAGATCGACCTGTCCCCGGTCGACGAGCAGCAGCAGGCAGAGGGCGGCGACCGGCTTGCCGGCCGAGTAGACGTTGACAAGCGTGTCCGGCCGCCACGGCGTACCGCCCGGCCCGTCGCGGTGGCCACCGACGAGGTCGACCACCTGCTGACCGTCGTACCAGACGGCCAGGCTCGCGCCGCTCTCGCGCCCGGACGCGAGCAGGTCGTGGAAGCGGTCCCGGACCGGGGTGAAGCGTGCGTGCATGCGGTAACCGTAGGCCGCGCGGTCCGGTGTGGGGGTCGACTTTTCGCCCCACCCCGGTGGTTGGGGTGATGCCGCTGGGGGATGCTGTCAGGGTGGCGGAACCGGAGCTGGTGGATGTGGTCGTGGTCGGGCTCGGCGTCGGCGGCGAGGAGGTGGCCGGGCGTCTCGCCGAGGCCGGCCTGAGCGTCGTCGGAGTCGAACGGGACCTGGTCGGTGGCGAGTGCCCGTACTGGGGCTGCATCCCGAGCAAGATGATGATCAGGGCCGCCAACGCGCTCGCCGAGGCCCGTCGGGTCGACGGGTTGGCCGGGACGGCGCAGGTCCAGCCGGACTGGGCGCCGGTGGCGAGGCGCATCCGTGAGGAGGCCACCGACACCTGGGACGACACGGTGGCGGTGCGCCGGTTCACCGACCGGGGCGGCCGGTTCGTCCGGGGCAGCGGCCGGATCGACGGTCCGGGCCGCGTCCGCGTCGGTGACCAGGTGTTCCAGGCCCGCCACGGCATCGTGCTGGGCACCGGCACCCGTCCGTCGGTGCCGCCGATCGACGGGTTGGCCGACACCCCGTACTGGACCAACCACCAGGCGATCGAGGTCGAGCGGTTGCCGGCGTCGCTGCTGGTGCTCGGCGGTGGGGCCATCGGGTTGGAACTGGCCCAGGTCTTCGCCCGCTTCGGTGTGCGGGTCACGGTGGTGGAGGCGCTGGACCGGGTGCTGGCCGTCGAGGAACCGGAGGCGTCCGAGGTCGCCGCCGCGGCGCTGCGCGCCGACGGTGTGGAGATCCACACCGGGGTACGGGCCGAGCGGGTCGAGCACGACGGGAGCCGGTTCACGCTGCGGGGCGACGGTGGGGCGGAGTTCACCGCCGACCAGCTGCTGGTGGTGACCGGCCGCCGCGCCCACCTGGAGGAGTTGGGGCTGGACACGGTCGGGTTGGACGCGGAGCAGCGGTTCCTGTCGGTGGACGACCGGCTCCAGGTCACCGACGGCATCTGGGCGGTCGGTGACGTGACCGGTGAGGGCGCCTTCACCCACATCGCCATGTACCAGGCGGCGATCGTGATCGCCGACGTGCTGGCGCGCGCCCGGCTGGCGGCGGCCGGCCCGGACGCCAGCGGGACCGCGAGCGTGGTGGGCGGCGCGATGGGCGCGTCCAGTTCACTCGCCGCGAGCGGATCGAGCGGATCGGCGGGCAGTGTGCCGCGCGCCGACTACCGTGCGCTGCCCCGCGTGACGTTCACCGATCCCGAGGTCGGCGCGGTGGGGCTGACCGAGCGGCAGGCCCGTGACCGTGGCATCAACGTGCAGATCGGGTACACGAAGCTGGGCAGCTCGACCCGGGGCTGGATCCACCAGGTCGGTGACGAGGGTTTCATCAAGCTGATCGCGGACGCCGACCAGGGCGTGCTGATCGGTGCGACCTCGGTCGGCCCGTCCGGCGGTGAGGTGCTGTCCGCGCTGGTGGTGGCGGTGCACGCGGCGGTGCCGATCAGTCAGTTGCGGCACATGATCTACGCGTACCCGACGTTCCACCGGGCCATCGAGGACGCGCTGCGCAATCTGCGGTGACGGCGTTCCGCGTTCGGCACAGCAAATTCGCAGCAAATTCTGACCGGTCCGCTGTTCATTTCTTTCATCAGGCCGACGTACCATTGCGCCCGTGACCAAGCGGTTGACTGAAGTTGCCAAGAAGGCGGGCGTCAGCGAGGCCACCGTCAGCCGGGTCCTCAACGGCCGCGACGGAGTCTCCGAGTCGACCCGGACGGCCGTGCTGACCGCGCTCGACGTGCTCGGCTACGAGCGACCGACCAAGCTGCGCGGCGAACGCGCCCGGCTGGTCGGGCTGGTGCTGCCCGAGTTGCAGAACCCGATCTTCCCGGCGCTGGCCGAGGTCGTCACCGGGACTCTCGCCCAGCGCGGCTACACCCCGGCTCTCTGCGCCCGGACCATCGGCGGCGTCTCCGAGATGGACTACGTGGAGATGCTGCTCGACCACCAGGTCTCCGGAGTGATCTTCGCCGGCGGTTCGTACGCGCTCGCCGACGCCCGGCACGACCACTACCGACGGCTGACCGACCGGGGTCTGCCGGTGGTGTTGGTCAACGCGGGTGTGGACGAACTGGGCTTCCCCCGGGTCTCCACCGACGACGCGGTGGCCGTGGAGCAGGCGTACGGGCACCTGCGCTCGCTCGGGCACGAGCGGATCGGGATGGTGCTCGGCCCGGAGGGGCATGTGCCGTCCCGCCGCAAACTCGACGCGATGGTCCGGGCCGCGGGCTGGAGCGAGGCCGACGCGGAGTGTGTCGAGCGCTCCAGCTTCTCCATGGAGGGGGCGCGGGTCGCCGCGACGAAGTTGGTGGAGCGGGGCGTCACCGGGATCATCTGCGCCAGCGACGTCCTGGCGTTGGGCACGATCCGCGCGGCCCGCCGGCTGGGTCGTACGGTGCCCACCGACGTGTCGGTGGTGGGCTTCGACGACTCGGCGTTCATGACCTGCACCGACCCGCCGTTGACCACGGTGCGGCAGCCGATCGAGACGATGGGGCAGGCCGCCGTGGATCTGCTGGTCACCCAGATCGAGGGCGTGGGCGTGCTGCACGACGAGCTGTTGTTCGAGCCGGAGCTGGTGGTACGCGGCTCCACCGCTCCCGCGCCCGGCCGCTAGGCCGCACCCGCCCGACGCGCTTCGGCCGTCGACCGCTTCCCGCGGTCGGCGGCCTTTTTGTTGTCCAAAGCGGACCAAACCAGGTGCAAACGCAGCTCCTGTCGACATCTGTCGTAATGAAGTCGCGTCCTTTCACAACGAGATCGATACCTTGCTGAAATGAGTCGGCCTCGTTACAGTGACTCCACTCACGCCTGGCTCCGGCGCAGCTACAGGGCGTCAGGTCGCATCACCGCAGATCAGCGAAACCCTGGAGACACCCGTTCCCGAAGGGATGGACAGATGTCCGTACCGCAATACCGAAAGGCTGCGGCGCTGGCGCTCGTGGCCGGCCTGGGGTTCAGCCTCACGGCGTGCTCCACGAAGAGCGACGACAAGGGCGCGACCGCCGGCGGCAAGGTCACCATCACCGTCGACTGCCAGCCCGTCGGTGCCCAGAAAGAGCTGCTGAAGAACTGGAACGACGACGTCGCCGAGTTCCAGAAGCAGAACCCGGACATCGTCATCAAGAGCGTCAGCGTCGGCGAGCAGTGCAACAACCCGCCGGACTTCACCGCCCGCCTCGCCGGCGGCACCGTGACCGACGTCTTCTACGGGTACATGACCGACGTCCAGCAGGTGCTCGACTCCGGCCAGGCGATGGACATCACCCAGTACGCCAACAAGGACAACATCCCCACCTGGGACAGCGTCGACCCGGCGCTCAAGGAGGTCTTCACCGACGATGGCAAGCTCTACGCCGTCCCGGTGAAGAACTACTCGATGGGCCTGGTCTACAACAAGGTCCTGTTCCAGCAGGCCGGGCTCGACGTGAACAACCCGCCGAAGACCTGGGCCGACGTCCGGGCCGCAGCCAAGAAGATCTCCGCCCTCGGCAACGGCATCGCCGGCTACTCGGAGTACAGCGCCGGCAACACCGGCGGCTGGCACTTCACCTCACTGCTCTACTCGCAGGGCGGCCGGGTGCTGACCGAGGACGGCAAGAAGGCCGACTTCAACAACGCGATGGGCAAGCAGGTCCTGCAGAACCTCAAGGACATGCGGTACGGCGACAACAGCATGGGCTCCCGTCAGCTCCTCCAGTGGGGTGACCTGCTGACCAACGCCGGCGGCGGCAAGGTCGGCATGTTCATCGGCGCACCGGACGCCACCCAGGCGATCGTCAGCCAGTTCCAGGGCAAGTTCCAGGACTGGGCGATGAGCCCGCTGCCCGGCCAGGACGGCCCCGCGAAGGGGACGCTCGGCGGCGGCGAGGGCTACTTCTTCAAGAAGGACCTCACCCCCGAGCAGGTCAAGGCCGGCATGAAGTGGATCGCGTACCAGAAGCTGACCCCGGGCAAGGGCCAGTTCGACTACGTCCGGGCCAAGCCGCAGAACTACCCGGTGGGTCTGCCCCAGCCGCTGCTCTTCGCCAACGGCAGCGAGGCCCAGAAGCAGGAAGTGGAGCTGCGCAAGGCGAACGCGAACGTCGACACCGCCAACTTCGCGCTCTTCGAGGCGACCCCGGTGCCGATCAAGGGTGAGCCGCGCAACGCGCAGGCGATCTACGCGGTGCTCGACGCCGCGATGTCCGGGGTGCTGACGAACCCGAACGCGAACATCGACGCGCTGCTCAAGACCGCCGAGGAGAAGGTCAACCAGCTCCTCGCCGCCGAGAGCTGACCGAGCGTGTGGGGGCCGGAACGCCGACCCGGCCCCCACACCGTCCACACCGGACCCAGACGTCACCGACTCACCCAGGAGTTGCCTTGGCGATCACCACCGTCCCGCAGGTCCCCCGGGAAGCGGGTCGTCCGCCGTCGCCGTACCCGGCGGGGCCGCAGCGTACGAGCCTCGGTCGCAAGGTACGGGACAACCTCACCGGTCACGCGTTCCTGATCGGCGCGGTGCTCTGCTTCGTCGTCTTCTCCTGGTACCCGATGGTGCGCGGAATCGTGATGAGCTTCCAGCGCACCCGGCGCGGCGAGACCACCTGGGTGGGCTGGGACAACTACACCCGCATCATCGCCGACCCCAGCTTCTGGCCCGCCTGGAAGAACACCCTGTACTTCACGGTGCTCGCGCTCGTGCTCGGGTACGCGGTGCCGTTCTTCGTGGCGGTCGTGCTCAACGAGTTCCGGCACGCCAAGGGGTACCTGCGGATCCTGGTGTACCTGCCGGTGATGCTGCCGCCGGCCTCGGCTCTCTACCTCTTCAAGTTCTACGCGTACGACCCCAGCGACGCGGGGCTGTTCAACGCGATCCTCAAGGCGCTGCACCTGCCCACGTCCCAGTGGATGCAGTCGCCGGAGATGACGATGCCGGCCATGGTGATCGCGTCCACCTGGATGAACATGGGCGGCGCCGTCCTGATCTACCTGGCGTCGCTCCAGAACATCCCCGGCGAGCTGTACGAGGCCGCCGAACTCGACGGTGCCGGGATCTGGAAGCGGATCCGTCACGTCACGATCCCGCAGACCCGGCTCATCCTCGCGCTCCTGGCGATGATCCAGATCGTCGCCACGATGCAGCTCTTCATCGAACCGCTGATCCTCGCCAACGGTGCGGGCGCGGAGGATTCCGCGACCACCGTGGCGTACCTCATCTACCAGCACGGGTTCTTTCAGAACGACCTCAACGGCGCTGCCGCACTGGGCGTGCTCATGCTCGTGGTGCTGGCCGGCTTCTCCGCCGTCTACGTGCGGCTGACTGCGAAACAGGACTAGGACGGCGCGGAATGGCACAGGATTCCGGAACCCGGACCCTCATCTCCCAGGCCCAGCTCCGCCGAGGACGCGGGCGGGTCATCTACTGGACGCTGCTCACCGTCGTCGTCGTGGGCTTCACGCTCGTCTTCCTCGGGCCGCTCTACTGGATGGTCACCGGCGCGCTCAAGTCCGGCCAGGAGATCGCGCAGACCCCACCCACGCTGTTTCCGAAGGACCCGCAGCCGCAGAACTACATCGACGCCTGGAACAACCTGGAACTCGCCAAGCTGCTGTTCAACACGTTCTACTACGCCATCGGCGCGGTGCTGTTCCAACTGGTTCTCGACGCGGCCGCCGCGTACTCGTTGTCGAAACTGCGGCCGGTCTTCGGAAACGTGATCCTCGGGCTGATGCTCGCCACGCTGATGATCCCGGCCATGGTGCTCATCGTCCCGCAGTACGTGACCGTGATCGACCTGCCGATCCTGCACATCAATCTGCTCGATTCGCCGTTCGCCATCTGGCTGCCGCTTGTCGCCAACGCATTCAACATCTTCCTGCTGAAACGATTCTTCGACTCGATTCCGGAGGAACTGATGGCGGCGGCGCTGGTGGACGGGGCGACGCCGCTGCGTACCCTCTGGTCGATCATCCTGCCGATGTCACGCCCGATCCTCGGCGTCGTCGCGATTCTGGCCATGACGGCGGTCTGGAAGGACTTCCTCTGGCCGAAGCTGGTCATGCCCTCACCGGAGACCCGCACGGTCAGTGTCGGCATCTACTCCTTCGCGGGCGGTACACCGATGAACGTTGTGATCGCCGCGTCGGTCATCGCCGCGATCCCGACCGTTATCGTCTTCCTGATCTTCCAGCGGAACATCATGTCCGGCCTGACCGCAGGCAGCATCAAGGGATAGCCACCACCGCAGACAGCGGAGCGAACAACGGCCGTTCGTCCGACACACAATCGCCACCGGCGTACCCGGCGACGTACTGACGCAGAAAGCAGGTGCTCGTGTCCACAGCAGACAGCAGTCCGTGGTGGCGTGGAGCGGTTATCTACCAGGTGTACCCACGCAGCTTCGCCGACGGCAACGGTGACGGCATCGGTGACATCGCAGGTATCCGGTCACGCCTGAACCACCTGTCCGCGCTTGGTGTCGACGCGATCTGGTTCAGTCCCTGGTACCCGTCGCCGATGGCGGACGCCGGCTACGACGTGTCCGACTACCGCGACATCGACCCGGTCTTCGGCACGCTCGGCGAGGCGGAGGCCCTGATCGCGGAGGCACACGCGCTCGGCATCCGGACCATCGTCGACGTCGTACCCAACCACTGCTCCGACGCGCACCCGTGGTTCCAGGCGGCGCTCGCCGGCGGCCCCGGGGCACCCGAACGGGACCTGTTCTGGTTCCGGCCCGGGCGCGGACCGAACGGCGACCAGCGGCCCACCGACTGGATCGGCGAGTTCGGTGGCGAGACCTGGACCCGGACCACCAACCCGGACGGCACCCCCGGCGACTGGTACCTGCACCTGTTCGCACCCCAGCAGCCGGACTTCAACTGGGACCACCCCCGGGTCCGCGCAGAGTTCGAGGACATCCTGCGGTTCTGGTTCGACCGGGGAGTCGACGGCATCCGGATCGACTCGGCCGGCCTGCTGGTCAAGGACGGGACGCTGCCCGAGGTCCTTCCCGGGCAGCCGCACCCGTTCCACGACCTCGACGGGGTGCACGACATCTACCGGGGCTGGCGGCGCGTCGCCGACGAGTACGCGGACCGGGCCCTGATCGGCGAGGTGTGGCTCCCGGACCGGCAGCGGTTCGCCAACTACCTGCGGTCGGACGAGCTGCACGCGGCCTTCAACTTCGACTTCCTCGGCTGCGCCTGGGACGCCTCGGCGCTGCGCGAGAGCATCGACGGGACGCTGAGCGCGCACGCCCCGGTCGGCGCGCCGGCCACCTGGGTGCTCTCCAACCACGACGTCACCCGCCACGTCACCCGCTACGGCCGTGCCGACACGACGTTCAGTTTCGCCGCGAAGCGCGAAGGGATCCCCACCAACCTGGAACTGGGCACCCGTCGTGCTCGCGCCGCCGCGTTGCTCTCCCTGTCGTTGCCCGGCGCCGCCTACGTCTACCAGGGCGAGGAGCTGGGCCTCTACGAGGTCGAGGACATCCCGTACGCGCTGCGCCAGGACCCGATGTGGGAACGGTCCGGTCGGGTCGACCCCGGCCGGGACGGCTGCCGCGTACCGCTGCCGTGGACCGGCGACGAGCCTCCGTTCGGGTTCAGCCCCGAGGGTTCGGCCGCGCCGTGGCTGCCCCAGCCGGCCGACTGGAAGGACCGGACGGCTCGGGCGCAGACCGGTGACGCGGCCTCGATGCTCGAGCTGTACCGGGCGGCCATCGCGATCCGCCGGGCCGAGGCGGCACTCGGGGACGGCGAGCTGAACTGGCTGCCCGCCCCGGACGGGGTGCTCGCGTTCAACCGGGGCGGTGGCTTCCGCTGCCTGGTCAACCTCTCCGACACGCCGGTGGCGATGCCCGCCGACGCGGAGGTGCTGCTGGCCAGCGGGCCACTCGACGACGGGCTGCTGCCGTCGGACACGGCCGTCTGGCTGCGTACCGCGGAGCTGCCCGCGGCGGACGGCGCCACCCGGACCTGACCCACAGCCGTGGTGCCGGCGGTCCCGTCCCGACCGCCGGCACCACACCACCCCGAAAGAGAGGAGGAACGGGAGAAGACGCGACGCGCCGCACCGCAACGGGGGGACCTGGCCTGCCTGACGAAAGGGAGAGCGCAGCTCATGGCCAACCACACCACCGGCACCCCGCACCACCTTCGACACCCGACCCGGGCAGGGTTGGCCGCCATCGCCGCCACCCTGCTCGCCGCGACATCGGTGACCGTCCTCGCGGTCACCGGCACCGCCACCCCGGCCTCGGCGGCCGGGTTGTCCCCCTTCGACATCGCCGGCCGCGGCGCGACAGTCCCGTTCGTCGAGCAGGAGGCGGAGAAGGCCGCCCACAACGGTACGAAGATCGGCCCGGACCGCCGCTACGGCACGCTGCCGTCGGAGGCGTCCGGTCGGGAGGCGGTCACCCTCGACGCCGTCGGCGAGTACGTCGAGTTCACGCTCACCGCCCCGGCGAACGCGGTCACGTTCCGGCTCAGCATTCCGGACAGCCCGTCCGGCACCGGGCGGGACGCCGCCATCGACCTGCGGGCCAACGGGACCGTGCTCAAGTCGGTGCCGGTGACATCGAGGTACGGCTGGTACTACGGCGGTTACCCGTTCAACAACAACCCGGGTGACACCAACCCGCACCACTTCTACGACGAGACCCGGGCCCTGTTCGGCAGCACCTATCCGGCCGGCACCAAGATCCGCCTCCAGGTCTCCTCGACCGCCCAGTCGCCCAGCTTCACCGTCGACCTGGCCGACTTCGAGCTCGTCGCGCCGATCGCCAAGCCCGCCGGCGTACTCGACGTGGTCACCGACTTCAACGCCGACCCGACCGGCGCGACCGACTCGACCGCGAGGTTCCAGGCGGCGGTCGACGCGGGAAAGGCCCAGGGCAGAGCGGTCTGGATCCCGACCGGCACCTTCACCCTCTGGGACCACGTGGTGGTCGACGGGGTGACCCTGCGCGGCGCGGGGCCGTGGTATTCGGTGCTCGGCGGCCGGCACCCCACCGACCGCAAGCGCGCGGCCGGCGTCTACGGCAAGTACGTCCCTGGCGGCGGCTACACCGGCGAGATCCGGCAGCACGAGGCCGGCGGTCCGAGCCGCAACGTCACGCTGCGGGACTTCGCCATCATCGGTGACATCCGGGAACGGATGGACGACGACCAGGTCAACGCCCTCGGTGGGGCGATGTCCAACTCGGTGGTGGACAACCTGTGGTTGGAGAACACCAAGGTCGGGGCGTGGATGGACGGCCCGATGGACAACTTCACCATCCGCAACAGCCGGATCCTGGACCAGACCGCGGACGGGGTGAACCTCCACACCGGGGTGACCAACTCGACGGTGACGAACACGTTCGTCCGCAACACCGGCGACGACGCGTTGGCGATGTGGGCGCAGAACGTGCCGAACGTCAACAACTCCTTCACCCACAACACCATCGGCGTGACGCTGCTGGCCAACCACCTGGTCAGCTACGGCGGTCGGGACATCAAGATCACCGACAACGTGACAGCCGACTCGCTGACCAACGGCGGCGGCATCCACGTCGCCAACCGATACCCCGGCGTGCAGGGCGCCACCGGAGTCCAGGGCACCTGGACGATCGCCCGGAACACCCTGATCCGCAACGGCAACTCTGACTACAACTGGAACTTCGGTGTCGGCGCGATCTGGTTCTCCGCCCTCAACGAGGAGTTCCAGAACCCCACCATCAACATCACCGACACCGACATCCTGGACAGCTCGTACGCGGCACTGCACTGGATCGAGGGCCAGACCAGCGGGATCAACCTCACGAACGTACGGATCGACGGCGCCGGCACGTACGCCCTCCAGGTGCAGGCGCCCAGCCAGGTGTCCTTCACCAACGTACGGGCCAGCAACATCGCGCAGAGCAACCCGATCCACAACTGCGTGGGCGGTGGCTTTCAGATCACCCAGGGCGCCGGCAACTCCGGCTGGTACACCCCGACCCCGTACTGCGGCCCGTGGCCGGCCCCGCAGTGGGGTGGCGGCCCGACCAGCCCGCCGCCGACCACCACACCCCCGCCCACCACCACGCCACCCCCGACCACCCCGCCGCCCACCGGCGGAAACCTGGCGCTGAACCGGCCGGCGACCGCCACCAGCACCAACCAGAGCTACACGGCGGGCAACGCGGTGGACGGCAACCCGGCCACCTACTGGGAGAGCGCCAACAACGCGTTCCCGCAGACGATCACCGTCGACCTGGGCGCGGCCCGGTCGGTCGACCGGGTGGTGCTCAAGCTGCCCGCCGGATGGGAGAACCGCACCGAGACGCTGTCGGTGCTCGGCTCCACCGACGGCTCGTCGTACACCACCCTGGCGTCGTCCGCCGGTCGGGTCTTCGACCCCGGCGCGGGCAACACGGTGTCGATCGGGCTGCCCGCCGGTGACCGCCGCTACGTCCGGGTCACCGTCACCGGCAACACCGGCTGGCCGGCCGCGCAACTCTCCGAGGTCGAGGTGTACGGAAGCACGTCCACCACCCCGCCGCCGACCACCCCACCGTCAACCACCCCGCCCCCCAGCGGAAACCTGGCGGCCGGACGACCGGTCACCGAGACCAGCCACTCCGACGTGTACGCCGCGACCAACGCGGTGGACGGCAACCCGAACACCTACTGGGAGAGCGCCAACAACGCGTTCCCGCAGTCGGTGACTGTGGACCTGGGCACCGGCCGAACGGTGTCCCGGGTCGTGCTGAAGCTGCCACCGTCCTCGGCCTGGCAGACGCGTACACAGACGCTGTCGGTGCTCGGCTCCACGAACGGCTCGTCGTTCAGCACCCTGAAGGCGTCCGCCGGCTACACCTTCAACCCGGCCAGCGGCAACACCGTCACGGTGACCTTCACGGCGAGCAGCCAGCGGTACCTGCGACTGACCGTCACCGGCAACAGCGGCTGGCCGGCCGGCCAGCTCAGCGAGTTCGAGGTCTATTCCAGCTAGACCGGCGGCCCCCGCCCGGCCAGGGCGGGGGCCACCCGGTCTGGGCCATCCGGGTGCAGCGCGGCCCCGGGTCGGCCACCGTCCCGTCCCCCAACCCGTCCCCCACCTGTCGCGGCACGACGGGCGTACCCCTGCACCCGTCACCGGGCAACGCACCACACCCCACCCCCGAAAGAGGTGTAGCGACCCCATGTCCAGAACCTTCACCAGACGAGGGACTCCGCCGAGCGGAGCGCCCCACACCACCAGCAGGATGCTCGCCGGCGCGCTCGCCGGCCTGCTCCTCGCCGCCGCCCCGGTCGTCACCCCCACGGCCAGCGCCGCACCGGCGGTCGACGCGTCCGCGTCCGCTGCCCGGATGGCTCTGCTCGCCGGGCTCTCGGCCACGATGACCGCCAGCAGCTACAACCAGAACTACGTGGCGGGCAACGCCAACGACGGCAACGCGTCGACCTACTGGGAGAGCGCCAACAACGCGTTCCCGCAGTGGATCCAGGCCGACCTAGGCGCCACGGTCAGCGTGGACCGGGTCGTGCTCAAGCTGCCGCCCGCGTCGGACTGGCAGACCCGCACCCAGACGCTGTCGGTGCTCGGCTCCACGAACGGCTCGACCTTCACCACCCTGAAGGCGTCCGCCGGCTACACGTTCAACCCGGCCAGCGGCAACACCGCCACCGTCAGCTTCACCGCTGCCAGCACCCGCTACGTACGGGTGCAGGTCACCGGCAACACCGGCTGGCCGGCCGCCCAGCTCGCCGAGGTCGAGGTGTACGGCGCCAGCGGCAGCACCGACACCCAGGCGCCGAGCGTGCCCGGCAACCTCGCCTACACCCAGCCCGCCAGCGGGCAGGTCCGGCTCACCTGGTCGGCGTCCACCGACAACGTCGGGGTGACCGGCTACGACGTGTACGCCAACGGCGCACTGCGCGGCAGCGTCAGCGGCTCGACGCTCACCTACACCGACAGCCAGCCCGACAGCGCCACGGTCTCGTACTACGTCCGGGCCAAGGACGCGGCCGGCAACCAGTCGGCGAACAGCAACACCGTGACCCGGACCGGCACCGGCAACCCGCCGACCGGCTCCAACCTGGCGGTCGGCAAGCCCATCACCGCCTCCGGGTACGTGCACACGTTCGTGGCGACCAACGCCAACGACAACAACGTGGCCACCTACTGGGAGGGCAACGGCAACCCGAGCACGCTGACCGTGCAGCTGGGCGCGAACGCCAGCCTCAGCCAGGTCGTGCTGAAGCTCAACCCGGACTCGGCGTGGGGCACGCGTACCCAGAACATCACGGTGCTCGGCCGGGACCAGGGCTCGTCGAGCTTCACCACGCTGGTCGGCGCGGCGAACTACACCTTCAACCCGGGCAGCGGCAACACGGTGACCATCCCGGTCTCCGGCGCGGCGGCCGACGTACGGCTCTCGATCGCCTCGAACACCGGCGCCCCGGCCGGGCAGGTGGCCGAGTTCCAGGTCTTCGGCACCCCGGCGCCGAACCCGGACCTGACCGTGACCGGCATGTCGTTCAGCCCGTCCGCACCCGTGGAGACCAGCGCCGTCACGCTCTCCGCGACCGTCCGCAACGCGGGCTCGGCGGCCTCCGGCGCGACGAACGTCAACTTCTACCTCGGCTCCACCCGGGTCGGCACCGCGTCCGTCGGTGCCCTCGCGGCCGGCGCCTCGACGACCGTCACCGCCAGCATCGGCACCCGGGACGCGGGCAGCTACCCGCTCAGCGCCAAGGTCGACGAGTCGAACACCGTCGTCGAGCAGGACGACACCAACAACAGCTACACCAACCCGAGCCCGCTGGTCGTCGCCGCGGTCGCCAGCTCCGACCTGGTCGCCTCGGCGGCCGGCTGGTCACCGGGCAACCCGTCGGCCGGCAACACGGTCACCTTCTCCGTGTCGATCCGCAACGCCGGCAACCAGGCGTCCGCGTCCGGCGCGCACGGCATCACCCTGACCGTGCTCAACGAGTCCGGCATCGTGGTCCGTACCCTGACCGGCTCGTACTCCGGTGTGATCAACGCCGGTGCGACAGTCGGCCCGATCAACCTGGGCACCTGGACCGCCGCGAACGGCAAGTACACCGTCCGGGTGGTCCTCGCCACCGACGCCAACGAGTTGCCGGTCAAGCAGGCGAACAACACCAGTGACCGCCCGCTCTTCGTCGGTCGCGGCGCCAACATGCCGTACGACATGTACGAGGCCGAGGACGGCGTGGTCGGCGGCGGCGCCAGCGTCGTCGGGCCGAACCGGGAGGTCGGCGACCTGGCCGGCGAGGCGTCGGGCCGGCGGGCGGTGACCCTCAACTCGACCGGCAGCTACGTCGAGTTCACCACCCGGGCCAGCACCAACACGCTCGTCACCCGCTTCTCCATCCCGGACGCCCCGGGCGGCGGCGGGATCAACTCGACGCTCAACGTCTACGTCAACGGAACGTTCCACAAGGCCATCGACCTGACGTCCCGCTACGCCTGGCTCTACGGCAACGAGACCAGCCCGGGCAACTCGCCGAGCGCGGGCGGGCCCCGGCACATCTACGACGAAGCGAACGTCATGCTCAACTCGACGGTCCCGGCCGGCAGCAAGATCCGCCTCCAGAAGGACCCGGCCAACACCACCACGTACGCGATCGACTTCATCAACACCGAGCAGGTGGCACCGATCGCCAACCCGGACCCGGCCCGCTACACCACGCCGACCGGCTTCACCCACCAGGACGTGCAGAACGCCCTGGACCGGGTGCGGATGGACACCACCGGCAACCTCATCGGGGTGTACCTGCCGGCCGGCAACTACTCCACCTCGTCGAAGTTCCAGGTGTACGGCAAGGCGGTCCAGGTGACCGGCGCCGGCCCCTGGTACACCCGGTTCAACGCCCCGGCGGGCCAGGACAACACCGACATCGGCTTCCGGGCCGAGAACTCGGCGGCCAACTCGTCGTTCAAGAACTTCGCCTACTTCGGCAACTACACGTCGAGGATCGACGGCCCGGGCAAGGTGTTCGACTTCGCCAACGTGTCGAACATCGTGATCGACAACATCTGGAACGAGCACATGGTGTGCCTGTACTGGGGCGCGAACACCGACTACATGACGATCAAGAACTCCCGGATCCGGAACATGTTCGCCGACGGCATCAACATGACGAACGGGAGCACCAACAACCTGGTCAGCAACAACGACGCCCGGGCCACCGGCGACGACAGCTTCGCGCTGTTCTCGGCGATCGACGCGGGCGGCGCCGACATGCGGGACAACGTCTACGAGAACCTGACGTCGACGCTGACCTGGCGGGCCGCCGGTGTGGCCGTGTACGGCGGCTACGGCAACACGTTCCGCAACATCTACATCGCGGACACGCTCGTCTACTCCGGCATCACCATCAGCTCGCTCGACTTCGGCTACCCGATGAACGGCTTCGGTGCCAGCCCGCCCACCCGGTTCGAGAACATCTCGATAGTGCGGGCCGGTGGACACTTCTGGGGCGGGCAGACCTTCCCGGCGATCTGGGTCTTCTCCGCCTCGAAGGTGTTCCAGGGCATCCGGGTCAGCGACGTCGACATCGTCGACCCGACGTACAGCGGCATCATGTTCCAGACCAACTACGTCGGTGGGCAGCCGCAGAACCCGATCACCGACACGGTCTTCACCAACATCTCCATCAGCGGGGCGCGCAAGAGCGGTGACGCCTACGACGCGAAGTCCGGCTTCGCGATCTGGGCCAACCCGATGCCGGAGGCCGGGCAGGGGCCGGCCGTCGGGTCGGTCACCTTCAACAACCTCCGCCTGAGCAACAACGCCGTGGACATCCAGAACCCCACGTCGACGTTCACCATCAACCGCAACTGATTCACCCGGTAGCCGACGCCGTCGGGAGGCCCGACCCTCCCGGCGGCGTCGTGCCGTGCCGGCCCTCGCCCGCGACGAACCGGGCCGCGCCGGCCGCCGCGTCGCTGGCCAGCGAGTCCATCCCGTACGCCAGCTCGGCTGCCATGGCCTCCGGCTCGGGCCGACCCGCGCCGGCCAGCACCGCCGCCCGGTCGTTGCGCAGGCAGGTCTGGGGATGCCGGGCGATCGTCGCCGCCAGCTCCTCGGCCGCGGCTCGCGCCTGGCCGGGCGGCACCAACCGGTTGACCAACCCCATCGAGTACGCCTCGTCCGCCGGCACCGCACGGCCGGTGAGGATCAGGTCCATCGCGCGGCTCTCGCCGATCAGCCGGGGCAGCCGGACCGTGCCACCGTCGATCAGGGGTACGCCCCACCGCCGGCAGAACACCCCGAGCGTCGCGTCGGACTCGGCGACCCGCAGGTCACACCAGAGCGCCAGCTCCAACCCGCCGGCCACCGCGTACCCGGAGATCGCCGCGATCACGGGTTTGCCGAGCGTCATCCGGGTCGGACCCATCGGCCCGTCCCCCTCGGGTTCGACGCGGTTGCCGCTCGGCGTGCCGATCGCCTTGAGGTCGGCGCCGGCGCAGAACGTGCCGCCCGCGCCCCAGAGCACGGCGACCGCCGCGTCCGGGTCGGCGTCGAAGGCCCGGAACGCGTCCGCCAGCGCCCGCGCCGTCGGCCCGTCAACGGCGTTCCGCACGTCAGCTCGGTCGAGAACGATGGTGCTGACCGCCCCGACCCGCTCCACCCGAACACTCACGCGCTCCAGCATGCCCGCCCCACCCCACCCCCACAATCCCCGTCGATCTTGCACTTTCGGGCGGTGTTTCGCGGCTTGTGCCGCCGATTCGTCGGAGCAGAAACCGCAAGATCGGCGGCGTGGGT
Organism: Micromonospora sp. NPDC005298; assembly: GCF_040607375.1. Classification (NCBI taxonomy): domain Bacteria; kingdom Bacillati; phylum Actinomycetota; class Actinomycetes; order Micromonosporales; family Micromonosporaceae; genus Micromonospora; species Micromonospora sp. NPDC005298. The sequence goes on from NZ_JBEXGP010000001.1 coordinate 444,353, forward strand.
GGGGAGGTTTGTCGTTGGGGACCGGTTTGCTACGGCGATCGCCGGGAAGTCGGTACTCGTGCGAGCACTTTTGACGAAAGTTGAGCAGGACTCCCGGCTGGACAGCGCTGGCGACCGGTTGCAGAAGATCGTCCTGGGGACGCTGCGGCCCCGCCGGCTGCGCGACCTGCTGCACGGGGTGACCCTCGGGCATCCGCTGCACCCGGCGATGGTGCAGGTGCCGGTCGGCGCGTGGATCAGCGCCGCGGTGCTGGACCTCATGCCCGGCCAGCGCCGACCCGCCACCGTGCTGGTCGGTCTCGGCACCGTGAGCGCGGTGCCGGCCGCCGTCGCCGGGCTCAACGACTGGGCAGCCCTGTCCCGCGACCAGCGGCGGGTCGGCCTGGTGCACGCCGCCGCGAACACGGTCGGCGTCGGCCTCTACGCGGGCTCGCTGGCCGCGCGGCTGTCCGGGCGGCACGGCGTTGGCCGCGCCCTCGGCTTCCTCGGCCTCTCCGCGGTGAGCCTCGGTGCCTACATCGGTGGCCACCTGGCGTACAAGCAGGGCGCGCAGGTCAACCAGAGCGTGTCCGAGTTGCACCGGATCAGCGACGGCTGGCACTCGCTGGCGGACATGGCCAGCCTGCCGCAGCGCACACTGATCACCCGTGAGGTGGACGACGTCTCGGTGATCCTCTACCGCCACGGCGACGAGGTCACCGTGATGCTGGAGCGTTGCCCGCACCAGAGTGGGCCGCTCGGCGAGGGCGAGGTGCAGGAGATCGACGGCCACGCCTGCGTGGTCTGCCCGTGGCACGGCAGCGCGTTCCGCCTGAACGGCGGCGAGGTCGTGCAGGGTCCGTCCGGCAACGACCAGCAGATCCTGCCCACCCGGATCGAGAACGGCATGCTCCAGACCCGCCTGCCCTGAGCGGCCGGGCGCACCAGACCCTCCGGTGACCGGTGGTGTCGCCGACGGCCGATATGCCTCCAGGTCATATTTATGACTCAGAGGTATGTCGCTCTCCGGGCAACTCGCCGGCGGACCGATCGTCCGTGGGGTCAGCTCCGCCGGTGGCGGCCGACCTCCGGACCGTCCGGCACGTCTTCGAGACCGTGCCCATCGGTGAACAACCCGCCGGGGCTGTCGTCGCCGACGCGGCCTTCGTCGCGTATCCGGGCCGGCACGCCGGTGGGCCCCGTCCCGCCGCTGTCACGAGCCGCCCCGGCGTTGGTCCGGGCCGTCCGGCCACTGCTGCGGCCCCCGGCGGTCCGGGACGTGGCCGCCAGGCGCGGTGCCGCACCGGCGGTTGCCGGGCGGCGGCGCAACCCGAGCACCGCGCCGATCTGGGCGCCGACGATGCTCGCCACGGCCAGCACCGCGGAGACCGCGAGCGGTCGGTTCACCCGGTCGGTGGCTCCGGCCCGTGCCGCGCCGACGGTCATCGTCGGCGGTTGACCGGCCGACTCCGTACCGCTGGATGGCGCCGGATCCGCCGGCCGCGGTGCCGTCCGCTCGGGCGCCGGGCGGGGCGCCGGCGGCTTCGGCGGGGTGGGTCGGCTCACCACCCGGCCGGTGGCGTGGAGCCGTCTGCCCTGGTCGGCGGCCTCGGCCGGCAGGCGGAGCAGCTGACCGGGGCGGATCTTGTCCGGATCGTCCAGCCGGTTCAGCTCGGCCAGTCTCCGGTAGTCGCCGAACTCGTCCAGGTACCGCTCGGCCACCTCGCCCAGGTAGTCACCCCGCGCCACCCGGTACACCGGTGCCGACGTGTCGGGTGGCGCGGCCGCGCGGGTCGGCGCTGCCAGGGTGCTGACCGCAGCCGGGGCGGGTTGGGTGTACGCCGGACCGGCGTGTACCGCGGCGGCGCTGGCGGCGGCCGGGCTGGCGGCGAGGATCAGCGCGACCGAGCCGACCAGGGCGGCTGCGGCCTTCTGCTGACGGCTCATCCCGGGCAGCTTCGGAGCTGGCCGGCGCAGGGTCTGCGCGCCCAGTTCGACGAGGACGGAGAAGGCGAACGTGGCCCACCCGAACCAGCCCGCGAGTGCCAGTCCCCGCAGGAAGAGTTGACCGTCGTCGCGGCTGGTCAGCGCGGTGCCCACCTCGCCGATGGTGGGCAGGTGGTCGGGCAGTGGGTTGCCGGCGAAGGCGATCAGCGCGATCGGCGCGCCGCCCAGCAACGCGCAGAGCACGACCAGCGCACCGACGCCGGTGAGGATGCGTCCGGTCCGCCGTACGACGGAACCACCCGATGCGGGCATGGCTGCCTCTCCCTTCCTATGGTCCTGCGGTGACGGCCCGCGCGGTCGCCTCGCCGGTGACGGTGACCGTCTGGGGGAAGCCGAACAGCCCGAGCATCGAGCGCTGGTAGGTGATCGTGACGGTCACCCGGATCAGGGTTTCCCCGCCGACCTGCGGGAAGCTCACGGTGTGGCCGGTCGTGCCGGCGGAGCCGAGGTAGTTGGCGACAGCCACGGTCGCCTCCGGCTGGTCGATCCGTTTCGGGCCGCCCTCGATCGCGGTGGCCCGGTCAATGGCCTGGCCGCCGGCCCGTGCCGCCTCCGCGGCCAGGTTGTCGGCGCGTTGCAGGGTGCGCAGCTGCCCCGCGCCGTCGAAGGAGAGGCCGACGATTGCCAGTACGCCGAGCATCGCCACCGCCAGGAAGATGCTCACCCGGCCGTGGTCCCCGGTCGGTGGCCTGGTCACTGCCGGCTCCGGTACCGGTCCAGCGGCGACGTGAAACTCGCCGTGATCTGGTTGCCGGTCGGCATCCCGGGCAGGACGTCGAGCGACACGTCCTTGAAGGACACCAGGCAACTGATCCGCACGGTCACCGTGGCGTTCACGCCGACCGGGCTGCTGAACGCGTCCTCGAAGCTGGACGCCGTGCCGGCCACCGAGCCGGAGAACGTCGGGTTCAGGGTGTTGGCGCAGGCCAGGCCGTGCCAGTCCAGCTGCTTCTGGGCAGCCTCCACGGCGGCCGTCCGGGCGGTACCGGCGTCCCGGGAGATCGAGGCGGCGCGCGCCGCGTCGTGCGCGGCGGCCTCGAGCGACTCCGCCGCCACCGCGCTGCGGCCGACCACACCGGCCAGCACCATCAGCGCGATGAACGCGGGCGCGAGCACGGCCACCTCGATGGAGACCGAACCCCGTTCGGCGGTACGGGTCACGGCTGGGTCACCCTCTCCACGGTTCCGTGGGCGGTCTGCTGCACCGCGAAGTCCACACCCGGTATGACCGACAGGGATCGGCCGGTCACCGTGCAGGTCACCTCGGTGTCGGCGTCGGTGGTCACGCAGGTCGGTCCGGGGGTGTCCCAGCCGACGAGCCAGCCGCCCGCGTTCACGAGGAACTGGGTCGCGCGGGCCACCCCGGCGCCGTCCTCCGCCTGCTGCACCCGCTGGGCGTTGACGCCGCTCTGCGCGGCGTTCAGGGCGGTGGAGCGGGCCAGGAAGACGGTCGCGACCTGGATCGAGCCGAAGAGCAGCACCAGGATGACCGGCATCATCACGGCCAGCTCCACCGGGTTGGCACCCCGCTCCCGGTCGCCGGGCGCGAAGCGACGCCGGACGGTGATGACCGCCCGGCGCCACCTCGGGAACGCGGCGTGACTCATTCGGTGGCTGCTACGGGGCCGTCGGGTTCGAGAAGGTCGGGATGTTCGTCATCCAGTTGTTGGCCCTGGCGAGGGCCAGGCCGGTGACGACCGTGGCGACGAAGACCAGACCGAAGATGATCACAGCGGTCGGTACGGGGCTGTCGCCCCGCTCGCCGTCGCGGCTCAGCTCGGCCAGGCGCGCCGTCACCGCGACGTGCAGATAGCTGAGGATGGACATGACGTACTCCTTCGCAGGGGGGTGGGTCAGATACGGGCGATGAACGGATAGACGACGAAGCCGAGCAGCACGAAGACGAGCAGTGCCCCCGGAATGTCCAGTCGACTGGTCACCCCCTCGGCCCGGGCCAGGTTGTCGGTGCGGATCTGGTCCCGTAGGGAGTCGGCCCGGCTGCGCAGGGTCTCGTGCACCTGCGCGCCCTCGCTGCCGGAGGAACGCATGATCGCGCCGACGTCGCCCAACTCCGGGATGCCGATCTTGTCGGCGAGGTCGCGTAGCTCGTCCCAGGGCGCGTGCATCTGCATCTGGGCGATCCGCAACGACTCCTGGAGCCGGTCGAAGACCCAGCCGTCACAGACCGCCGCCGCCCGCTCCAGCGACTGCACCGGACCGTGCGCGGCGGAGAGCTGCAACGCCACCAGATCCAGGTACGTGCACACGGCCTGGCGGAACTCGTCGCGGGCGGCGTCGGCCTTGGCGAGCACCGACCGGTGGGCCAGCAGGCCGGCCATCAGCGCCAGGCCGAGACTGCCCAGCACCGGTACGGCGAACGGGAACGAGACGCCGAACGCCAGCAGGGCCACCCCGAGCAGGGTCGGTGTGGCCAGCCCGACCAGCGCCGACAACAGCACCGACAGCGCGTACTGCTCGGGGGTCTGGCCGATCAGGGCGAGCTGCCGGTGCGGCGGCCGCAGCCAGCGGGACAGCCCGCTCAACCAGTCCAGCCGGCGGGACGCGGGGGTGGCGATTCCGACGCCCGGCGGCTGGTGCAGTCGCCGCAGCGCCGGCCCGAGCGCGGGCGTCGCCGGCACCAGCTCACGGACCACCAGGAACAGGCCGAGGCCGATCGCCGACCCGCCGCACACCGCGATGGCCAACTGCCAGTTGACGATCATTGGTGCCGCCCTCCGTCCGCGACCGCGGGACTCCGCCGCGCCGCACTCCTCGCGCTCACGCGATCACCTCGGCGGGGTCGGGCTTCGGCAGGAAACGGGCCGGCCGCTGCGGCTGGCTCATCGACCGCACCCAGGCCAGCAGGGCGATGAACGCGGCACCGAGGGCGGCCATCACCACCTGGCCGACAGGCGTCCCGTACGGCTTGATGTACTCGGTGTTGACCAGCCCGTACGCCAGGGTGGCCAGCGTCATGCCGGTGAGGAAGCGGACCGCGAACCGTGGCTGGGTCCGCTTGGCCTCGATCTCCCGACGGGTCGCGACCTCGGCGGCAGCCGCGCCGGCGATCGAGCCGAGCACGTCGCCCAGCCGCTCGCCCCGGTCGCTGAGGTGCAGGATCAGCGCCGCGACCACCTGGTCGCAGACCGGATCGCCGATCTCGTCGGCGAACGCGAGCAGCGCGGAACGCGCCGTCCAGCCGGCCTGGAGCCGGGCGGCGAGCAACCGGACCTCGTCCTCGATGCCCGGTGGGACGCTGCCGATCGTTCCGATGATCGACTGTTGGAGGCCCTGCCCGGTGCTGGAGACGTCCTTGAGTCGGCGGGTCCACTCGCCGACCGCCTCGATCCGGGCGATCGCCCGCTGCTCGGCCTTGCCGACGCCGAACAGCCACGGCGTGCCGGGCACCGCCACCGCCACCAGCAGGCCCACCACCGGTAGCCCGGTCAGCAGGAAGGCGAACGCCCCGGCGATCACCGCGGCGACCAGGAGGGCCTGGTGGCTGCGCTGCTCGGCGGGAGTGCTGCCGGGGCCACGCCACAGCCGGCTCAGGCCCGGCCCGGCGCCAGGTGCCCGGCCGGCGGGCCGTCGGGTACCGACCAACGCGGCCACAGCCAGCAGCAGCCCGGCCACACACGCGGCACCGGACACCACCGCGATCAACTCCAGGCTGTTTCCCATCACGTCACCGCCGGGCCAGTCGGGTCTGCCGGGCGCGACGCCAGGCGCCCGCACCGGCCTCGATCCACCGGGTCAGCAGCCGGACGTCGTAACCCACCCGCAGCAACTGGTCGCGGACGCGCTCGGGCAGGTGCCGGGGGACCGCGCGACCGTCCGGGCCGGGACCGAAGACGGTGGTGGTGGTGATCCGGCCACCCTCGCCGGCGCCGATCACCTCCTCCACGTGCGACACGAACCGGTGCTTGCGTCCGCCGATCGCCGTCTCGTCCTCGACGGTGACGTAGACGATCAGGTCGAGGGCGTTGCCGGCCATCCGGCGGGCCTGGTCGACTGTCATCTCGCGGCCGTGCGCCAACGCCAGCTCCACGATCCGCTCACCCACACCGGCTGCCGTACGGGCGTGGATGGTGCACATCGAACCCCGGCTCGTCGTCATCGCCTGGAGCATCGGCACGATCTCCCGGGACCGCACCTCACCAACGATGATCCGCAGCACGCCCATCCGCAGCGAGAGCGGAATCAGGTCGGCGATCGTCACCTCACCAGCCGGGCGACCGTCGAAGCCGCGCTCGCCGTGCCCCTCGCGCGCCTCGAAGCTCATCACCGCCCGGTGCCGTTCGCGGCGGCGGGCGGGCAGCAGTTCCCGGCTCTCCTCCAACAGCACGTACGGCTCGTCGGGCGGGATCTCGTTCATCAACGCCCGGATGATCGTGGTCTTACCGGCTCCGGCCAGCCCGGCGACCATGATGTTCAGCCCGGCGCGCATCGCCGCGCGCAGGAAGTCACGCAGCAGCGGGTCGATCATCTCGTCCAGGTCGCCCCGGGCGCCGGCCAGATCGTCGAGGCTGACGTCCAGGGTGTTGTGCTTGCGGATGACCGCGTACGGGCGGTGGCTCACCAGGAACACGGCGGCCAGCCGGCTGCCGTCGGGCAGTTGCAGGTCGAGGGTGGGCTTCACGGTGGACAGGGACCGTTCGGTCGCGCCGGCCCGGCGGGCCGCCGCCTGGAGGATCTCCACCAGTTCGGCGTCGCTGTCGGCGATCGGCTCGGCCCAGTCCACCCCGCCTCCGTGCCGGGTGATGCGTACCTGGTCGCAGCCGAGGATGTGCACCTCCTCGATCGTGTCGTCGACCAGCAGGGTCTGTAGTCGTCCGAGGCCGACCAGCTCGGCGGTCACCTGGTCGAGCAGCAGGCGTTCCTCGTCGGCGGCCATCGGGGTGCCGGCGCGACGGACCGCGTCGGCGTACTCGGAGACGACCGTGACGGCCAGCCGCGCCCGCTCGGTGTCCTCCTCGTCGACTGTGAACTCCCGGCCGCGCTGCCAGAGGGTGAGCCGTTCGGTGAGTTCCCGGCGCAGCTCCCGGACGACCTGGAAGTCCATCCGGGGGCGCAACGGCTGCTCCGGCGGTCGCGGGCCGACCGTCGGCGCCTGCGGTGGCGTCGACACGGGCTGGTGCTGGTGGCGGCCGTTCGGTGCGGGCAGCGGCGGCGCGGTGGAGGTGGCGCCCGGCGGCTGCTGGCGGGGGTCGGCGGAGACCGGCTCAAACCGCATCCGGCACCCCCTGCTGCACGGGCCAGGCAAGCCGTGCCTGCCGGCGTTCGAGCAGGGCGCCGATCGGTACCTCCAACGCGGCCGCCGCGCGCAGCAGCGGCCGTCCGGACCGCACGGTCCCACCGAGGCGGAGCACCCCGGCGGTACGCGGGTCATGCGGCAGCCGGGCGATCACCGGCAGTTTCAACGTACGGCTGATCTCCGCTCGACCGTGCCCGTCACCGACCAGCAGCAGACGCAGGGTGCCCGGCGGCACCCGGTGCTCGGCGAAGTCCCGTTCGATCGCGGTGACTGCCGCCCGCGTCCCGGAGAGGTCGGGCAGGTGGGCGCGGGTCACGAGCAGCACCACCGAGGCGGCGCGCAGCAGCGGCCACGGCGGACCGGCGACGTGCAGCCGGCCGCAGTCGACGAGGACGTCGTAGCCGGGGGTGCCCCGGTCCAGGGCGTTGAAGTAGTCGGCGAAGCGCTGCCAGAGCGGTGTGACGCTGCCGGCCTGCGTCGGGTCGACGAGACCGGGCAGCAGCAGCCGTTCGCGGCGCGGCGCGTCCAGGTCGACCAGCTGGGACCAGAACGCGGTCTCCAGGTTGCCGTCGCGCAGCTCACCGACGGCCAGCTCACCGATGCCGCGCGGCCCGTCCAACTGGCCACCCAGGTAGCCGGCGAGGATCGAACCGCCGGACGGGTCGCACTCGGCGAGCACCAGCCGCCGGTGCCAGGCCAGCGCGCAGGCCAGCGCCGAGGTCGTGACGCCCGGCGAACCCTTCGCGGACACCAGCGCGACGATCGCCATGCTCAGGCCGCCTCGGTCAACACGACGGCGAGCCGCTTCTGCGCGGCGAGCGCCACCACCGCCGGCACGTCCCGCGTGGTGAGCGCCAGATAGACGACCTGGTCGTCGTTGGCCTGGTTGACCACGTCGATCACGGTGGCGGAGAACCGGGTGCCGGCGGCGGCCGACTCTCCGTTGGCGTTGCTGTCCGGGGTGCTGACCAGCAGGACCTTGTCCCCGGGGTGCAGTCTGCGGGCCGGCACCTGCGCGGTCTTCAGACCCAGCGCGATCTGCTGCTGGCCAGGGCCGAGCAGCGGATCGTCGGTGATCTGCGCCAGCGTGAGCAGGGTGCCCGGCACCAGCGCCACGGCGGCGCGCCTGCCGACCACCTCGTCGAGCCGGTTGGCGGGTACCGGCCGCAGCCCCTGCCCCCCGGCGACCTGCACGGTGATCAGGTCGGCGGTGCCGATCTCCCGACCGACCTCCACCGGCCGGGCCACCGCCAGGTAGCTGCCGGTGGCCCGGACCGAGGTGACCGCGAAGGCCGCGCCCAACCCGCCCAGGGCGATCAGGAGTACGGCCAGACCCAGCAGCCCGGGGCGTACCCGGCGCTGCCGGACCACCTTGGGCGGGGTGACCGGCGCGTCGACCGACCCGGTCCCGTTGCGCGTCGCGAGGCTCATCTGGTGACCACCTGGAGTTCGTTGATCTGGATCGGAACGGTGCCGCTGGTCCGGGTCACCTGAATCTCGTCGTTCGCGCTTCCGTCGTCGGTCCACCAGCGCACCGTCCAGTGCGTGGTGGCGCCGACGCGGTACGTGGCGGCCTTCTGGTAGCCCTTGTCGAAGCCGCAGTCCGGGGAGGGTTTACCGGCGTAGCTGCCCTTCGCGTCGTACGGGGTGCCGGGACCGGTGCAGGTGACGGTGTCCTTCTTGTTGCCCATGTCCCAGACGATCCGGTCGACCTTCGCCTCGATGGAGACGGTCAGGCCACGGTCGCTCGCCGACGCGCGCAACGGGCCGAAGTAGTTGGCGCTCGGGGTCGCCCACATCCACACCGGCAGCCCGACCAGTCCGGGGCCGATGTCCTTGCGGGGTGCGACGCGCAGCCGCGCCGGCAACAGCTTGATCGACGCCAGGGCGCGGCGGGCCAGCTCCTCCGGGTCGGGCGGCGCGCCGTACCCGGCCGGCGGACCGTCCCGCAGTTCCTCGCGCTGACTGCCCTGGTCACCGCCGTTGCAGGTGAGCAGGTACCACTGCTTGCCCTCGGGAGTGTTGGCCGGCTGCGGCTCCTCCAGCTTGTAGTAGCAGCCGTCGCCGTTGTTGAACCAGCCCAGCACCGGGTGGTAGCAGGGGATGGTCCGCCCGTCCCACTGGCAGACGCCGCCGCCTCCACCACCGCCGTCGTTCCCGCCACCGCCACCGTTGTCTCCACCGCCGCCGGGGGTGCCGGGTTCGTCGTCCCAGACGCTGCAGTCGGGCTGGTCGGGTGGGCAGCTGGCGCCCGGGTCGGCGCGTCGGGACGCGGCGGCCGGCAGGGTGCCACCAACCACCAGCAGCAGCGCGAGGCCGATCCCGGCGAGGGCCCGGCCGGGCGTACCCCTTCCTCGCCGGGTCAGCACGGCTGGTCCCGGTGTGTCGAGCCGGAGTTGATGAGCCAGCGGCCGTCCGGATAGCGGGTGGCGGTGGCGGTGGAGAGGTGTCTGCCGCCGCCGCTGCCCGGCACCACCCGCTTGTCCTTGGCGTAGACCAGCCGGTACGCGCTCGTGTCCAGGCAGTCCTGGATGTCCACGGTGGCCGGGGTCGCGTCCAGGCTGACCGCCGTCACGGTCGGGTCGGACCTCACAGCCCCGGTACGCATAGCGCCGTGCTCCTTGGCCTCGTGAATGGACAACCGGACCCGGGTGAGAAGTGGATCAGCGAGAAAACGGGACAGCTCCGGCGCGCGTGGATCACTGCGTACGCTCGCCGTGCGGGAAGCCGCGAGATAACCGGAGTACGCGGCCAGTGCCGCCTTTTCGGCGGCCTGCCGTTCGACATCCGGATCGGTCCGTCGCGTCTCTAATGGGGCCGCCATCGGCTTTTCGGCGGCCTGCCGTCCGCTGGCGCACGCCGTGACCGGCACCGCCGCCACGGCCACCAGCAGGCAGATTGCCGCTCGTCTGAGCTGCGGTCCGCGCACCGTCGAGCCTCCTCGTGGTCGCCCGACGCGGTGACGGATCACCGCCGCCGGGCATGCGGAAGCGCGCCCGGATCAGCACATCCGGAGCTGTTCATTGCGCTTCTGCATTCACCGTTACGGATCTTTTACAAATGCAAGGTCCTGTGTCGTCCAGTTGTTGTAGTGAGGCTTGCGTCACGCTCAAGGGGCGAGCATAAGCTGACGACCGCCGATGCAACAGAGGCAATTCAATCGAACACGCTCCGTGATGGCAGGTGGTGGTGGCGGGTGTCCGTGCTGCATCCCGATCAAATGCCGGACGAGCGGCCGTCGCCGGTCGAGCGTCGCCGGCTCGGGCGGAGTCGCACCGACCCTCCCTCCGGTGGCGGGAGTGGGACATCGCGGCGTCATCCCGGCGTCGCACCGGGCAACCCCGCCGACGAACCGACCCGCTGGCTCGACCGGGCCGTCGGCCCGAACGCTGCCCGCAACGCCCACCGACGCCCCGCCGCGCAGGTCGCTTTCTGCGCCATCCGCTACACCGGAGCGACCGTCCAGTCACGATCCGTGTTCACGTTGATGGGGCACGCCGTGGGATCGGAGCGGGCGACATGGCACTGACCGGCCCCGCGACGCCCACTCCCGGGCCACCGAACCCGGCCGACCGGGGCGAAGATCGGGCACCAACGGCGCGACACCACCCGGTCACTGGTCGCCACCGCCTCCCGGCCGTGCTCGCCACCTTGGCGATCAGCCCGCCGCTGCGGTTGGCGGCCCTGCGTCACGGCGTACCGTCGGGCACCGCCAACCGCACCGGCTGCGATGCCTGCGGCGCCCCGATCGGCCTGACCAGGCCCTGGCCGGCGCTCGGCCCGACCGGCCGCTGCGGTCGCTGCCGGGCGAGGGTCGGCCCGCCGGCCGGCGGCATCGAGCTGGCCGCCCTCGGCGCAGTCGTGCTGTTGGCGCTGGTCGGGCCCCCGATCGGGCCGCTGTCGGCGCTGGCCTGGTGGCTCGGCTGGACGATCCCCGCAGTCGCCGTCGACCTGGCCGTGCACCGCCTGCCGGACCGACTCACCCTGCCGGCCGCCGCCGGAACCTGGCTGCTGCTCGGCCTCGCCGCACTCGCCGACACCACCCCGGGCCCATGGCTGCGCGCCGTCGCCGCCGGAACCGGGCTGGCATTGCTCTTCGCCAGCAGCACGCTGCTGCTCGGCCGCCGCGGCTTCGGGCTCGGCGACGCCAAGCTGGCGCTCAGCGTGGGTGCGCTGCTCGGCTGGTACGGGTGGCCGGTACTGCTGCTCGGGATCCTGCTCACGTTCGGGCTGTCCGCGCTGGTCAGCCTGGGACTGCTGGCCGCCCGACGGGCCCGCTGGCGCACCCACCTCCCGTTCGGCCCGTTCCTCCTGCTGGGTACGGCAGCAGCCCTGCTCCTGACGACCTGACCCCGGCCTCCGGCGGTCAGGGGCGGGAGCGGCTCGCCAGCTTGGGGCTCGGGCGGGCGGCGCGGTCGGCGCGGCGGCGGAGAGCCTCGGCGGTCGGGCGGGCCAGCAGTGGGGTGAGCAGCGCGGCGACCAGGGCGCCGAGCAGCACGCCTGCGGCGACGTCGTGGGGGTAGTGCACGCCCACGAAGACCCGGGAGAAGGCGGCCAGCGCGGCCAGCGGCAGCGCGACCAGGCCGAGTCGGCGGGAGAGCAGCAGCGTGGTGACCGCCAGGGCGCCGGCGATGGTGGCGTGGTTGCTGGGGAACGACCAGTCTCCGGGCGGTGGGCAGGCACCCGCGATGATCGCCCGGCCGATTGTCCGGCAGGGGCGGTCCTCGTCCACCAGGGTCTTGAGCCATTCGCTGCCCGCGTACGCCAGGAGAGTCGGCACGGGCGCGATCAGGGCGAGTGCGCGGTCGCGGGGGCCGCCGGACAGGCGGCTCAGCGCGGCCACGACCAGCAGCGCGCCGAGGAGCAGGATCACCCCTTCGGTGGCGTGTCCCACGAACCACCGCAACGGGTCGGGGCTGGCGGCGGCGGCGTCGACGACGTCGCGGTACCACTCGGCGCTGATGTCCGGAACGTCAATGCTGCCGTTGTCGACCATGCATCACCTCACTAGATGTTCATACCCCGTTCACCGAGGAGACATCGTGGGAACGGGGCAGAGGGCACCGCTGCGGACGGAGGTCAGGTCGGCCCCACGACCTTCGTCCAGCAATCACTCAGGCGTTTCTGCTTGGCTGGTCGCGGACGTCGGCACACCAGGAGGCTTCGTGCACACCAGTTCGACCACCGACCAACCGCCGCCCGCTGCCGGGGTGGAGGAGGACGAGACCTGGCGGATCAGGCGTACGGCGGCGGACCTGGACCGGCTCGGCGAAACCGAGTCGATCTTCGCGTTGGGCAACGGGTGGGTCGGTTGGCGTGGAGTCCTCGACGAGGGCGCGCCGTGTGGGATGCCGGGCAGCTACGTCAACGGTTTCCACGAGCGGCGCGAGCTGAGCTACCCCGAGGAGGGGTACGCGTTTCCCCAGGCCAGCGACACTGTCGTGAGCGCGCCGAACGCCGCACTGATCCGGCTCTGGGTCGACGACGAGCCGCTGGACCTGCGGACCGGGACGCTGCGCGGCCACGAACAGGTGCTCGACCTGCGGGCGGGGGTCCTGCGCCGGGAAACCGAGTGGATCTCGCCGACCGGGCGGCGGGTGCTCGTTCGCAGCACCCGCTTGGTCTCCCTGCCCCGCCGTCCGGTGGCCGCCGTCCGGTACGAGGTCGAGCCGCTGGACGGGCCCGTCGAGCTGCGAATCTGTTCGGACCTGCTGGCCAACGAGAAGGTGCCGGAGAGTTCCGACGACCCGCGGGCCGCCTCGACGCTCAGTGATCCGCTGGCCGGTGAGGCGTACCGCGCGGACGGTCTGGACGGGGTGCTGGTGCACCGTACCGAGCGCAGCGGCCAGCGGGTCGCGGTGGCGGTGAGCCACCTGGTGGACGCGCCGGACACGGTGACGGTGAGCGGCGACGGCATCCCGGACCGGGTACGGGTGACGGTGGCGGGGCGGCTGCACCCGGGGGAGCGGCTGCGGTTGACGAAGTTCGCCGCGTACGAGTGCACGCCCGTGGACGGGACGCCCGTGGACGAGTTGGCCGACCTGGTGGTCGCCGAGGCGGACGCGGCCCGCGCGGACGGTTTCGACGCTCTGCTCGCCGACCAGCGTGCCGCCCTGGACGCGGCCTGGCAGGTCGCCGACGTGCAGCTCGACGGCGATCCGGAGCTCCAGCAGGCGGTCCGGTTCGCGATGTTCCACCTGATCCAGGCGGGCCGCCCGGACGGGGACCGGACCATCTCGGCGAAGGGGTTGACGGGTAACGGCTACGACGGGCACGTGCTCTGGGACACCGAGACGTACGTCCTGCCGGTGCTCACCTACCTGGCTCCGACGGTGGCCCGCTCGGCGCTGAGCTGGCGGCACGCCCACCTGCCGGAGGCGCGGGAGCGGGCCCGCGAGCTGCGACTGACCGGCGCGACCTTCCCGTGGCGCACCATCGGCGGCCGGGAATCATCCGGCTACTGGCCGGCGGGCACCGCGGCGCTGCACGTCAACGCCGACATCGCCGACGCGGTGCTGCGCTACCTGGCGGCCACCGACGACCAGCGGTTCCTCGCCGAGGCAGGGCTGGAGTTGCTGGTGGAGACCGCCCGGCTCTGGCACGGCTTCGGGCACTGGTCGGACGAGGGTGACTTCCACCTGCATGGCGTGACCGGCCCGGACGAGTACGCCGCGCTGGTCAACGACAACGCCTTCACCAACCTGATGGCCAAGCGCAACCTGCGGGGAGCGGCGGACGCCGCCGAGCGTTACCCCGACGTGGCCGGTCGGCTCGGCGTGGACCACGACGAGGTGGCCGGCTGGCGGGCCGCCGCCGACGCGATGTTCATCCCGTACGACCACGAGCGCGGGGTGCACCAGCAGGCCGCCGGCTTCACCCAGCAACCGGAGTGGGACTTCGCGAACACGAGCGAGGACGACTACCCACTGCTGCTGCACTTCCCGTACCTGGAGTTGTACCGCAAGCAGGTGGTCAAGCAGGCCGATCTGGTGCTTGCCATGCAGCTCTGCCCCGGTGAGTTCACCGCCGCCGAGAAGGCCCGCAACCTGGCCTACTACGAGGCCCGCACGGTCCGCGACTCGTCGCTTTCGGCCGCCCCGCAGGCGGTGCTGGCCGCCGAGGTCGGGCACCTGGATCTGGCGTACGACCTGTTCGCCGAGTCGGTCCTCCAAGACCTGGCGGATCTGGGGGACAAGACCGCCGACGGGCTGCACCTGGCCTCGCTGGCCGGTGCGTGGCTGGCACTTGTGCAGGGTTTCGGCGGGCTGCGCGACGACGGGGCGGTGCTCTCCTTCGACCCCCGGCTGCCGCGCCGGATCGACCGGTTGGCCTTCAGCCTGCGTTGGCGCGGTCACCGGCTGCTGGTCACGCTGACTCCCACCGAGGCCCGCTACGAACTGCCCGACGCCGCCGCCGACACCGAGGTCGAGCTGTGGCACCACGGTGAGTCGGCCCGGGTCACCGGCGCGGAGCCGGTCACCCGGCCGATGCCCCCGGTGCCCGACCCGGGGCCGGAGCCGCCCTCCCCGCCCGGCCGCCGTCCCACCCGTCGCTCGGCCGACTAAGCCGCCTCGACCGACTCCCGCACCAGCTCGGGACCGCCTGCCGGCGGCCCGGTGCCGGCGGCCCGGGTCGGACCAACGGGAGGGGCCGGCGGCCCGGTCAGCCCGGCGGGAGGCCGCCGGCCATCCGTTCGCGGACGGCCTCCAACTCCTCGAAGGCGTACGCCCAGTTGTGGCACTTGAAGCTGCGCAGGCCGTCGATCGCGGTGTGGCAGTCGGCGCAGCGCACGCCGGCGATGGCGTCCGGGATGCCGGTGTTGACGTACTTGCGCTCGCCGAGGATGACGGTGGCGATCATGGCCTTGTCGTGCAGGCCGGAGAGCGCCGACGACACGATGTCGTACCAGGTGACCCGTCGGCCGCACTTCGGGCAGTCCGGTTCGTCGCCGCTGACCCAGAGCGGGGCGCCGATGCTGCGCGCCGGCATGCCGAGCAGCTTCTCCAGCCGCCGGACGTCCGACTCCGGGGTGGTCCAGCGGTGTCGGCCGGGCAGTGATGCGGGTGAGTCGTACACGGCGCGGAACAGGTCGTGATCGACCTGCACGGTCTCCCGCTCTGCGGTCATCGGCGTCCCTCCTCGTTGAGTCGGTGCCCCCACCGTGGTCAGCGACGACCGTGGGCGCTGCCGGATCAACGACACGAGGGGTCAGCGGGTCGTCGCTGCGCCGCTGACCGCTTTCGGCTCCGGCGGCCAGCCTCGGGTGGTACGACGGACGCGGGGCGTGCGTGCCACCGGGAGGAGCGCCGATGGCGAGCAGGCCCGAACGGCTGCTGCGGGGCAGCGACTCACCGCTGAGCGCCTCGTTCCTTGAGCTCTTCTTCGACCTGGCGTTCGTGCTCGCCCTCAGTCAACTGGCGGGGCACCTGCTGCACGACCTCACCCTGGCCGGCGCGCTGCGTACCGCACTGTTGTTGGCCGGGGTCTGGTGGATCTGGGTGACCACCACGTGGTTCGCCGACTGGTACGACCCGGAGAGCCCGCTGGTCCGGTGGCTGCTGGTCGTCGCCGCGTTGGGCAGCCTGCTGGCCGGGGTGGCGATCCCGCAGGCGTTGGACGGGCGCGGCCTGCTCTTCGCTGGCGCGTACGTCGCGGTCCACATCGCGCGGGGCACGGTGACCGCGTTCGCGCTGCGCGGTCACCCCCGCCAGAAGAGGGCGGTGCGGATCCTCTGCTGGTTCGGTGTCTCCGCCGTGCCGTGGCTGGTCGGTGGGTTCCTGCCGGAGTGGCGGGTGCCGCTCTGGGTGCTCGCCCTCGCCCTCGACTTCACAGGCCCACGAATCGGCTGGCCCACCCCACGGCTAGGACGGACGAGCGGGCAGGAGTTGCGCCTCGCCGGCGAGCACTTCGCCGAGCGGTACCAGCAAATCATGATCATTGCGCTGGGCGAACTTGTCCTGGTCGCCGGTCTCTCGTACGCCGGCACCCACCTCGACCTCCCGCAGACCGCGGCCTTCCTGCTGGTCTTCGCCACCGCCGTGCTGACCGGTCTGCTCTACGTGACGCCCGCCGGCCAGCGGTTGGCGCCGGCCATCGAGCACGCCGACCCGTCCCGGCTCGGCGTCATCACCGGATACCTGCACCTTGTGATGATCGCCGGGCTGGTGGTCACCGCCGTCGGGGCGGAGTTGAGCATCGCCCACCCCACCAGGGCGGCCGACATGACCGCGGCCGTCGTCATCCTGGGCGGTCCGATGCTGTTCCTCGTCGGGCGGATCCTCTTCTCGCTGTCGATCCACCGACGGCTCTCCTGGCCGCGGGTGGTGGCCCTGCTCGTGCTGGCCGTCGGCGCGGCCGTCCTGCGACTGCCGCTGCTGGCGGTCAGCGCGGTCGCCACCGGGGTGGCGCTCGCGGTGGTCGTCCTGGACCACGCCGGCATCCTCTCCTACCACCGCATCCGGAACCCTGACTAAAGTCAGGCTTATGGACTCCGCGCTCATCGCCGCCGTACGGCGGTTCAACCGGACGGTCACCCAACGGGTGGGTGCGCTCGACGACGAGTACATGGCCCAGGGGCGACCCCTCGGGCAGGCCCGCCTGCTCTGGGAGATCGGCCCCGCCGGCGCCGAGGTCGCCGCGCTACGCGCCCGGCTGGGCCTGGACTCCGGATACCTCAGCCGACTCCTGCGCATCCTGGCGAACGACGGCCTGATCACCGTCGGGCCGGCCGACCAGGCCAGCGGTGACGGCCGGGTCCGCACCGCCACGCTCACCGACGCCGGCCGTACGGCATGGGCCGACCTCGACGAGCGGTCGGACGACCTCGCCGCCTCGATCCTCGAACCACTCAGCGAGCACCGGCGCGAACGACTCGTCGCCGCCATGGCCGAGGTCGAACGCCTCCTCGTCGGGTCGATGGTCGTCATCGAGGCGTGCCCGCCGAGCGACCCGCGGGCCCGGGCCTGCCTGCGCGCGTACGCCCGGGACATCGCCCGTCGATTCGACGACGGGTTCGACCCGGCGCTGAGCAACCCACTTCACGACGAGGCACTCGTCCCGCCCGCCGGCGTGCTCCTGCTCGCCACCCTCAACACCGAACCGATCGGCTGCGGCGCGGTCAAGCTCCACAGCGATGCGCCCGCCGAGATCAAACGCGTGTGGGTGGCCGACACCGTACGCGGGCTCGGCGTCGGGCGGCGGCTGCTGGGCGAGCTGGAACGGTACGCCGCCGAGCATGGCGCGACGGCCGTCCGGCTGGACACCAACCGCAACCTCACCGAGGCGATCGCCATGTACCGGGCGGCTGGCTACCGGGAGATCGAGGCGTACAACACCGAGCGCTACGCCCACCACTGGTTCGAGAAACAGCTGCGACGGTGACGGCGTGGGTCCTGGCCGGCTATCCAGGCGGCGATGGCACCTCAGATGGACGTCCTCTCGCGCGGGCGGCGTCCGAGATGACGACCCCGGCCAGGACCACGGCGGCGGCGAGGGCGGCCACGATCGGCGGTACGAGGAGCATCAACGGCGTCAGGGCGGCCAGGGCGGCCAGTCCGATCGGCCGGTCCCGGGACACCCGGCTGAAGACCACGTACTCGAAGCGGGAGCGCCCGGCCAGGAACAGCGCCGGTCCGCCGAGGATGATCGCGATCCAGGCCGGTTCAGGATGCCCGGACGGATGGGCGATGACGAGTTCGGCGCCGACCGCTGCGACGACGACACCGGCCACCATGACCAGGTGGGCGTAGAACGCCGACAGTCCGAGGCGGGCCGGATCGCGGGAGCCTGCGATGGCTGACGCCGACAATTCCCCGGCACGGTAGATGTAGATGCGCCAGAGCAGCACCGTGGCGGCGATCGACACCAGGAACGACCGGATGAGTTCGGTCTCGCGTGGCCGTCAACATGGCCCGGCACTGACCAGCGGCCACCGTGGTGAAGGCCATTCGCCGAGGTCATGACAGTCTCGCGGCGGCTACAGCCGTTCGAAGCTCTCCATGCCGGCGAGTTTCAGCACCTCGGTCCGGGTTGCCGGGCATCCCTGTCGGGTCTGGTCGTCGATCTGCCGGCCGGTCGGCACGGGACCCTGCTTCTCGTACCAGGAATAGAGGTTCACGGTGAGGTTGGCCATGACCCCCGTCTCGGACCCGATTCCCTTCAGCGTCGGCAACTGGCCGTCCAGGTAGGCACACACCTCCTTCGCCGACACCTGCGTGGAGCCACCGTCCGGAGCGGATCCGGCCGCGTTGGACGCGGCGGCGGTTGTTGGAGGGCTGTCCGGTGCCGCGGCCCCGGGCTCGGGCGCGTCGGTTCCGGTGCACGCCGTCGCAGCCAGCACGAGGCAGACGGATGGCGCGAGCAAACGGATCGTTCTCATCGGGTTTCGTCCTGACGTGATTGTTGGTGGGTAGCGGCTGTGGCGGACGGGTTGTCAGCCCCGACGGAGGTTGCGGCGACGAGCCAGAGGCCGGCGGGCAGTCGGTAGCCGACGCCAGGTTCACGGAACCGGTCGAGCAGCCGGGCGACTCCCGCCCGGGCCGAAGCCTGCCCAGCCGGCGGAGCCGCCCGGTACGCGGCACCGGCCGGGCCGACCTCGATGAGCCATTCGGCCACCGCGTCGGCGTCGTCCGGAGTTTCCAGGGCGACATCGCACGGCGTGATCGTGACGGCGGTGAAGCCGGCGCTGGTGAGGATCCGGACGAGCCGGGCGGGGTCGGCGAACGCGAACGGACCGGGCTCGTCACCGACCGGGAGCGGTGGTAGCGGTCCGAGATGCGGTGCGGCACCGAGCATCGCCGCGGACAGCCACGGGTTGACGCCGCTGTCGCGAAAGACGGTCGCGGCGAGGCGCCCTCCCGGGCGCAGTGATCGCCGGATCGTGCGGCAGCTGGCGACCGGGTCCGCCAACAGCATCAGGGTCATTCGTGAGAACGCCGCGTCGAACGGGGCACCCGGCACGACATCGAGAGTCTCGATGTCGGCCACGTGGAACTGGATGCCCGGGTACCCGTCGGTGGGGAACCGGCGCCGAGCGGCGGTCACCATCGCCTCGTCGATGTCGACACCGATCGCCGCGCCGGTCTCGCCGACCGCGGCGGCGATCTCGGCCGTGGTGCCGCCGCAGCCGCAGCCCACATCGAGGACTCGTTCGGCGGGTCGTGCGGCCAGTCGATCCATGGCCGCTGCACCCAGCGGTCGACCGGTCCCGTCCTGCCGATCGGCGTGGCGAATCCAGCCAGCTGCAGCTCCCGCCCAGAAAGCGGCGCTGCGGGCCCGCAGGCTGGCGGTGTCGGCCATCAGAACGGCATCTCGGTGCCGTCGACGCTCATCGAGCGGAAGTGGGCCGCCTTCGTCGGGTCGAAGCCGTCCTCCTGTGCCGCCAGGCCAGCGGCCCGGACCAGCCGTTCGGACTGGAACCGGCGGAATGCCGCTTCGTCCTGCCAGATGTTGATGATCCGCCAGCCGGCCTCTGTCGGCCCGGCGACATGGGCGAGGAGACCCGGGGGCCGGTCCGGCCCGAGGTGCCGTTCCACCTGCCGGTATTCCGCCTCGCTGACGCCGGGCATCTCCTGCAACACACCGAACGGCATAGCCGCCGCCTCTCGATAGAGTGAGCCTCTATCCAATAGAGCACTACACTTGAGAGGTGGTTGTCAAGAGACGTTATGACTCTTCCCGCCGACAGGAGCAGGCCCGACAGACCCGGCGAGCGATCCTCGAAGCGGCTGGCCGGCTGTTCGTCGACCCTGGCTACGCGGCCACACCGCTGACCGCTGTCGCCGTGGAAGCCGGCGTCGCGGTCCAGACCCTGTACGCGGTGTTCGGCAGCAAGCGACAACTGCTCTCCCAACTGGTCGACGTCACCCTGGCCGGCGATGACGAACCGGTGGCCCTGCCGGACCGGCCCTTCGTCGCGGAGATCCGCGCACTCGCCGACCCCCGCGCCAAGCTCACCCGCTACGCCCGCCATCTGGCCGAGGTCAACGCCCGACAGGCTCAGGTGATGCTCGCGCTGGCCGGGGCTGCCACGGCCGATCCGGATGCCGCCGAGATCTGGCGCAAGAACGTCGACGACCGCCGCCGCGGTATGGCCATGTTCGCCGCGGAACTCGTCGGCACAGGGGGCCTCCGCCCTGACCTGGACGTCGAACAGGTGGCCGACATCCTCTGGTTGGCCCAGGACGTCCGCAACTTCGACTGGCTCGTCCGGCAACGCGGCTGGCGGCTGGAGCAGTACGAGCGCTGGTATGTGGACACCGTGAGCGGCGTCCTGGTCGTCAGCGCCGACTAGCGGACAGGCCCAGCCCGCCACCGCATCTCGACCGAGCAGTACTGGCCGAGATGCGGTGGCGGCGGCGAACGCTCGGACGGGTCCGTCTCGTTGCCGGTGCGACCATCGTTGAGGTCGGCCCCGATCAGCCCTTCACCGCGCCAGCGGTGAGCCCTTCGGTCAGGAAGCGCTGCCCGAGGGCGTACATGACGACCACGGGGATGCTGACGAGCAACGACGCCGCGGCGAGCTGCCCCTGCGGTACGACGTCTCCGGCGATCATCGACTGCATCCCCACCGGCAGCGTCTTGTACTCGTCCTTCGTGATGAACACGAAGGCGAAGAGGAACTCGTTCCAGGCGTTGGTCAGGGTGAAGAGCGCGACCGCCAGCAGCCCCGGTTTGGCCAGCGGCAGCACCACCCGGCCGAACGCCTGGAGGCGGGTGCAGCCGTCGACAAGCGCGGCCTCCTCCAGCTCGACGGGGATCGACGAGAAGTAGCCCACAAGCAGCCAGGTGGCGAAGGGGAGCGTGAAGGTCGGGTACGTCACCACAAGGGACCACAGCGAGTCGGTGAGCCGCGCGCCGATGAGCATCTGGTACAGCGGGATGAACAGCAGCGCGCCCGGCATCACGTAGGTGAGCAGCACGGTGACGGTGAAGCCCTGCGCGCCACGGAACCGCAGTCGGGCCAACGCGTAGCCCGCGAGGGCGGCGCAGACCAGGGCCACCGCCGTGGACGCGGCGGACACCAGGATGGTGTTGAGGTACCAGCGGCCGAAGGGCTGGTTGGCGAACAGCGCGCTGAACTGCTCCATGGTCCACGGGGTCGGCCACAGGTCGTCGGTGCGCATGACGACCTGGCCCTCGGACTTGAAGGCCGTGACGGCGATCCAGTACAGCGGGCCCAGCACGAAGAAGAGCAAGCCTGCCAGCGCCACCCAGGACCCCAGGCCCGACACCACTGACGACGACCGGCGACCGCCCCGGGAGTTCAGGGCCGAGACCACCCGGCCGACCGCCGCCGCGACCAGCAGGATCACCCCGAGGACGACAGCCGCCTTCCAGAAGATCTGTGGCGATGCCCAGAGCAGCAGACCGGTGACCACCGCTGTGACGACCCAGGGCAGCGCCCTGCGCGCCGTCGGGGCCCAGCGCCGCGTTCCGAGCCACCGTGCCGCCCCGCGCCGCCGGGGCAGTCTGATGCCGGTGTCCTGACGTAACAGTCGGACCAGGACGAACACCAGTCCGCCGATGACCGGCAGCATGACGAGAGTGACGGCCGCGCCGGCGCCGTACTGCAACTGCAGGATCGCCTTCGAGTACGCGACAAGCACGTACGGCGCGGTCACGTCGCCGGGGCCGCCCTGGGTGAGCAGCCAGACGAGGTCGAAGTTGTTGAACGTCCAGATCGACGACAGGGTCACCGTCACGGTGATCACGTGGCGGAGGCCGGGCAGCGTCACGTTCGCGAACCGCTGCCAGGGCGAGGCCCCGTCGATGGTGGCCGCCTCGTAGAGGTCCGCCGGGATGGCCTTCAACCCCGCGAGGAAACACACGGTGAAGAACGGCACGCCCTTCCAGACGTTGACGAGGATCACCGACGGCATGGCCAGCTCCGGGTCTGACAGCCAGCCCGCCGGCCAGCTGTCGACCAGGTGCGCGCTGGCCAGCAGCGGGCCGATCCCCGTGGCGGTGAGCAGCGTGTTGACACTGCCGAAGATCGGGTCGAGCAGCGCGCGCCAGCTGAACGCCGTCACCACCGTCGGCACCACCCACGGCACCAGCAGCAGGCCGGCGAGCACGGCCCGCCCACGGCGTCGTTGGTGTAGCAGCAGGGCTGCGGCCAGCCCCAACACCACCTTGAAGATCTCGGCGTACGCGGTGAAGACGAACGAGTTCACCACGCCCGTGTGGAACTGCCCGTCGTCGACGAGATGGAGGTAGTTGTCCAGACCGACGAACACGGATTCCTGCCCGTGCCGCTCGGTGGTGCTGGTGACGATGGACCGGGCGATCGGCACGAGAACGAGACCGCCGACCAGCACGGCCATGGGCGCCAGGAACAGCGCCGCCATCCGCCAGTCACGACCCAGCCGCCGCTGGGTCGCCGTGAGAGAGCCGGGCCCCGACGGCAGCTTCTTCCTCGCCGTCGGGACCCGCGCGGGACGGACCGAGCTCACTGCGGCAGCCCCTGCTGGTTGAAGATCTGCACCATCTTGGTGTGGGCCGCCTTCACTGCCTGCGCAGGTGCGGTGCCCTGCACGACCTGCTGCATCATGTCGGTGAGGACGTACGCCGAGCCGACTGCCTGCTGGCCAGCGCTGGCCTTCTGCGGGAAGGTCAGGCCGTTCTTCGTGTTCAGCGGAAGCTGCAACTGGGTGATCTTGCGCAGCATCGGGAACGCCGGGTCGCCGCTCGTGAAGAACGGGTCCGCGTCCCAGACCTTCTCCCAGGCGGGCATCACCAGACCGGGCGCCTCCTTCGCCACGCCGAGCAGCGCGGGCGCGCTGACCAGGTACTGCGCCAGGAGCTTGGCGAGCTGGGGGTTCTTGGCACCCTTGAAGACGACGAAGCCCTGCGACTGGCCGAGCAGCAGGGGATTGTTGGTGGCCGGGCCGATGCAGTCGGAGAACACGTGGGTGTTGGCGTGCACCGGGTTCTTCTTGGTCCGCGAGTCCGCGTAGACGCTGAACTGGTTGCGGGTGTAGCCGAGGATCCCGGCGAGCCAGTTCTCGTTGTTGCTGGTGTCGGTCCAGCTGGCGACCCCCGGCGGCAGCATCCGCTTGTACTTGGAATTGGTGTAGATGTCGCCCAGGAAGGTCACCGCCTGCACCGTCTCGGGGGAGTCGAAGGTGACCTTCCTGCCGTCGTTGGAGGCGATCGACCCGCCGTACGCGTTGATCAGGGCCTCGATCATGCCGTTGCCGTCACCTGACCGGTTCACCGTCATGCCCCAGCCGAACCGGCGTTTGGCCGGGTCGGAGATCTCCAGGCAGAGGTCGCGCAGCTCCTCCCAGCTGTAGATGTCCTTGGGGGTGATGCCCTTGTCCTTCATCCAGTCCTTGCGCAGGAACGACCCGATACCGATGAAGTGGTACGGGATCGCGAACCACCTGCCGTCGAAGACGCAGAAGTTCTTGGCCTCGGCGCAGGGCTCGCCGTACTTGGCGGTCAGCGCCTGGACGACGTCCGTCACGTCCTCCAGGTCGCCGAGTGCCTGGAACTGCGCGACGAACCGGGAGTCGGTCATGAACGCCAGGTCGCGGGCCACCCCGCCCTTGACCTCGGCGTCGATCTTGGCCACCACGTCACCGGCGTCGGCCTGGACCAGACTGTTCTCGATCTTCGTGCCGGTGGTTTCGGCGAACTTCTTGATCGAGCTGTCCAGGGCGTCGTTCGCCGCCGTCGAGTACAGCTTCTGCGACAGCATCCCCATCGAGGAGCCCTTCATCGCCGCGGCGGCGTCGATGAGCTCCTGCGGGACCTCCGGCTGCACCTTGCTCGGTGATTCGGACTCGCCTCCACAGGCGGCCAGACCGGCCGCGCCGAGCACGCCGACCCCCATCCCCAGAAAGCCACGCCGAGACCACATCGGGTTGTCCTTCATGGACACTCGCCTCCTTCATTTGCCCGCGCACGGCTGCACGCCGAAGGCGTACCTGGCGAACGCCGCGATGGTTGTGTTCCAGTTGGGTTCTTGGTGGCGACCACGACGGCCATCCGTCGGGATCAGGTCGTTCGTGGGTTGCCGGTGCCGCACGCCGAGGGGCGCGGCGGGGCCGGGGCGATCGGCGACCGGGCCGAGGCAGTGGCGCTGACGTTCCAGTTCGGTCGGGTCACGGGACCACCGCCGTTCGAAATTTCGAACTAGGTTCGATATACCGGATCGGGTGGACGCGACGCTAGAGCACCCGCGCGACGGGTGTCAATGTTTCGATGCTATTTCGAGCCGAAAACGGGAGTCCGGCTATCGAGGCTGTGCCCGGTAGCCCATCCGGGCCGACAGCGCGGCCGCGCCCTCACGGACCAGCCCGGTCCACTCCACCTGCGCCTGCGGCGTCCAGCGGATGATCGGCGCGGACAGGCTCATCCCCGCGATGATGGCGCCGGAATGGTCCCGGACCGCCGCGGCGACGCAGCGCATGGCGCTGTCGGACTCGCCGATGTCCACCGCGACGTCCTCCTCGCGGACACGTTCGAGATGTTCGCGCAGCCGGTCCGGGTCGGTGATGCTGTCCGGCGTCATGGCCGGCAGGGGATCCCTCAGCAGAACGGCGTCCAGGTCCGCCTTACCGAGCCCCGACAGCAGGATCTTGCCGACCGCCGTGCAGTGGGCCGGCAGCCGCAGCCCGACCCCGGACACCATCCGGACCGGGTGGGTGCTGTCGAACTTGACGAGGTAGATGACATCGGCCCCGTCGAGCACCGCCACGTGAACCGCCTCGTCGCACCTGGCGGCCACATCGCGGGCGACGCCCTGCGCCTCACGTACCAGATCGAGCCGGCCGGCGAACGCCGCGCCCAACTGGAACAGCGGCATACCCAGCCGATACTGCACCGGCTGGCCCGGTACGGAGATCAGGTACGAGCGGGCCTCGAGCGTGACGAGCAGTTCGTGGACTGTCGTGCGGGGCAGGTCGAGCCGCTCCATCACCTGGCGGGCCGACAGTTGAGGCTGGTCCAGGAACAGTTCGAGGACGTCGAGCGCGCGGATGACCGCCGGTACCACACGGGGCATGTCGAAAGTCCCTTCGCAGTGCCGGACCCGTGTCAACGATCTCCACACGGACCAGCACCTGAAGAGGATAGCCACGTCAGCCGTCGGCGCCAGGCTTGGCCGGCGCTGCCGGGGCAGGCCGTCGAACCGGCGGCCCCGGCGCGATCGAGGGGGGCGCCGGCCCCCTGGCGTCCCGAACACTGACACCAGGGGGCCGGCCGTGGCACACGGCGAAGCGTCGTCAGCCGCCGTTCGACACATAGATGGAGTAGCTGGCCGCATCGGTGTCCGTGCCGTCCGCCTTGTGGCCGGTAACGGACAAGGTGTGCGTCTCGTAGTCCTGCGCAGGGGTGTAGGAGATCGTCGCCTTTCCGCTGCTGTCAGCCGGCACATCCGTCGACGGTCCCCCGTCGATCCGCCAGGAGAACGACACGATTCCCGCGGTGCCGCCGCTGAACTCGAAGGTGCCGGGAACACCGCCACCGCCCGACCAGGTGCCGTCCGGATATTCAGCGCTGACGACGTAGGGCGCGGTGCCGACCGTGAAGTCGTAGTCGGTCACGGGCGAGAGTTCACCGCCCGCCGTCAGGCTCTGTACGTGCAGCGTGTTGGTGCCGTTGCGCTCGAACGGCACCGCGACCAGCGTCGACGCGCCGTCGGTGCTGGCCGGCAGAACCTGCTCCGGGCCGTCGTTCACGCGGTAGTGGTACTCGGTCACCTCGCCGAACAGCTGCGTGTAGAAGTAGAAATATCCGGTATAGCCAATCCCCACCCGCGACCAGTCGTAGGTGCTGTACACGTCGACCTTGTTGTCCCGGACGTCGAAGGGCTGCATCCGCAGGTCCGATTCGGTGCCGTCCGCACCGACGCTCGTGACCTGCACCTCGTTGTAGCCCCACGAGACCGGGGTGTACGTGACCGTCGCGGTGCCGTCCGGGCCGGCCGCGATCGTCTGCTCGTCGGCTCCGTTGAACGAGTAGCGGTAGGAGGCGACATCCGGCAGCCCCGGGCTGAAGGTGAACGTCGCGGGCCGGCCGACGGTGCCGCTGCCCTCGGGCGTGTACGTGACCACGGGACCGGACCAGATGGCGAACGTGGAGGTGGTGACGGGCGACCGGGTGCCGTCCGCCAACAGTGCCTGAAGGACCAGGACGTTGTCGCCGGCGTGCTTCGGCGTGACCGTGATGAGCGCGTACGTGTTGCCCTCGTTGGACACGGTCTGCTCGGCCCCGCCGTCGAATCGGTAGGCGAATCCGGTCAGGTTCGGTAGCTGGCTCTCCAGCTCGATGCCCAGCGGCACGCCGACCCCGTCCCGTCGCGGCCAACTGTCCAGCTCGTGGGCGTAGGCGGTCGGACGGGTGTCGATGATGTTGAACTGGTGGGTCGCCACCATCGACGTGGAGCCGTCCGACCGCACCGACCGTACGGCCATCGAATGCCAGCCCGGCGTCGCCGTCCACTCCAGGACGGCGGTGTCGTCGTCGGCCGCCGGAATGCTCTTCCACTCGTCGCCGAGGTTGTACTCGTACGCGACGACGTCGTTGCTGTGCGGGATGAACCGGAACGAGCCGGTCTTACCCGCGACCTGGTCGGTGTCCAGGTTGAACTCCGCCGACTCCACGTCGGGGGCGTCGGTGACCCAGACCTGCACGGTCTCCTGCCCGATGAGCTTGTTCTTCGCGTAACTCCGGACGGCCACCTCGACTCCGCCGCTGGCGGTGAACGTGATCGGACCGGACGCCTTGCCGTCGACCGCCGGGAGGCGGACCTCCGGGCTGTCCTTCAGCTGGTATCCGAACGCGGTGGTCCCGGGCTTCGACGCGACAAACGAGATCGTGCTCGGCAGGCCGACGCCCTTCACGGTGACGGCGACGTTCGGTGCCGTCTCGGCGACCCGGAACTGGTAGGTCTTCTCCGGCCCGCGGTTGCCCGCCGCGTCGACCGACGCGACGTACAGCTCACTGATGTACCTCGGCTTGGGGGTGTACTTCAGGATCGCCTTGCCACCCGGCCGCTTGGCCGGAATCGTCCCGTAGTTGCCCGTCGAGTCACGCCAGGCGAACGCGACCACGTCACGGTCGCCGGCCCCGTCGAAGCGGAAGGTTCCCTCGATGCCGGTACCACCGCCCGGGGTGTCGCCCTCGGGATAGGTCCGCGACGAGACGTTCGGGGGATTCGCCGGGGCGTTCCGGTCCATGACGAGATAGCACGTCCTGCTCCACGGGCCCGCGTCGTAGTAGTCACTGGCCTGTGCCTGCCAGGCGAGGATCGTGCCGTGGGCGTACTGGCTCAGGTCGGTGCCGCCGTAGTCACGGAACTCACGACGCTGATCCGGGTTGTCCACCGGCCAGAGCGCGTACAGCAGGGACGGGTAGTCGCCCTCGTCCGCGTCCTTGGCGGTGGCCGCGAACACCACGTTGCGTGCTGCCGGCGTCGGCTTGGCCAGCGTGCCGCACGGCCGGTCCGGATATGCGAGATGGAGGTTCGTGGCGGTGGGCGGGTGGTTCGCGGTCGCGCCGATCGCCGGCTTCTCGAAGGTGCGACCGGTCCGCGTGTCGGCTTCCTGATCGGCGGTGACCCGCAACTCCAGGGTGATGCTCTTGTCGCGCCGGCCCAGCGCCGCGTTGAGCGTGGCCGCCATGTCGAAGCCCAGGTAGCTCGGGCAGGAGTAGCCGGCGGACCCTCGCTTGGCGGTCAGCAGCTTCTCCAGCTCGGCCGGCGGACGCAGCCAGGTCGTGTTGTCCCTGACCGGGCCGGTCCGCCACACCTCGATGGTGGCCGGGGCGGAGCAGTCGGCGACGGTCTCCTCGGTCGTCGACAGGTACGAGCTGTGTACGACCGTGCCCTTCAGTTGGGTCAGGTCGTACGTGAAGTAGGAGCGGTAGGTGTGCGCCCGGCCGGCGTCGTCGTTCGACGTGCCGACCGGCGGCGTCACCGCCGCATCGGTGACCTTCGCGCGCGGATTCTGCGAATCCAGATATGACCAACTGGTCAGGGTCACATCGGCCGAAGTGGCGGCCGACACCGGAGAGCTGGTTGTCAGGAGCGCGGCCGTGACGGCGACGACCGTCACCGGGATGGCCCGTCTGAGCCGTTTCATGTGGACTTTTCCTCCCCCATGGCGGCGCCCCGATCGACGCCGGCGGGGCGTCATCGTAGCGACGCGCTGCCCTCCGCCGAGGTCCCGTGACGACAGGCGTTTCAGGTCGGCTCACATCCGTTCGGGTGTCCGGATGCCGAGCAGGTACAGCCCCTGCCGGAGCACCCGGGCGGTCAGGTCGCAGAGCACCAGCCGGCTGTCCCGGACCGGCTCGTCGGCCCGCAGCACCGGACACCGTTCGTAGAACGCGCTGAAGGCCGCGGCCAGCCGGTACAGGTAGCCGGCGAGGTGGTGGAACTCCAGGTTGTCCGCGACCTCGCCGACCACCCGGCCGAAGCCGACAAGCTCGAAGGCGAGCGCCCGCTCCGCCGGCTCGGCCAGCGAGACGGTCGCGTCCGGCCGGGCCGCCACCCCGGCCCGCCGGAAGATGGACCGGATCCGGGAGTACGCGTACTGGAGGTAGGGCGACGTGTTGCCGTCCAGGGACAGCATCCGTTCCCAGTCGAGCACGTAGTCCCGGTGCCGGTCGTTGGACAGGTCGGCGTACTTGACCGCGCCGACGCCGACCGCCCGGCCCACCTCGGCCGCCTCCGCCTCGTCCAGCTCCGGGTTCCGCTCCCGGGTCAGCGCGGTCGCCCGGGAGATGGCCTCCTCCAGCAGGCCGACCAGCTTCACCGACCCGCCGGCCCGGCTACGCAGCATCCGCCCGTCCGCCCCGAGGATCGAGCCGAACCCGACATGCTCGGCCCGCGCCGGCGGGGACAGCCAGCCGGCCTGCGCGGCGACCGCGTACACCATCTCGAAGTGCCGCCGTTGCGGCAGCCCGACCACGTAGAGCAGCCGCGTCGCGCCGAGCGTGCCGGTCCGGTGCCGGATCGCCGCCAGGTCGGTCGCCGGGTAGCCGTACCCGCCGTCGGACTTGCGCACGATCAACGGCAGCGGCTCGCCGTCCCGGCCCACCGAGCCGGGCGGGAACACACAGGACGCGCCGTCGCTCTCCCGCAGCAGACCGAGCCGACCCAGGTCGTCGACCACCGGGGCGAGCAGGTCGTTGTAGCTGCTCTCGCCGTGGAAGTCTCCCTCGGTGAGGGTGACGTCGAGCCTGTCGTACACGGTCATGAAGTACCGCTCGGACTGCTCCACCAGCAGCCGCCACAGCCGCAGCGTCACCTCGTCGCCGCCCTGCAGGGCCACCACCCGCCGCCGGGACCGCTCGCGGAACGCCTCGTCGGCGTCGAACGCCTCCCGGGCCGCCTTGTAGAACGAATCCAGGTCACCGACGGACAGCTCCTGCGCGGCCTCCACCTCACCCAGGTCGACCAGGTGCTCGATCAGCATCCCGAACGGGGTGCCCCAGTCGCCCAGGTGATTGGCCCGCAGGACCCGGTGCCCCAGCCACTCCAGCAGCCGGGCCGCCGCGTCGCCGATCACCGTCGAGCGCAGGTGGCCGACGTGCATCTCCTTCGCCACGTTCGGCGCCGAGTAGTCGATGACCACGGTCTCCGGCTCGGCGACCACCGGCACACCCTGCCGGGGATCGGTGGCGAGCGCGGACACCAGCCCGGCCAGGGCCGCGTCGGCGACTGTCAGGTTGAGAAAACCCGGCCCGGACACCTCAGCCGTGCTGCACAGGTCGGAAAGTTCGGCGTACCCCAGCACCTCGGCGGCGATGTCGCGCGGCGGCCGGCCGAGCCGCCGGGCCAGCGCCAACGCCGCGTCGGACTGGAAGTCCGCGCGCCCGGACCGCCGCACGACAGGGTTCACCGGTACGCCGGCCACCGTCGCGAACGCCGGCGCCAGCCGGTCGGTAAGCAGCTTTTCCAGATCCATGGGTACGCCGATCTCGCTCGGATCCGCCGCTCGCGGATCACCGGAAGGGGATGCGGGCGGACCGAGGACGATCGGTGCTGACCGGCGGCTCGATCCGCCGGTCGCAGGTGAGGGATGCTCAGCGCGGGCGGTCGCAGGACCGCCGGCGTCGCAGCGCGCCGAACAGGACGTCGGAGGACGCCGTCGGGAACGCGTACGAGCTGGGCATGGCCCCAACCTAACCAGCCGACCCGGGGCCGCGCAACGCTGTTGACGTCCGACCCGGACGGCGATGGTGACGGCGGTCACACCGATGCGAGACCCGATCACGGGGAGGCGATCGTCTTACCTGATGTGAGACGAAGTCTGGACGCGGCCGACGAGCAGGAACTGGTCCGCCGGGTGGCCCGCGGTGACCGGCGAGCCTTCGACGAGCTGTACCGGCGTACCGCGCCCTGGCTGGAGGTGCGGCTGCGGCGTCGGTGCGCCGACGCGGACGTGGTCGCCGACGTCCTCCAGGAGACCTACCTGACGGTCTGGCGGGCGGCCGGCAGCTTCGCCGGTGACCAGGTCAGCGGCAGCGCCGTCGGCTGGTTGTGGACCATCGCCGCGCACCGCCTGGTCGACGCGTTCCGGCGCCGCTCCCGGCAGGCCCGGATGCCGCAGGTGCACCAGGTCGAGACGGTCGTACCCGCCGCCGAGGACGAGGTGCTGGCCGGCCGGGTCGGGCAGGAACTCGAACAGGCCCTCGCCGTTCTGCCGCCCGAGGTCCGGGCGGTGCTGCGCGCCACGGTCCTCGACGGCTTCACCGTCCGCGAGACGTCCGTGCTGTTGGGCGTACCCGAGAACACAGTCAAGTCCCGGATCCGCCGCGCCCGGATCGTCCTGCGGGAGGCCCTGTCATGACCACGCACCCCACCCTGAACGAGATCGCCCGCTACGCCGACGGCGATCCGGGCCTCGACGAGGCGACCGTCTGGTCGATCGAGGTGCACCTGGAGAGCTGCGCCGACTGCCGTGCCCGCCTGGCCGGCAGCACCACCGCCGAGTCGCGCGCCCTGGTCGCCGAGGTCGCGGCGGCCGTCGACCGTGGGATCGCCGCCGGGCCCGCGCCACGATCCAGGAGCTTCTTCCGTACGCCGGTGCGGCAGCGCTGGTTCGTGGCGGCCCTGCTGCCGTGGGTCGCCATGACCGCCGGTGTGCTCGGCACCGCCGCCCTGCTCACGTACTTCCTGTCCGAGTTGCCGTCGATCGTGTTGCTGCTCGCGCCCCTGGCGCCGCTGCCCGGGGTCGCGGTCGCCTGGAGCAGACTCGGCGACCCGGCCTGGGAGCTGATCGTCGGCACCCCCTCGGCCGGTCTGACGATGCTGCTGCGCCGTACCGCCGGGGTGCTCGCACTCGTCATCCCGGTGCTCGCCGCGTTCGCCGTCCTCGGCGCCAGCCGGGCGGACCCCGCGCTGATGCTGCTGCCGTGCCTGGCCTTCACCGCCGCGACGCTGCTGCTCGGCTCCCTCGTCGGCGTCCACCGCGCCGCGATCGGCCTGATGGCGGCCTGGGCCGCCGCAGTGGTCGCGCCAAGCCTCGCCACCGCCGAACTTCCGGTGCTCCTCCAGCCGCCCGCCACCGGCGGTTGGGTCGTCGTCACTGTCGTGCTGGCCGCCCTGACCCTCCTGCGCGCCCACAGCTTCCGGCGCCTCACCTCGTTCTGAAGGGAACCACGATGCGAGCGGTGAGTACGGCCGAGACGGCCACCACCATCCACCCCTGGGCCGTCCACGCCGAGGCGCTGAAGGTACGGGCCGGCCGCCACCTGGCCGTCGACGGGCTCGACCTGAGCCTGGGCACGGGCGTGCACGGACTGCTGGGGCGCAACGGCGCCGGCAAGACGACGTTGATGCGTGCCATCGCCACCGTGCTCAAGCCGGCCGGAGGCCGGCTCACCCTGCTCGGCAGTTCGGTCGACGGCCGCGCCGACCTGCGCCAGGCCCGGCGCGCGCTTGGCTACCTGCCGCAGCACTTCGGCTACTACCCGCGGTTCACGGTGCGCGAGTTCGTGTCGTACATGGCCTGGTTGAAGGAGATGCCGAAGCGCGACATCCCGGCGGCCACCCAGCGCGCGATCGACCGGGTGGGGCTCAGCGCCAAGGCCGACGCCAAGCTCCGGACACTCTCCGGCGGGATGCTGCGCCGGGCGGGCGTCGCCCAGGCCATCGTCAACGACCCGCAGGTCCTGCTGCTGGACGAGCCGACAGTCGGCCTCGACCCCGAGCAGCGCCTCGACCTGCGCGAGCTGCTGCGCGACCTGGGTACTGACGCCTGCGTGCTGGTCTCCACCCATCTCGTCGAGGACGTGGTCGCCGCCTGCACAGAGGTCGTGCTGATCAACGAGGGCCAGCTGGTGTGGCAGGGCACACCGGCCGCGCTCGCCGAACAGGGCGACGAACGCCACCCGGGCGACAGTCCCGCCGAACGCGGCTACTCGGCCCTGCTCCGCAGCCACCTCGCGGAGGCCACCCGATGAGCGTCCTCGGGATCGAACTGCGGCGCTCCGCCGCGGCCGGCGCCGCCCTGATCACGGTGACGGTCGGCGTCGCCGCCCTCTACACCGCACCGGGACGCTGGTCGGAGGGCTGGATGTCCCTCGCGCTGACGGTGAAGGAGTACATGATCCTGCTGTGGCCGATCGCCCTGGCCGCAGGAGCGTGGCAGGGCCGCCGCGAGCACCGGGCCAAGGTCGGCGAACTGTTCGCCACCACACCCCGGTCCCGCGCCCGCCGGATGCTGCCGGTCCTCGTCGCGATGGGAGCCTCGGTCGGGCTCGCCTTCCTGCTCGTGGTCGGTGCCGGCGGCCTGTGGATCGCCTCGACCGCCGCCTACTTCCCGCCGGACGTCGTCGCCATCACGCTCGTCGGCGCGCTCTCCCTCGTCGCGGCCGCCTGGCTCGGCCTGGGCATCGGACGACTGCTGCCCGCTCTGGTGACCGCACCCGTGCTCGCCGTGGCCGGTGTGCTGCTTGTCTTCTTCACCGCGATCATGCGACCGGACTGGATGGGCGCGATCATGTCCCCCGCCTACGGCAGCAGCCCGTTCTACGCGTTCCAGACCATCGACCCGCGGGTCACCGCCGTACTCGCCCTCTTCATGGGCGGGCTCGCGCTTACCGGCGTACTCCTGCTTGTCGCCCGAGGCCCACGGACCTCGGTGGCAGCCGTCCTGCCGGTGCTGCTCGGGTTCGGCGCCGCGGCGGCGATCGTCCCCCGCGACGAGGCCGCCCTCGTCGCACCGATCGACCCCGTGGCCCGCGAACTCGTCTGCACCGACGACGCGCCGAAGGTCTGCGTCACACGCGTCAACTCGAACGTGCTTGACGCGTTGACCCCACTCGCCCGCGAGGGCCTGGCCGTCCTCGCGAAACTGCCGGACGCCCCCACGCAGGCGCATGAGGAAAGGTGGGCCTACCCCGTCGAGGACGCGCCGACGCGTGACGCAGGCATCGTCACGATCACCGTCCGGATCGACGACCACGGAGGCCTCGCCCACCCCGACGCAGTGGTCCCCGAGATGGTCTTCGGCCTGGGCACCGGATACGGCAACCCGGAATGCGAGCGCAACGGCGCGGTCGAACGGGCAGCCGCCTACCACCTGCTCGGCCGCGAGCCGGTCTCCGACGTCGGCGTCATCCCCGAAATGATCGAGGAGGAACCGCAGCTCAACGCCGAAGCGGTGGAACTGTGGCAGGGCCTGCAGAAGCTCCCCGCACCGGAAGCGCTCGCCCGCGTGACCGCGGTACGCGACGCCCTCCTCGCCTGCCAGGACCCCACCGGGCTGCTGTCCCGATGACCCTGCACCTGCGCGCACGACGCGTACCCCTGGCACTTGCCGCGTCCGTCGGCGCCGCAGCCCTCATCTGGGCGCTGTGGCTGACCCTCTCCACCGAGCGCGACGCCATCCTCCTGCTCGTCGTCCTGACTGTCATGCTGATGGTGGCGGTCCTGTCGACCACGCTCGCCGCCCCGGACGAAGACCTGGAACGCACGGCCGCACTGCACTGGCCGTGGCGCCGAGCCGTCCACCTGCTGGCCGCGCTGGCGGTCGTACTCGTCGTGCTGCTCGCCACCCAACCCACAGGCGCCCGGTTCGGCCCCGCCGCGCTCGTGGTCCGCGACTCCGCCGGCCTGCTCGGCCTCACCGCCCTCTGCGCGGCGGTCGTCGGCGCGGCCCGCGCCTGGTTCCTCCCCATGGGCTGGGCTGTCGTCGCGGCCATGTTCCCCCAGTCGGGCACGTGGGGGGCGCTCGCCACCTGGGCGGGACAACCCCACACCAGCCGGCCCGCCGCCGTGGTCGCGGCCGTCCTGGCGGTCACGGGCCTTGTGACGTACGCCCTCCTCGGAGCCGCCCGGCGCGAGTGACGGCGGGGCTCAGGATGCGGTCGACTGGTACCTGTGGAGCGCAGCATCGGCGACCTGGGTGAGCAACCCGTCGTTGCCGGGTTTGTTGCCCTCCTCCTGGATCACCACCAGAGTGGTTCCGATCCGGACGAGCAGGACGTCGCACTTCAGCGCGTCAGCGCCCGTCGTCGCGGTGCAGCTGACGTGGACACTCTCATCGCCCAACCGGGGCCCTGGCGCCGATGCGTAGCGGTGGGTGGCGCCGCCGACCTGAGCGGACGGCGAAGCGGTGGGACAACGGTCGATGAAGGCTCGCAGGTCGGCAATCGCTCGTCGGGCACCGTCATCGGCGTAGGTCCGGAGGACTTCGGTGCCCACCCAGAAGTCATCGGGACCCGCGTCATAGCTGAGGGTGGCTGCGGCGATCGCCGACGGGGTGCCGGTCAGCCGCCGGGCGGACAGCAGCGGAATCATCTCGTGCGTACAGGATGGGTCTGCACCGGAATGGCTGTCCCCAGCGTCCCGGGCCATCACAGTCGCGATGTCCACAGTGAATCCGGCCGGCAGCGACTCCGTGGTCACCAAGCGTGCCGACAGCGCCGCGGAGTACCCGGATCCGCCGGTCGCCGGAACTGCGGCTGTCGCCGGCGTCGTTTCGTTGGCCGCTTGGTCCACCGGTTGAGCCGTTGAAGAAGCACAGCCCGTCACCACCGAAACGGCCACCACCGCGACCAACCTACGCAGCACCATCCTGGGCACGGACAGACTCCACTTCTCGCGGGACGCGTCAAGCTACCAGCGCCCGCTCACGTGATCGGCGAGACGGGCCCGGTCGTCGGCTCCGGCGGATGCCAGGCCCGGATCCTGCGGTCCGGCAGGTTCCTCGTGGACGGCCACAGCTGCACGCGCCAGACGTCGCCTGGTCTGGTGGAACCGGGCCAGCCCCGGTTGACGAAGCCCCGGCCGCAGATGCGCACCCCGTATCGCCCGTCGGGCACCTCACACCGCCTGTACTCCAACGTCGGCGAGCCGTACCACAGCTCTCCGCCGTCGATCTGCAACGCGCACTCGAAAATCTCTTCCCACCGCCCGAAATCCCGGGGCGGCGGCTCGGCCCACACCTCGACCCGGAGTGGCATCTCGAAATTGTTCTGGTGCGGCACGTACACGAGCACCGTGTGATCGTCGCTGGCGATGTGCTGGCCGGCCTGCGCCTCCCGTCCGAGCATGCTCAGGTCCGAGTCGACGCCCGTCGTACCGGAGAGAGTGAACTGCCCGTAGTCCAGAGCGACAGTCATGTCATGAGCCGTGATCGGCGCCGGCGTCCCCACAGCAGACAGTGTGCCGCGCCGCCGATCACCCCGTAGCCCCGTGACCGGGTCACGCCCCACCGTCGCAAGAGTGACAGCACGGGCCGAAGCTGTGTCCTCGTCCGCCGCTCACTGCTCCTGCGACTTGTATCGCTCCTGGTACCTCGCCTCGACTTCTGCGGAGTGCACCCACGAGATGATCACGGCGTTCCATCTCGTCGGACGGACCCTGACCGGTACCCAGGTTGACGTTCCACTCCTGCACAACTTCGCCGCTCTCGCTGACGCCCAGGACGTACACAGGCGATCGCTCATCCTGGGTCGAAAGCCACTCTCGAAGCTCACCAACGTTCATGGATAGCCCGGCCGCCGCTACCCCGGCGCTTTTGGTTTCAGTCGGGTGCTATCGGTCGCCGTAGTGGTATCGGCAGGCGATGATCTCGACGTCTTCCTTGGTGATCCGATACACCAGCCGGTGTTCGCGATCGATTCGACGGGACCAGAAGCCGGACAACTCTCCCCGGAGGGGCTCCGGCTTGCCGATGCCCTCGTACCCGTTGCGCATCACGTCCGCGATGAGGTCGTTGATGCGCTTGACCAGCTTACGGTCGGTGTGGCTGAGGTACTGGTTCCAGGCTGTCGCGGTGAAGACCAGCCTCACGCGATGTCCCGCTCGGCGGCCGGATCGGTCAGTTCCCGCTCGGCCGTGTCGCCGTGCTCAAGCTCCGCGATCGATCGGCGAAGAGCTGCGGCGTTGCTCGGGCTCCGCAGGAGGTACTCGGTTTCCTTCATCGACTCGTACTCGGCCAGGGAAACGATCACCACCGGCTCGTGGCCCGACCGGGTCACGACCACTTCCTCGGCGTCGTTGATGACGCTGTCGAGTTCGCCGGCCAGGTTTTGTCTTAGTTGGGTGAAGTTCACCGTCCGCATGATCACCTCCAGGTACGTACAGAAAACTGTACCTCGGGAGCGGGCTTTCACTCCACTCCCGGAGGTTCTGTAGGAGCCGAGATGGCCGCCAACGACCCCAACGAGGGGGTGGTGACCTGCGGAAGAGTGGGCCGCCAGGGACTCGAACCCTGGACCTATGGATTGCCGGCGGACGGGCCTTCTGCGGTGTGGTTTGAGGTCATCCGGCCTGCTGAGGCGCTTCTCGGGGGCTCGGCTGACACGGTTGCTGTACATCGCTGCTGTCCTGCTGGTGTCACACGAGGCGTTGGATGCGGACCTTGGGGCGCTCGTTTCTCAGATGGCCTAGCTTGTGCTGGCGGACCTGCTCGTTCCAGACCGCCTGGTCGTAGTCCGGGTCCGGCGGGATCCACTTGTGGGAGCCGTCGCTGTAGTGAACTTCTCGTCGCCGGGTCGCAGGATGCTCATCGGGTCCAGCCGAGGAAGCGGTGATGGAGGTGGCCGGCGGGGACGCGGGAGAGGTCGTGTGCCGCGTTGACGAGTTGGGCGGCCAGGTAGAGAGCCAGCGACACGGGGCGCGGTCGTACTCCGCGCGCAGCTCTCGCCGCTTTCCCCGAACGGCCGACCGAACGCCGGGGTGGGCGCGATGCTGGAACCGAACGAACCGAACGGCAGTCGATCGGCTGACACGTGCGGAGGTGGCAACGCATGCCCGACGATCCTCGATACCAGCAGGCCCTCGACACCGCGGAGCGCCTCCTCGGCCAACCGTTGACCCTGCCGCTGGCCGACGGGGAACCCACGGTCGGTCAGGACTTCCGGCGGCTGGCGACCGAGCACACCTTCGGCGACTCGTGGCCGCGACCGGGCCTGGACCTGCGGAGCCGCTGCCTGATCTCGGTGGCCGTCGCGGCGGCGCTGGGCACCCACGAGCCGCTGCGGGGGCAGTTGCGCATCGCGCTGACGTCCGGCGTGACCAAGGAGGAGATCGTCGAGCTCTTCATCCACCTGGAGGCGTACGCGGGGGCGGCCCGGGCGTTCGACAGCTACCAGGTGGCCGCGGCGGTCTTCGGCGAGCACCGCTGACGACGCTGCCAGCACCCGTCAACGGTCGGAGTGGAGCATCATGATCGACACCACCGGCACGACAGTCGCCCTGGTCCACGGCGCCTCGGACGCCACCCTGCCGCTGCCGGACATCTGCACCGTGGCGCTCGACCGCCGCCGCGCCGCACAGTCTGCTGCCCCTGGATGCCGCCGGCCCGGCCTGGCAGGCATCTGACCTGATCTTCACCCACCCGCTACGGTCGGCCGGTCGAGCCACGCAACTTCAACCGTTTCCGGGACCGGCGCTGCGACTCCGCGGGGCGGATCACTGTGCGGGACGCTCGGCGTACCTGCGCGCTCCTGGCGGAACTGGGCGTGCACCCCGGGTGACGATGCAGATTCTGCGGCACGCTCAGTTCGCCATCACGATGGAGATTTTCGAAGTGGAGCCGCCACTCAGCATCCTGGCGTTCGATGGGTGGGTCATTCGCGGCCGAGCAGCCCGAATTACGCGTAAGAACCATTCGCTGCTTTTGCGACCTTGCTCGACATTGACAGTGTGATAATGTCCCAACTCAGCCCTCTGAGCGAACTCCTGGAGAAATCTATGCGCAACGCCCGAAATCGAATTCTCGCGTCTTCATTGGCGATTATTGGAGGGCTTCTCGGTGTCCCATCGCCTGCGCAGGCGGCGTACAACCTCCCATGGAAGTCCTACACCCAGACAAGCAGCTGGTCTTGCACTAACGAGCCAGTATCACTTTATGGCAGCCTATACATCAGGGCCTGCGTCATCATTAATGCGAATAACGACGTACAATCAGTGGCGACGGTTTCGAACTACACGTCTCAAAGCCTCTGGGTCTATTCCCCCAAGCTGAGCCTTCTCGAAGATTACCCAAGCGACGACTATATCTATCACCGCGACTGTGCGGGGACATGGATCGCCCCGGGAACCACCCGCGCGTGCTTCGGTCCTACCACCAGCAGGACATGTAGTAAGCTCTATTCCGCAAGGGCGGAAGTGGTAATGGATATGGGCTCTTACGATGCCTCCGATTACGCTTGGTCGCCAGCTCGTTCCATGATCTGCTGAGAGCATCTGAAGAAGGGCGGAGCTCTCTTAAGATGTGGCGCCAGAAGGTCGGATAAATAACGTCGTCGTCTGGACTTGAATTGGAGGCCACAGGCCCCTCCGGCACGTCCGCACTGTGGTCTGGTGATGGAGCTCGTCAATTTTGCCTGATCGGAACTCATGTGGACAGTATCGCGTTAAGCAGCGCTCGACGCCTGGAGGCGAGATGAGGCCGTGGTGGGGACACGGCGCGTATTGCCGGGAGGCCCCCGCCTGCCGGCTCGACTCTCTACGTGGTGCTGCTGAAGGCATCAACACCGTCGGCGGCGAGCTGGCTGACGGCAAGGTGGCCGCCTATCCTGCCAAGTACGCCACCAAGGCCACGGAAGCCATCGGCCACGAGTCCGCCCGGCTCAGTCCCGCCACCATCGACGACTACGCCGATCCCGAAGGCGACCACGCTGCCCGCCTCATCGACGCCTGCTGGCATCTCGGCAGGCCCACCCACACCGCGATGCGAGCAGCGACGCCGCAACCGTCACCGACTGTCACGGCGGCCTTGACACCCAACCGAACGTCTACGGGCGGGCTGCGCCGCTGGGCGCACATGCTCGGCTTCGGCGGTCTCTTCCTCACCAAGGCCCGCCGCTACTCCGTCACCTTCGGCCGGCTCCGCGACTCCCGCGCCACCTACCGTCGCACCGAAGACGACGAACTCGCAGACACGATCCCCGTTGGCACCCTCACCTACATCGGTTCCGGCTGGCTCTCCGACGGAGACGCCCTGCTGTACCTCAGGCGGCCTACGTTGACATGCGCCGGCGTCGCCGACTACTGCTGGACTGCGCTGCTGTGCAGGCCCGGAGAGCACAACAAGAGCGGCCCCCCAGAGGGCCGCTGAGTTGGAGCGGAGTGGGCCGCCAGGGACTCGAACCCTGAACCTATGGATTAAAAGTCCACAGCTCTGCCATTGAGCTAGCGGCCCGCGCGCTCAGGTTACCTGACAGTCAGCATCGCTGACTCTCGGCTTCCGGCCGGCCGTCGATGCCTGGCGGCACCCGCCCGGACCACCCGATCATCAAAAGGCCGGCAACGTGGAGTTGATCAAGCGACATCACCGTGCATGGGTGGGGCCGGCCGGGGAACCGGTTGGGCATGGGAGCGAGTAGCAGCCCGGCCGTGGCGGCGTCCGGGGAGGAGATCGGGCCGGACGGCGTACGCCAGCCGGGTGGCGAGGTGCACGCCTGGCTGCCCGGCCAGAACCAGACCGTCTGCGGTCTGGCGCTCAGCCGGACCCGGTTGCGGCGCTTCCCGCATGTGCGTTTCGACTACTCGGGCACCGATGTGCTCACCGAGGCGGACGCGGTGGGCTGGATCTGCCCGCGCTGCCTGGCGGCCACCGCAGGCCGGCGCGGCAAGGAGAAACACGGCTGGGTCAGGAACTCGCCGCGCCCCTGATCGGGAAGGCAGCACGCCGAGTTGATCAAGTGAGGCCAACGCGGGCGGTTGAGGCCGTGCTGGACGGGTACGGGGTCGGGCATGCGGATCGTGGTGGTGGGGGCGAGCGGCAACGTCGGTACGGCGGTGCTGCGGCGGCTGCGCCGGGAGCGGGGTGTGGAGCTGGCCGGGGTGGCCCGGCGGTTGCCCGGCCCGGATGCCGGTACGCCGTACGACCAGGTGGAGTGGCATTCCTGTGACATCGGCGCGCCGACTGCCCCACCCCAGTTGGCCGAGATCTTCGCGGGTGCGGACGCGGTGGTGCACCTGGCCTGGCAGATCCAGCCCAGCCATGATCAGCGGGTGTTGCGCCGGACCAACGTCGACGGCAGTCGGGCGGTGTTCGAGGCGGTGGTCCGGGCGGGGGTGCCGGCGCTGGTGTACGCGTCGTCGGTCGGCGCGTACGCGCCCGGTCCGAAGGACCATCCGATCAGTGAGCGGTGGCCGGCGACCGGCGTGCCCGGCTCGTCGTACAGCGAGCACAAGGCGGAGGTGGAGGCGCTGCTGGACGGGTTGGAGCGGGAGCACCCGGCCCTGCGGGTGGTACGGCTGCGGCCGGGGTTGATCTTTCAGCGGGATGCCGGGGTGGAGATCACCCGCTACTTCCTGGGGCCGTTCGCTCCGGTGCGGCTGCTGCGCTTCGGCCGGA
Source organism: Micromonospora sp. NPDC005298 (assembly GCF_040607375.1). NCBI lineage: Bacteria > Bacillati > Actinomycetota > Actinomycetes > Micromonosporales > Micromonosporaceae > Micromonospora > Micromonospora sp. NPDC005298. Next base: position 485,369 of record NZ_JBEXGP010000001.1, read on the forward strand.
TCCCGCTGGTGCCCACCAACCGCCGGCTACGGATGCAGGCGGTGCACGCCGATGATGTGGCTGACGCGTACGCCAGGGCGGTTATGGGTGATGCGCGCGGCGCCTTCAATGTCGCCGCGGACCCGGTGTTGACTCCGGAGCTGGTGGCCCGGCACTTCCACGGCTGGACGGTGCCGGTCGCGGCGCCGGTGCTGCGGGCGGCGGCGGCGCTGACGTGGCGGGCGCGGCTGCAACCTGTCGACGCGGGCTGGGTGGAGCTGGGCCTGAACGCCCCGCTGATGTCCAGCGAGCGGGCGGAGACCGAGTTGGGCTGGACGCCGAAGGTCGACGCGCTCACCGCCCTCAAGGAGCTGTTGATCGGGATGGCCGGCGGCGACCACACCGGCAGTCCGCCGATGTCCGCAGTCGCGAACCAGCCCGGCCGCCCCAGCGGCCTTCTCGCGGGAAGGCCACCGGGTCAGGGCAACCCCTACTGACGGCCAGCCCCGCTGATCGCGGCGCCTGGGGGCGGGACCACGGGGTCAGCTCAGTTTGGAGCCGGTCACCGTGGGGTTCCGCGCTCCCAGGAAGAAGATGCCGGGGTAGCCGGCGGTCTCGAACTTGCCGCTGGGGTTGCGGCGCAGGGTCGAGTTCTCGATCTTCATGGTGCCGGTGCGGTTGTTGCTGACGAAGAAGATCGCGCCGCCGCCCTCGTTGGCCTTGTTGTTCTCGATGACCGTGCCGGCGATGCGGACGGTGAACTCGTTGCCGTCGCAGTAGATCGCGCCGCCGCTGCCGCCGCCGGGCGTACCCGACTTGGCCGGGTTGGCGCCACTGCCGATCGCCTCGTTGTTCCTCAGCAGGCTGTTCAGCACCACCCACGACACGCCGATGCTGCTCAGCGCCCCTCCGTTCGAGCAGGAGCCGCCGTCGAAGGTGCTGCTCACCACGTACACCGGCTTGTTCTCGTGCTGGCTCAGCACCCGGACGGCCGCGCCACCCAGGTCGGGGCCGGTGCGGTCGCAGCGGTTGTCGACGAAGCGCGAGTTGACCACCTTGAGCCGCCCGCCGCGTACGAAGATCGCGCCACCGCCACCACCCTCGGCTTTGTCGCCCGTGGAGTTGCCGTCGGCGAAGGTCAGGTTCTGCACGGTGAGCTGCGGGTGGTCCTGGTTCTGGCAGTGCGAGGTGGTCCAGCCCTGGGCCTCGTCGCAGGTGTTCATGTAGAGGATGCGGCGCTGCCCCTGGCCGCTGAGGGTGACAGTGCCGCCGCCGTCCAGCACGACCTTCGGACCGTTGGCGTTGCGGACCTTCGCGGTGGCGGCCATCTTGATCGTCACCGGCGCCGGTCCACAGTTGAACGTGATCACCCCGCCGGCCGCGACGGCCTTCACCACCGCCGCCGAGGTGCAGCTCGCGGGGGTGCCGGTGCCGATGGTCCGGGTCGGCTTCGAGGTGTCCACCGCGCGGGCCTCGGCCGGGACGGAGGCCCTGCCGTTCGGGTTGCCGGCCGCGAGCGCCTTCGCCGCGGGCTTCGGGCTGGCGCTCGCCCCGGGACCGCCGAGGCCGTCCCGGCCGGCCGGTACGACGTCCTGGTCGCCGGTCGTCACGGCCTCCGGCGAGGCGGTCGGCGCGGTGGCCGGCGTCGGCTTGTCGGACGCGCAGGCGGGCAGGGTCGCGGTGGCGACACCGAGGACGAGCAGAGCGGCTAGCGACGTCATGCGCACCAGGTGATGCTAGGAGCCGCCACGGCGTCCCGACGAATCCGCCATGCGGCTAAGGCTGGGCGGACGCTCCGGCGTGGGACAGTGCGAAGGCGGTCAGGAAGCCGGCGACAGTGATGAGACCGACGAGCAGGTGGGCGTTCTCGAACGCCTCCGGGACCATCGTGTCGGTGATCATCGCGAGGATCGCCCCGGCGGCCAACGCTGTGATGCCGGCCAGCACCTCCGGCGGCGCGCCACCGAGCAGGGTGTTGCCCACCAGCGCGGCGACCCCGCTGATCAGCGCGATGCCGGTCCACAGCAGGAACACGTACCGTCGGGACCGGCCGGCCTGGCGCATACCGGCCGCGCTGGACAGCCCCTCGGGAACGTTGCTGAGGAACACCGCCACCACCGTGACCACGCTGACCGCGCCACCGCCGAGCAGGCTGGCGCCGATCACCACCGATTCCGGTACGCCGTCCAGCAGCGCGCCCACCGCGATGGCCGAGCCGGAGCCGGGCTTCTCGTCCTCGGACGGCTGCTGGTCGCCGGACCGCTTGCGGTGCCGTGCGCCGTGCCGGGCGAGAACCAGGTTGGCCACGGTGTAGACAACCGCACCACCGGTCGCGCCGAGAACGGTGGGCAGCAGTCCGCCCTGGTCACGGGCGACCTCGATCAGCTCGTACGACACGGCGGAGAGCAGCACACCCGCGCCGAACGCCATGATCGACGCGGTGAGCCGCTGCGGCACGCGCGCGAACCACCCGACCGCCGCCCCGACCAGCAGCGCCGACCCGGCCAGCAGTCCCCATCCACCCGCCTGCAACCACTCCGGCATTCCCGGGACCGTACCCGGTGGGGCACCTGCGGCAAACCGCGCTCAGAAGTCCGCGAAGAGGTACGGCACCACGCGCGGAAAGACGCCGCGCAGCTCGGCGGCGGCGTCGGCCGAGACGTCGCCGAGCCCTCGCAACGGCAGCTCGGCCGGGTCCAGCACCCCGTACGCCAGGGCGGAGAGCCCGGCCGCCGTGAGCGTGGCGGTCGGTGCCGGGCCGCTGTCGCCGTCGACCACCTCCAGGGTGCCTGTCGTGCCGTCCAGCAGGTGCGTGCCGGCCAGCCACCGGTCGCCGGTCAGCTCGACGCGTACCCGGCCCGGCCCGGCGGGCAGCCCGCGCAGCGCGTCGAGCGACAGCAGCCGGGCCATCGGCGCGGACGAGCCCGGCCGGCCCACCCGCGCCTCGACGTGCACGTCCAGGTCGGTGAGCCACAGCTCCGGCAGTTCGTCCGGCGGGACCTGGACGGTGACCCGATCGACCTGGTCGACGTGCCTGGCGAAGAACTGCAACAGCAGCGTCCGCGCGAGCGGGTCGGTGGCGAGCAGTTCGTTGCCGTGCAGGGTGCCGCCGTGCTCGTCGATCCGGTACGTGATCGCGCCGGTGACCTGGCCGTCCACCCGGGCGGTGAGCAGCCAGTGCTCGTCCCGGTCGCGCAGTCCGGCGTCCCGGTAGTCCGGGAAGGTCGCGAAGCCGTGCCGCTGCGCGAGGCAGCGCTCGGTGAACGCCCGCCACACCGGGTAGCCGGTGGCGATCCGCTCCCAGCCCAACTCGCCGGGCAGCTCGGCACGCAGCAACGACCCCAGATCCGCGGGGGTGAAGGTGACGGTGCGCGGCTTGGGCAGGCCCACGTAGCCGAACCGGGCGTAGAAGCTGGGCCGGAACGGGTAGAGCGCGCTGAGCGGGTGCCCCTCGTCGCGCATCTCGTCGAGGAGCCGGTGCAGCAGCGTCCGTACGTGCCCCTGCCGGCGGGCCAGCGGATGGGTGGCCACCCCGGCGACGCCGGCCATCGGCAGGACCGTCCCGCGCAGGTTCTGCCGCATCGGAATGGCCGAGACGGCGGCGAGCGTCTCGCCGTCCTCCTGCACGGCCAGCGTCGTGTTGCCCTGGTGGTAGGGCAGGTAGTCGCGGAACTGCTCGACCCGCGACGCGGCGAGCGGCGACGACTCGAACGCGTACGCGGCCAGCGGGAAACTGGTGGTGAGACGCTCGTCGGCGGTCACCCGTCGGATGGTCATCCGCTCATCTCAACCCGCCGAGCGGGTGCCGGCAACCGGATTGGCCGGATCCGTCAGCCGACGGGCAGGTGGCGCAGGTGCCGGCGGCGCCTCAGCCGCACACTGGCGACGGTGGCCACGCCGAGGACCAGCAGGGCGGTGACGACGAGCCCGTGCAGCAGGCCCCGGCTGAGCCTAGATGGCACAACTACCTACTGAGGCCGACCGGAGACCCGGCCGGACGGTCCGGTGACCGCTCGGGCGGGTCGGGCGAGGTCAGCGAGTCATGACGTCGGAGACGACGACAGTGACGTTGTCCGGGGCGCCGGCGTGGTGGGCCAGCTTCACCAGCTGCTCGCCGCACTGCTGGCGGTCGGCGTACATGCCCAGCGCCGTGGCGATGGCGTCGTCCTCGACGTAGTCGGAGAGCCCGTCGCTGCACAGCAGCAGCCGGTCGCCGGGGACGACGGTGAGCACACCGACTGCCGGCGGGGTGTCGGCGCCCTGCACGGCCCGGGTCACCAGGGACCGCTGCGGATGGTGCCGGGCCTGGTCGGGGGAGAGCGTGCCCTGGTCGACAAGCGCCTGCACGAACGTGTCGTCCCGGGTGAGCTGGGTCAGCTCACCGTCGCGCAGCAGGTAGCAGCGGGAGTCGCCGACCTGGGCCAGCACCAGCGTCTCCCCGGCGAGCAGCGCCGCGGTGAGCGTCGTACCCATCCCCTCGCGGGCCGGGTCGACGGTGATCGCGGCGTGGATGCGCTGATTGGCGGTGCTGACCACGGCACGCAGGGCGTCCGCGGCCCCGTCGGGGTCGTTCGGCGGGGCCAGCTCGTCCAGGATCCGGATCACGATCTCGCTCGCCACCTCACCCGCGGGCAGCCCGCCCATGCCGTCGGCGACGGCGATCAGGCGGTCACCGGCGAGGGCGGAGTCCTCGTTGTTGGTGCGGACCAGACCGATGTCGTTGAGGATGACCGAGCGGAGGATCAGCGTCATGGGGACAAGCTTGCCAAGAACACCCCGGGTTCGTCTCTACGGCTCCCGTCTCAGGCCGAGAAATGATTGCGAATTCAGGCTCGGGGGCGCGGATAACGCAGCAGCAGACTGGCTGCGACCTCGTCGTCGCCCACCGTCGCGTAGGTGTGCGGCACGTCGGAGACCCAGCGGAGGTGACCGCCGGCCGGGGCGGTGAGCGGCGCGTCGGCCGGGCCGGCGCGCAGCACGCCGGCGAAGACGGTGATGTGCTCGGTGACGCCGGGTTGGTGTGCGGGGGAGAGTTGCGTGACGCCGGGCGCCACCCGCATCCGGTACAGCTCGTAGGTCGCGTCGGTGTCGGTGAACACCTCCAGCAGGGTGGCGGTGACGGCGGTGCCGTGCACGACGGGCTCGGCTGTCGGCTCGGCGAGCAGGGCGGTGAACGGTACGCCGAGCTGCGCGGTGACCGCCCAGAGCGTGTCCAGGGTCGGGTTGCGGGTGCCGTTCTCCAGGCCGGAGAGGGTGGCCTTTCCGACGCCGGCGAGCCGGGCCAGTGTGGACAGCGAGATGCCCCGCTCCTCGCGCAGGGCGCGGACCCGGCGTCCGACGACTGCGGGGTCCACGTCGAGTCCCGGTCGGTGGGCTGGTGGTGGATGTGGCACCCGGCTATCGTGCTACACGCTTCCGTTCCGTAAACGGAACAGCTCGGGAGGGTGGGATGGCTGGACGCGCACAACCGGTGCTGGCCGGCGTGGTGACCGCGCTCGTCGGCTTCGCCAGCTCGTTCACAGTCGTGCTGGCCGGGCTCCGGGCCGCCGGCGCGTCGGACGCGCAGGCGGCCTCGGGCCTGCTCGCCCTCTGCGTCGCGAGCGGGCTCACCGCCGTCTGGCTGGGCTGGCGACACCGGATACCGATGAGCGTGGCCTGGTCGACGCCGGGTGCGGCGCTGCTGGTCGCGACCGGGTCACCGCCCGGCGGATGGCCGGTCGCGGTGGGCGCGTTCCTCGTCTCCGGCCTGCTGATCGTCGCGGCCGGACTGTTCCCGCCGCTCGGCAGGGCGGTGGCCGCCATCCCCAAGCCGGTGGCCGGCGCGATGCTCGCCGGGGTGCTGCTGCCGCTGTGCACCGCCCCGGTCCGCGCGCTCGTCGAGGTGCCCACGGTGGCCGGCCCGGTGGTCGTCGGCTGGCTGCTGCTGCACCGGTTCGCCCGCCGCTGGGCGGTGCCCGGCGCACTGCTCGTGGCGGTGGTGGCGATCGCGCTGACCTCGCCGTCGACCGGACTGGGCGGCGCCGCGCTGCTCCCGTCGGTCACCCTGACCGCGCCGGCCTGGAACGCGTCCGCGCTGGTCGGACTCGCGCTGCCGCTGTTCCTGGTCACCATGGCCGCGCAGAACGTACCCGGCATGGCGGTGCTGGTCGGCTACGGCTACCGGCCGCCGTTCGGGGCCGCGCTGCGGGCCACCGGTCTGGCCAGCCTGCTCGCCGCACCGGCCGGCGGGCACGCCGTCAACCTCGCGGCGATCACCGCCGCCCTGGCCGCCGGCCCGGACGCCCACCCGGACCCGGAACGCCGGTGGGTCGCCTCGGTCACCGCCGGCGTCGGACTGGCCCTGCTCGGCCTGGGTGCCGGCGTCGCCACCGCGCTGGTCGCCGTCGCCCCGCCGATCCTCATCGAGGCCGTCGCCGGCCTGGCCCTGCTGGGCGCGCTCGCCACCGCGCTCGCGGCGGCGGTGACCGACCCGGCGACCCGCGAGGCGGCCGTTGTCACCTTCGTGGTGACCGCGTCCGGGGTGACGCTGATCGGAGTGGGCGGCGCGTTCTGGGGACTGGTCGCCGGCTGCCTGATGCTGCTGCTCTTCCGCCGCCGTTCCGCGGCCGAGGCTCCGCCCGGCACTCCGGAGAGATCCACTGCGGATCAGCGAAACGGCGACGTCCCCGTCCACTGAGTCGGTGTGAACCTCCGCTACTCGCTCCCCGGGACGCGGGACAGGACCACGGCGTCCGCCCGACGATCCGCGAAGGCGAGGAAGCTGCGCAGCACACCCTCCTCCACGAAGCCGGCCGCCGCGAGCACCCGCCGGGACGCCCGGTTGTCCGGCTCGACCCACGCCTCCACCCGGGACAGGCCGGCGGTCGTGAGCGCCCACTCCGTGAGCAGCCGCGCCGCCCGGCCGGCCAGTCCCTGCCCGCGTCCGGCGGGGATCAGCCAGTAGCCGAGACCGGCCACGCCCGGCTGGGGCCGCAACAGCAGCGTGATCGAACCGAGCGCGACGTCCGTGTCCACCCGGGCCACCGCCAGCGAGACGCCGGCTCCGTCGGTGCTCCGACCCCACTGCCGGCGTACGAAGGCACGGCCCGCCTCCTCGCTGAACCGGACCGGCACGGTGGTGGCTTCGACGATCCGACGATCCGTCGCGGCCTGCCGGACGCAGTCGAGATCACTCATCGTCCACGGCCGGAGCCGGACGACGCCGTCGGACAGCTCCGGCTCCGGTGGCACCAGCGACATCCGTCGACCGTACGGCGTGTGCGGGGGTGGGCGTCACTCCTCGGCGGGCAGGTCGGCCACGCCCACGGCGAGCAGGACCCGGCCGTCGGCCACCGATCCGATCCGGTCGGCCGGTACGTAGACCGCGCCGGTGCGCGACAGCTCGGTCGAGACCTTCAGGTAGCCGCTGTGCAGCAGCCGCGCCGCCAGGTCGGCCGGCACGTCCGGCTCCTCGACCGCCGTCGCCTCGATCAGCTCGTCCAGGCTGCTGCCCGGGTCGGCGGTCGGGGTCTGCACGGTCACCGCGTTCGGGTCGCCCCGCTGGACGAGGTCGACCGTCCCGACCTCGGTGCCGGCAACGTCGATCACCGGCATCCCGGTGGTGATCCGCGAGATGGTCGCCTGCTGCTCGTCCTGCTGGTCCATCACATCGCGGTTCCCGGGACGGTACGGCGCTAAACGCCGTCGCCGCTCCACCGGGCCGCTCAGCCGTTCGGGAGGGTCCAGCTGCCCGGCGGGCGGGGGGACAGTTCACGCCAGGTGTCCGTGCCGTCGAGCAGGGCCCGGACCGTCTCCTCGGCCTCGTCCGCACTGTCGTACTCGTAGAACCGGGAGATGCCTTCGGCGCCGCCGGCCCGCTGCTCGACGTGCCACCGGTCGGCGTCCACCCGCAGGAAGACGTCCCGCCGGGCCAGCCGCCCCCACTTCCCGTTCCACCAGTGCTTGCGCTGCTCCATGGCGGGACTCTATCGAACACACGTACGAGAAGGTGCGGCCCCTGCGGGATTCCCGCAGGGGCCGATGTGCATCCGTTCGGTCAGCGCGGCGCCGGCGGCTCGTGCCGGCGGCCCAGCACGTCGTCGAGTGCCCCGCGCTGCTGGCCCGGGGTGGTGTGGCCGGCCGAGACCAGGGCGTCCCGAATCTCGGTGAGCAGCTTGACCTCCTCGCTCGGCGCCGAGGGCGGCGGCTCCTCGCCCCGCTTGCGCCGCTCGGCCAGCCGGTTCATCGGGTAGACGACCAGGAAGTACAGCGCCGCCGCGGTGAGCAGGAAGGTGATCACCGCGTTGACGAAGGCGATCCAGTCGAACGGGATGCCGCGGAACGTGGGCGCCGTGCCCGCCAGGCCCTTGTCGCTGCCCGTGATGAGCAGCACGAAGACCCGGATCAGCGGTTCCAGGAACGATTTGGTGAGCTGGGTGACCACGCCCGTGAACGCGGCGCCGATGACGACACCGACCGCCAGGTCGACGACGTTGCCGCGCATGATGAAGTCTTTGAAGCCCTTGAGCATCCGTACTCCCGAGGTGTCCGGTTTTCCGTCGCGGACAACCTATGCCCCTCCGGCCGGCTCCAGAAAAGCGCCGGCTTCGATCGCGGCCCGGCCGGGGTCGCCGGCCCGGATCGCCTCGACCAGCCGGCCGTGGTCGACGTAGCGCTCGGGGGTGAGCGCGTCACCCATCGCCTGGGCGACGGTGCTGCGCAGGGCGGCGCCGACCGAGGCGTACAGCTCGGCGAGCATGGTGTTGTGCGCGGCGGCGACAACCGCCGTGTGCAGCGCCGCGTCGGCCTCGACGAACGCGTCGACCCGGCCGGCGTGCCAGGCGGCCTCGCGGTCGGCGAGCGCGCCGTCGAGCGCCGCCAGATCCTCGGGTGTACGCCGCAGCGCGGCGAGTCGGGCGGCCTCCACCTCGAAGGCGCGCCGCACCTCGACGACCTCGGTCATCCGGTCGTCGCCGAGCCGGCGGGCCACCACGGGGGCCAGTTCGTCGGTGGACACCACGTACGTGCCGGAGCCCTGCCGGCACTCCAGCACCCCGGCGTGCACCAGGGCGCGGACCGCCTCGCGGACGGTGTTGCGGCCCACGCCCAGCGCGGCGACGAGTTGCGGCTCGGTGGGGATGCGCCCGCCGACCGGCCACTCGCCGCCCAGGATCCGGGCCCGGAGCTGCTCGATGGTCTGCCGGACGCGGTGGCCGCGAGGCGGCACCGGCGGCGCGGAGGGGGAATCGACCGACGGTGGCACTGGTTACATCACCGGTCCCAGATTCATCCCATGATTGTAGGTTAGAGGTCATGACCCCGCCACCCACCGCCGCTCCGGCACCGCCCGCTCCCGCCGCCGACACCCGCCCGGCGCGCGACCCGGGCCGCCGGACGCACCCGGCGACCGGTGGCGCGCTCGTGCTGGTCGGCATGCTGCTGGTCGCGCTCAACCTGCGCGCCGTGGTGACGAGCCTCGGCGCCCTGCTCGACGAGGTCCGCGACGGGCTGGGGCTCTCCGGCACCATGGCCGGCCTGGTCACCACCCTGCCCACCATCGCGTTCGCCGGCCTCGGCGCGCTCACCCCGTGGCTGGTCCGCCGGGTGGCGCCGGCCCGGGTGCTGGTGGTCGCCATGCTCGCCCTCACCGCTGGGCAGGTGCTCCGGGCCACCACCGACTCGGCGTGGATCTTCGTGTTCACCAGCGCGCTGGCGCTGGCCGGCATCGCGGTCGCCAACATCCTGCTGCCGATGCTGGTCAAGCAGCACTTCCCGCACCGGACCGGCCTGGTCACCGGGGCGTACACGATGTCGTTGACCCTCGGGACGACGGTGGCCGCGGCCTCCGCCGTGCCGATCGCGCACGCCTTCGGCTCCTGGCGGGCCGGGCTGGGCGTCTGGGCCGCGATGGCCGCGGTGGCCGTACTCCCGTGGGTGCCGCTGGCGTTGCGGACCCGGGCGCGCGCACGGCGCGCGACCCCGACGGCGGCCGTCGCCACGCCCACCCGGGTCCGGCCGGCGCGGACCCGCCTGGGCTGGGCCATGGCCCTCTACTTCGGGGCGCAGTCACTCAGCGGATACGCGATCATGGGCTGGCTGGCCCAGTTGTTCCGCGACGCCGGCTACCAGCCGGAGGCAGCCGGGCTGCTGCTCGCCGGGGTGACCGCGCTCGGTGTGCCGATCGCGCTGCTGATGCCCACCGTCGCCGGCCGGATGACCAGCCTGCGGCCACTGGTGCTCGGGCTGACCACCGCGTCGACGCTCGCCTACCTGGGACTGGCGATCGCACCACGCGGCGCCGCGCTGCTCTGGGTGACCCTGCTGGCCATCGGCCAGGGCGCGTTCCCGATGATCCTGACCGCCATCGGCCTGCGCGCGCGCACCGCCGAGGGGACCGTCGCGCTCTCGGCGTTCGCGCAGAGCACCGGGTACGTCATCGCGGCCCTCGGCCCGCTGATGGTCGGCATCCTCTACGAGATCACCGGCGGCTGGACCGCGCCCATCGGATTCCTGCTGGCCGCGCTCGCCGTGCAGACGGCGGCGGGCATGGCGATCGCCCGTCCCCGCTACGTCGAGGACGAGTGATCGACGACGGGGGTCAGGAGGACGCCGGAGTCGGTTCGCCGGCGACGGCCTCATCCACCGTCGGGTACGTGTGCAGCACCTCGACCAGCCCACTGACCTCGAGGATGCGCAGCACTCCGCGCTGCGGGGCGGCGAGCCGCACCACACCGCCGGCCTCGTCGCAGCTGTTCTTGGCGCGGACGAAGACCGACAGACCGGTCGAGTCACAGAACGACACGTCCGCCAGGTCGAACACCAGCCGGTTACGGCCCTTGTCGAGCAGGTCGGTGATCTGGTCCTGCAACTGCGGTGCGGTCGCCATGTCCAGCTCGCCCGCGACCGACACGACGACCACGTCGCCGCGCTGTTCCGTGTGCACCGTTAAGGACATGTGGCAGACCTCCTGTTATCGGGGGAACGGTATCCCACGACCGGGGTCGTACGCAGATGGGGAGCCATCATCCGGTGGCCGTCGTCATTCCGTTGCTACGGGGCAAATAGTTCGCCAGTTCCCGGTGGTAGAGTCCGGCCGGTCCAGGTCGAGGGGGGTTTCGCAATGGCGTTGAACACCGAGGAAAGTGGTCGGCTAGCCGCACTGCTCGGCGGGCACGCCGAGCAGGTCACGGCTCGGTGGACCGAGATCGTCACCAGTTCGTTGCGTGGCCGGCTCAGCCAGGCCGAGTTGCGCCGGCAGGTACAGGATCTGCACAACGCCATCGCCACCACCGCCGGGCAGGGCGCGGTCGACCTGTCCGCCGAAAGCTCCGGCGAACTGCGTGCCGCGCTCACCGAACTGTCCCGTGGTCGCGCCCGGCAGGGCTTCTCCGCCAGCGAGACCACGATCAGCATCTTCGCGCTCAAGGACGTGCTCGCCGAGCTGGTGCAGGAGGCCGGCGGCGCCAACGCGCTGCACGACTACATCGCCTTCTCCAAGCTGGTCGACGAGCTGGGCCTGTTCACCTTCGAGAGCTTCGTCCGCACCCGTGAGAGCCTGATCGCCGACCAGGCCGAGCAGCTGCTCGAACTCTCCACGCCGGTGGTCAAGCTCTGGGAGGGCGTGGTCGCCGTCCCGCTGGTCGGCACCCTGGACTCGGCGCGCGCCCAGGTGGTCATGGAGCGGCTGCTGCAGACCCTTGTCGACACCGGCTCCCCGTACGCGATCATCGACATCACTGGCGTCCCGGCGGTCGACACCCAGGTCGCCCAGCACATCCTGAAGACCGTGGTGGCCGCCCGGCTGATGGGTGCCGACTGCATCATCTCCGGCATCCGCCCGCAGATCGCGCAGACCATCGTCGCGCTCGGCATCGAGTTCGGGGACATCGCCACCAAGGCGAGCCTCGCCGACGCGCTGCGTCACGTGCTGCGGCTCAGCGGGGTGGAAACCCCCCGTCGCCAGCCGCGCCGGGGCGTCTGATGGAACGCGTTCCGATCCTCAAGATCGGCGACATCCTGCTCGTCTCCATCCAGCTGGACATGTCCGACCAGACGGCCGTGCAGCTCCAGGAGGATCTCGCCGAGCGGATCGTGGACACCGGCTGCCACGGCGTCATCATCGACATCACGGCGCTGGACATCGTCGACTCGTTCGTCGGGCGGATGCTCTCCACCATCGCCTCGATCTCCAAGGTGCTCGACGCGGAGACGGTGGTGGTCGGGATGCGTCCCGCCGTCGCCATCACCCTTGTCGAACTGGGGCTGTCGCTGAACGGCATCCGCACCGCGCTGAACGTCGAGCGTGGCATGGAGCTGATCGCGGCTGCCCACGCCGACGAGCTCGATCACCAGCTCGACGACGATCCGGACGCCGAGACGGCCTCGCCGTGACCTCGGGCATCGACCTGAGCCAGCCGCAGGCGCAGTCGGTCCGCAGCGACGAGGACGTGGTGCGCGTCCGGCAGTTGGTCCGCGCCGTCGCGGTGGCCGTCAAGCTGTCACTGGTCGACCAGACCAAGGTGGTCACGGCCGCGAGCGAGCTGGCCCGCAACACCCTGGTGTACGGCGGTGGCGGCTCGGTCGAGGTGACGACCGTGGACAACGGCCGACGCAAGGGCGTCCGGATCGTCTTCGCCGACTCCGGGCCGGGCATCGCCGATCTGAAGCTGGCCATGACCGACGGCTACACCAGCGGTGGCGGGCTCGGCCTCGGGCTGAGCGGATCCCGCCGACTGGTCGACGAATTCGAGATCGAGACTTCTCCGGGCACCGGCACGCGGATCACGGTGACCAAGTGGTCACGGTGAACGGGGACGCGGTCACCGACAGCGGCATCTGGTTCCGGGTGGAGGCCGGCAGCGCCGCCAGTGCCGTCCGGCGCGCCGCCGAACGCCTCGGCTCGCAGGTGGAGATGGGCGCGGCGCGCATCGCCGACCTCGCCATCGTCGCCGCCGAACTGACAAGCAACCTGGTCAAGCACGCCGACGAGGGTGTCGTGCTGCTCCGGCCGGTCCGCCGCGCCGGGGAGGCCGGCGTGGAACTGGTCGTCGTCGACTCCGGGCCCGGCATGGCCGACCTGACCCTCTCCTCCCGGGACGGGCACTCCACCACCGGCACCCTCGGCATCGGCCTCGGCGCGATCGTCCGGCAGGCCAGCTGGTTCGACGGATACTCGCTGCCCGGCCGGGGCACCGTCCTCGCCGTACAGGTCTGGCCCGCCGCGCCGCCCCGAGTGTCCTGGGCCGGAGCCCTCACCCGGCCGATCACCGGCGAGACGGTCAGCGGTGACGGGTACGCCGTCCGGGTCGCCGACGGCCGCCACCAGGTGCTGGTCAGCGACGGCCTGGGGCACGGCCCACTGGCCAACAACGCCACCGAGGCGGCACTTGCCGCGTTCCGCGACGCCCCGGCCGGCCCGCCGGCGACCGTCGTCGGACACCTGCACCGGAGCATGTCGCACACCCGCGGCGCCGCGCTCGCCGTCGCCGAACTGGCACCGGAGGCGGGCATGCTGCGGTACGCCGGGCTGGGCAACATCTCCGGCGTGATCGTCGAGGGGGACGGGCAGCGCCGGGGACTGGTGTCGCTGCCCGGCATCGCCGGGCACCAGCGGCCGACGATCCGGGAGTACGACTACCCGTTCGGGCCGGGTGCCCGGCTGGTGATGCACAGCGACGGAGTCGTCGACCGGTGGCGGTTGACCGACTATCCCGGTCTCGCCGAGCGGTCACCACTGGTGATGGCAGCCACCCTGCTGCGCGACGCCGGCCTACGACGCGACGACGCCTGCGTACTGGTCGCGAGGTCCTGGACATGACCGCCGAGCCGGCCGCGCTGCCGCTGTTGCAGATGGCGCTGCGGGTCGAGCAGGACATCTTCGTGATCCGCCAGCGGGGCCGCGAGGTGGCGGCCGTGGTCGGTCTCGAACACCAGGACCAGGTCCGGATCGCCACCGCGCTCAGCGAGGTCGCCCGGGACCTGCTGGGCACGACCGGCGGCGCGGACGTCTCGTTCCACATCGACGAGGGCGTCGACGGCCGGTTCCACCTCCGCGCCGACCTGGCCCCGGTGACCCCGCTGCTCGACGGCCGGTACGAGCCGCGGTCCGGCGCGGTGTCCCGACTGGTCGACACACTGAGCGTGTCGACAGTCGAGAGGGTTACGGTCGTGAGGATGTCCCGACGAGTCCCGGCCAGCGCGCCGACGCCGACCCCGGAGCGGCTCGCCGAGTTCCGTACCGAACTCGGCCGCACCGCGCCGGCCAGCGCGTTGGACGAGTTGACCGTCCAGAACGGGCAGCTCATCGCGGCGCTCGACGAGGTGCGCAGCCAGCGCGACGAGCTGGCCGTGCTGAACGACGAGCTGGCCGAGACCAACCGGGGTGTGCTGGCGCTCTACAACCAGCTCACCGAGGAGCTGGAGGAGACCAACCGGGGTGTGGTCGCCCTCTACGCCGAGCTGGACGAGAAGTCGGCCCAGCTGCGCGCGGCAAGCGAGTCGAAGAGCCGGTTCCTGGCCAACGTGAGCCACGAGCTGCGCGCCCCGGTCACCGCGATCATCGGGTTGGGTCGGCTGCTCTCCGACTCGTCCTCCGACCCGCTCACCGCCGAGCAGGCCCGCCAGGTCGGTCTGATCCGCTCGTCGGCGGAGGATCTGCTCGGGCTGGTCAACGAACTGCTGGACCTGGCCAAGGCCGAGTCCGGCCGGATCGAGCCGGACTGGGCGGACGTGGACCTGCGCCCGGTCTTCGGCCAACTGCGCGGCACGTTGCGCGCGCTCGCCACCCGCCCCGACGTGGAGTTGGTGGTGGAGGAGCCGCCCGCGCCCGCCGTACTGCGCACCGACGAGGTGCTGCTCGGTCAGGTGCTGCGCAACCTGCTGCACAACGGCCTCAAGTTCACCGAACGCGGCGAGGTGCGGCTGCGGGCCCAGCGGACCGACGACCGGTGGAGCTTCGAGGTCGCCGACACCGGTCCGGGCATCGCCCCCGAACTGCACGACCGGATCTTCGAGGAGTTCTACCAGGTGCCGGGCGCCACCCGCGTCGGCGGCACCGGCCTGGGCCTGCCGTACGCCCGGCGGTTGGTGACCCTGCTCGGCGGGACGCTGGAACTGTCAAGCGAACCGGGCCGGGGCAGCACCTTCACCGTCTCCCTGCCCAGCGGGGGAGCGTGACGGTGGACGGCACACCGGCGACCGTCCTGGTGGTCGACGACAGTCGTACCAAGCGTTACCTGCTGGTCAGTTGGCTGACCCGGGCCGGGTACACCGTGCTGGAGGCCGAGAACGGCGCCGAGGCGCTGGTCCGCGTCGACGTGGACCGCATCGACCTCGTGGTGCTCGACGTCCGGCTGCCTGACCTCAGCGGGTACGAGGTCTGCGAACGGATCAAGGAGCGGCACCCGGCGATGCCGGTGATCCACGTGTCGGCGCACGCCGTCGACGTGGCCGACCGGGCGCAGGGCCTCACGCGTGGCGCGGACGCCTACCTGACCGAACCCATCGAGCCCGAGGAGCTGATCGCCACCACCCGGGCGGTGCTGCGCTACTACCAGGCACGCAAGCGCGCCGAGCTGCTCGCCGAGCGGCTGCTCGTGCTCGCCGACACGACTGTGGCGGTGTACGCCGCACCGAACTTCGCCCGGCTGCTGGAGGCCGCCGCCGTGGGCGCCGCCCAGATCTTCAAGAGCCCGGCGGCGGTGGTCGCCGAGACGTTCGACGGCGACTGTCTCGCCGGGATCTGCGCCGGCCCGGGTGCCGAGGCCCAGGTGGTGCCGTGGGTCGTCGACGACACGGGGGTGCCGACCGGCGCGACCGTGCGGGTCCAGGAGCCGGCGCAGTGGGGCCTGCTCGACTGGCCGACGAGCGAGTCGGTGACGGTGGCCGCCGCCCGGCTCCGCGAGGACCGTGCACCGCTGTACGTGGTCGTCCCCACCGCCACCCAGACCGCCCGGACGCCGGTGCTGGTGCAGCTCGCCCAGGCGGTCGCGGCGGCGGTGGAGGCGCAGCGCTCGTTCGACGAGGAACACCGGATCGCCGTCACCCTCCAGCGCAGCCTCCTGCCGCGCGGGCTACCCGACGTGGCCGGCCTGGACCTCGCCGTGCGCTACGAGCCGGCCAGCGCGCAGACCGAGGTGGGCGGCGACTTCTACGAGCTGGTGATGCTCGACGGGCACCTGCTCCTGGCGATCGGCGACGTGGCCGGTCACTCGCTGCACGCGGCGACCGTGATGGCCGAGCTGCGGCACGCCGTGCGGGCGTACGCGGTGGAGGGGCACCAGCCCGGCGAGATCCTGCACCGGGTCAACGAGCTGATGCGCACGCTCCTGCCGAACGAGCTGGCCACACTCTGCGTGCTGCTGCTGCACCCGCCGAGTGGGCGGATCCGTCTGGCCAGCGCCGGCCACCTACCGCCGGTGCTCAGCATGGATGGCAAGGTCGAGTTCGTGCAGCACTCGGCGCCGCTGCTCGGCGTACGCGCGCCTCGGCCGGCCGATCTGGAGTTCGTGCTGCCGGCCGGGGCGACGCTCGTGTTCTACACGGACGGGCTGATCGAGCGGCGGGACGCCACGATCGACGAGGGACTGGCGGCGCTCGCCGCGCTGAGCGGCACCGTCGACGCGGACCTGGACCGGTTCTGCGAGCGGCTGCTGGTGGAGCTGGCCCCGCCGGAGATCCAGGACGACGTGGCGGTGGTCGTGCTGCGCCGCCGGTGAGGCGCGGGTGTCAGCGCACCGAGCGGGCGTACGCGGCGGGTGACACGCCGGCGACGGCGGTGAAGTCGCGGACCAGGTGGGCCTGGTCGCTGTAGCCGAGTTCGGCGGCGAGGTCCGCCCAGTTCGGTGTGCCGCCGGCGGCCTGTTCGACGGCCTCCTGGAGCCGGTACCGGCGGATCACCCACTTCGGGCCGACGCCGACGTGTTCGGTGAACAGCCGTTGCAGTCGGCGGACCGGCACGCGTCGCCGGGCGGCGAAGTCGTCGACCCGCAGCACCTTACGGTCGGTGCGGATCGCCTCCGCCAGCCGGATGGCCTCCTCCGTCGCCGGATCCGGGGCCGGTGCCCAGCCGGTGAGCAGCGCGTCCAGCGCGTGCCGCCGGTCGTCGTCGGTGCCGGCGCACACCGGGGTGTCGGGACGGGACAGACGGCCGACGGGCAGCGGGAGCCGGAGTCCGGTCAACTCGGCGACGGACCCGCGCCAGAACGGGTGAAAGCCGCCGGGGCGGAACTGGACGCCGTTGACCCGGCCGCCGCCGGTCAGTGTGATCCGGAACAGGTCGCGGCCCACCCCGGCCACCTCGCCGTCCTCCGGTCCGTCACCGGTCCCGTCGTCGTCGCGCCGGAACACCACGTTCACCGCCGGGTGTGGCACGACCCGCTGTTCGAACGGGGCGTCCAACGCCCAGTCGATCAGCCAGTAGTGCTCGACCCACGGGCGCAGGGACTCCGTGGGCAGGTACCGGCGGAAGCGGACCTCGCGCAGCATCCGTACCGGGTCGAGGATCCCCCGGCTGTCCTCCCGTGGTCGCTGTCGCATTTGTTCAAGACCACCCTCATACGCTGGCCGTATGGCAACTCAGACTAGCGATCTGCTGGCGGCTGCCGCGCCGCTGACGGTCGACGTGGTGCGCGGCGTGGCCGACGACCAGCTCGACCTGCCCACGCCGTGCCGTGACTACGTGGTCCGCGACCTGCTCAACCACCTGTTCGAGGTGGTGGTGAACTTCCAGGCGCTCGCGGTGAAGCGTCAGGTCCAGTGGGCCGAGAAGCCGGACCACCTGGGGGACGGCTGGCGGGACCGCTTCGCCGTGGAGACCGACCGGCTCGTCGCCGCCTGGTCCGAGCCGTCCACCCTGGAGGGTGTCTCGCCCGGGATGGGCATGCCGCAGACGGTCGTCGGTGGCATGGCACTGCTGGACCTGACCGTGCACGGCTGGGACCTCGCCGTCGCCACCGGGCAGCCGTACGAGCCGGCCCCGGAGGCCGTGGCCGAGCTGCACGGGCTGGTCGAGCGGTTGGGCCCGACGGCCCGCCGGATGGGCGTGTTCGCCGAGCCGACCCAGGTCCCCACCGCCGGTCCTGCGGATCTGGCCCACCTCCTGTCCCGGACCGGCCGCACCCCCACCTGGAGTCGTTGACGCGGGTATTCGCTTGGTGAATAGTAGGTGGGGTGTCGACGTCCCACGTTCTGCTCGGGTTGCTCGCCGGTGGGAGCCGGCACGGGTACGACCTCAAGCGCGCGCATGACGAGCGGCTGCCCCGGGCCCGGCCGTTGGCCTTCGGGCAGGTCTACGCCACCCTCGGCCGCCTGCAACGCGACGGCCTGGTGGCCGCCGCCGGTCAGGACCGGGCGGCCGGCCCGGACCGCACGACGTACGCGCTGACCGACCCGGGCCGGGCCGCGCTCGACGAGTGGCTGTCCACCGTCGAACCACCCATGCCGTACGTGGCCAGCACGCTCTTCACCAAGGTCGTGGTGGCCCTGCTGGTCGCCGACGTCGACCGGGCCCGGTCCTACCTGGTCGCCCAGCGCGGGGCGCACAGTGCGCGGCTGCGGGAGTTGACGGCGGTCAAGGCCGACCCGGCCGCCACCCTCAGCGATGTGATCGCGGCCGACTTCGCGATCGACCACCTCGACGCCGACCTGCGGTGGCTGCGCGCCACCCTGGACCGGGTCGCCGACTGGCACCGGGAGGTGCATCCGTGACGCAACTCCAGGCTCGCGGCGTGGTTCGGGCGTACGGCCCGACGCCCGCCCTGCGTGGTGTGACGCTCGACGTGGCCGAGGGCGAGATCGTCGCCGTCACGGGTCCGAGTGGCTGTGGCAAGTCGACCCTGCTGCACTGCCTGGCGGGGATCCTGCGCCCGGACGCCGGTGAGGTCACCTGGCGCGGTCACCGGATCGACACCTGGTCGGAGGCGGCCCGGTCGCGGTTGCGGCGCACCGAGTTCGGGGTGCTGTTCCAGTTCGGCCAGCTGGTCGCCGAGCTGACCGCGGCGGAGAACGTCTCCCTGCCGTTGCTTCTCGCCGGCACGGGGCGGCGAGAGGCGCGGACGGCGGCGCTCACCTGGCTGGAACGGTTCGGGGTGGCCGAGCTGGCCGACGTCCGGCCGGGTGAGATGTCCGGCGGTCAGCAGCAGCGCTGCGCCACGGCCCGGGCGTTGGTCACCGAGCCCCGGGTGCTCTTCGCCGACGAGCCGACCGGCGCGCTGGACACGCTCACCGGCGAGCAGGTCCTCACCCAGTTGGTCCGGCTCGCCCGTGAGCAGCACACCTCCGTCGTGCTGATCACCCATGAGCCGCGGATCGCCGCGTACGCCGATCGGGAGGTCATGCTGCGCGACGGCCTGGTGGACCACACCGGCCTGGGGCTCGACGTGCCGCTGGCCGGCGGCACGCGGTGAGACCGGGGACGCTGGTCCGCCTCGCGCTCGCCGGCACCCGGACCGACACCGCCCGGGTGGTGCTCACGGCGGTCAGCGCCCTGCTGGCGACGCTGGCGGGGTTGGCGGCGCTCACCGTGCTGGCCATCGACAAGCCGCCCGGCGACGCCTGGGCGCAGTCCGAGCAGTACCGCAACGCGCTGCTTCGTGAGCCGGGGCTGCGCGGCGGGACGGCGTTCGCGTTGCTGATGCTGACCGTCCCGGTGCTGGCGTTGGCCGGTCAGTGCGCCCGGCTCGGCGCACCGGCCCGGGACCGCCGGCTGGCGGCGCTGCGGCTGGCCGGTGCCACCCCCGGTCAGGTCACCCGGCTGGCGGTGCTGGAGACCGGGGTGGCCGCACTGCTCGGCACGCTCGCCGGGCTGGGCGTCCACCTGGCCGGTCGCGAGGTGCTGCACCGTCCGGACGCGCGGGGTCAGCTCGCGCTGCCCACCGACGTGCTGCCGTCGACGGGCACGATCGCGGCGGTGGTGCTGGGTCTGCCGGTGCTCGCCGCGCTGGCCACCGCCCTGATGCTGCGGACGGTCACCGCGAGTCCGCTCGGAGTGACCCGCAAGGCCCCTCGTGAGCGGGGTCCACGGCCGTGGGCCGGCATCCTGATCGGGCTCGGCGTGGCCTCGTTCGCGGCGGTCCGCCCGGTGGCGTACCGGTTCGACGGCAACGACGAGGTGCTGAGCTGGCTGGTGCCGCTGCTGTTCGTGGCCGGTGCGCTCGCCGCGATGATCGGCGTGGTGATCGGCACCGGCTGGATCTCGTACACCTGCGGTCGGTTGCTGCGGCGGTACGCCCGCCGGCCGCCGGCCCTGCTCGCGGCGGGCCGGCTGATGGCCGACCCGTGGGCGGGCAGCCGCACGTTCGCCGCGTTGCTGGCCGCGGTGATCTTCGGTGCCGGCGCGGCCGCCCTGCGCGCCTACTTCGTCGCCCAGGACCAGCTCGACCGGCAACAGAACCGGCTGGCCGGCGTGGACGAGGGCGCCGACCCGTTCTACCTGTCCACCATGGACCTGGTCGACGTCGCCGTCGCGGTGGCCATCCTGATCGCGGCGGGTGGGTTGATGGTGGCGCTGGTCGAGGGGATCGTGGCCCGCCGGCGCGCGTATGCCGCGCTGGTCGCCACCGGGGTGCCGCGTGGCACGCTGAGCCGTTCGGTGGCCTGGCAGGCGCTGACCCCGGCGGTGCCGGCGATCCTGCTCGCGCTCACCGTGGGCAGTCTGCTCGGCCGAGGGCTCTTCCCGCGAGCGGCGACGGGCGGGTCGTCGACGGAGGTCTGCAACGCCACCGCCGCGCTCTGCGCCGACCCGGCGACCCGTGGGCGGTACACGCAGATCGTCGAGACCTCCGGGGTCGAGCAGGCCCCATCCGTACCCCTGGAGCACCTGGCCTGGCTCGGCGCCGGCGCGACCGTCGCGGTGCTGGTGACGGTCGGCGTCGGCCTGCTCTTCCTGCGCACCAGCACCGCCCTGGACGAGCTGCGCACGGCCTGAGTCAGTTCGCGGTGTGGAAGAGCCCGGCCGACCACGAGATCAGCAGGCCGACGGCGGCGGAGCAGCAGCACACGAGCAGGGCGGCGGCGACCACCCCGAGGATCATCCAGGCGGACGCGCGCCGGGGCGCCGACCCCGGCTCGTCCTCGTCGGTCATCGCCGCCGCCCGCCGTCAGGCCCGGCCCAGGCGGTCCAGGATCCAGGCGTTGATGAACGCCTCCTCACGCCAGGCGTCGTAGCGGCCGCTCGGGCCGCCGTGCCCGGCGCCCATCTCCGTCTTGAGCAGGTAGTCGCCCTGCGGGGCGGTCGCCCGCAGCCGGGCGATCCACTTCGCCGGCTCCGAGTAGAGCACCCGCGTGTCGTTGAGGCTGGTCACCGCGAGGATCGCCGGGTAGTCCACCGCCGCCACGTTCTCGTACGGGGTGTACGACTTCATGTACGCGTACACCTCGGGGTCGTCGAGCGGGTTGCCCCACTCCTCCCACTCGGTGACGGTCAGCGGCAGCGACGGGTCGAGGATCGACGTGAGCGCGTCGACGAACGGCACCTGCGCGACGATCCCCGTGAACGCGTCGGGCGCGAGGTTGGCGACCGCGCCCATCAGCAGGCCACCGGCCGAGGCGCCCCGGGCCACCAGCCGGTCGCTGGCCGTCCAGCCGGACTTGACCAGGTGCCGGGCGCAGGCGACGAAGTCGGTGAACGTGTTCTTCTTGGCCAGCATCTTGCCCTGGTCGTACCAGCGCCGACCCAGCTCACCGCCGCCCCGGATGTGTGCGACCGCGAAGACCACACCCCGGTCCAGCAGGGACAGCCGGGCGACCGAGAACCACGGGTCCATGCTGGCCTCGTAGGAGCCGTAGCCGTACAGCTCGCACGGCGCCGAGCCGTCCCGGGGGGTGCCGACGCGGCACACCAGCGAGATCGGCACCCGGGTGCCGTCGTCGGCGAGCGCCCAGTCGCGGTGCTGCTCGTACTCGGCGGGGTCGTACGGCCGGCCGTCCGGCCCGGGCAGCACCGGCTTCTGCCTGCGCAGCACCATCTGCCGGGTGACCAGGTCGTAGTCGTACACCGAGTCCGGGGTGACCAGCGACGAGTAGCGCAGGCGGATCTGCCCGGTGCGGTACTCCGGGTTGGCGTCCAACCCGACGCTGTACAGCGGCTCGGGGAAGTCGATGTCGTACGCGTCGTCGCTGCCGACCGGCAGCACCCGCAGGCCGGTGAGCCCCTCGGTGCGCAGGGACACCACCAGGTGGTTCGCGAAGGCGTCGACCGCCTCCAGCCGGGTGCCGGGGGTGTGCTCGATCAGCGGCACCCAGTCGCCCGGCACGTCAGCCGAGGTGAACGCCAGCGCGAAGTCCTCGGCGCCGTCGTTGTGCAGGATGAGGAAACGGTGGCCGTGGTGCTCCACCGTGTACTCGACGCCCTGCCGCCGTGGTGCGATCACGGCCGGCTCGCCGGTCGGGTTGCCGGCCGGGATCACCAGCACCTCGCTGGTGACCTTGCTGTGGATGTCGATGAGGATGAACTTCTCCGAGCGGGTCAGCTCCACGCCGACCCAGAACCGCTCGTCGTCCTCCTGGTGGACCACCGCGTCGTCGGCGGCGGCCGAGCCGAGGATGTGCCGCCAGACCCGGTTGGGCCGCCAGGCGTCGTCGACGGTCACGTAGAACAGCGCCGACGCGTCGGCCGACCAGGCGGTGCCGTAGAACGTGTCCGGGATTTCGTCGGGCAGCAGCTCACCGGTGGTCAGGTCCTTGACGCGCAGGGTGAACCGCTCGTCGCCGGAGAAGTCGGTGGAGTAGGCGAGCCAGCGACCGTCCGGGCTGACGTCGAACGCGCCCAGGGAGAAGAAGTCGTGCCCCTCGGCCAGCAGGTTGCCGTCGAGCAGCACCTCCTCGCCGTCGAGCGGGGCGCCGTCCGCGCTGACCGGCGGGTCGGTCTCGCCGTCGCGGACGGCGCGGCGGCAGTGCACCCCGTACTGCTGACCTTCGACGGTCCGGGTGTAGTACCAGTGCCCGCCCTTGCGGGCCGGTACCGACAGGTCGGTCTCCCGGGTGCGCCGCCGGGTCTCCTCGAACAGGGTGGCGCGCAGCTCGGCCAGGTGCGTCGTGCGCGCGTCTGTGTACTCGTTCTCGGCGGTCAGGTAGGCGATCGTCTCCGGGTCGTCCTTGGCGGCGAGCCAGGCGTACTCGTCGACGACCGTGTCGCCGTGGTGGGTGCGCTCGGTGGGCACCCGCTTCGCCGCGGGCGGGGCAGTCTCGGTGGTCACGGCGGCCACGTTACCGGCCGGGCCGCTCCGCCCGCCGGACCAGCGGCATCCCGGTATCCGCCACCAGAGGTTTCGAACACATGTACGATAGCCGGCATGGCGGCAGCAGCGAGTTCCCTCGGCCGGTCCGGAGCCCTCGAGATCACCCGGCGGTTGGCGGCGATCTGCGGTCCGCCGTTCTCCCGGCTCGGCGGGCCGGCCGACGAGGTGGCGGGGCGGGCGGCGCGCTGGGTGGCGGTGCCCGGTGGCCCGCACGCCGCGGCCGAGGTGCTGCGGCTGGCCGCCGCGCACGATCTGACGGTGGTGCCCCGGGGAGCCGGCACGAAGATCGACTGGGGTGCCACCCCGGTGCAGGTCGACATCATGCTCGACACCGGCCGGCTGGCCGGCATCGGCCACGAGCCGGTCGGCGCGCCGGTCGCCGAGGTGGGCGCCGGCACGCCGCTGCGGGCGGTGCAGGCGACACTGGAGCGCACCGGGCAGCGGCTGGCGTTGGACGCCCCGTCGCCCGGAGCGACGCTGGGCGGGGTGCTCGCCGCCGGTGAGGCCGGCCCGCTGCGGCACCGCCACGGCAGCCCCTGCGACCAGCTCCTCGGCGTCCGCTATCTCGGTGCCGACGGTGAGCTGGTCAGCGCCGGCGGCGGCGCGCCCGGTCTCGACCTGGCCCGGCTGCTCTGCGGCTCGCAGGGCGCCCTCGGCGTGCTGGTCTCGGCGAGCCTGCGGGTGCAGCCGGCGCCGGCGAGCCGCCTGTGGGTGTCCCGTCCGGTGTGGACACCCCTGGAGGTGCACGACCTGGTCCGCGCGATCCTCGCCGCCCGCCTGGATCCTGCGGCCGTCGAGCTGGACCTCCCCGCCGGTACGCCCCGACCCCGGTCGCCGTACCCGCCCGGTCACCCATCCGCCACCGCCCGGGAACGCCACCCGTCGAACTCCGGCCGGCCCGGTGCCCCGTCCCGTGCGGGCAGCCTGGTGGTGCTGCTGGAGGGCGGTCCGGCCGACGTCACCGAACGCGCCGAACGCCTCGTCGGCCTGCTGCACGGGGAGGCGACGGTGGCGCACTCCGCCCCGACGTGGTGGCGGCGTTACCCGTTCGCCCCCGGCGACACGGCGCTGCGGCTGGAGGTGCCGATCAGTGACCTGCACGCCGCGGTGTACGCGCTGCGGGACGCGGCCGGCGCCCCGGTGCCGGTCCGGGGCTCCGCCGGCCTGGGCGTGGTGCATGCGGCGCTGTCCGGCTCGCTGGCACCCGACCGGGTGGCGTCCATCCTGGCCGCCGTCCGGGGGGTGCTGCTGGCCCGGGAGGGCCGCTGCGTCGTGGTCTCCGCTCCCGCGCCGGTCCGGCGGGCCGTCGACCTCTGGGGTGAGATCGCCGGCCTGGCCCAGTTGCGGGCCGCGAAGGAGCACCTCGACCCGGATCACCGGCTCGCCCCCGGCCGCCTCCCCGGCGGCCTGTGACGCGTCCGGTCAGATCACGTCGTTGCGCAGCACCAGGACGGCGATGTCGTCGCGGGGCGGTTCGACCGAGAAGTTGATCGCGGCGGCGCGTAGTCGGGCGGCCACCACGTCGGCCGAGTAGCCGGCCAGTGGCGCGGCAGCGTCCCGCAGCCGATCGGTGCCGAACAGCTCCCGCCCGCGTCGGCGCTCGGTGACCCCGTCGGTGTAGAAGATGAGCGAATCGCCCGGCGCCAGCGCGATCTGCGCCGTCGGCGAAGTGATCGTGTCGAGCAGGCCGAGCGCCGTGCCGCCGGTGCCGACGAACTCGGCGCCACCCTTCCCGGCCAGCAGCACCGGTCGGTCGTGCCCGGCGAGGTGCAGCGCGACGTCCAACTGGTTGCCGTCGCCCGGGCCGACCGCCGCCAGGGCCAACGTGCAGTACCTGCCGCCACCCCGCTCGACCAGGGTTTCGTTGAGGCGGGCCAGCGCCTCCGGCAACGGCTTGCCGTCGCCGACCAGCACCCGGATCACGTCCCGGACCAGCCCGGTGACCGCGGCGGCCTGCACGCCCTTGCCCGAGACGTCGCCGATCACCACCAGCCAGCGGCCGTCGGGCAGCGGCACCACGTCGTAGAAGTCGCCGCCCACCTCCGCGTCGTCGCCGGTCGGGACGTACTCGGCGGCGAAGCCGATCCCCTCCACCAGCGGCAGCACCGGGGGCAGCAGGGACTGCTGGAGGGTCTGCGCCACCCGTCGACGTTCGGCGTGGATGCGGGCGTTCTCGATGGCGAGCGCGGCCCGGCGGGCGACGTCCTCCAGGACGGACACCTCGTCCGGGTCGTGCCGGTGCCGTTGGTGTCGTCCCACGGCGAGGGTGCCAAGGCGCTGCCCGCGCGCGATCAGCGGGACCGCGAACCCCTCCATCGGCCCACCGAGCGGGATCTGTGCCGCGCTGCGCGACGCCTCGCGCAGCCGCGCCTGGATCGAGTCCGGTCCGGTCTCCGCCAGCACCCTGTGCAGCTGCGGCAGCACCGACTCGTCGGCGTGGGTCGCCGCCGCCAACCGCAGCCGGCCCCACTCGTCGGCGGTGTGCACGGCACACCACTGGCCGAGCCGCGGCACCACCAGCTGCGGGATCAACGCCATGGTCAGCTCGACGTCCAGCGACTGGGCCAGCAGTTCGCTCGCCTCGGCCAGGAACGTCAGCCATGCCTGCCTGCGGATGTCGGCCCGGCGCAGCCTGTCGTTCTCCAGGTGCAGCGACAGCCGTTCGGCGGTCAGCACCGCGAGCGGCCGGGCGTACGCGGACGGCGCGGCGTCCAACTCCAGCTCTCCGCCGTACGGGCGGTGCACGGTCAGCGGCACCCGGAGCAGTTCGCTGCCGAGGCGTGGCTGCCGGCCGATGCGGGCCAGCACCTGGCGACCCTGCCCGTCGCCCCGGTCCAGGCGGATCACACCGCCGGCGGCTCCCACCATCTCGGCGAGCCGGCTGAGCAGGCCGGTGGCGAAGTCGGGCAGCGGGTCGTCCGCGTACATGTCGGGGGCGGTCTGCATGAGTTCGCTCATGGCGCTGGCGCTCGGCGCGGCGCTGTCCACGGCCGCCCCGATCGGTGTCGTACTGCCGGCGGCGTCGGGTGGATCGGCGTCGGGGCGGTCCAGCCGGAACCAGACACCCTTGCCGGTGGGCAGGTACGTGGTGCCCCACCGGCTGGCGAAGTGGTCGACCAGCAGCAGGCCGCGACCCCGCTCGGACACCTCGTTGATCTCGGTGGCGTCGTTCCGGGCGCCCACGGTCAGTTCGTCACCCGGGCTGGCCGCGAAGTCGGAGACGGTCACCGTGAGCCCCACCTCGTCGGCGACGACGTCGATGTCCAACTCGGTGCGGGCGTGTTCGACGGCGTTCGTGGTCAGTTCGGTGGTGAGCAGCAGGGCCTCGTTGGCCAGCTCGTCGAGGTGCGCCTCGGTCAGCACCGAGCGGACCACCGCGCGGGCGGCGGCGGGGGTACGCCGGTCGGCGGGCAGTCGGACGTGCCGGACCGCCCCGTTCCGGGCCCCGGCCGTCGCGGGCCCCGCCTCGGCTGACACCTTCGTATCCTCCATCGTCCCCCCGCCAGGTGCCAAGCCGATCACCGTCGCGGGGGACGTTCACGGCCGGCCCGGGTCCGTTACGGCGGATCCGGCAACGGGGCGAGGTCTGCGACGCACCGTACCGGATCGGTCGCTGATGGGCGGATCGGTGCGCGGCCCGGGGTGTTCCGGCGGGTCGCGCACCCTGGCACCACGGCGCGCGCGGGCACAATATGGGGTGCCGGTGTGTCCGTA
This sequence comes from Micromonospora sp. NPDC005298, assembly GCF_040607375.1. Taxonomy (NCBI): domain Bacteria; kingdom Bacillati; phylum Actinomycetota; class Actinomycetes; order Micromonosporales; family Micromonosporaceae; genus Micromonospora; species Micromonospora sp. NPDC005298. Next base: position 512,275 of record NZ_JBEXGP010000001.1, read on the forward strand.
CGGACCGGTGCCCCCGAGTTGAGCGAGGAATGATGACCACGGCGAAGCAGTCGGTGGCGGATCCGTCCGCGCCCGACCACGAGGCGCTCCTCGGCGAGTTGACCGAGGCACTGCGACGGATCGGCCGCGGCGACCTGAAGGTCCGGCTTCCCCGCCGCGCCGGCAAGGCGGGTGAGGTGGCGGACGCCTTCAACGAGGTGGTCTCGCTCCAGGAGCGGCACCATCTGGACCTGCGGCGGATCAGCCGGATCGTCGGCCGGGACGGTCGGCTCACCGAGCGTCTGGACGACGAGGGGCTGGACGGGTCCTGGGCGGAGGGGCAGCGGGCGATCAACTCGCTGATCGACGACCTCGGCCGGCCGACCACGGAGATCGCACGGGTGATCGTGGCGGTCGCGGACGGCGACCTGTCCCAGCACATGGCGTTGGAGATCGACGGCCGGCCGCTGCGCGGTGAGTACCTGCGCATCGGGCGCACCGTGAACACGATGGTGGACCAGCTGTCGTCGTTCTCGAACGAGGTGACCCGGGTGGCCCGTGAGGTGGGCACCGAGGGCAAGTTGGGTGGCCAGGCCGACGTTCGGGGCGTCGCCGGCACCTGGAAGGACCTCACCGACTCGGTGAACACCATGGCGTCGAACCTCACCGGCCAGGTGCGGTCGATCTCGCAGGTGGCGACGGCGGTGGCAAAGGGCGACCTGTCGCAGAAGATCACGGTGGGCGCGCGCGGCGAGGTCGCCGAGTTGGCCGCCACGATGAACTACCTCACCGACACGCTGCGGCTCTTCGCCGAGCAGGTGACCAGGGTGGCCCGCGAGGTGGGCACCGAGGGCAAGCTGGGCGGCCAGGCCGAGGTGCCGAACGTGGCGGGCACCTGGAAGGACCTGACCGACAGCGTCAACTCGATGGCGTCGAACCTGACCGCCCAGGTCCGTAACATCGCGCAGGTCTCGACGGCGGTGGCGCGTGGTGACCTGTCGCAGAAGATCACGGTGGCGGCGCAGGGCGAGATCCTTGAGTTGAAGGACACCGTCAACACGATGGTGGACCAGTTGTCGTCGTTCGCCGACGAGGTGACCCGGGTGGCCCGTGAGGTGGGCATCGAGGGCAAGCTCGGCGGTCAGGCGCAGGTGCGCGGTGTCTCGGGCACCTGGCGGGACCTCACCGAGAACGTCAACCAGCTCGCCGGCAACCTCACCAGCCAGGTCCGCAACATCTCCCAGGTCTCCACCGCCGTGGCCAAGGGTGACCTGTCGCAGAAGATCACGGTGGACGCGCAGGGCGAGATCCTGGAGCTGAAGAACACCGTCAACACGATGGTCGACCAGTTGTCGTCGTTCGCCGACGAGGTGACCCGGGTGGCCCGTGAGGTCGGTACCGAGGGCAACCTGGGTGGTCAGGCGCAGGTCAAGGGCGTCTCCGGTACGTGGCGGGACCTGACCGACAACGTGAACTCGATGGCGTCGAACCTGACCAGCCAGGTCCGCAACATCGCGTCGGTGACCACGGCGGTGGCGAAGGGTGACCTGTCGCAGAAGATCACCGTGGATGCCCGGGGCGAGATCCTGGAGTTGAAGTCGACTGTCAACACGATGGTGGACCAGTTGTCGTCGTTCGCCGACGAGGTGACCCGGGTGGCCCGCGAGGTGGGCACGGAGGGCAAGCTCGGCGGTCAGGCGCAGGTGCGCGGTGTCGCCGGCACCTGGCGGGACCTGACCGACAACGTGAACTCGATGGCGTCGAACCTGACCGCCCAGGTCCGCAACATCGCCCAGGTCTCCACGGCGGTGGCGAAGGGTGACCTGTCGCAGAAGATCACCGTGGATGCCCGGGGCGAGATCCTGGAGTTGAAGTCGACTGTCAACACGATGGTGGACCAGTTGTCGTCGTTCGCCGACGAGGTGACCCGGGTGGCCCGCGAGGTGGGCACGGAGGGCAAGCTCGGCGGTCAGGCGCAGGTCAAGGGCGTCTCCGGTACGTGGCGGGACCTGACCGACAACGTGAACTCGATGGCGTCGAACCTGACCAGCCAGGTCCGCAACATCGCCTCGGTGACCACCGCCGTGGCGAAGGGCGACCTGAGCCAGAAGATCACCGTGGACGCGCAGGGCGAGATCCTGGAGCTGAAGTCGACTGTCAACACGATGGTGGACCAGCTGTCGTCGTTCGCCGACGAGGTGACCCGGGTGGCCCGCGAGGTCGGCATCGAGGGCAAGCTCGGCGGCCAGGCGCAGGTCAAGGGCGTCTCCGGTACGTGGCGGGACCTCACCGAGAACGTCAACCAGCTCGCCTCGACGCTCACCACCCAGCTGCGGGCCATCGCCCAGGTGTCCACGTCGGTGACCCGGGGCGACCTGACGCAGCGGATCGCCGTCAAGGCGCAGGGCGAGGTCGCCGAGCTGAAGGACAACATCAACCAGATGATCGTCACCCTCCGGGAGACGACCAAGAAGAACGCCGAGCAGGGCTGGCTGGACTCCAACCTGGCCCGCATCGGCGGCCTGTTGCAGGGTCAACGGGACCTCGGCGAGGTCTGTCGCATGATCATGACGGAGGTGACTCCGCTGGTCGACGCCCAGCTCGGCGCCTTCTTCCTCGCCGACGACACCGACGGCAGCATGCGACTGCGGTTGACCTCGTCGTACGGGTACGTGGCGCGGGGGCACGACGTCACCTTCGGGCCGGGCGAGGGGCTGGTCGGGCAGACCGCGCTGTCCCGCCGCACGATCCGGGTCAGCGCCTCGCCGAACAGCCGGCTCACCCTGCGCTCCGGGCTGGCCGAGACGCCCCCGTCCGACCTGGTGGTGCTCCCCGTGCTGTTCGAGGGGGAGCTGCTCGGGGTGATCGAGTTCGCAAGTGTGGCCGCCTTCTCCGAGCTGCACCTGTCGTTCCTGGAGCGGCTGGTGCTGACCATCGGCGTCGCGGTCAACACCATCCAGGCCAACCGGCGTACGGAGGAGCTGCTGGCCCAGTCGCAGCGGCTCGCCCACGAGCTCCAGGAGCAGTCGGCGGAGTTGCAGCGCACGAACGCCGAGCTGGAGGAGAAGGCCACTCTGCTGTCCGAGCAGAAGGGCAACATCGAGACGAAGAACCGGGAGATCGAGCTGGCCCGGCTCGGCCTGGAGGAGAAGGCGCAGCAGCTCACCAGGGCGTCGGCGTACAAGTCGGAGTTCCTGGCCAACATGAGCCACGAGCTGCGTACGCCGCTGAACTCGTTGCTGCTGCTGGCGCGTCTGCTGGCGGAGAACTCGGAGCAGAACCTCAGCCCCAAGCAGATCGAGTTCGCCCGGACCATCCACGGTTCCGGTTCGGACCTGCTGCGCCTCATCGACGACATCCTCGACCTGTCCAAGATCGAGGCGGGCCGGATGGACGTCGAGCCGACCGAGATCCGCTTCGCGGAGATCCGCGGTTACGTTGAGCAGGCGTTCGCGCCGCAGGCCGAGGAGAAGAACCTCGACTTCCAGGTACGCGTGAGCAAGGATCTGCCGCCCGCGCTGGTCACCGACGCGCAGCGGTTGCAGCAGATCCTGCGCAACCTGCTGTCCAACGCGGTGAAGTTCACCGACAACGGCGCGGTGACGTTGCGGATCGCCCCGGCGGCGGAGAACGCGGTCTTCGACGTGCCGGCGCTGACGAACGCCCAGCAGGTGATCGCGTTCACGGTGATCGACACCGGGATCGGCATCTCCGACGACAAGCTGTCGATCATCTTCGAGGCGTTCCAGCAGGCGGACGGCACCACGAGCCGCCGCTACGGTGGCACCGGCCTCGGTCTGTCGATCAGCCGCGATCTGGCGCGGCTGATCGGGGGCACCATCACGGTGTCGTCGGCGCCCGGTCAGGGCTCGACGTTCACGTTGTTCGTACCCCAGGTGCTCGCACCGGACGCGGTGGTCGCGCCCGCGCCGCCGTCGCCGCAGCGCGCGGGCCTGCCGTCGTCGCTGCTGATGCCGCCGCTGGAGCTGCTGCCGGACCGGCCGGAGGCGCCGGCCACCCGTCAGCTGGACGGCGCGACGGTGCTGATCGTGGACGACGACGTGCGGAACGTCTTCGCACTGACCAGCGCATTGGAGCTGCACGGGATGACCGTGCTGTACTCGGACAACGGGGCGGACGGTGTCCGCCTGCTGGCCGAGCATCCGGAGGTGGACATCGTGCTGATGGACGCCATGATGCCGGACCAGGACGGGTACGAGACCACCCGCCAGATCCGCCGCAACCACCGTTTCGCGGATCTGCCGGTCGTCTTCCTGACCGCGAAGGCGATGCCGGGTGACCGCGAGTCGGCGCTCGCGGCCGGTGGCAGCGACTACATCACCAAGCCGGTCGACCTGGACGACCTGATCGAGTTGATGTCGTCCTGGATCAGCGGCAGCCGGACTGAGGAGACCTCGTGACCCAGATGGCCAAGGCGCTGCTGGTGGACGACCGGCGGGAGAATCTGATGGCCCTGGAGGCGATCCTCCAGGGCCTGCCGGTCCAGTCGGTGGCGGTGGAGAGCGGCGAGGCGGCCCTCAAGCAGTTGCTTGTGGACGACTTCGCGGTGATCCTGCTGGACGCGCAGATGCCGGACATGGACGGGTTCGAGACGGCCAGTCACATCAAGCGTCGGGAGCGGACCCGGCACGTGCCGATCATCTTCCTCACGGCCGCCGACCGGGACGCCCAGCTCGCGCTGCGGGGTTACCAGGTGGGCGCGGTGGACTACCTGACCAAGCCGTTCGACCCGTGGGTGCTGCGGGCCAAGGTGTCGGTCTTCGTCGAGTTGTGGGTGAAGACCCGGCAGTTGGCCGCCCAGTCGGATCTGGTGCGGGAGCGCGACACGCAGTGGCGGCGGCTCACCGACGCGGTCGACGAGGCGACGACGCTGCTGCGCTCGGACGACGCCCAGGCCCACGACCGGGCTGTGCGTCTGTTGGAGCAGGCCCGCTGGGGCAACACCGCCTGACCGGGGCGGTCAGGCCTCGCCGGGCCGGCCGTGGCCGGTGGCGGCCCGGCGGATCCGCCAGCGTTCACCGAGTGAGTCGATCTCCTCCTGGACGAAGACGAAGAAGTCGCGCATCTCGGCGACCCGTTCGCCGGCGGGGGTGTCCGGGCCGTTGAGGGCTGCCACTCCGCCGTCGGCCACGTCGATGAACGTCTTGTAGATCGCGGTCTTGGTGATGGTCCCCTCGTACCAGGGGTTGTCCGGCATCCGGTAGCGGTCCCGGCGGGAGCGGGGGACCGGCTCGCGGATCAGCAACCCGAACTGGGTGAGGTAGCGGACGGCGCCGCTGACGGCCGCCGCGCTGACCCCGAGCCGCTCGCCGATCTCGGCGGCGGTAAGGGGGTCGTCGGCGCTCATCACGGTGAACAGCACCCGGGCGGCCATCCGCGGGAAGCCGACCTCGGCGAACGTCAACGCCATCCGTTCGACGAAGAGGTGCACCGGGTCGTGGCTGTCGGCGGCTGCCATTGGTGGTCCCCTCCCGCGTTCGTGCGTGGCCTCGATGGTGCCGAGGTCTCACAGTCTTCACAACTTTGTGAAACGAGTGTAGCTTCCGATATATGGAAACTCCCATTTCGGTGTCCGGCCTGGTCAAGACGTTCGGCCGGACCCGGGCCCTCGACGGCCTGGATCTGACCGTCCGCGCCGGCGAGGTACACGGCTTCCTCGGCCCCAACGGCGCCGGCAAGTCCACAGCCATCCGGGCACTGCTCGGCCTGCTGCGAACCGACGCCGGGACCCTGCGACTCCTCGGTGGCGACCCGTGGCGCGACGCCGTCGCCCTGCACCGCCGGCTGGCGTACGTGCCGGGCGACGTCACGCTCTGGCCGAACCTGTCCGGCGGCGAGGTCATCGACCTGCTCGGCCGGATGCGCGGCGGCCTCGACCCGACCCGCCGCGCCGAACTGCTCGACACCTTCGAGCTGGACCCCCGCAAGAAAGGCCGGGCGTACTCCAAGGGCAACCGGCAGAAGGTCGGCCTGGTGGCGGCCCTCGCCTCCGACGCCGAACTGCTCATCCTGGACGAGCCCACCTCCGGCCTGGACCCCCTCATGGAGGAGGTCTTCCAGCACTGGGTCCGCCGGGCGAAGGCCGACGGTCGCACCGTGCTGCTCTCCAGCCACATCCTGGCCGAGGTGGAGGCGCTCTGCGACCGGGTGACGATCATCCGCAACGGGCGGGACGTGGAGACCGGCACCCTGACCGAGCTGCGCCACCTCCGACGCACCTCGATCGAGGCCGAGCTCACCGGCCCGGTGGACGGGCTGGGCCAGCTCACCGGCGTACACGACCTGCGGGTGGACGGGGCCCGGGTGCGCTTCGACGTGGAGAACGCCGCGCTGGACGTCGCGCTGCGCCGGCTCACCGACATCGGCGTACGGAGTCTGGTCAGTCAGCCCCCGACGTTGGAGGAGCTGTTCCTGCGGCACTACCAGGCCGAGCAGGTGCGGTCGTGACCGCGCTGACCGGCACCCGGCACCTGGTGCGGCTGATCCTGCGCCGGGACCGGGTGCTGCTGCCCATCTGGATCCTGCTGCTGGCGGTGCTGCCCGCCAGCTACGCCGGCACGTACGCCGAGCTGTACCCGACCGCCGCCGAGCGGGCCGCGTACCTGGCCGGTACGGCGAGCAACCCGTCGATCGTCGCCCTGCTCGGCCCGGTGTACGGCGACAGCGTCGGTGCGCTCACCGTCCAGCGGGCCGGCCTGCTCACCCTGATCGTCGCCCTGGTCAGCGTGCTCACCGTGGTGCGGCACACCCGTACCGAGGAGGAGGCTGGCCGGCGGGAACTGCTCGGCGCGACGGTGCTGGGCCGGTACGCCGGGCTGACCGCCGCGCTGCTGGTGACGTACACCGCGAATGTGCTCCTCGGTCTGCTCACCGCCGCCGGTCTGGTCGCGGCGGGCCTGCCCGGCGCCGGTTCGCTGCTCTTCGGCGCGGGGGTGGCGCTCACCGGGATCACCTTCGCCACGGTCGGCGGGCTGGCCGCGCAACTCACCGAGAGCGCCGGCGGCGCGCGCGGGATCGGCCTGGGGGTGCTCGGGTTGGCGTTCGCGCTGCGGCTGGGCGGCGACGCCGGCGGTTCCGGTGGCACCGGCGGGAGCGCCGAGTGGTTGAGCTGGCTGTCACCGCTGGGCTGGGCGCCCAGGGGGCGGGCCTTCGCCGACGAGCGGTGGTGGGTGCTGCTGCTGCCGGTGCTGTTCAGCGCGGCTGTCGCGCTCGTCGCGTACCCCGTCTCGGTGCGCCGTGACCTCGGCGCCGGGGTGTTCCCGCCCCGGCTCGGCCCGGCGACCGCCGGTCGTGGGCTCACCGGCCCGTTCGGACTGGCCTGGCGGCTGCACCGGGGTCAGTTGCTCGGCTGGACCGTCGGCTTCGGGCTGCTCGGCCTCGTGCTGGGTGGCGCGGCGGACGCGGCCGGCGACGCGGTGCAGGGCAACCAGCAGGTCGCCGAGATCCTGGCCCGCCTCGGCGGCACGTCGGCGCTCGCCGAGGCGTACCTCGGTGGGACGTTGAGCCTGACCGCGCTGGCCGCCGCCGGGTACGGCATCCAGGCCGCGCTGCGGGCACGGGCGGAGGAGGCCGCCGGGCGGGCCGAGCCACTGTTGGCCACGGCGGTGAGCCGGACCCGCTGGCTGGCGGCGCACCTGCTCTTCGCGTTGCTCGGCCCGGCGGTGGTGCTGGCGGTGGCGGGGCTCGCCACCGGGCTGGCGTACGGCCTCAGCGTGGGTGACGTCGGCGGTGAGCTGCCCCGGATGCTCGGTGCCGGGCTGGCCCAGGTGCCGGCGGTCTGGGTGCTGTCCGGTCTGGCGGCGTTGCTGGTGGGCTGGCTGCCCCGGTTCTGCGGGGCGGCCTGGGCGGTGCTCGCGGGTTGCCTGCTGCTCGGTCAGCTGGGCGCGGTGCTGGAGTTGGACCAGTGGGCGCTCGACGTCTCCCCGTTCACCCACACCCCACAGGTCCTGGGCGACACCTGGACGGCGACCCCGCTGGCGGTCCTGGCAGCCGTGACGGCGGCCCTGCTGGCCCTGGCCCTCGCCACGTTCCGATCCCGCGACATCCCCACCCTCTGACCTGCGTCGATCATGAGGTTGGCGGGCGGTACAGGCACCCGATCGCCCGTCAACCTCATGATCAACGGTGCCTGGCCGCCGGGCGCCCGGGGGGGGTCAGCCGGTGGGTTGGTCGTTGCGGATCATCAGGGCGCTGCGCAGGCCCGTGATGTCCAGGACGCGGATCAGGAAGTCGCCCACGTGGGTGAGCATCAGCAGGCTCTGCGCGTGGCTCGCCTTGCGGCTGAGGACGACGAGGGTGCCCAGGCCCTGCGAGTCGCAGAACGTGACGCCCCCGAGATCGAGCACGATGCGCGGCGGCGGGTCGGCCAGCACCTCGTTGACGACGGTGGAGAGCTGGGCGGCCGTGAGCATGTCGATCTCACCGGCCAGGCGCAGCACTGCTTCGTCGCCCGTCCGGTGTAGCGTGATGGACAGTTCGGCACGATCCACCCGGCCAGCCTAGCGCGATCCAGGCGACCCGGCCTGTCGAGGCCGCGAGCCGCGCCCGACGGGCTCCGACGAGCACCGATGGCGGGTGAGCCCGGTAACCCCGGTCCGGGGTGGCTGCTGGTTGGCCGTTCGGCGCTGACACAATGGCGGCATCGTGACCGACATCGTTTCCGCCGGATCTGGCCGTTACCCGGCCGACGCGCCGGCCTCCGAGGCCCTGTTCGACCGCGCCCGCGCCATCGTGCCGGGCGGGGTGAACTCCCCCGTGCGTGCCTTCCAGGCGGTCGGCGGCACCCCACGTTTCATGGTCCGCGGCGAGGGCGCGTGGCTGTACGACGCCGACGACCGCCGCTACGTCGACCTGGTCTGCTCGTGGGGTCCGCTGATCCTCGGGCACGCCCACCCGGAGGTGGTGGACGCCGTGCAGGCCGCCGCCGCCCGGGGCACCAGCTTCGGCACCCCCACCCCGGGTGAGGTGGAGTTGGCCGCCGAGCTGGTCGACCGGACGCCGATGGAGCAGGTACGCCTGGTCAACTCCGGCACCGAGGCGACCATGTCGGCGATCCGGCTGGCCCGGGGCTTCACCGGCCGTTCCAAGATCGTCAAGTTCGCGGGTTGCTACCACGGGCACGTCGACGCGTTGCTCGCCTCCGCCGGATCCGGCGTGGCCACCCTGGGCCTGCCCGACTCGCCCGGTGTGACCGGCGCGGCGGCCAGCGAGACGATCGTGCTGCCGTACAACGACATCCGGGCCGTCGAGGAGGCCTTCGCCGCCGAGGGCCAGCACATCGCCGCCGTGATCACCGAGGCGGCCGCCGGCAACATGGGCGTGGTCGCTCCGCGCGACGGCTTCAACCAGCAGCTCGCCCGGATCGCCCACGCCAGCGGCGCCCTGCTCGTGGTGGACGAGGTGATGACCGGGTTCCGGGTCTCCCGCGCCGGATGGCACGGCCTCGACGCCTCCGACGCCGACCTGTGGACGTACGGCAAGGTCATGGGTGGTGGCCTGCCCGCCGCCGCGTTCGGCGGGCGCGCGGAAATCATGGCGCGACTCGCGCCGGCCGGACCGGTCTACCAGGCCGGCACGCTCTCCGGTAACCCGCTGGCCTGCGCCGCCGGCCTGGCCACGCTGCGCCTCGCCGACGACGCGCTGTACCGCAAGCTTGACGACACGGCCGCCGTCGTGGGCAAGCTCGCGTCCGACGCGCTCGCCGCCGCCGGGGTCCCGCACCGGCTGTCGTACGCGGGCAGCATGTTCTCGATCTTCTTCACCGACGCCGACGTCGTGGACTACGACAGCGCCCGCACCCAGCAGGTGCCGGCGTTCAAGGCGTTCTTCCACGCGATGCTCGCCGCCGGCGTCTACCTGCCGCCGAGCGCGTTCGAATCGTGGTTCGTGTCGGCGGCGCTCGACGACGCCGCTCTGGAACACATCGCCGCCGCACTGCCGACGGCGGCGAACGCGGCGGCAGCGGCCGGTCACGGGGGGTAGCGGTGAGCGCGAGGAGTGAGCCGGTTTTGCGAGCCCCGCAGTCGCAAACAAAGGGGGCACAGCGGTGAGCAAGACGACGGTGCACGTGCTCCGGCACGGCGAGGTGCACAACCCCGACCAGATCCTCTACGGCCGGCTGCCCGGTTTCCGCCTGTCCGAGCTGGGCGTGCAGATGGCCAAGGCCGCCGCGGAGGGCCTGGCCGAGCGGGAGATCGTGCACGTGGTGGCCAGCCCTCTGGAACGCGCCCAGCAGACCGCCGAGCCGATCGCCGCCCAGTTCGGGCTGCCGGTCGGCGTGGACGAGCGGCTCATCGAGAGCGCCAACTGGTTCGAGGGCAAGAAGGTCTCCCCGGGCGACGGGTCGTTCCGCGACCCCCGCAACTGGTGGGTGCTGCGTGACCCGGTGACGCCGTCCTGGGGCGAGGCGTACCGGGTGATCGCCGAGCGGATGTTCGCGGCCGTGCACGCCGCCCGCGTCGCCGCCGAGGGACGCGAGGCGGTGCTGGTGTCGCACCAGCTCCCGATCTGGACGCTGCGTCGTTACGTCGAGCGCAAGCGGCTCTGGCACGACCCCCGCAAGCGGCAGTGCGGGCTGGCCAGCCTCACCTCGTTCCACTTCGACGGCGCGAAGGTGGTGGGCATCGGCTACAGCGAGCCCGCCGCCCACCTGATCGCTCTCTCCGCGACAGCCCGGACGGCCAAGGGGGCCTGATGAACGCCCGGAGGTGGACCGCCGGTCTGCTCGCCACCGTCGCCGCGGCGGCGCTGGTCGGCTGCACATCGTCGAAGGGGCAGGAGAAGACCTGCACGACCACCGCCGAGGGCATCGTCGAGTGCGCGCCGGACCAGCGCTCGGCACCGCCGAAGCTCGCCGGTGAGCTGCTCGCCGGCGGCAACTACGACGTGAGTCAGGCCCGCGGGCAGGTCGTGGTGGTCAACTTCTGGGGCTCCTGGTGTGCGCCGTGCCGCGCCGAGGCGGACGACCTGGAAGCCACCTACCAGGCCACCAAGGGCGCCGGGGTGAGCTTCCTCGGCATCAACGTGCAGGATTCGCGGGACAAGGCCACGGCGTTCGAGGAGGGTCGGGTCACCTATCCGAGCCTGTTCGACCCGTCCAGCCGGTTGGCGCTGGACCTGGACATCCCGCCGAACACTGTCCCGGCGACCGTTGTGCTCGACCGGCAGGGTCGGACCGCCGCCGTGATCCGGGCAGCGGTCAAGCAGGAGGGCCTGCAACCGATCGTCGAGCGGATCGCCGCCGAGAAGCCGGCACCGAACTGATGGGCGAGACCTTCAGGGAGTTGGCCGTCAGCGGGCCGCTGCTGCTCGCCATTGGCGCGGCGGCGCTCGCCGGCCTGGTCAGCTTCCTGTCCCCGTGCGTGCTGCCGCTGGTCCCCGGCTACCTGTCGTACGTGACGGGTCTGGCCGGCGCCGACCTCGAAGGCAGTGCAAGGAAGGGCACCTTACTAACGCCTGGGGTAGAGGAAGGTGCCCTTCCTAACGCCTCCGTCGGGGGTGGCGGAGCTGTCGCCGTACGGGAGCGGGCCGCGACGGTGGCCGTGAAGGGCCGGGTGCTCGCCGGGACGCTGCTGTTCATCGCCGGCTTCACTGTCGTCTTCGTCGCCACCGCCATCCTGTTCGCCGGCATCGGCCGGGTCTTCTTCGAGTACGAGCGGCAACTGGAGATCGTCGTCGGCGCGCTGATCATCGTGCTGGGGTTCGGCTACCTCGGGATGATCCCCGCGCTGCAACGGGAGTTCCGGATCTCCCGGCTGCCGTCGGCCGGGCTGCTCGGCGCACCGGTCTTCGGGGCGGTCTTCGCGCTCAGCTGGGTGCCCTGCACCGGCCCGACGCTCGGCGCGGTGATGGGCATGGCCACCGCCAGCGGCCAGAGCGACCGGGCCGTGGTGCTCGCCGTGGCGTACTGCCTCGGGTTGGGGATACCGTTCGTCGTCTTCGGGCTGGGCTTCCAGCGCCTGCTCGGGGTCTTCCGCGCCGTCCGGCGCAACAGCCGCTGGGTCACCCGGGTCGGCGGCGCCCTGCTCATCCTGATCGGCCTGGCGCTCGTCACCGGCGGATGGCAGAGCTTCGTGATCTGGTTGCAGACCACCGTCGGGGTGGGCGAGGTGAGCATCTGATGACGGTCGTCGACGACCGGCCAGAGGCCGAGGCCCCGGCGCCCCGGCGCCGGCCCAACCGGCTGCTGGCCCTGCTGCGCAACTCGTGGCGGCAGCTCACCAGCATGCGTACGGCGCTGATCCTGCTGTTCCTGCTCGCGGTCGCCGCCATCCCCGGCTCGGTGCTGCCGCAGCGGGGGATCAGCCCGGAGAAGGTCAACGAGTACTTCGTCGAGCACCCGGACTGGGCACCTCGACTGGACCGGATCGGCGCGTTCGAGGTCTTCGGCTCGGTCTGGTTCTCGGCCATCTACCTGCTGCTGTTCACCTCCCTGATCGGCTGCATCACGCCCCGGCTGCGCGACCACGTCCGGGCGCTGCGGTCCCGCCCCCCGGTCGCGCCGAAACGGTTGGCGCGGCTGCCGCAGCACACCGTGCTGCCCGCCCCGGCGGGCGGCGCGGAGGCCGTGGCCGAGGTGCTGCGCAAGCGGCGCTGGCGTGTCGAGGTACGCGGCGACGAGGTCTCCGCCGAGAAGGGTTTCCTCAAGGAGACCGGCAACCTGCTCTTCCACACCTCGCTGATCGCGGTGCTGATCGGCGTCGCGCTCGGCTCGTGGTACGGCTGGAGCGGCAACCGCCTGCTGGTGGCGGGCGCGGACAACGCGTTCTGCAACACCCGTCAGCAGTACGCCGAGGCGAAGCTCGGCCCGCGGGTGGACAGCGCCGACCTGCCCCGCTTCTGCCTGCGGCTGGACGACTTCCAGGCCCGGTTCCTCGACAGCGGTCAGCCGGAGTTCTTCAACGCCACGGTCACCGTCGACGGTCCGGACGAGCCGACCCGCCGCGCGGACTTCTCGGTGAACTCGCCGCTGCGCCTGAAGGACTCGAGCGTCTACCTGCTCGGCCACGGGTACGCCCCGGTGATCCGTTACACGGACCGGTTCGGTCGCAGCCAACTCAGTGACGACCCGTTCCTCACCACCGGCGACATGGGTCTGACCAGCGAGGGGCTGGCGGCCTTCCCGGACGCGAACGTCGACCCGGCCACCGGCAGGCGCGCACCGGACCAGCAGGTGGCGTTCACCGGCATCTACCTGCCCACGGCACCCGAGCAGGCGCCGTTCGTCCGTTCGCAGTACCCGACCGAGCGCAACCCGGTGTTGAACCTGGTCGCCTACCGGGGCAACCTCGGCCAGGACGCCGGCATCCCCGGCTCGATCTACCAACTCGACCAGCGGCAGGTGCGTACCGGCAAGGTCAAGGAGGTCGGCACCAAGCTGCTCCGCAAGGGCGAGACCTGGACGCTCGACGACGGGTCGAGAGTCGAGTTCCTGGGCACCGAGCGGTACGTCACGCTCTCCGTCCGGCACGATCCCGGCTCGACGATGCTGCTGGTGAGCTGCGGTGTCCTGCTGGTCGGGCTGATGGGTTCGCTGTTCGGGAAGCGCCGGCGGGTGTTCTTCCGAGTGGTGCCCGCCGACCCCGCAGAAGGATCTCCGACGAGCGGTAGTAGCTTGATGGAGGCCGGTGGGTTGCCGCGCACCGACTATCCAGGGTTCGCCGACGAGTTCGCCCAGCTCGTCGCCGCCGTCAGCGGTGACGAACGAGCGGCCGAGCGGGCCGGCGCGCGAGAAGGAGCCGAGTGATGTCCGCACTCTCCGACAATCTGGTGCTCTTCACGACCCTGGCGTATCTGATCGCGATGATCGGGCACGCCGTGGAGTACGCGCTTGGCAACGCGCGTACCCGGGTCGAGGTTGCGGCTCCGGTCCGTGAGCTGGTCGGTGCCGGTGGTGGTGTCGTCCCGACGCCGCCCGCGCCCGTACCCTCGTCGGCTCCGGCCGATCGCTCGGCGGCGCGTGCCCGACTCGCGGGCCTGATCGGGGTGGGCGCCACGGCGGTCGCCGCCGCCCTGCACCTCGGGGCACTTGTCACCCGCGGTTTCGCGGCGGACCGGATGCCCTGGGGCAACATGTACGAGTTCGTGCTCACGGTGACGTTCATCGGGGTCGCGGCGTGGCTGGTGGTGCTCTGGAAGCGGCCGTCGTTGCGCAAGCTGGGGCTGTTCCTGACCCTGGTGATGGTGCTGCTGGTGGCCACCGCCGAGTTGGTGCTGTACGTGCCGATCGTGCCGCTGGTGCCGGCACTCAACTCGTACTGGTTCGTGATCCACGTTTCGACGATCGTGTTCGCGTCCGGCATCTTCCTGTTCGGCGCGGTGCCGGCGGTCGGCTTCCTCATGCGCAACGGGTACGAGCAGGGCAAGCGGAGCTTCCCGTACACCCTGGCGAAGCGGCTGCCCGGCGCGGCCGGCCTGGAGCGGCTGACCTTCACGCTGCACGCGTTCGCGTTCCCGGTCTTCACGTTCGCGGTGATCGCTGGCGCGATCTGGGCCGAGGCGGCCTGGGGTCGGCCGTGGGGCTGGGACCCGAAGGAGACCTGGGCGTTCATCTCCTGGGTGGTGTACGCCGGTTACCTGCACGCGCGGGCCACGCCCAGCGTCAAGCGCAACGTGGCCACCTGGATCGCCGTGCTCGGCTTCCTCACCGTGCTGATGAACCTGTTCGGTGTGAACATCTTCTTCACCGGCCTGCACTCGTACGGCGGGCTGGACTGACCCCTCTCGACGATGTGCGGGCCGGCCACGGATGACTCCGTGACCGGCCCGCGTCGTTCCGCCGGGCTCGGTCAGCTCACCGTCACCGGTGCGATGTCGTTGCCCGGGTTGTCGTCCACCCGGGGGTAACGGCCGTACGGCTGGACCTCGCCGGCAGCGCCGGTGAGGCTGTCGATCCGCAGGTCGAAGGTGACCGTGTTGCTGGTGCCGGCCGGCAGGACCGCCCCCCGTCCGTTGCAGTACCAGGTCCGCGGGGTCGCTTCGCCGTCCTCCTCGCCGCCGGTCGGCGCGCAGCCAGGCGGGTTGGCAAGCACGGTGACCCCGGCGGGCGGGGTGATGAGGAACGCGCCGACCGTGTCGCCGGAGTTCGTGCCGTCCGGCACGCCCGGGCCCTCGTTCCGGATGCCCACGGTGACCTGGACGGTGTCGCCGACGGCGCCGGTGGTGGCAGCCCCGATGGCGACGATGTCGAAGGCGCTACGCACGTCGCGCAGGTAGGTCTGACCGCCGGCGCCGCTCACCTCCACCGGGGTCACGTCGAGCGGCACGCCCACCGCTCGCAGCCGCAGCGCCTGGTCGGCGTCACGGCTCCGGAGCTTCACACCGTTCGGCAGCGGCCCGGCGGTGGCCAGTGGCTCCACGAACTGGGTGATCCGCTTGCTGCCCAGGGTGGCCGGGCCGACCGCCGTGGCGAGGTTCTGCCGCAGTTCGTGTCGCTGGCCCGGCGCGAACGTGCCCCGCAGGGTGCAGACCGCCACCGTGGCGAGCACCTGGTCGGTGCCGTAGCGACAGTTGCGGTAGCTCGCCGGGACCAGCCCGACCGGGAAGTGCATGGTGAGCCGCAGGTCCACGGCCGGCTGGTCACCGGCGTTGACGACCGCCACCGGTACGGCGAGGTTGTCGCCGACGTCGACGCCGGAGACGTACTCGTCGACGAGGTCGAACAGGGCGGGTCCGGACCGGACGTCGATCGTCGCCCGCTGGGCGTACGCCTCGGTCTGTTCGCCGAACGCCGTGTAGTCGACGGTGCCGGTGGCGCCGTCGGCGGCACCGGGAGCGGCCCGGAACACCACCGGCACGGTGCCGGTGAGCGTGCCGGACTCGTCGACGGCCGTCGACGGCATGGGGCAGGTGACCGAGGTGCCCTCGGTGACACACCAGGTGGGGAAGCTGGCCGTGGCCACCCCGGCCAGCCCGGCCAGGTCGATGGTCACCCGGGGTTGGGTGGCTCCGGTGCTGGTCAGGGTCAGCGGTATCGTCCGGCCGGGAGCGCCGGGGCCGCCGACAGTGGTGTCGCCCAGCCAGGCGCCGACCCAGCCCGGGTCGTCCTGGGCCGCGGCCGGCGTCGCCGCCACGCCGATCGACGCCGTCGCCACCACCAGCGCGGTCAGCCCGCGCACGGCCCTGACGCGCGTAACACGCACAGATCTCAACCGATCTCCTTGTCGAGGGGTGAGCCGGTCGGAAGAGGTCGGGACGCCGTGCTCCCGGCCCGACCGGCACCCCTGATCCTAGTGATCAGCTGTGACGTTTCTCGATCCCGTCGCGGTGTGGGTCCGCGCCGATCGCCAGTCGCGCAACGTCCGCTCGACCTGGACGGTGACCTGGTAGGACACCTCCGGCAGATCGGCCAGCTCGATCCGTTCCCCGCGCATGGCCAGCTGCGAGTGCAGTTCCCTGGCGACGGCGTCGCGGACCGCGACCAGCAGGGGAGACAACCCGTCCGGGTCGCCGACGACGTACGCGTCCGACATGCCATCAGCCTGCACCCGAGCGGCCGTGACACGCCAGGGCCGGTGAGATGTGTCCGCCGGGCTTGACTCAGCCGCCGAACCAGCCGGGCATGTCCAGGCGGAACCAGTTGGCCGAGGCCATCGTGCGCAGGTCGTCCTCGAGCGCGTCGACGCGTTCCGCGCCCAGGGTGTCGGTCCACCGCGTGCGCAGCCGGTCGAAGATCTCCGCCGAGCGGCGCAGCCCGTCGGCGCCGCGCGGGGTCACCCGGACCAGCCGGCGTCGGGCGTCGCGGGGGTCGTCAACCCGCTCCAGGTAGCCGACGGCGACCAGCCGGTCGACGGTCTTGCCGGCTGCCTGTTTGGAGATGCCGAGCCGCTGGCCCAGTTCGGTGGCGGTGGTGCCGTCCGCGCCCACGGCCTGGAGGACGAACCCGTGCAGCGGGCGCAGCTCGGGATGCCCGGCGCGGGCCAGTTCGGCGTGCAGGTCGTCGATCAGCGTCCGGAAGCCGGCCAGCAGCAGCAGCGGTAGCTGGAAGCCGGGCCGCGCGGGTTCAGCGGTTGCCATGTTCGACAACCACGTTTACTATATCGTCAACCACGTTGACCATCTTACCGTCCCACTTGAGAAGCAGGTGACCCATGTCCGTCTTCACCGCCCACACCGCCGAAACCGCACCCGCCGCCGCCCGTCGGGCCGTCGAGACCGTACGCGGCCGGTTCGGCTGGCTGCCCACCCCGGTGGCACTGATGGCCGAGTCGCCGCAGCTGCTGGCCGGCTTCCTCACCGCCAGCGCGGGCTTCGACCAGACCGCCCTCACGCCCCTGGAGCGGGAAGTGGTCATCCTGACCGTCTCCACCAGCAACGAATGCCACTTCTGCGTCGCCCTGCACACCGGCAAACTCACCCAGCTCGACGCGGACACCGAGCTGATCAACGCGCTGCGTGCCGGCACGGTCCTGCCCGAGCCACGGTTGGAGGCGCTGCGCCGGTTCACGCTCGCCATGCTCGACCACCGGGGCGCGGTGCCCGACGACGAGCTCGACGACTTCCTGACCGCCGGCTACCAGCCCCGGCACGCGCTGGACGTGGTGCTCGGCATCGGCGCGTACACCCTGTCGACCTTCGCCAACCGGCTCACCCGCGCGCCGCTCGACCCGCCGCTCGCCGCGCACGCCTGGCAGCCCGCCGCCTGATCCGCCCACCGTCCGGGTGTATGTCACAGCACCCGGCGTGGGTCGTGCGGGAGCCGGTGCGGGACACTGGCGGGTATGGCGGCTCGTGGCTTCCCGTACACCGATCTCAAGGACTTCCTCGCGGCGCTGGAGCGCGCGGGGGAGCTGCGCCGGGTCGACGTCCCGGTCGACCCCACCCTGGAGATCAGCGAGGTGGTCACCCGGACGGTCCGGGCCGGCGGGCCGGCGCTGCTCTTCGAACGCCCCACCCGGGGTGAGATGCCGGTGGCGATCAACCTGTTCGGCACCGAGAAGCGGATGGCGATGGCCCTCGGCGTCGACTCGCTCGACGAGATCGGCGACCGGATCGGCGAGATGCTCAAGCCGGAGCTGCCGCAGGGCTTCTCGGGCATGATGGGCGGCCTCGGCAAGGTCAGGCAGCTCACGTCGATGCCGCCGAAGAAGGTCAGGACGGCCCCGTGCCAGCAGGTGGTCTACCGGGGTGACGACGTCGACCTCAACCGCCTTCCGGGTTTGCAGATCTGGCCTGGTGACGGCGGGATCTTCCACAACTTCGGGCTCACCCACACGAAGCACCCGGAGACCGGCAAGCGCAACCTCGGGCTCTACCGCCTCCAGCAGCACTCGCACAACGCGATCGGCATGCACTGGCAGATCCACAAGAACTCCACGGCGCACCACGCGGTCGCCGAGCGGCTCGGGCAGCGGCTGCCGGTGGCCATCGCCATCGGCGCCGACCCGGCGGTCGCCTACTCGGCGAGCGCGCCGCTCCCCGCCGAGATCGACGAATACCTGTTCGCCGGGTTCCTGCGCGGCGAACGCGTCGAGATGGTGGACTGCCTGACCGTCCCGTTGCAGGTGCCGGCGCACGCGCAGATCGTGCTGGAGGGCTACATCGAGCCGGGCGAACGGATGCCGGAGGGGCCGTTCGGCGACCACACCGGCTTCTACACGCCTGTGGAGCCGTTCCCGGTCATGCACATCGAGTGCATGACGATGCAGCGCGACCCGGTCTACCACTCGATCGTCACGTCGCAGCCGCCGCAGGAGGACCACGGTCTCGGCAAGGCCACCGAGCGGATCTTCGCGCCGCTGCTGCGCTTCCTGATCCCGGACATCGTCGACTACGACCTGCCGGCGGCCGGCGTCTTCCACAACTGCGCGATCGTGTCGATCCGCAAGCGCTACCCGAAGCACGCGCAGAAGGTCATGAACGCGATCTGGGGCGCGCACATGATGTCCCTGACCAAGCTGATCGTGATCGTCGACGAGGACTGCGACGTGCACGACTACAACGAGGTGGCGTTCCGCGCCTTCGGCAACGTCGACTACGCCCGGGACCTGCTGCTCACCGAGGGTCCGGTGGACCACCTCGACCACGCTTCGTACCAGCAGTTCTGGGGTGGCAAGGCGGGCATCGACGCGACCCGCAAACTCCCCACCGAGGGCTACACCCGCGGTTGGCCGGAGGAGATGAGGATGGCCCCGGAGGTCACCGCCCTGGTCGACAAGCGCTGGAAGGAGTACGGGATCTGATGGCCGTCCTCGACGCACCGGCCGAGAAGCCGGGCCGGGTCAAGTCCTTCCTCAAGCTCGTCGCTATTGAGCACTCCGTGTTCGCGTTGCCGTTCGCGTTTCTGTCGGCGTTGACCGCCATGCAGGTCAACGGGGGGCGGGTTCGGTGGCTCGACCTGCTGCTGATCACCGTGGCGATGGTCGGGGCGCGGACGTTCGCGATGGCCGCCAACCGGATCCTCGACCGGCGGATCGACGCCCGGAACCCGCGTACCGCCAATCGGGAACTGGTCACCGGGGCGGTGAGCGTGCGGACGGCCTGGACCGGCGCGGCCGTCGCGCTCGTGGTGTTCCTCGCCGCCGCCGCGCTGCTCAACCCGCTCTGCCTGGTGCTGGCGCCGCTGGCCGTGGTGCCGCTGGTGGTCTACCCGTACGGCAAGCGGTTCACCAACTGGCCGCACGCCATCCTGGCGATCGCCCAGGCGGTCGGCCCGGTGGGTGCCTGGCTGGCGGTCACCGGCACCCTGGACGGCTCGTGGCCGGCGTGGTTGCTCGGCGCGGCCGTCGGACTGTGGATCGGCGGATTCGACCTGATCTACGCCTGTCAGGACTCCGAGATCGACCAGGAGATCGGCGTGCACAGCGTTCCCGCCCGGTACGGCCGGCGGTTCGCGCTGCACGCCTCCACCGTCGCGCATGTGGTGACGTTCGCGCTCTTCGTCTGGTTCGGGGCGCTTGTCGGATTCGGTTGGCTCTGGTGGGTCGGTCTGGCGTTGACCGCCGTCGCGTTCGGCTACCAGCACCTGGTGGTGACGCCGACCGACCTGAGCAAGGTCAACCGGGCGTTCTTCACCGCCAACGGGTTCGTGGGCATCGCGCTGTTCGTGTTCGCCCTGCTCGACCTGGTGGTGCGGCTGGGGCTGCGCGGCTAGCCGCTGCCGCCACGCGATACTTGTTCTATCTACACTAGAACAAGCATTCTTTAGCCATGCTCTTCCGCATCGACCCCACGCTGAATGAGACGCTCTTCGCCCAACTCGTCACGCAGGTCCGCCTCGCCGTGGCACAGGGCGCGCTCCAGCACGGTGAGCGGCTGCCCGCCGCCCGGGAGCTCGCCGCGTCGCTCGATCTCAACGTGCACACCGTGCTCCGGGCCTACCAACTGCTCCGCGACGACGGGCTGATCGAGCTGCGACGCGGTCGCGGTGCCATCGTCACCGCCCGACCCGCGGCGGACCACGCCAACCTGCTGGCCGCCATCGACGAGGTGGTGCGCGAGGCGCGTGCCCTGCGCTTCTCCCCGGAAGCCACCGCCACGCTCCTGAAGGAGGCGTTCTCATCATGACCACCGCCACCGAGCCGCCCCGCGCCCAGGTCCAGCGGATGCGCCGGGTCGGCCTGACGGTCACCGTCTGCGGGCTCGCGATCCTGGCCGTGGCCGCCGCCGTGGCCCTCACCTGGCGTGCCGACCTGCCCGATCCGGTCGCGACGCACTGGGGAGGCCGGGGTCGCCCCGACGGCTTCATGTCCCTCGGTGCCGTCCTCTGGGTCGGCTTCGGCCTGGGCGCACTCCTGGTGCTCGGCTTCGGCGCGGTCACGACCCTGTGGGGGCAGTCGGCGGCGAACCGCCGCGTCGGCGCGGCGACCACCATCTGGGTCGCGCTCTTCCTGGCCCTGATCCAGCTCGGCACACTGCACGTCCAGCTCGGGCTGGCCGACGCGCGCGAAGCCGGCGGAATCGGCGGGGCAATCACCCTGGCGACCGTCGGCTCCCTCGTTCCGGCCGTGCTCGTCGGCCTGCTCCTGCCCGGTGACCCGCCTCAGCCGGCCGAGGACCCCGTCTCGCCCGAGGCACCCCGCGTCCCGCTTGCCGTGAACGAGCGGGCGGCCTGGATCGGGCGCACCGACGCCGGACCGGGCATCGCCCTGGGCGCCGTGGCCATCGTCGTCCTGGTCACGCTCGCCGTCGTCAGCGGTGTGTGGGGTCTGCTGATCGTCGCGGCGCTGCTGGTCGGGGTGTTCGTGGCGATGTTCGCCTTCACCGTCCGGGTCGACGAGACCGGCCTCCTCGTCCGATCGTCGGCCGGGTGGCCGCGTACCCACGTCCCCCTCGACGAGGTGCTCCGCGCCAGCGTCGTCCAGGTCCACCCGCTGCGCGAGTTCGGCGGCTGGGGCTGGCGGGTGGGCCGCGGCGGCCGCCTCGGCATCGTCCTGCGCAAGGGTGAGGGGCTGCTCGTCGAACGGACCGGCGGGCGCTCGATCGTCGTCACGGTCACCGACGCCGGCACCGGCGCCGCGCTGCTCAACACCCTCGCCGACCGGCGCGCCCGGTGAGCTGGAACCGCACCCCCGGTCAACTCCGGGATGCCGAATACCTGCCGCTCTCCAGTGACCAGTCGATCGTGCCGCGCACCGAGCGGGCGACCCCCTCCACGTGCGCGGCCACCGCCGGGGCCAGCTCCGGGCCGAAGGACGGGATCGTGGCCCGAAGCTCCATGAACCGCCGCATCGTCGCCAGCCAGCGACCCACCGCCGCCTCCACGGCCCGCTCCTCCGGCAGGCGCTGCTCCCGCGCGATTGCCAACACGAGGTTGTGCCCGCCCGACGTGACCCGATCCGTCTCCAACGACACCAGGTCGTTGAACCAGGAGAGCAGGTCGTTGCCGGTGGCCGCCAGTGCCCGCAGCGCCGGGTGGTGGTAGACGGCGTCCGGCAACGCGTGACCGGAGACGAACTCGATCATGGTGTACGACACGTACGCCGCCGAGGTGGCCCGGCGCAGCTCGACGTACTCGCTGACACCGGGACGGTGGCCCCGGGTCTTGTTCTCCGCCTCCGTCCGGTCACCGGCCAGGTGGTGGGCGACGGCGTCGGCGAAACGCCGCTGCCACGGCAACGACATCCGGGCCCGGGGCGCCTGCCACGCGTCCGCGAGCATCCGGCGCAGTGGTCCCCGGAACCCCGCCGGGCGGGCGCGCGGGCCGCGGCGCAGCACGTCCAGCACCCCGGCCCGCAACGCCGCCACGTCCGCCCCGCTGGCCCCGCCCGGCCCGTCGCAGGCGTCGTCGAGCAGGAAGAACCAGGTCCACAGGGCGGCGACGGTGCGCAGGTCGGCGACGCTGGCGTCGGGGTAGAGCCGGCCTGCGTACCAGGCGATGCGAGCGGCGTCCAGCCGGCGCAGGGCGACGTCGTCCAGCGGCAGGTCGAAGTGGCGCACCCAGCCGGCCAGCCACTCCTGGGTCGCCTGGGCATGGGGGGAACACCGCGAGGGAAGGGGACATTCGGCACTCAGTGTGCGGGCTGCCGCCGCCGTCATCGGTCGTACCGCCCCTCCGGTCGCTGCGGTGCGGTGATCCGCCCGCCCGAGCATCTCAGAAATCGGCCGTCGATGATGTCCGTGGCGGGTCGGACGGGCCGGTACGGGGGCACCGGCGCGGCGTCGACTCCGACCAGGCAGGCTGGGGGGATGCGCGAACCATGGGTGGTCGGTGTCTCCGGGGCCTCCGGAACGCCGTACGCGGCGGCGGTCATTGGCGGACTCCTCGACGCGGGGCAGCCGGTGGACCTCATCGTGTCCCGGGCGGCGCGGCTCACCGTGCTCGACGAGACCGGTCGGCCGTTCCGCGACGCGCACTGGACCGAGGACCTCGCCGGCTGGCTCGGGCGGGACCTCACCGACGCGGACGTGCGGCACTGGCCGGCGGGCGACCTCGCGGCCGGGCCGAGCAGCGGCTCCTACCGGGTACGCGGAATGGCGGTGGTCCCGGCCAGCACGGCGGCCTGCGCCGGCATCGCGATCGGGCTGTCCAAGGATCTGCTGCAACGGGCCGCCGAGGTGAACCTCAAGGAGCGCCGGCCCGTGGTGGTGGTGCCCCGGGAGACGCCGGTGACCCGGAGCCACCTGGAGCATCTCATCGCGCTGCACGACGCCGGGGCGGTGGTGTTGCCGGCCAGCCCCGGCTTCTACGGAGCGGGCGCGGCGGCCAGTGCCCAGCAGTTGGTCGACTTCGTGGCCGGCAAGGTGCTGGACGCGCTCGGCGTCCCGCACACCCTGTTCCGGCGGTGGTCCGGCCAGCTCGGCTCAGCCCGCTCGGCCGTACCGCCCCGCTGACCGTCGCAGCGGTACGCGGACCGGACTGACGCCCGGTCCGCGTGACGATGTCCGCACCAGTTCAGTACATGCCGGCGTTGGCCGGACCCGGCCCGGTGGATGCGGCCGGTCCCACGTTGCGTGGTTTTCCGACCTCGTCCACCTCGTCCAGCATGCCCTCCCCCTCAAGCAGGGCCCGCACCTCGGATTCCCGAAACCGGCGATGCCCGCCTGGAGTCCGGATGCTTCCTATCCGGCCGGCCGCCGCCCATCTCGTCACAGTCTTCGGGTCCACCCGAAACAGCGCGGCGACCTCACCCGGTGTCAGCAGGCGATCTCCAGTGTCCACAGCCCCCTCCTCGCGTCGACGAAGCCCCTGGCTGAACACACTGCCCCCGGCTGGTGCGAGCCCAGAGCCGTCATGAGGGACGTATGGCAATTACAGCACCAGGGACCTGGCGTGTCCGCCAAACGCGAAAAATGCACTGAGTGGGAAGTTAGTAAATGGTACTGGTGCAACCCCTACCTTGACTGACGGTTTGTGAACAGTTACTCACTGCTGTGTGCAACTGATGCCGAAGGCTTCGCGTTACGCCCAACCGGTTAAGGTCACTCTCCGTGGACGCCATCGACCTGAGCCTCGTCGACCTGCTGCGCGGCAACGCCCGCCTGTCGTACGCCGAACTGGCCCGGCAGGTCGGACTCTCCGCCCCCGCCGTCCACGAGCGGGTCGGCAAGCTGGAGAGCAGCGGCGTGGTCCGGGGCTACCGCGCGGACGTGGAGCCGGAGGCCATCGGGCTCGGCGTGACCGCGCTGATCGGCATCGTCGAGGACTCCGGGGCGGACTCCGACGACATGCTCGAGTCGCTGCGCGTACTGCCCGAGATCGAGTCCTGCTACTTCATGGCCGGCGTGGAGTCGTTCCTGCTCAAGGCGCGGGTCGGCACGATCGCCGAGCTGGAGCAGCTGATCGTACGACTCAACCGGACGCCCGGGGTCGCCTCCACCCGCACCGCCATCGCCCTGAGCACCAAGTGGGAGAACCGCCCCCAGCCGGTCGGCCCGACGGCTCCCTGAGCGCGTACCCCTGGTGCCACCCCGCCGACCGGCGGTAGCGTGCGCCGATGACCTCACCCGGACGTGGCACGGCCGTGGTGACCGGGGCTGCCGGCGGCCTGGGTCGCGCCATCGCGGCCGCACTGCACGACGACGGCTGGTCGGTGCTGCTCACCGACCTCGACGCCACGGCGGTGGCCGCAGCCGCCGCGCCGCTCGGCGGGTGGTCGGCCGCCCTGGACGTACGGGACGAGGCGGCCTGCGCCGAGATCGCGGCGACGGCGGCGACCCGGGGTGGCCTCGACCTCTGGGTCAACAACGCAGGCATCCTGGTCACCGGCCCGGCCTGGGAACACGACGCGCGGACCCGCCGCCGGGTGCTCGACGTGAACACCTTCGGCGCGATGAACGGCACCCTGGCCGCGCTCACGCTCATGCGCGAGCAGGGCCACGGCCACGTCCTCAACGTCGTGTCGCTGGCCGGGCTGATCGCCGCGCCCGGCGAGACGGTGTACGCGGCCAGCAAACACGCGCTTCTGGCGTTCAGCCTCGGCACCCTGACCGACCTGCGGATGGCCGGGTACCGGCGGGTGCACGTCTCCTGCCTCTGCCCGGACGGCATCTGGACCCCGATGCTGCACGACCGGCTGGACGACCCGGGAGCGCTCGCCTCGTTCACCGGCTCGATGTTGACCCCGCAGCGCGTCGCCGCCCGCGCGGTCCGGCTGGCCCGCAGGCCACGCCCGGTGGTCAGCCTGCCCCGCTGGCGGGGAGCGCAGGTCCGGCTGCTGGACGCGCTGCCCCGGCTGGCCGTCGCGTTGACACCGGTCATCCGGGCCGCCGGCCGGGCCGGGCAGCGCCGCCAACTGCGCCGGACCACCCCACCGGACCGGAGCTGACCACCTCAGGGCTGCTTGCTAGGTTTCCGGCGTGACTCATCTCGACCGGTGCGACGAGGCCAGCCGGACCTGGGTGACCGAGGCGATCGCCGCCGTCGAGGCGGACGCGAACCGTTCCGCCGACACCCACCTGCTGCCGTTCCCGCTGCCCCGGGCGTGGGGGATCGACCTCTACCTCAAGGACGAGTCGTCACACCCGACCGGCTCGCTGAAGCACCGGCTGGCCCGCTCGCTGTTCCTCTACGCGCTCTGCAACGGCTGGATCGGGCCGCACACCACGATCGTCGAGGCGTCGTCCGGGTCCACCGCCGTCTCCGAGGCGTACTTCGCCCGGATGCTCGGCCTGCCGTTCATCGCCGTCATGCCCGCCTCGACCTCGCCGGAGAAGATCTCCCAGATCGAGTTCCAGGGCGGCCGGTGCCACCTCGTCGACGACCCGGCCAGCGTGGTGGTCGAGGCCCGCTGGCTGGCCGAGGACAGCGGCGGGCACTTCATGGACCAGTTCACGTACGCCGAGCGGGCCACCGACTGGCGGGGCAACAACAACATCGCCGAGTCGATCTACGCGCAGATGGAACTGGAACGGCACCAGATCCCGGCCTGGATCGTTGTCGGCGCCGGCACCGGCGGCACCAGCGCCACAATCGGCAGGTACGCCCGGTACCAGCGGCTGCCCACCAAACTCTGCGTGGTCGACCCGGAGAACTCCGCGTTCTACCCGGCCTGGCTCGCCGCCGACTGGTCCGTACGCACCGGCAGGGGCTCCCGGATCGAGGGCATCGGCCGTCCCACCGTGGAGGCGTCCTTCGTGCCATCCGTGGTGGACCGGATGGTCCAGGTGCCGGACGCGGCGTCGATCGCCGCCATGCGGGCCGGCTCGGCGGTGCTCGGCCGCAGGGTCGGCGGCTCGACCGGCACCAACCTGTGGGGCGCGTTCGGCCTGATCGCCGGAATGCTCGCCGAGGGGCGGACCGGCTCGGTCGTCACCCTGATCTGCGACCCCGGCGACCGGTACGCCGACTCGTACTACGCCGACAGTTGGGTGGCCGCCCAGGGCCTCGACCTGGCACCGCACCTGGCCACCGTCGAGCGGTTCCTGACCAGCGGCGAATGGCCCGCCTGAGCGCTCAGCGCGGGTCGATCCGTTCGGCCAGCCCCGGGTAGCGCACCACGTACCCGTCGGCGTCCACGTCGATGTCGGCGGTGAAGGTGCCGCTGGCGAACCGCACCCGGCCCGGCCCGAGCCCGGTGTACGTCTGCTCGGCCGCCACCACCTCCAGACCGGGCAGCAGCACCCACGCGACGGTGATCCGGCGGGGCATGTCGGCGGCCTGGGCGGCCATCCCCAGCCGGTGGAACGGCAGGGCGTTGAACAGCGGCGACCCGCTCAGGTCCACGTCGAGGGCGTCGGCAAGCCGATCCGGATCGTCGGTGCCCGGCAGGCCGGCGCGGGGATGACCGGCCGCCACCAGGGCGGCGTCCAGGTCGCCCTGCTCGGCGGTCGTCACCCGCCACCGGCCGCTGGCCCGTTCCAGTGTCACCCGGCGCAGCCAGCCCGACCCCTCGGCCTCGACCTCCACCCGGGTGGTGCTCCAGTCCGGTGCGGTGGCCACCTGGTAGCGGGCCGTCCACGGGATCGGGTCGACGGCGAGCAGGGTGCCCCGGGCCGCGAGACCGTTGCCGTCGTCGAGCAGCACCTGCTCGCTGCCGGCGGTGTCCGTCCGGGACCAGAAGATCGACTTCGGCATGGTCGGCATGAGCCGGACGTTACGCGACCACGCCGACATCGGCAGGCCATGCGCGAACGCCGTCGCGGAGCAGGCGCTCCGCGACGGCGTTCGGGTGGATCAGAGGATCAGTGGGTACGTGCCGGCGGCCGCCCGCCGAAGCCGCGCCGATCGTCGCGCGGCCGGTCGTCCCGGCCACGGCCCTCGGAGCGGAAGCCACCCCGGGTGTCGCGGTCGCCGAAGCGACGCTCACCGGCCGGTCGGTCGGTGAACCGGCGCTCGTCGGCCGGCCGGTCACCCTGCGGACGGTCGCCGAAGCGCCGCTCGCCGGTGGGCCGGTCGCCGTAGCGGCGCTCGCCCTGCGGCCGGTCGCCCCGGCCGTCCCGGTCACCGAACTGCGGGCGGTCGCCGTAGCGGCGCTCGCCCTGCGGCCGGTCGCCGTACTGCCGGTCGCCGGTCGCCCGGTCGCCGTAGCGCCGCTCGCCGGACGGCCGGCTGTCCCGGTCACCCTGCGGACGGTCGCCGAAGCGGCGCTCGCCGGTGGGCCGGTCGCCGTAGCGGCGCTCGCCCTGCGGACGGTCGCCGTACTGCCGGTCACCCGTGGGCCGGTCGCCGAAGCGGCGCTCGCCGGTGGGTCGGTCGCCGAAGCGGCGCTCGCCGGTGGGGCGGTCCCCGTAGCGGCGCTCACCCTGCGGCCGGTCGCCGAAGCGGCGGGGGCCACCGGACCGGTCGTCGAACCGACGCGAGCCGCCCGAGCGGTCACCGTAGCCGCGCGGCTCCGCCTCCACCCGGACCGGAACTCCGCTCGGCTCGCGGGCACCGATCAGCTCGGCCAACGCCGGGTCGCCGACCCGGACCCGGGTCTCGGCCGGCGCGACGCCCGCCTTCTCCATCATCGCCAGGGTGGTCCGTCGCTGCTTGGGCAGCACCAGCGTGGCCACGGCGCCCGACTCGCCGGCCCGGGCGGTGCGACCGGCGCGGTGCAGGTAGTCCTTGGGGTCCTTCGGCGGGTCGACGTGCAGCACCAGGGTGACGCCGTCGACGTGGATGCCCCGGGCGGCCACGTCCGTGGCGACCAGGACGTTCATCCGGCCCTCACGGAACTCGGCCAGCGTCTTGGTGCGCATCCGCTGGGTCTTGCCGCCGTGCAGGCCACCGGCCCGTACGCCGACCGCGGCGAGCTGCTCGACCAGCCGGTCCACACCAAGCTGGGTGCGGGCGAACACCATGGTCCGGCCGTCCCGGGCGGCGATGGAGGCCGCCACCGGGAACTTCTCGTGCGGCGGGATCAGCAGCATGTGGTGGTCCATGGTGGACACCGAGGCGGTGGACGGCGCCGTCGAGTGGGTCACCGGGTCGTTCATGAACCGCCTGACCAACGCGTCGACGTCACCGTCGAGGGTGGCCGAGAAGAGCAGCCGCTGACCGTTCGCGGGCGTCTTGGCCAGCAGCTCGGTCACCTCCGGCAGGAAGCCCATGTCGGCCATCTGGTCGGCCTCGTCGAGCACCGTCACCTCGACGTCGTCGAGCTGGCAGATGCCCCGCTCGATGAGGTCGCCGAGCCGACCCGGCGTCGCCACGATGATCTCCACGCCGCGTCGCAGCGCGTCGATCTGGCGGTCGTAGGGGACCCCGCCGACGGCGGTCTTCAGGAACACGTTGAGGGACTTGCCAAGCGGCAGCAGAGCGTCGTTGACCTGCATGGCCAGCTCGCGCGTCGGGACCAGGACCAGGGCGCGCGGCCGCATCGGCCGGGCCGGCCGGCCGGCGGCGACCCGGGCCAGCACCGGCAGGCCGAAGGCGAGCGTCTTGCCCGACCCGGTCTGCCCGCGGCCCAGCACGTCGCGGCCGGCGAGCGCGTCGGGCACGGTGGCCCGCTGGATCTCGAAGGGGGCGGTGATGCCCTGCCGCGCCAACGCGCGGACCAGGGGCTCGGGCAGGCCGAGCGCGGCGAAGTCGATCTCCGCCGGTGCGGCGTCGACCGGAGCCGGTGCGGCCTCGGTGGCCTGGACGGCGGGGTCGTAAACGGACGGAACGATGCTGGGGTCAGCAGAGGTGGTCAACAAATGCCTTTCGAGCGGGGCGCATCTTCGCGATGGCCTGCCGCGGCTGTTGTCGCCGGATCGCCCGCAAGATCGCCCATGGGCGCGCACCACGCGCGCCAGGTCAGTGATCTCGACAAGTGTACGGCGGTTCGTCGAACTCGCCAGCCGCATGGCCGACGGTAGTGGGCCGACTCACCATCGGCCCCCGCTGACTCAGCTGTTGAGCACGTCGCCCATCAGGCCGTCCAGAGCGTTGTTGGCCAGCAGAACCACCAGGACGCTGATCGCCACCAGCAGCCCCAACGCGGCGGCCAGGACGAGCAGGACACGCGTCGTACGGGGTCGGTCGGCCGGCGTGTCCGCCCAACCCTGGGCGAGGATGTGCCCGGTCAGGGAACCGGAATTCTCCACCGCGTTGGCGGGCATGGCGATCGTGGCGAAGCCCGGCCCCTCCCCGCCGCCGTAGACGGTGCCGGCCAGGTCGGCGCCGCCATCCGGCCGCCCGCGTCGGGCGCCGGGCGTGGCCCGTCCCGCAGGCGTGGTCGGCGGGGTGGTCGGTCGGGCGGCGTCGCTGCCGTGGACCGTGGACGGCGCGGCCCCGGCGGTGGACGGCGGCCACGCGGGCAGTGCGGGCGCGGGCACCACCGGCGGCGCGGAGGCGGGTGCCCCGGCCCAGCCGGCGCCGGAGGTCGACATCGCGGACGTCCGGCCCGCCGGAGGCGCGGAGGCCGAGGCGGTTGCCCGTACCCCCGGTAGGTGGGACATCGCCGGCGGTGGCGGGAACGGAGGTGCCGGCATCGGGCCGGGAGACGGCGGTGGCGCCGGCACGGGCGGGCCGGGCGGCGGAGTGGGCGGCCCGGGTACCGGCGGCGACGGGGGACCCGGCACGGGTGGCACCGGCGCGGGCGGTGGGACGGGTGGGCCCGGAACGGGCGGGACCGGGTTGGGTGGCGGCGTGGGTCGAGGGTCCGGCGTCGGCATCGGCGCGGGAGGGTACGGCCCCGGGCTCGGCGCGGGCACGGGCTCGGGTGGTGACGGCTCGGTCGGCCCCGGGCCGGGCGGCGCGGGGGCCGGTTCCGGCTCGGGGGTCGGCGGCACGGGCGGCTGGGCCGGCTCCGGGGGCTGCGCCGGCTCGGGAGGCTCGGTGTTCACCGGGGCGGAGCGGTAGACGGCCGGCGTGCTCGCCCGCGCTTCCGGGGTGCCGATGGCGCCGGCCGCGACCCGGCTGCTGCTGGGCACCGTGGCACTGGCCCGGGCTGCCGGGGCGGACGAGCCGTCCCGCTGGCCGGGCAGCGGGACGCCGGCCGGGCTGGCGGACCCGGTCGCACGGTAGGTGGTCGCGGTCGCCGACGCGGCGGCCGGGAGGTCGCCGAGCAGGGCGCCAGCGGTGGGAACCGTGGCCCGGGCCCGAACCGGCGCCGGTGACCCGGCGTCGGCCCCAGGGGAGGCCGCCTGCCCCGCGTCGGGTGCGGTCGCCTTTGCGGCGTCGTCGGCCGGAGCGTCGGTGCTGGTGGCGTTGTCGGCCGGAGCGTCGGTGCTGGCGGCGTCGTGGGCCGGAGCGTCGCTGTTCGCGGCGTTGTCGGCCGGAACGTCGCTGCCGGCGGCGTCGTCGGACGAGCTGGCCTCGGGGTCGGGCGTCGACTCCGTGACGCCTGCCTCCGGCGGGTCAGCCCGATCGACGACGGGGTCGACAGTCTCCGCCGGATCCTTCTGCTCGGCCATCTCCGCCCTCCGTGCCACGCTCGCACCCGGACCCGTGACGTCGAGCCGGATGTGCCTGGATGTCACGGTGCCACAGATCGCCCCGAGCGGACAGCCGGAGTCCGTCGTGGCGCCTCAGCTCCCCGTCTTCGGGCTGCCCGACGGGCTGTCACTGGCCGTTCCGCTGCGGCTCGCCTCCGGCGTACCGGAAGGGGCGGTGCTGGCCGGTGCGGTGGTCGGCGGCGCGCTGCTCGAAGGGCTGGACGAAGGGGTCGGGTCGACCGTCTTGGTCGGCGTCGGCGTCGGCGTCGGCGTCGCGGTGTCGGTGGGTGTGGGGGGCGGCGTGACCGTCTTGGTCGGCGTCGGCGTCGCGGTGGGCTTCTTGGTCGGCGTCGTGCTGGGCGTCGGCTTCGGCGACGTCGGCGGCTTGCTCGGAGGCACCGGGATCGTCGGGATGGTCGGCGGGGCCGGCACGGCGCCGATCACGCGGGTGGCGGCGTAGAGCCGGGACCAGCTCACGACGGAGATCTTCACGACGTCGCCGGTGGTGGGCGCCTGCACCATCTTGCCGTTGCCGATGTACATGCCGACGTGGTGGATCGTGGTGTAGCTGCTGCCGGACGCGAAGAACAGCAGGTCGCCGGGGAGCAGCGCGGTCTGCGGCACCGTCCGACTGCGGGTGGCGGCGTACTGGTCGCGGGAGACGCGGGGCAGGTCGAAGTAGTCGGCTCCCGGTGACCGGTACGCCGCCCACATCAGGCCCGAGCAGTCGAACCGGTCCGGGCCCTCCTCCGACCACTTGTACGGGTCGCCGAGCTGGGCCAGCGCGTACCGGACGGCGGCCAGCGCCCGCGGGTGCGCGGCCATGCCGCTCACGTTCTGACCGGCGACGTAGCCCGCGCCGAGCTGCTGCTCGGTGGCCTCCTGCTGGCGCTCGATCTCGACCAGCAGTGCGGCGTTGTCCCTGCGCAGCTTGAGCAGGCTGGCCTCGGCGGTGCGCAGCGCCGTCTCGCCGGCGGTGAACTCGGCCTGGACGGCGTCGAGCCCGGCCTTGGCCGCCGCGTGGGCCTGGTACGCGGTCTGCTCGGCGGCGCGGGCGCGGGACAGCTCGCCGGCGACGCCCGTGGTACCGCCCTCGACCTTCTCGCCCCGGGTGATCTGCTGGAGCCGGCTCAGCCCCTGAATGTCCCGGGCGAGGTCGCCGGGCGGTAGCGCGGCGGCGGCCTTGACCGCGTCCGCGGCGGCCACGTCGGCTGCCTGCTGGGCCCGCAGCAGGGCGTCCTGCGCGGTCTCCAGCGCCTTCCCGGCGGCGTCGAGCTGGGCTTGCGCGGCGGTGCGTCTCTGTTGGCTCAGCAGCAGCGCGTCGCCGAGCGCGCCGACCTGGACCTCGCCGGCGGAGATCTGCGCGGCGAGCGGGCCGGTGCCGAGGTTGACGAGCGGCGGGGCGGAAACGCCGGCCACCGGCGTTCCGCCGGGCACCTGGAGCGCCCCGATCGCGGGCGGACGGGCGCCGGTGTCCGGCACCGTCGTGGGTACGCCGGGCTCGGCGTACGCGGGGGTGGCAAGCACGGCTGCGGCGATCGCGCCGAGCAGGGCGGCCCAGAGCTTCGGACGCAGGACCGGGGAGATCACCGGGCTCCGTCGTCGCTGCCGTCGCCCGCGCCCGCTGTAGACCATTCCGCTCCCCGTCCGACTGCTCTTCGCCGCGCTCGGTGGGCGCGGCCGACGGGACGGTACCAGTGTGTGTGTTCCGCCCCACCTTGTTACTACCGCACGCCGGCACCGATGTCGATGCGTGGCCGGGTTACAGGAGGCTGAGAGTCTGGTGAAGTGGATCGCTGTCGGCGACCGTGCCGCCGGGCCGATCGGCGTCCCGACGTACGCTCGATCCGACCGCAGGTGGAAGGGACGTGGCATGGACGCCGGACTCAAGCGTGAGCTCGAAGCGAAGGTGTACGCCGGTGAGCGGCTGACCCGCGAGGACGGGGTGGCCCTCTACGAGAGCGACGACCTGACCTGGTTGGGGCGGTTGGCGCACCACAGGCGTACCGAGCTCAACGGCGACCGGGTGATGTTCAACGTCAACCGGCACCTGAACCTGACGAACGTCTGCTCGGCGTCCTGTGCGTACTGCTCGTTCCAGCGCAAGCCGGGCGAGAAGGACGCGTACACGATGCGCATCGACGAGGCGGTCCGTAAGGCCAAGGAGATGGAGGGTGAGCAGCTCACCGAGCTGCACATCGTCAACGGCCTGCACCCGACGCTGCCGTGGCGGTACTACCCGAAGGTGCTGCGGGAGCTGAAGGCGGCGCTGCCGAACGTCAAGCTCAAGTGCTTCACGGCCACCGAGGTGCAGTGGTTCGAGAAGATCAGTGGGCTGAGCGCCGACGAGATCCTCGACGAGCTGATGGACGCCGGCCTGGAGTCGTTGACCGGCGGTGGCGCGGAGATCTTCGACTGGGAGGTCCGTCAGCACATCGTCGACCACGCCTGCCACTGGGAGGACTGGTCGCGCATCCACGCCCTGGCGCACAGCAAGGGCATGAAGACGCCGGCGACCATGCTGTACGGCCACATCGAGGAGCCCCGGCACCGCGTCGACCACGTGTTGCGGCTGCGCGAGTTGCAGGACGAGACGGGCGGCTTCGCGGTCTTCATCCCGCTGCGCTACCAGCACGACTTCGTGGACTCGGCGGACGGCAAGATCCGTAACCGGATCCAGGCGCGCACCACGATGGCCTCGCCGGCCGAGTCGTTGAAGACGTTCGCGGTCTCCCGGCTGCTGTTCGACAACGTGCCGCACGTGAAGAACTTCTGGGTGATGCACGGGCTGTCGGTGGCCCAGTTGTCGCTGAACTTCGGCGTGGACGACCTGGACGGCTCGGTCGTCGAATACAAGATCACCCACGATGCCGACTCGTACGGCACCCCGAACACCATGCACCGCGACGACCTGCTGCACCTGATCTGGGACGCCGGCTTCCAGCCCGTCGAGCGGGACACCCGCTACAACGTGGTCCGGGAGTACGACAAGGCTCCGTCGCTGGCCGAGCGCCGCGCCGAGCCGCAGCAGGTCTGGGCCTGAGCCACCACGTACCCTCGCAGTCGATGACCGAGCAGAGCGGTTCCGAGCAGCAGGGCGGGTTTCCCCGCCGGGACGCGCAGGGGCGTATCCGTACCCTGGGTGACCTGCTCGGGGTGTGCCTTGCCGGCGTGGTCATCGGCGCGTTGGCGCTGGTGCTGTTCGACTGGGCGTTCGCCTCGGTCGGCGCCGGCGACTTCGGTCACACGAACGGCTGGCTGGCGGTGATCCTTCCGGCCTGGCTGTTCTGGGACGACTTCCGGGCGTGGGAGTTCGGCGCGGCGCGGGTGGTGGCGGCGATCGTCGCGGCGGCCGTCGGTGTGTTCGCCGGCCTGGTGATCGCCGGGTTGGGTGCCGGGTTGCCGCCGTTGCTGTCCGGCTCGTTGGCGGCGGCGGCGTTCACCGTGGCGTACGCGACCGTGTGGTTTCCGGGCGTCCGCTGGCTGGCCCGCCGGACCGGCTGACCGGGGCCGCCCGCCGGGCGGAGTGATCTTCCCGCCGGCAGTGGCGGCTGACGAGAGAACGGAGTGGTGCGGGTGAGCGCGGCGGTCAAGTACACGCTGGGTCGGATCGGGCTGTTCGTCGCCGTGCTGGCGGCCCTCTGGCTTGTCGACATGAACGTGTTCCTGAAGCTGATGCTGGCGTTGGCGTTCTCCGCCGCGCTCTCGTTCTTCCTCCTGCGGGGCTGGCGCGACGAGATGGCCGGCGAGATGGCCGACGCCGCCGAGCGCCGCCGCAGCGAGAAGGAACGCCTCCGCTCGGCGCTGGCCGGTGACGACCAGACCACCACCCCGCCCGCCGAGGGTCCCGACTCCCAGCGTTGATCAAGAGGTTCGTGTCACCAGGATGGCTTCCGGTGACGCGAACCTCTTGATCAACACGCAGGGGCCTACCAGTTGGTGGAGCCGGGGACCTTGGGCCAGGGCTTCGAGATCGGCTTGATCAGGTACGCGACGCCGCCGGAACCGCCGGAGGTGCCGCCGCTGGCGTTGGTGCGCTTGGTCCGCAGCCAGATCTGCTCGAACTGCGCGCGCTTGTAGACGTTGCGCACCACGTCGTTGCTGGACGAGGCGGGGTCGTTGACGATCACGTCACCGTCGGCGGTGAACCCGACCACCACGAACAGGTGCCCGGAGGTGCCGTAGTTCGCCCCGTCCAGCTCGCTGGCGAGGAAGGACTGGCTGGTCACCACGGGGATGCCGGCGGCGATGAAGCGTTCCACCTCGTCGAGTGAGTGCAGCCGGGTGACCCGCCCCTCTAGGCCCGGGTAGCTGGCCGCGTACGCGGTGTTGAACGGCCAGTTGCCGGCGCCGTCGTACTCGTAGTCGTAGGTCATCCGGGCGGCGTGGTTGACGGTCGGGTCGGGGTAGGTCGGGTCCACCCAGGAGGTGTCGGCCGGCGACGGGCCGCGCCCCCAGTACTCGACGACCATCTCGGTGGAGGTGGGTGAGCACCAGGCCTCGCCGCCGCCGTCGTACTCGGGGTAGTGCCCGGCGTGCACGTTCTGCGAGTAGCGCGGCACCGGCAGCTCGACGCCCCAGGCGATGTGCCCGGCGCTCGGCGCGACGGTGAACCGGTCCGGCACCGTGGAACTCATCGCGCCCACCATCCGGACCACCGGCGCGGCGGTCTGCCCGGGTGCCCGGTAGAGGGTCAACCGCAGCTGGTACGACCGCAGCAGCACCCCGGCGTCGGCGTCGTCGATGCTGAAGGTGTCGGTCCAGATCGTCGACCAGGGGTCGCCCTGCCGGTCGACGCTCGTCCGTTTGATGTCGGTGTCGCCGGACGCCCAGCGGCCCATGACGTACCACGGGGTCTGGTCGCCGCTGGTGTAGCTGCCCTGCATCTCCACCTGGATCCAGGTGCCGGCGGGGGTCTCCGCGTTCCAGGAGGCGATCAGTTCGGTGGCGTCGAACCCGACCCGGGTCACCGGCGACGTCCAGGTGCCGTACTCCCAGGTGCGGGTGACGCCGGTGTGCGGGTCCGCGTACTCGACGGTGCCGGCGGGGCGGGCCAGGGTGACGCCCGCTCGGGCGCCGGGCACGACGCGGGTGCCGTTCCGGCTGCCCCGGTGCCAGTCGGCGGGGCCGGCCCAGTCCTGGAAGGTGATCTGCTCGTCGTGGACGGTGGCGGGCGGGCGGGCCGCGGTGGCGGGCGCGGCGGTGGCGAGCAGGGTGAGCGCGGTGACGCCGGCGAGGGCGGCCGCGTGCAGGCGGGATCTGGCCATGGGTGCTCCGCGGTGTCGAGAGGGGCATCGTCGCTGGTCAGTGTTCCGCTTGGAGGGAAGTTTCGCCATATGTTCACGGATGGAAAATCGTTGCCGCCATGATGATCCACCTGGGATGCTCAAGGCAGAGATCGATATTGATATGACCATGTGACAGATGGTGAAGTGTCCTCCACCGAGCGGGATCTCCCGCCGACCGAGGAGGAAGTCCATGGCCCTCCGCACGCCCATCCGTCTCCGCCGTGCCCTGGTGCTCGCCGTCGTCACCGGGCTGGGAATCGTCACCGTCGCCACCGGACCGGTCGCCGCCCGACCGGCACCGGACCGGAACTCGGAGCCGGCCGCCGCCAGCTACCGGGTGCTCGGGCCCCGGACCCTCGCCGACCGCAACGCGGTGGCCCGAACCGGAGCCGCCATCGACTACTCCGAGCACGGCGTCCTGCACATCTCGGCCACCGCCGGTGAGGCCGCCGCGATCGGCAAACTCGGCTTCCGGCTCGAACCGCTCGCCCCGCCGCCGAACGCCGAACGCGGCGCCGGCGACGTCGGCACGCTGGCCTTCCCGCCCGCCGACTCCAACTACCACGACTACGCGGAGCTGACCGCCGTCGTGAACCAGGTCGTCGCCGACCATCCGGCCATCGCCCGCAAGATCAGCATTGGTACGTCGTACGAGGGCCGCGACCTGATGGCGGTGAAGATCTCCGACAACGTCGGCACCGACGAGAACGAGCCGGAGATCCTGTTCAACTCCCAGCAGCACGCCCGCGAGCACCTGACCGTCGAGATGGCGATCTACCTGCTCAACCTCTTCACCGACAGCTACGGCGGTGACTCCCGGATCACCAACATCGTCAACAGTCGGGAGATCTGGATCGTGCCGACTGTCAACCCGGACGGCAGCGAGTACGACATCGCCACCGGGTCGTACCGCTCCTGGCGCAAGAACCGGCAACCCAACAGCGGCTCGTCGAACGTCGGCACCGACCTGAACCGCAACTGGGGCTACAACTGGGGCTGCTGCGGCGGCTCGTCCGGCAGCACCTCGTCGGAGACCTACCGCGGCCCGTCGGCGTTCTCCGCCCCCGAGACGCAGGCGCTGCGCAACTTCGTCAACAGCCGCGTGGTCGGCGGCGCCCAGCAGATCAAGGCGAACATCGACTTCCACACGTACTCGCAGCTGGTGCTCTGGCCGTACGGCTACACCACCGCGAACACCGCCACCGGGATGAGCGCCGACCAGTACAACACCTTCGCCACCATCGGCCAGCAGATGGCGGCCACCAACAACTACACCCCGGAGCAGTCGAGTGATCTCTACATCACCGACGGGGACAGCCTCGACTGGATGTGGGCCACCCACAACATCTGGGCGTACACCTTCGAGATGTACCCGGGATCGTCCGGTGGCGGCGGCTTCTACCCGCCCGACGAGGTGATTCCGGCGCAGACCAGCCGCAACCGCGAGGCCGTGCTGCTGCTCAGCGAGTACGCCGACTGCCCGTACCGGGCCATCGGCAAGCAGGCGCAGTACTGCGGCACCGGTGGCGGCGGAACCACCGTCTGGTCGGACACCTTCGAGACGGCCACCGGCTGGACCATCAACCCGTCCGGCACCGACACCGCCACGGCCGGGGCGCTCGAGCGGGGTGCCGCCCAGGCGACCACGTCCTCCGGCGCCAAGCAGCTCACCCCGTACGCCGGCGCCAACGACCTGGTCACCGGGCGGCTTGCCGGATCGGCGGCCGGTGACTACGACCTCGACGGCGGCGTGACGAGCGCCCGGTCGCCGGCGGTGACCCTACCGTCGTCCGGCACGCTGACCCTCTCCCTCGCCTGGTACCTGGCGCACGGCTCGAACGCGTCCTCGGCGGACTACCTGCGGATCAGCGTGGTGCACAACGGTGGCACCACGGCCCTGCTCACCCAGGCCGGAGCGGCTACCAACCGCAACGGGAGCTGGGCGGTGGCGAACCTCAACCTCACCCCGTACGCCGGCCAGTCCGTCCGCATCCTCGTCGAGGCGGCGGACGCCTCGGGTGCCAGCCTCGTCGAGGCGGCTGTGGACAACGTCACCATCACCTCCTCCTGATCGGGTGGGGCCCCGTTCCGCCCCCGGCGGGGCCCCGCCACCCGTTCCCGAGCCTCCCGATCCGGGACATATCCCTCGATGCGCGCCGGTCCAGGTATCGCGCGTCGTCGATCGGCCCTTGATCGATCCGGCACGTCGGGTCGGTGCGCTACCGTCTTACCGACCAGTCCGCAGCGAAGCCGGTGCTCAACCCGGCGCTGTCCCGCAACTGTGATGCCCCGCCCGACGGTGGGGACGAGCCAGGTCGCCTGCGGACCGGTCGCGACACGCGCTCTCGAGGAAGGGCGCCTCGTGGGCGGGCGTACGAAAGTCCCTGTCGGCGAAGCACCACACTCCTCGACCGACAGGAGGCCCCATGTTCAGACGTACCCCTCGGCTCTTCGCCGCGACCCTCGCGGTCGCCGCGCTCGCCCTCGGCGCCTGCGCCGAGAAGGCCGACGACGAGCCGACCACCGGCACCGCGGCCGCCAGTTTCCCGGTGACGGTCGGCGCGCTCACCCTCGACAAGCGCCCCGAGAAGATCGTCGTGCTGTCGCCCACCGCCACCGAAATGATCTTCGCGATCGGTGCCGGCCCGCAGGTGACAGCCGTCGACGACCAGTCCAACTATCCGGCCGACGTGCCCAAGAGTGACCTCTCCGCCTTCCAGCCGAACGCCGAGGCCATCGCCGGTAGGAACCCCGACCTGGTGGTGCTCTCCGACGACCGCAACAAGATCGTCGAGCAGCTCGGCAAGTTGAAGATCCCGGTGTACCAGACCCCGGCGGCCACCACGCTCGACGACACATACCGGCAGATCACCGAGCTGGGCACGCTGACCGGGCACGCCGACCAGGCCGCCGACGTCGCCACCGGAATGAAGAACGACATCGCCAAGCTGGTCAAGGACCTGCCGCAGCGCGCCGAGAAGCTCACCTACTACCACGAGCTGGGCCCCGAGCTGTACAGCGCGACGAGCAACACCTTCATCGGCTCGCTCTACAGCCAGGTCGGTCTCGCCAACATCGCCGACCCGGCCGACGCGGACGGCAAGAGCGCCGGCTACCCGCAGCTCTCCCAGGAGTTCATCGTCAAGGCCAACCCGGACTTCGTCTTCCTGGCCGACTCCAAGTGCTGCCAGCAGAACGCCGACACGGTCGCGGCCCGCAGCGGCTGGGCCGGGCTCACCGCGGTGAAGAACAAGCAGGTGGTCGCGCTCGACGACGACGTCGCCTCCCGCTGGGGGCCGCGAGTCGTGGACCTGCTCCGGGTGATCATCGACGCGGTCGCCAAGGTGCCCGCGTGACAGTCGTCAATCGGTGACCGGGCCGCTCTCCGCGGCCCGGCCCACCGGGCCGCCGTCCGTGGTCCGGCCGGCCGGGCTGCGCAAACGCTGGCTGGTCGCCGGGGTGATCGCGGTCCTCGTCGCGCTTGTCGCCGGCGTGTCCCTCGGGCCGGTGAGCCTGCCACCGGGCAGCGTCGCCGCCGAACTGCTCAACCTGATCCCCGGCGTGCACCTCGACAGCGGGCTCTCCGAGCGCGAGGCCGCGATCGTCACCGAGCTGCGGCTGCCCCGGGTCGTGCTGGGCCTGCTCGTCGGTGGCCTGCTCGCCCTCGCCGGCGGCTGCTACCAGGGCGTGTTCCGCAACCCGCTGGCCGACCCGTACCTGCTCGGGGTCGCCGCCGGTGCGGGCCTCGCGGTCACCGCCGTGATCGCCCTCGGTGGCGCCGGCCGGGAAGGCTCCCTCTCCGGGCTGCCGCTGACCATCCCGCTGGCCGCGTTCGCCGGTTCGCTGCTCGCCGTGACCATGACGTACGTGCTCGGAGGAGCGGGTGGCCGGAGCCGGTCCCCGGCGATGCTGATCCTGGCCGGGGTGGCGGTCTCCGCGTTCCTCTCCGCCGGGCAGACGTACCTGCTCCAGCGGCACTCGGACAGCATCCAGCCGGTCTACTCCTGGCTGCTCGGCCGGCTCGCCACCGCCGGCTGGCACGACGTGCTGCTGGTGCTGCCCTACGCCGCGCTGACCACCGTGGTGGTGCTGCTGCACCGCCGCGAGCTGGACGTCCTCGCGGTCGGCGACGACGAGGCGAAGAGCCTCGGCCTGCACCCGCAGCGCTCCCGCTACCTGCTGATCGCCGCCGCGTCCCTCGGCACCGCCGCCGCGGTCTCCGCCACCGGGCTGATCGGCTTCGTGGGCATCATCGTGCCGCACACCGTCCGGCTGCTCGCCGGATCGAGCTACCGGGTGATCCTGCCGCTGTCGCTGCTGTTCGGCGGCGCGTTCCTGGCGCTGACCGACGTGGTGGCCCGTACCGCCGCCGCGCCGGCCGAGGTGCCGATCGGGGTGGTCACC
Organism: Micromonospora sp. NPDC005298; assembly: GCF_040607375.1. Classification (NCBI taxonomy): domain Bacteria; kingdom Bacillati; phylum Actinomycetota; class Actinomycetes; order Micromonosporales; family Micromonosporaceae; genus Micromonospora; species Micromonospora sp. NPDC005298. Next base: position 552,684 of record NZ_JBEXGP010000001.1, read on the forward strand.
GCGCTGCTGGGCGGCCCGTTCTTCGTCCTCGTGCTGCGCACCGCACGGCGGGTGCTCACGTGAACTCCGACCAGGGCGGCGCTGCGGTGCCGGCCGTCGAGGTGCGGGGGCTGCACGTCAGCCTGGACCGCACACCGGTCCTCGCCGGCGTCGATCTCACCGTCGCCGCCGGCGAGTGGGTCACCGTGATCGGCCCGAACGGCGCCGGCAAATCGACCCTGCTGCGCGCCATCGGCGGCCTGCTGCCCGCGCCGGAAGCCATCACCCTCTTCGGTACGCCGAGCGCCGCGCTACGTCGCCGGGACCGCGCCCGGGTGGTGGCCACCGTGGCGCAGTCCCCGGTCGTACCGCCCGGCATGTCGGTGCTGGACTACGTGCTGCTCGGCCGCACCCCGTACATCCCGCCGCTGGGCCGGGAGTCGGCCGCCGACGTGGACGCCGCACAGGAGGTGCTGCACCGCCTGGACCTCGTCGGCTTCCACCGGCGCGAACTGGCCACCCTCTCCGGCGGCGAGCGGCAGCGGGTCTTCCTGGCCCGCGCGCTGGCCCAGGGCGCGACACTGCTGCTGCTGGACGAGCCGACCAGCGCCCTCGACATCGGCCACCAGCAGGAGGTGCTGGAAGTGGTCGACGAGCTCCGCCGTGAACATGGCCTCACGGTGCTCGCCACCATGCACGACCTGTCCCTGGCCGGCGAGTACGCCGACCGCCTGGTGATGCTCGCCGACGGCCGGGTGGTGGCCTCCGGAACCCCGCACGAGGTGCTGACCGAGCACCTGCTCGCCACCCACTACCGGGCCAGTGTGCGGGTGGTGCCGGGAGCCCACGGCCCCCTGGTGGTGCCCGTCCGCCCCCGCCCGTAACGCCGCAGAGGTCCCACCCGCCCGCCGGTCCTCCGTCCCCGCCCGGCCCGCGATCCCCGGCCTGGCCCTGGCAGCCCTTGGGCTGACCGCGACCAGAGCTCGCATGATCGTGCTCGATCGTGGAAACAGTGGGGTCCGGGCGTACGGAGACCACCACTTCCAGGATCGAGCACGATCTAGGCGCGCGGGCGTGGCGGCTTGCGGGTGCGGGTGCGGCGGCTTCCCGGTCAGGGGCCCAGGTCGATCACCGAGAAGAGGGCTCCCTGGGGGTCGCGCAGGGCCGCGAATCGCCCGGACGGTATGTCGCGGGGCGGGACGAGGATCGTGCCGCCGAGTTCGGAGGCGCGGGCCGCGGCGGCGTCCGCGTCGGCCACCGCGAAGTAGACAGTCCAGTACGCAGGCAGGTCGGCCGGGAAGTCCTCGGCCAGTGGTCGCATCATCCCGGCGACGATGCGCGCCCCGAGCCGCCACCCGGTGTACGTCGTACCGGCGACCGGCTGGTCGTCGGGCTGCCAGCCGAACACCAGCTCGTAGAAGACCTTCGCGCCCTCGGGGTCGGGGGTGACGAGTTCGTTCCAGCTCATCGCGCCCGGTACGCCGACGACCTCGGCACCGGCCATGGTCAGTGGCTGCCAGACGCTGAACGTGGCGCCGGCCGGGTCGGCGAAGACCCCCATCCAGCCCCTGTCGAACACCTCGAACGGCGGCACCACCACCTGTCCGCCGGCCCGTTCGACCCGGCCGGCGACGAGTTCGGCGTCGTCGGTGGCGATGTACGTGGACCAGATCGGCACCTGGTCCGGGATGGCCGGCGGTCCGGCGCCGGCCACCGCCTGGCCGTCGAGCTGGAAGATCGTGTAGCCGCCCGCCTCGGGTTCCGGCGTGATCTGGCCGGTCCAGCCGAACAGTTCCGGGTAGAAGCGTCGCGCGTCGGTCAGGTCCGGGGTGGCCAGGTCGGCCCAGCAGGGCGTACCCGGCGGGACGGTGCTCACGTCAAGACCCCTCTCGGCCCGGGGTGGCCACGGCGACCCCCTGCCCGGAATCCTGGCACCGTCCCGCCGCGGCTCGGGGCGGAAACGGACGAATCGTCAGCTGAACCGGCGACCCTCGTCCCGCCGGTACGCCCAGGCGGCGAGTGTGGCGAGCAGCACCACCCAGCCGCCGAGCATGATCATCGCCAGCGGCTCGACGCGGTAGTCGCCGACCGCCGACCACATCAGTTCGGCCGCGCCGCGGGTGGGCAGGTACGGCGCGATCGTCTCGATGAACCCGGGCGCTTCGCCGGGCGCGGAGAGCAGGCCGCCGCCGAACGCGAGCGGCAGGAAGAGCACCTGCGCCACCACGATCGCCGCCTTGCTGGGCAGCGAGTAGCCGATGGCGAGCCCCATCAGCGTGAACGGCACCGAGATGACGGCCACCGTGCCGAGGGCCAGCAGGAAAGCCGCCGGGGTGAGCTGGGCCGCGGTCAGTGTCGCGCCGATCACCACGACGGGGATCAGCGAGAGGTACGTCAGGGCCAGGCCGGCGAGCACCCGGCCGGCGAAGCGGGGCGCTGGCCCGGCCGGCAGGGTCCGGGTGTACGGGTTCCACGGCTGGTCGCGGTCCTCGGCGACGCCGACGCCGTACTGGAAGATGTTGGCGCTCATCACCGAGAAGGTGACCATCGAGGCGGTGGCGAAGGTGGCGCCTGCCGCGTCGTCACGGGCGAACGGCACCACGAAGAAGATCATGGCGGCGGCCGGGAAGAAGGCGCTGCCGAAGACGGCCACCGGAATCCTGATGATCTCCAGGAGCTGGTAGCGGGCGTGGACCAGGGCGAGCTGCACGGGGTCGCCTCCTCAGACGGTGGTGGGTCGGGCGGCAACGGTGGCGGGCTGAGCGTCGGCGGTGGGTCGCTCCTCGCCGGTGATGGCGAGGAACGCCTCCTCCAGCGAGGTCGGTCGTACCTCCAGGTCGGTGAACGCGGTCCCGGTGGTGACCAGCGCCCGGACCAGCTCGTCGGCGTCGGTGGTGAGCAGGTGCAGCCGACCGTCGATCCGTTCGGTGCGGACGACGCCGGGCAGGTCGGGCATCTCGTCGGCGACCAGGCTGACCCGTCGTACGCCGACGATGCCGCGTACCGCCTCCACGGTGTCGTCGGCGAGCACCCGGCCCTGCCCGATCACCACGACCCGGCGGGCCAGCGCCTCGACCTCCTCCAGGTAGTGGCTGCTCAACAGGACGGTCCCGCCGTCGTCGTGGAACGCGCGGATCGCGTCCCACAGGGTGTGCCGGGCGGTCACGTCCAGGCCGGTGGTCGGCTCGTCGAGCAGGACGAGTCGGGGCCGACCGACGAACGCCAGCGCCACTGCCAACCGGCGGCGCTGCCCGCCGGAGAGCCCGCCGGTCTGCCGCCGGACGAGGTCACCGATGCCGAAGCGGTCGAGCAGTTCACCCCGGGGCACCGGGTCGGGGTAGTGCGCGGAGACGAAGTCGACGACCTCGCCGACGCGCAGTGTGCCGGGAAGGCCGGTCTCCTGCGGGGTGACGCCGATCTGCCGCCGCGACGCCGGGTCGCGCGGGTCGCCGCCGAACAGCTCGACGCGCCCGGAGCTGGGTTTGCGCAGCCCGACCAGCAGGTTCATCAGGGTGCTCTTGCCGGCGCCGTTCGGGCCGAGCAGGCCGACCAGTTCACCGGCCCGCACCTCCAGGTCGACACGGTCGAGGGCGAGGACGTCGCCGTACCGGCGGCTGGCCTGGTCGGCTCGGGCGAGGGTCATGACTGCTCCTTCGACGGGGTGGGTTCGAGCAGGGTGCGGATGGCCTCGGTGTACTCCTCGAACGCCAGCCGGCCCCGCCGGCTGAGCCGGATCAGGGTGGTCGGGGTGCGTCCACGGTGGGTCTTGCTGATCTCCACGTAGCCGGCGTCCTCGAGCTTGCGCAGGTGTACGGAGAGGTTGCCGGCGGTCATCGCGAGCAGGTCCTGGAGGCGGGGGAAGGCGATCCGGTCGCCGTCGTTCAGCGCGGAGAGGCTCGCCACCACGCGTAGCCGGGCCTGGGCGTGGATGACCGGGTCCAGGTCGGTCATCGTGCGCGCCGCCGGCGCAGGTGGGCGAGCAGACCGGCGACGAGGATGCCGCCACCGCCGGCCACGGAGACCACCAGCGAGTGCCAGCCCGGCCCGGCGAACGCGCCGACCACGTTGATCACGCTGATCCACACGCCCAGCCGGAACAGGTCCCGGTCCAGCCAGATCGCGCCGCCGGCCATGTGCAGCGCGCCGGTGAGTCCGACGGCCGTCGCCGACCAGAGCAGCGCCGCCAGGTCGTGCGGCAGGTGCTCGCTGATCCGGCCGAGCCCGACGTACACGCTCACCGACCCCAGCGACCAGGCCCAGCCGTACCAGCGCCCGCGCAGCGCCGAGTCGCCGGTCACCTGGCCGTACGCCTTCATGCCCGCCACCGCCTGGATCGCGCCGGCACCCAGGAGCAGGACGAAGAGGGCGGTCAGCGGCAGCCATCCGGGCATCCGGACCAGCACCCGGTCGTCGGGTGCGAAGCGCAGGAAGAACAGCCCGAAGCCGACCAGCCAGGCGACGCCCCACGGCCAGTAGAGCACCCGGGGGTCCGGTTCGAGGCGGCGTACGGTCTGTGACCGCTGGTCCTCGATCAGTCGGAGCGCGGCTGCGGCGTCGGTGGGAGGCAGGTCGTCCTCGGGGGTCATGCAAACTACTTTAAGGCGCAAAGTCGATGTGGTGTGACCGCCTTTCGCTGACGGGTTACCGACTGCGGCGCGCAGTGCCTATGGTGGGTGGCTGTAGCGGCTGATCCGTCGCACAGGACACAGGGGAGGGTCCGTGTCGAGCCCGAGCAGAGAGCTGGACGTCCAGCCCGAGGCGCTGACGGCGTTCGCCGCGGCCTCCACCGACCGGGCGGCCCGCTTTCGCGAGCTGCACCGCTCGTTCGGCGACGGCCACGTGCCCCGGCACGCCTTCGGGGTGATGCCGGCCTCGTTCAGCCTCGCCGCGACGTACGCCGAGCAGTTCGAGGCGTGCCTCCAGGGGCTGGCGGACGGCGCCGAGGTGATGGCGGACATCGCCGAAGGCCTCCGCGACACCGCCGGGGCCTACACCGGCACCGATGTGGCCAACACCGACATGTTCGTGCCCGGCCGCCCGGCCGCGCCCGACGTCATCGCGCCCGGCCCCTGGTCGCCCGGCACCGGTAACCCGTCCGGGCCGGTGCCCGCATGAGCACCGAGGCGTTGCAGCGCAACAAGACCTACTTCGAGCAGATCGTCTCGGGCACCCCCGACCCGTTCAAGCCGCTGTCGAACGCGGTGCTCTGGCCCTTCGAGCAGCTTCTCGAGCTCGTCGCCGGCGAGCCGGACGACCTGATGCGCGCCGCGCAGCTCTGCCTGGACACCGGCGCGGCGGTCCGCGAGATCGCCGGCGAGCAGATCCAGGACCGGGCCCGGCTGCGCGGCTACTGGACGGGCGACGCCGCGGAGAGCTTCCACGCCTCGATGGCCTCGGTGGAGGAGGCGATCGAGGAGCTGGCCAAGGGGTTGGACGGCACCAAGGAGGTGCTCGTCGACGCCGCCAACGCGGCGGTCGACGCGTTCAACCTGCTGGTCGAGTTGATCCTCGAGTTCCTGCTGTGGTTCCTCACCGAGGTGATCATCGCGGCGGTGGCGGCGGCGCTCAGCGCCGGCATCTCGCTCGCGGCGACCGTGGTCCGGGTACTGGCCAGGCTCGCCACCACCGTCGGCCGGATGGTCAAGATCGTGGCGCGGTTCGCGGAGATCCTGACGAAGCTGGCGACCAAGATGCAGAAGGTCGCCGAGCTGCTGATGAAGTACCGCCGGGCGGTCCTGGAGATCCGCAAGGCCAAGAAGGCGTACCGGGCGTGGAACAAGTCCGGCTGGACCGCCGAGGCGCGGGCCTTCCAGATCGAGAAGTTCAAGACCCTCTTCCCGGGCAAGTTCCTGATCAACCAGGCGTCCCCGGTGAACATCCCCGGCCTGGGAGGGTCCCTGCTGGACACCGGGGTCGGGCTGCACGACGTCTCGGACGGCACGAAGGACCGCAACTACCTGGTGGACGGCACCTACCGCGAGGATCTGGGCCCCTACACCAAGGGCGTGCAGAATGTCTTCGACTCAATCCTGACCTGAGGGGACCGCCATGACCTTTCCCGGTCTGGACCGCATCGAGGCGCTGGCCCGCAACCTGGACGGCTGGCAGCGTGAGCTGGCCGGCAAGATGGCCGAGCTCGAGGACAGCAGCGCCGAGGGCGTGAGCGACTCCGGCCTGGTCCGGGTGACCGCCTCGGCCGACGGCACGATCGTCTCGACCGACGTCAACGCCCGCGCGATGCGGTTCGACTCGTACACGCTGGCCGAGGAGTTCACCGCCGCCGCCAAGCGCGCCCAGGAGGCGGCCGCCGCCCGCGTACGCGAACTGGTGGGTGAGGTCATGGCCGACGCGCCCGGAGCGGACCAGCCCCACCCGGACCGGTACTGAGCATGGCGGACGTCGACTACTCCGAACGGCTCACCCAGCTCGTCGAGCCGGGTGAGCAGGTGCTCGCCGTCGCGAAGACGGGGGTGGCCCAGGGCGTCCTGCCGGCCGATCCACCGGACCCGCAGCGACCCGAACCCTCCCGCCCCGGCGGCTTCGTCGCCAGTGCACTGCTCAACGTGATCTCGCCGCTGGTCACCTTCTCGGCGGGGGACCGGCTCGTCGACCGCATCACGTACGGGGTGGCCGGTCGCGGCGCTCCCGGTTCGGCGGCGTCCACCCTCCAGTACGCCCGCCGGCCGGTGCCGCCCGCGACCTCCATCAAGGACACCATCCTCGCCGTCACCGACCAGCGGTTCCTCGTCTGCGAGTCCGGGGCGGTCAAGCTCTGGTCGAGCCGGGCCGACGACGAGCGGGCGGCGGCCGAGACGACGATCGTCTGGTCGGTGCCCCGGGCCGAGGTCGCCTCCGCCCGGGTCGGCTGGCACCGGCTCAACCCGAAGCGACTCCGGGTCGACTTCACCGACGGCTCGTGGTTGGCCTTCACCGTGCCGATCGCCGAGCCCGGCAAGCCGCTGCGCGAGATCGCCGCCGCCCTGAACGCCCGCTGACCCTGAACCGCCGCCGGGCCGCCGGGCTGTCGGGCCGCCGGGCCGCTGGGCTGCCGGGCCTGAACCGCCGCTGGGCCGCTGGGCCGCTGGGCCGCCGGGCCGTTGGGCGGTCAGCGGTTGGCGGGCTGGCTCGGCAGCGGCGCGGGCAGGGGCTCGTCATGCAGCACCGACAGGCGGGACACGGCCCGGGTGAGCACCACGTACAGCCGGTGCAGGCCGCGCGGCTCGGCCGCGACGATCGCGGCGGGCTCGACCACCACCACGTGGTCGTACTCCAGACCTTTGACCAGCGTCGCGGGCACCACAGTGACGCGCTCCGCGGCCGTCACGTCGTCGGCGGTCGCGGTCGCGACCCCGGCGGCGGCGAGCGCGGCGCGCAGCCCGTCGACGGCGTCGTCCGCGGCGATCACACCGACCGAGCCGTCGTGCGTGAGCGCCGCGTGCACCTCGGCCACCGTCGCCGAGGTCAGATCGGTCACGGTACGCACGTCCAGGCCGCCGTCGCGGCGCAGCGACTCGGCCGGCGGTACGTCCACGGCGAGCGCCGGCAGCAGCAGGTTGGCGAACGCGACAACCGCCGCGGGCACCCGGAAACCGACAGTCAGCGGGACCACCACGGCGTCCGGCTTGCCCAGGTGGGCGAGGGATTCCCGCCAGTCCGTGGCGGCCCACGGCGCGGTGCCCTGGGCCAGGTCACCGAGGAGCGTGACCGAGCCGTGCTCGCTGCGCCGGGCGATGGCCCGGCACTGCATGGGGGACAGGTCCTGCGCCTCGTCCACCACGACGTGCCCGAAACCGGACGGCCGCTCCAGCAGCCCGGCCGCCTCGTCGAGCAGCACGGTGTCGGCGGCGGTCCAGCGGCTCGCCTTCGGGGTACGTGCCGGTTTCGCCCAGATGAGCAGCGCCTGTTCGGCGTCGTCGAGCAGTCCGTCGGCCGCGGCGGCGAGCCGGGCCGGGTCGGAGAGCAGGCCGTGCACCAGCCCTTCCGGGGTGAGCGCCGGCCAGACGGCGTCCAGGAAGTCGAGCACCGGTCGGCACCGGCCCATCCGGCGGAGCCAGGCGTCGCTTGGCGACTCCGCCCGCCGCGCCTCGGCCTGCCGTTGCAGCAGGCCCACGACGCGCGCCCGGACCCGTTCCCGCCCGGTGCCGTACGGCAGCCCCTCCCGGCGGGTCTCCTCGACGATCCGGTGCAGCGGCTCCACTCCGATCCGCCACCGGAACGAGCCGTCCGACACCGTCATCGGGTCCGTCGGCGTGCCGATCTGTGCCTGCGCCGCGCGGTGCAGCACGTCCGCCATCCGCGCGTCGTGCTTGAGGGTCGCGACCGCCGGCGGCTCCACCGCCCGGACCGGCACCCGCGCGATCAGGTCCTCCACCGTGGCCTGCTCGACCTCGACCTCGCCGAGCGCCGGAAGCACCGCCGCGATGTACGACAGGAACGCCCGGTTGGGCCCGACGATCAGCACACCGGCCCGCCGCAGCCGCTCCCGGTGCAGGTAGAGCAGGTACGCGGCCCGGTGCAGACCAACCGCAGTCTTTCCGGTGCCCGGCGCTCCCTGTACGCAGATCGAGTCGGCCAGATCGGCGCGGACCAGTTCGTCCTGCTCCGGCTGGATGGTCGCGACGATGTCCCGCATCGGCCCGACGCGCGGCCGCTCGATCTCGGCGGTCAGGATCCGACTGGTCGTACCCAGTTCCTCGCCCCGATCCAGCCGCTCGTCCTCGAAGCTGGTCAGCATCCCGTTGCTGAACCCGAACCGCCGCCGGACCGCCACCCCCTGCGGATCCCGCGCGCTGGCCCGGTAGAACGACCGGGAGACCGGTGCCCGCCAGTCCAGCACCAACGGCTCGCCAAGCTCGTCGGTGACGTGCCGCCGCCCAACGTGGTACCGCCGACCGTCGTGATCGCCGGTGCTGTCGTCGCCGCCCGTCTCCTCGTTGTGCGGGGTCCCGGAGAAGTCGAGGCGGCCGAAGAACAGCGGCGTGGTCGGGTCGTCGGCGAGTTCGGCCACCCGGCGGGCCAGCGTGCGACCGAGCGTCTCCGCCGCGTACGCGTCGCCGGCGACCTGGTCACCTGTCGAGAAGAGGGCTTCGGCCCGCTCCCGCATCCGCCGCAGTGCCGCCCGCGAGGTGTCCAGGTGTGCGCGCTCGGCGGCCAGATCCGCGTCGAGGTGGGTGCCGTCGAAATCGGTGTCGAGGTCAAGTGCGGGCATGCTGACGTCCCATCGTTCACATCTGCTGCTCGCTCGCGTGTCCGGGGGCGGATGGCCGGCCGCCCGGCGCGGGGACGTCCGTTCCGGTGCAGCTCACCTCGGCCGTCAAGCGGCCTGCAACCCTACGCCCTCCCGACCACCCCTTCCAGCGAATTACCGAAGCGGCCACCCGTTGGTGACGGCGTGGCGTCGAGGGCGGCGTCACGGCGTGGCGCGATCCCGGGCGTGGCGGCCCACCGGGGTGGCGTGGCGTCGCGCAGGGTACGGGCCCGGCGGTACGGAGGCCTGTGCCTGCTGGACTAGCAGCGCCTGTGGAAGAGGTTGCGGCGTGGGGTGCGGAGTGGATCCAACCAGCCGGGTGGGAGGAATTCGGGCTGACTGTCCGGTGCGATGCGGACATTCCAGTCGCCATGGTGGATGAGTCGGTGGTGCTGCCCGCAGAGCAGGACGGCGTTGTCGAGCGCGGTTGCGCCGCCGTCGGCCCAGTGCCGGACGTGGTGGCCGTCGCACCAGCGGGAGGGCCGGTCGCAGCCCGGGAAGGCGCAGTCGCCGTCGCCCAGCACCAGAGCGCGTCGCAGGGGGCCGGTGAAGAGCCGGCGCTGACGCCCGACGTCGAGGATCTGGCTGTTGCCGGCCAGCACGGCCGGCAGCACGGCGGCGTCGCAGGCGAGGCGGCGGACCGCGCCCGCTGTGAGGCGCGCGCCGGTCTCCAGTGTCCCCGCGCCCACGCCGTTGAGCAGCGCGTCCAGCGACATGGTCACCACGATCTGCGGCTGGTCGCCGCCGTTGTCCGGCAGGGTGCCGGTGCGTAGTGCCAGCCGGCAGATGTCACCGAGCGCGTCCGCCCGACGCTGACCGGGACTGCGGTCGTCGTGCTCGCCAGCCGGGGCGCAGAGCGGATCCATCGCCTCGCGCAGCAGGCTCGCGGTCTCCGAGTCGAGGTTGCCGCTGAGGCGTACCTGCCCGTCCCTGGGCTCCGAGAGGGTGACGTGCCGGCGGGCCTCGGCCCGCTCGACGGCCCGCTGAAGCGCGGCCAACTCGGCCTGGTCGGCCAGGTCGGGTGCGACGTGCCCGAGGACCCGCTCGCCGAGGCGGCACAGGATGGCCGGGTCGAAGCGGTCGGCCCACGTGATCAACAGCTCGGTGGCCTTGTCCGCGACCTCCGGGCCGACCTCGGCCGGCAGGGCCGCGATCGTCTCGGCGACCACCCGGCCCTGCTCCAGCGTGATGGTGCCGTCGAGAAGGGCGTCGCGCACGGTCGCCGGGGCCGCGTCGATGGTCGCCGCCAGTTGAACCATCTGACGAGCCGATCGGCTGGTGAGCCGGAGCCGATCCCGCAGCCACACGGCGGTCGACGTGGCGCCCTGCTCGACGGCGAGCCCACGGGTGTCCAGTTCACGCACCAGGGCGAGCTGGATGGCCGCCAGCCGCTGCGCCACCACGTGCGCGGCGTCGACGGACGCGAGCAGTTCGTCGTCGGAGAGGGCCCACAGCACGGCGTCGGCGCAGTCGTCGACGGTGCCGCCCGCCTGCGCCAACGCCCTCAACATGAAACGACGATAGAACAGGTGTGCGACAGTTCCGCCTCACGATCAGGGCGTCGTCCGGGTTACCAGGGGACGACGCCCTCGTCGTCGAAGAAGCCGCCGCGCGGGCCGTCGTCCGGCAAGGTGGCGAGCCTGATCGCGATCGCGGCACCCTGCTCGGGCGTCCGGGGCGCGTTGAACCCGGTGAAGTCGGTCGCCACGTAGCCCGGGCAGGCGGCGTTCACGATGACGTTCGTGTCGGCGAGGCGGCGGGCGTACTGGGCCGTGATGCTGTTGAGCATCGACTTCGACGGTGCGTACGCGGCCAGGATCGGGCCGGTCCGCAGTGCCAGCGAGCCCATGTTGCTCGACATGTTGACGATGCGCGGCGAGGCTGCGCGGCGCAGCAGCGGGAGCATCGCGTTCGTCACCCGGACGACGCCGAACACGTTCGTTTCGAGGACGGTGCGGACGACGTCGAGGTCGAGGGTCGTCGGGTCCTGCGCGCCACCGTCGGTGCGGCCGGCGATGCCGGCGTTGTTGACCAGTACGTCGAGCCGTCCTGCCGCCCGCTCGATGGTCGCCGCTGCCTCGGTGACGCTCTGGTCGGAGGTGACGTCGAGGGCGACCCCGAACGCGTTGACGTCTGCGGCGCGCAGACGCGCGACGGCTTCGCTGCGCCTGGCGTCGTCACGCGCACCCACCGCCACCGTGAAGCCGATCGCTCCGAGACCGTGGGCGATGGCAAAACCGATTCCCTTGTTCGCGCCGGTGACGAGCGCAATCTTCGTGTCCTTCACGCGGTTCATGTTCTGCCTGGTCGCCGCCTCGCGTCCAAGACTGATTCAGTACGCCGTGATACTCCACAGGTATCAGGGGATAGGTTCTGTCCATGGACGATCTGGAGACCCGGGAGCTTCGCTACTTCGTGGCCGTTGCCGAAGAGCTGCACTTCGGGCGTGCCGCCGTCCGGCTCGGGATCGCGCAGCCGCCCCTGTCGCGCGCGATCAGTCAGCTTGAGCGGCGGCTCGGTGTCCAACTGCTCGAGCGGGACCGTCGTGGAGTGGCGCTCACAGACGCCGGCGGGGTGCTGCTGGACGAGGCCAGAGGGGCACTCGACGCGGTCCGGGCGGCGGCACGCCGGACGCGGCGTGCCGGTCATTCGAAGCGGTCGCTGGTGCTCGCCACGAAGGCCGGCGCGTCCCACGAGCTGCTGCAACGGCTTCTCGACGCGCTGGCGCGCGAACCCGGTTCGGCACCTGTCGACGTCCTCCTGTGCGAGGTCGGCGAGCAGGCGGGGCTGCTGCGTGACGGGCGCGCCGACGTGGCGCTCATGCATCGGCCGTTCGACGACCTCGCCGGGTTCGACACCGAGGACCTCCACGTCGAAGGTCAGGTCGCGATCCTTCCCGCGAGGCATCCGCTCGCGTCACGCGACCAGCTCACGCTTGCGGACGTCCGCGACGTGCCGGGCCTGCCGATCGCTCGGTGGCCCCGGCTCGACGGGTCGTACCCGGACGGGCCCGGACCGGAGGTGCGCACCCAGTCGCAGCTCGCCCAGCTCGTGGCGCTCGGCAGGACGCTGCTCGTCATCCCTGCCTCCAGCCGGGCCTGGCAGTGGCCCGAACACGTAGCGGTACCGGTGGTCGACGCGCCGGACGTCACCACGGTCATCGCCTGGCAGCCGGGCAGTCACTCACCGGCGGTCGCGTCACTCGTCCGCTCGGCGGCCGGGCTGTCCAGGGCGTGAGCCGCGCCGGCTGGGTGAGAGCTCGGACTGATGGCGGCGCGGATGCGGGCTTGGCCACTCCGGACCGGCCCGCCGGGCCGGCACCGGACGGCGGGGATACGGTCGGGGCATGGCTGAGCGCATCGCACGCCCGCGGGTCGGGCACATCCAGTTCCTGAACTGCCTGCCGATCTACTGGGGCCTGATGCGCTCGGGTGCCCTGCTCGACGTGGATCTGCACAAGGATTCTCCGGACCGGCTCAGCGCCGCCCTGGTCGCCGGCGACCTGGACATCGGTCCCATCACCTACGTCGAGTACCTGAAGCACACCGACGAGCTACTGCTCCTGCCGGACCTCGCGGTGGGCAGCGACGGGCCGGTGCTCTCGGTCAACATCGTGTCCACCAGGCCGCTCGCCGAGTTGGACGGCGCCCGGGTGGCGCTCGGCTCGACCTCGCGGACCGGGGTGCTGCTGGCCCAGCTGCTGCTCGCCGAGCGGTACGGGGTACGTCCGGACTACTTCCGCTGCCCTCCGGACCTGACGCAGATGCTGCTGGAGGCCGACGCCGGGGTGCTGATCGGGGACGTGGCGTTGCGGGCGTTGTACGAGGCACCGCAGCTCGGCCTGACCGTCACCGACCTCGGGCAGGCGTGGCGTGAGTGGACCGGGCTGCCGATGGTCTTCGCCGTCTGGGCGGTACGCCGGGACTTCGCCGCCGCCCATCCGGGCCTGGTCAAGGAGGTGCACGAGGCGTTCCTGCGCTCGCGTGACCTCTGCCTGTCGGAGTTGGACCAGGTGGCCGAGGCGGCGGCCCGGTGGGAGACGTTCGACGCGGCGACGCTCGCCACGTACTTCCGGACCCTGGACTTCTCGCTCGGTGACCGGCAGGTCGCCGGGCTGCGCGAGTTCGCCCGGCGCGCCGCCGCGATCGGCGAGACCCCGCCGCTGCCGGACGGCGGCCCGGAGTTCTTCGCCGGCTGACCCGGGCGACCGCGTCTGATCCGGGCGACCGCGCCGCCAGGTGTCAGGCCGGCGCGGTCGCTGAGCTGCGGGTCAGGTGCCGGGGCGCAGCAGCGCCTCGGTGATCTTCTCGCAGTTCTTCATGCCGTAGTCGTAGCCCATGTCGATCGGGTACTTCACCATCACGCCCATCGTCCAGGTGTCGCCGATGGCCAGGCAGTTGATGTGCATCTCCTGCTCCCTGGTCCGGTCGATCCACCCGTTCTTGATGGCGATCTGCTTCTGCTCGGCGGCCGGAAACGCCTTGCGGATGCCGAAGTCACCGGCGCCGCGCACCAGCTTCATCTCGTTGAGCAGCCACTTGGTCCACTTCGGGCCGGCGGCCGTGCCGGTGGCGATGCAGTTGCCCAGGCGGGCGGTGTCACGCGGGGAGAGTGCCGTCCGGGACCAGCCCTTGTCGGGGGCGACGCTGCTGTCGGTCAGCTGGCACATGGAAATCAGCCGCTTGATCGAGGCGTCCCGGCCCACCAGGTTGTAGAACTGCTCGGCGCGGGTGTTGTCGCTGTCCCGGATGATCCGCGTCGCGTCGGCGAGCTTCGCGTCGCTCGGCGTCTGACCGCTGTCGGCCGCGCGGCGTAGGTAGTCGGCGACGATCCAGGATTTGATCATCGAGGCGGTGGTGCTGGTCTCGCCCATGTTCTTCGAACCGATGATCTTGCCGGTGCGGCGGTCCAGCACGCTCCAGGAGTACCAGCCCTCGATGTCGAGCTTGAGGTCCTTCGCCACGAACGGCAGCGGCTCCAGCGACGGGCTGGGGCTGGGCGACGGCGGGGCCGGGTGGCGGGCGCTGCGGTCGGTGGCCGTACCGGTCGATCGGCCGCCGGGCGTACCGGAGTCACCCCAGCGGGCGGCGGCGGACGACTCGAACGGCGACCCGGGCAGCAGGCGCAGCGACACCAGCACCAGCCCGATCAGGATGATCGCGATGGCGATCAACCGAAGTGGAGACGCCTCCCCACCGCCGCGCCGGTCGGCCCGACGGTTGCCGGCCATCAGAGCTTCCCGACCGGCTGCTGCGGCACCTTCAGCGCGGCGCCCGGCTGCGGGGTGACCAACTGGGTGGCGACGCTGGCGCAGACCTGCGCCCCGTAGTCCAGCCCACTCCTGATCGGGTAGCGCAGCATCACCGCGAGGCTCCATTTGCCGTTGACGGCCAGGCAGTTGACGTGCCAGTTGCCGTCGTACGCGATGGGGGTCCACCCGTTCTTCATGCTGACCGGGCCCTGGGCGGTGATCGACTTGGGCAGGCCGTCGATGATCCCCCAGCGGCCACCGCCGTAGGAGGCCTTCTGGTCCTTGGCCGCGGTGGTGCCGCGTACCTTGCTCATCTGGTCGAGCACCCACTTGGTCCACTTCGGGCCGGCGGCCCTGCCGTCGGCGATGCAGTCGCCGAGACGGACGGCGTCGCGGGGGGACATCCGGGTGAAGCTCCAGTAGCCGGTGTACGGCTTGACGTTGCCGCGCTTGGTGTCGGTCAGCCCGCAGATCCTGATCGCTCGCTGGATCACCGCGTCGGGCGTGCTGCTGGTCGAGGCCCGGTACGAGCCACCGGCGGCGGCGTGGACCTTGTTGGCCGCGCCGTCGTTGCTGTCGATGATGGCGAGCCGGGACGCCTCCTTCAGCGCCGCTGGCGGCTCCCTGTCACCGAGCTGCCGCAGGTAGTCGGAGACGATCCACGCCTTGATCATCGACTCGGTGGAGCTGGTCGAGGTCATGTTGGGCGACCCGGAGATCTTGCCGGTCTGCCGGTCCATCAGCGCCCACGAGAAGAACTCGCCCTTGAAGCTCACCGACACCGGGCCGGCCGCCAGGGTGGGCGGCGGTGGTGGGGTGGGTGCGGGCGCGGCGACTGTCGAGGCGGCGCCGCCTCCTCCGCCTCCGCTGCTGGTGCCGTCGGCCAGTCGGGCGTACGCGGTGGGGACCAGCAGGACGCCACCGAGCAGGACCGCCGCGACGGCGAGCACCATGGTCACGCGAGATCGCATGAGTTGGGTGAGCTCCAGATGTCAGGGCCGGGGGGACCGGCTGGTTGTCCGGGGCGACCGGTGCGATCGCCGAGGCCGGGGGAGGTGGCCTCTGTGGAGACGGCGATTCTGGGCAGCCGATCGATGTGACCGGCAGAAGTCTACGTCCGGAGCGGCGGCCCGCCAGAACCCGACACCTGGCAACTTGCAAGGAAGACGGAATATCGGGATGGTATGCGGCTTCTGCGAGGGTTCATCTTTGAGCCGTGACCTAGCTCATAGCTCCGCCGGTTGCACGTCGTGAGGAGATATCACCATTTCGTGACCGAAGGTGGCTCGGGTTTCCTGTTACACCCCCTGGTGCACCAAGGCGCAAGCTGTAACACTTGTCCCCATGTATGGCAACGACTTCTCCGCGCCCGCGGACGACCCGCCCGGCGGCGGCCTGCTGGGTGAGGTCGAGGCGGCCGAGGCGGAACTGCGCGCGGCCGCCGCGCGCGAGCGGCGCGGCGGACCCGCGCCGGACGAGGACCTGGCCGCGTACTTCGCCGACGTGGTGGGGGCCGAGCAGAAGATCGAGCCGCGCGACTGGATGCCCGAGGCGTACCGCCGGACGCTGATCAGGCAGATCGCCCAGCACGCCCACTCCGAGATCATCGGAATGCAGCCGGAGGGCAACTGGATCAGCCGGGCGCCGTCGCTCAAGCGCAAGGCGATCCTGCTCGCCAAGGTGCAGGACGAGGCGGGTCACGGGCTCTACCTGTACGCCGCAGCCGAGACCCTCGGCATCAGCCGCGACGAGCTGGTCCAGTTGCTCCTCGACGGCAGGCAGAAGTACAGCTCGATCTTCAACTACCCCACCCTCACCTGGGCCGACGTCGGCGCGATCGGCTGGCTGGTGGACGGGGCGGCGATCGTCAACCAGGTGCCGCTGTGCCGCTGCTCCTACGGTCCGTACGCGCGGGCGATGATCCGGGTCTGCAAGGAGGAGTCGTTCCACCAGCGTCAGGGCTACGAGATCCTGCACACCCTCGCGCACGGCACCCCGGAGCAGCGGGCCATGGCCCAGGACGCGGTGGACCGCTGGTGGTATCCGTCACTCGCCATGTTCGGCCCGCCGGACGGCGACTCCACGCACTCCGCCCAGTCGATGGCCTGGAAGATCAAGCGTTTCTCGAACGACGACCTGCGGCAGCGCTTCGTCGACATGTGCGTCGGGCAGGCCGAGGTGCTCGGGCTGCGCATCCCCGACGACGACCTGCGCTGGAACGAGGAGCGGCAGGCGTACGACTACACCCAGCCGGACTACGACGAGCTGATGCGGGTGATCTCCGGCAACGGGCCGTGCAACCGGGAGCGGATGGCGCACCGGCGGGCCGCCCACGCCGACGGCGCATGGGTACGTGAGGCCGCGGCGGCGTACGCCGCGAAGCGGGCGGAGAAGAGGGAGAAGGTCGCCGCGTGAACACCGAACACTCGCCTCTGTGGGAGGTCTTCGTGCGTGCCCGGCGTGGGCTGTCACACACCCACGTCGGCAGCCTGCACGCCCCCGACGCCGAGCTGGCCCTGCGCAACGCCCGCGACCTCTACACCCGACGGCAGGAGGGCGTGTCGATCTGGGTGGTTCCGGCCGGCGCGATCACCGCGTCCAGCCCGGACGAGAAGGACGCCTTCTTCGACCCGGCCGCCGACAAGGTCTACCGCCACCCCACCTTCTACGAGGTGCCGGACGGGGTGGCACACCTGTGAGCGGGCGAACCGGCCAGCTCAGCAACGCGGCCGTCGAGCGCAGCGAGGTGACGGCGTGAACGGACCCTTCGACTTCGCTCTCGGCCTCGGTGACGACGCGTTGGTCGCCGCGCAGCGGCTCGCCGAGTGGACGACCCGCGCACCGGAGATGGAAGAGGACATCGCGCTCGCCAACATCGCCCTCGACCAGCTCGGTGCGGCACGCCTGCTGCTGTCGTACGCCGGTGAGCTGGAGGGCGCCGGCCGCGACGAGGACGCGCTGGCGTACCTGCGCGACGACCGCGAGTTCCGCAACGCGCTCCTCGTCGAGCTGCCCAACGGCGACTTCGCGGTGACGATGGCGAAGCTGTTCTTCCTGGCCGCGTACCAGCTCCCGCTGTACACGGCGCTTGCCGGCTGCGCGGACGAGCGGCTGGCCGCGATCGGCGCGAAGGCCCGCAAGGAGTCGGCGTACCACCTGGACCACGCCGCGCTGTGGGTGAAGCGGCTCGGTGACGGCACCGAGGAGTCGCACCGCCGCATGCGGTCGGCGGTCGACGAGGTGTGGCCGTACACCCATGAGCTGTTCGCCGCGGACCCGGCGGCGCCCGTCGACCCGGCCACCCTGCGGCCGGCGTTCGACGAGACCGTCGACGCGGTGCTGACCGAAGCGACGCTGACCCGGCCGGAGAGCGCCTGGGCGCCGGCCGGCGGACGGGCCGGCGTACACACCGAGCACCTGTCCTACCTGCTGGCCGAGATGCAGGTGCTGCACCGGGCCCATCCCGGGGCGACGTGGTGACCGACGCGAGGACGGCCGCCGCGGGCGTGGTCGACCCGGAGATCCGGGTGGTCACGATCGACGAGCTGGGCATCCTGCGGGCGGTCGAGGAGGATCCGGCCAGCGGCCGGGTCACCGTCACCATCACCCCGACCTACACCGGCTGCCCGGCGATGGACGTGATCCGGGCCGACATCCGCCGGGCGCTCGCCGCCGCCGGCCACGCCGACGCCGAGGTCCGCACGGTCTACAGCCCACCGTGGAGCACCGACTGGATCTCCGAGGGTGGGCGGGCCAAGCTCGCCGCCGCCGGGATCGCCCCGCCGGAGCCGGTACGCGCCCCCGGCGTCGTGTCGTTGACCCTCGCGGTCCGCTGCCCGCAGTGCGGCTCACCGGAGACCGAGCAGGTCAGCCGGTTCGGCTCGACCGCCTGCAAGGCGCTGTGGCGGTGCCGTTCCTGCTCCGAACCCTTCGACCACCTGAAGGCGCTGTGACTGTCACCATCACCCGCCCGGTTCGCCGCCGGCCGGTCTTCCACCCGCTGTCCGTCGCCGCCGTCGACCGGCTCACCGACGACTCCGTCGCGGTGACCTTCGCCGTACCCGAGGAACTGCGGGAGACCTTCGCGTTCCGCGCGGGCCAGCACCTCACCGTGCGCCGGGTGACCGACGACGGCGAGGACGTGCGCCGGTCGTACTCGATCTGCTCCACCCCCGACGACCTGGCCCGGGACGGCCGGTTGCGGATCGGGGTGCGGGAGGTCCCCGGCGGCGCCTTCTCGGCGTTCGCGTGCGGGGCGCTGCGCGGCGGCGACACCGTCCAGGTGCTGCCCCCGCTCGGCACCTTCACCACGGACTTCGCGCCGGACCGCGTGCGGCACTACGGCGCGGTCGTCGCCGGCTCCGGCATCACACCGGTGCTCGGGCTGGTCGCGACCGCCCTGGCCGTCGAGCCGGCCAGCACCTTCACACTCGTGTACGGCAACCGCACGGCGAACACGGTGATGTTCGCCGAGGAGCTGGCCGACCTGAAGGACCGCTATCCCACCCGGCTGCACCTGGTGCACGTGCTGTCCCGGGAGCAGGGCGAGTCGCCGCTGCTCTCCGGCCGGATCGACGCCGAGCGGCTGAGCCGCCTGCTGGACACCATCGTGCCGGGCGACGTCATCGAGGAATGGTTCCTCTGCGGCCCGTACGGAATGGTGGTCGACGTCCGGGACGTGCTGACCGGGCGCGGACTGCCCGAGTCGGCGGTACGCACCGAACTGTTCCACGTCGACGCCCCGCCCGAGCCGGTGCGCCGGCCCGTCGACCAGCCGGGCGCCGGCACCGAGGTCACCATCGTCCTGGACGGGCGGTCGTCGAGCTTCACGATGGGCCGCGAGGAGCGGGTGCTGGACGCCGCGCTGAAGGTGCGCGGCGAACTGCCGTACGCCTGCAAGGGCGGTGTCTGCTCGACCTGCAAGGCGAAGGTCGTCGACGGGTCGGTCACGATGGCCCGCAACTACGCCCTGGAGCCCGACGAGTTGGCCGCCGGCTACGTGCTGACCTGCCAGTCGAGCCCCACCACCGACAGGCTCACGGTCGACTACGACGCCTGACACGGGCGGCGGCCACCGGCCCTCGATCGACAGAAGTCGGTGAATGCTCTGTGGCTCCGCGTGTCACCATGATGCATGGCTCGTATGCCACGATCGACGATCGTCATCCTGGTCGTGTCCGCAGGCGCCCTGGTCCTGGTGGTGTTCCTGGGCACCCAGGGCCTGGACCGGGCGAGCCTCTGGGCCGGCGTCCTGGGGCTGTTCCTGGCGATTTTCGCGTTCAGCGGGCAGGTGTGGAGCACCTGGCTCGCGCCGGACGCGACCGGACGCCGTCATGCGCCAGACGCGACGCGGGCGACGGACGCGGAAGCGGGCGGCACCGGATCGAGCGGTGCTGTTGAGGCGGATCTGTCCGACGAGCGCCCGGACCCAGGGTGGCACCGTCCAATCCGTATCCGGGCACTCTCCGTCGCCGCGGCGGTGGTCTGTGTCGTCGTGGCGGTGGTGCTGGTCGTGGTGGTTTTCACCGAGGAGGACGACGGAGGCGGACACCCCGACTGGGTCCAGGTGCGGACCGGTGAACGGCTGGTCCTGGCCGACGGTCAGACCTTCGACCTCGACACCGGTTCCGTCGGCGGCGAGGACGCGCCGGAGGGGGATCTGCTGCTGTCCCAGCGCGCCGACCGGTTGGGCGCGCGGGAGCCCGGTGAGCTGGCCGTCGTCCTGCCCGGTCTGCGCCACGACGTGCGACGGTGCCTGGATGCCACGAACTGGGACGGCACGATCGACGGCTTCCACGACCTGCGGCGCGGGACGGAACTCTGCGTGCGAACGGTCGTCGGCGCCTGCGCCATGATCACGATCGAGGAGCCGCCGGACGTGGTGACGCGGGTGTTCACCTTCCGCTACACGCTGTGGGAACGTCGATAGACCGGTAGATGGGGCATCCGTCACCCGGGTGCGGTGCCTGGTGCGGGGCGACCGACGGGCGACGTAGGCTCGGGACGTGACGGTGAGCCGGGAGATCGACGACATCCTGCAGCGCGGCGCGGACGGCGGGCGGATCACGCCCGAGGAGGCCCTGCTGCTCTACACCGAGGCGCCCTTCCACGCGTTGGGCGAGGCGGCGGACGAGGTGCGCCGGCGGCGCTACCCGGACAACGTCGTCACCTACCTGATCGATCGCAACATCAACTACACGAACGTCTGCGTGACGGCGTGCAAGTTCTGCGCCTTCTACCGCGCGCCGAAGCACTCCGAGGGGTGGACCCACCCGACGGAGGAGATCCTGCGCCGGTGCGGCGAGGCGGTCGAGCTGGGCGCGACCCAGGTGATGCTCCAGGGCGGGCACCACCCGGACTACGGCGTGGAGTACTACGAGGAGTTGTTCTCCTCGGTCAAGCAGGCGTACCCGCAGCTGGTCATCCACTCGATCGGCCCGAGCGAGATCCTGCACATGGCCAAGGTGTCCGGGGTGAGCCTGGACGAGGCCATCGCGCGCATCAAGACCGCCGGTCTGGACTCGATCGCGGGTGCCGGCGCGGAGATGCTGCCGGAGCGGCCGCGGAAGGCCATCGCGCCGCTCAAGGAGTCGGGCGAGCGCTGGCTGGAGGTCATGGAGCTGGCCCACCGGCAGGGCATCGAGTCGACCGCCACCATGATGATGGGCACCGGTGAGACGCACGCCGAGCGGATCGAGCATCTGCGCATGATCCGTGACGTGCAGGACCGTACCCGCGGTTTCCGGTCCTTCATCCCGTGGACGTACCAGCCGGAGAACAACCACCTCAAGGGCCGCACCCAGGCGACCACCCTGGAGTACCTGCGCCTCGTCGCGGTGGCCCGCCTGTTCTTCGAGACCGTCCCGCACCTCCAGGCGTCCTGGCTGACCACGGGCAAGGACGTCGGGCAGCTCTCCCTGCACATGGGTGTGGACGACCTCGGCTCGATCATGCTGGAGGAGAACGTGATCTCCTCGGCGGGCGCGCGGCACCGCTCCAACCTGCACGAGCTGATCGGCATGATCCGCTCGGCGGACCGGATCCCCGCGCAGCGGGACACGCTCTACAACCGGCTCGCCGTGCACCACACGCCGGCCGACGACCCGACCGACGAGCGGGTGGTCTCGCACTTCTCCTCGATCGCCCTGCCGGGCGGCGGGGCCGGCCGGTCGCTGCCCCTCGTCGAGGTCAACTGACCCGGCCGTTCGGCTGACCGGGGCTCGTGCTCCCGCCCGACCACGGTGGCCGGTACGGGTCGTCCCGGCCGTCGCAACGTCCGGCTGTCCCGTCCGGGGCTGGTGGAGATGATCGTCGGCGGCTAGCGTCCCGGCTCGTATCCGTCGCCACCGTGGATCGACGAAATCGGCGCGACCCTGCTGCTGGCGGATGGTCTGGTGGTCCTGGTCAGGGCTGTCCTCCATCGGCCCGTGAGGGTCGTCCACATAACGCACGGCGGTACGGGCGGGATGGGTCACCATCCCGCCCGTACCGTCTCCCCGGTCCGGACCGGACGGCTGAAAGTGGCCGCGCCGCTGGCGTGGGACATCGACCTCCGATAACGTCCCCCCGGTTCCGCAACCACTGATTTCCCTATCCCCCGGGGGACTGATGACCACGTTCCACCGCTCGGCGCTGGCTCGTGCCGGCGTCGTGGCCCTGCTGGCGGCCGGTGGCCTGGCCACCGTCGCCGCCCCGGCGCACGCCGCCGACCAGGCCGACCTGCTGCTCCACCCGCTGAGCTACCAGGTGGCCAAGGGTGTCAAGGCCGCCAAGGCCAAGCCGTTCAAGTTCCAGGTCGACAACACCCGGAGCACGGTCGACGCCAAGGATGTCCGGGTCACCGTCGAGACGAAGGGCCTCAAGCCCCGCAAGGTCGGCGTGCTCGTCCCGGACGGCTGCGAACTCTCCGGCACGACCATCGACTGCCTGCTCGGCGACCTGGCCGCCGGCACCACCGAGGACTTCGGCATCCCGGTGTTCTCCACGAATGGTCGCGGTGACGCCGGCACGATGGTCGTCACCGTCAGGTCGGCGACCGGCAAGGCGGTCACCGTCAGGCACGACATCACAGTCGTCGAGCGGGGGTACGACCTGACCTCCTGGGTGCAGGACGTCTACGCGGACGTGACCGTGGACGGCGACAAGGCGGCCGAGACCGGCCTCAAGCCGGTCCGGCGCGGTGAGACCGCGCCGCTGGACTGGGCTGTCTACAACGACGGCAGTCGTAAGGCGACCGGCCTGGCGTACGGGCTCAGCCTGCCGGCCGGCGTCACCTTCGCCGAGCTGCCGGAGGGCTGCGTCGAGGTGACGCTCGGCGGCCTCGCGAACGCGTACTGCGAGGACAGCGGCGTGGTGCTGAAGCCGGGCCAGTTCTACACCGCCGACGTACGTGTGAAGATCGGCGCCGACGTGACCGAGAAGGTGCTCCGACCCGGCTTCCTCTGGGCCGAGGGTCTGGACGCCGCCGAGGGCACTCCCGAGGAGCAGCCGCGGGTGGCCACCAGCGCACAGCGCCGGACGTTCACCGAGGTCGACGAGGGGGACAACACCGCGCAGTTCGACGTCTTCGTCGACCTGAGCGCGCAGCCGACCCCGACGCCCACGCCCACCGTGACGCCCACCCCGACCGGCACGCCCACGCCGGGAGCGACCACCTCGCCGGGTGCCGGCGGCGGTGCGGGCGGAGGACTGCCGGTGACCGGTGTGCAGGCCGGCCTGATCGGTGGCATCGGCGGTCTGATCCTGCTCGTGGGTGGGGCGCTGCTGGTGCTCTCCCGTCGCCGCAAGGTCGTCCTGGTCACCCCGGGCGACGAGAAGTCGACCGACTGACGTAGCAGCGACGCGAGGGCGGGGTGGGCGACCACCCCGCCCTTTCGCGTCCCCGGCCGGGCCGTGCCGGTTCCCACACCCGGGGGTACGCGGACCCAGCGGTCGACCGCCGGGGCGTGGCTGGCAGAGTGGAGGGGTGAGCCGTACCCCGCAGGGCCAGCGAGCCAGCCTGGACAAGCAGCCGCACGAGGTCGCCGCGATGTTCGACGGCGTGGCGGAGCGTTACGACCTGACCAACACCGTGCTCTCCTTCGGCCAGGACCGTTCCTGGCGTCGGTCCACCCGGGCGGCGCTCGGGTTGCGACCGGGCGAGCGGGTGCTGGACGTCGGCGCGGGCACCGGTGTCTCGACGCTGGAGCTGGCGCAGTCCGGGGCGTACGCGGTGGGTGCGGACCTGTCGCTGGGCATGCTGTACGCGGGCAAGCGGTCCCGACCGCAGGTGCCGTTGCTGGCCGGTGACGCGCTCCGGCTGCCGTTCGCGGACGCGAGCTTCGACGCGGTGACCATCTCGTTCGCGTTGCGCAACGTCAACGACACCGACGCGGCCCTGCGCGAGCTGGCCCGGGTGACCCGCCCCGGTGGGCGGCTGGTGGTGTGCGAGTTCAGCACCCCGGTCAACCTGGCCTTCCGGACGGTGTACCTGTCGTACCTGATGCGGTCCCTGCCGGCGGTGGCCCGGACGGTCTCCAGCAACCCGGATGCGTACGTCTACCTGGCCGAGTCGATCCGGGCCTGGCCGGACCAGGCCGCCCTCGCCGGGCGGGTCGCCGCGGCGGGTTGGGGTCGGGTGGCGTGGCGCAACCTGACCGGCGGCGTGGTCGCCCTGCACCGGGGAGTCCGCGAGTAGGTCCGCCATCCGGCGCAGACAATTCGTGAATATCCGGCTTTAGTCCACTTTGCCCCGTACGCTCGTTCGCATGACCGGAGCAGACCGGGCGGACCCGGTGGCCGCCACCGACGACGACGCGGCCGAACTCATCGCGCAGCTCCGCGCGCTGGCCGGCGCCGACCCGACGGAGGTCCGGCAGGTGGTCGCCGAGGTGCTGGCGGCGCTGGACCGCGCGGCCGGAGGCGCGCTGCGCGAGCACCTGCCGGAGACCATCCGCGTCGACGCGGGTCTGGACGCGCCCAGTCCGGCCTGACACCCGACCGCTGTGGACGGTCCTCGACTGTCACATCGGCGAGTTAGGTACCCCTGATCCTGCGCTGGTATGACGCCGGTCATACACTCGTCCCGTCTGGCTTGTGAAGCATTTCACGAGCGTGCGGGAGGAGGCGCGAATGACCGCGGTGGAACATGACGCCGACGTCATCGTCGTGGGCGCCGGTCCCGGTGGATCGGCGACGGCGTACCACCTGGCCCGGCACGGAGTCCGGGTGCTGCTGTTGGAGAAGACCGAGTTCCCCCGGGAGAAGGTCTGTGGCGACGGGTTGACCCCGCGCGCCGTGCGCCAGCTCGTCCGGATGGGTGTGGACACCTCACCCGAGGCCGGCTGGCTGCACAACAGGGGCCTGCGGGTCATCGGTGGCGGCGTACGCCTGGAACTCGACTGGCCGGAGCTGGCGAGCTTCCCCAACTACGGGCTGGTGCGGACCCGACTGGACTTCGACGACCTGCTCGCCCAGCGTGCGGTGGCCGCAGGCGCGAAGCTGCGCACCAACGTCAACGTCCTGGGCCCGGTGCTCGACGGCGACGGCCGGGTCACCGGTGTCGAGGCGGAGGTGGGTCCCGGCAAGGAGCCGACGACCTTCCACGCGCCGCTCGTCGTGGCGGCCGACGGGGTCTCCGGTCGGTTCCCGCTCGCGCTCGGGTTGGCCAAGCGGGAGGACCGGCCGATCGGCGTGGCCGTCCGCCGCTACTACCGCTCGCCGGTCAAGCACGACGACAACTACCTGGAATCGTGGCTGGAGCTGCGCAGCAAGGACAGCGGCGACAACCTGCTGCCCGGGTACGGCTGGATCTTCGGTCTCGGTGACGGGCGGGTGAACGTCGGCCTCGGCGTGCTCAACTCGTCCTCCGCGTTCGGTAAGACCAACTACCGCCGGCTGCTCACCGACTGGCTCGCCAACACCCCCGCCGACTGGGGGATGACCGACGAGACGAACGCCGACGGCCCGATCCTCGGCGCCGCCCTGCCGATGGGCTTCAACCGGGTGCCGCACTACACCCGCGGGGTCATGCTCGTCGGTGACTCCGGCGGCATGGTCAACCCGTTCAACGGCGAGGGCATCGCGTACGCGATGGAGTCCGGCGAACTGGCGGCGGAGGTCGCCGTGCAGGCGCTCGCGCGGCCGGCCGGGCCGGAGCGCGAGCGGGCGCTGATGGCGTACCCGAACGAGCTGAAGGCCCGCCTCGGCGGCTACTACCGACTCGGCGGCATTTTCGTGAAGCTCATCGGCCGTCCGGAGATCATGCGGATCGCCACCAAACACGGCATGCCCCACCCGACGCTGATGCGTTTCGTGCTCAAGCTGTTGGCCAATCTGACCGACCCGCGTGGCGGGGACGCGATGGACCGGGTCATCAACGCGATGACGAAAGCCGCGCCAGCTGTGTAAGTAGGACGGCATCGGTGCTGGTCACAGCCCCGACGCCGACAAAGATCGACCCCCGCCGGCAGCCACCGCGAGGGACGTGAATAGTGTGATTTTCGTCAAGCACCGAGGGCAGGGAAGGACGAGCAGGAGAAAACGATGTCGCTCTCGCCTTACGCACCGATCATCGGGCTGTTCGCCCTCGCCGCGGCGTTCTCGCTGTTCTCCGTTGGCGCCGCCCGCTTCGCCGGTCCACGTCGTTACAACAAGGCCAAACTCGAGGCTTACGAGTGCGGCATCGAGCCCAGCCCCCAGCCGGTCGGCGGCGGGCGGTTCCCGATCAAGTTCTACCTGACGGCGATGCTCTTCATCGTCTTCGACATCGAGATCATCTTCCTCTACCCCTGGGCGGTCTCGTTCGACGCCCTGCCGATCTTCGGCTTCGTGGAGATGGTCCTGTTCATCGTCGCGGTCTTCGTCGCGTACGCCTACGTGTGGCGTCGCGGCGGCCTGGACTGGGACTGAGGAAGGAACGTCAGATGGGCATCGAGGAGAAGCTTCCTGCCGGCGTCCTGCTCACCTCGGTGGAGAAGCTGGTCAACTGGTCCCGGAAGTCGTCCGTGTGGGGCGCCACCTTCGGCCTGGCCTGCTGCGCCATCGAGATGATGGCCGCCGGTGGTCCGCACTACGACATGGGCCGCTGGGGCATGGAGGTCTTCCGGGCCTCGCCCCGGCAGGCCGACCTGATGATCGTCGCCGGTCGGGTGAGCCAGAAGATGGCGCCGGTGCTGCGGCAGATCTACGACCAGATGGCCGAGCCCCGCTGGGTGCTCTCGATGGGCGTCTGCGCCAGCAGCGGCGGCATGTTCAACAACTACGCGATCGTGCAGGGCGTCGACCACGTGGTGCCGGTCGACATGTACCTGCCCGGCTGCCCGCCCCGGCCCGAGATGCTCATCGACGCGATCCTCAAGCTCCGCGAGAAGATCATGTACGAGCCGCTCGGCCCGAACGGCCGCAAGATGCTGGCGGCCCGGCAGGAGCGCGGCGACGTCCCGGTCGTCCCCTACGGCTCCATGCCGTCCTCGTACCGCAACGACAAGGCCCGGCGTGCCGAGTGGACCAGGGCGGTCCGCGAGGGGCGCGAGGAGCAGTTGCGGATCGAGAACTGGATGAACGCCCAGAACCACCTCCACGCGCACAGGGGCCCGAAGTGACCGCACCCAACGACAGGAACAACGACGGCGGCGTGCCGCTGCCGGTGGTGCCGGCCGGCGCCTCCAGTGGCGCCCCCGCCGAGTTGCCCCCGGCCAGCCCGGCCGGCCGGGGGATGTTCGGCAACCAAGGCTCCGGTGACGTGTCCGGCTACGGCGGCCTGGTCCGCCAGCGCCAGCCCATCGAGGAGGCCGCCCGCCCGTACGGCGGCTACTTCGACGAGGTGCGCGACGCGCTGGAGGAGGCGTACCCGGCCTTCGGCGACGCGATCGAGAAGGTCGTGGTCGACCGGGGCGAGCTGACCCTGCACGTACGCCCCGAGCGGATTGCCGAGGTCTGTCAGGTGATGCGCGACGACATGGCGCTGCGCTTCGAGCTGTGCTCCTCGGTGTCCGGTGTGGACTACCTCGGCGCCGACGAACGCCGGCTGCACGTCGTCTACCAGCTCACCTCGATGACCTACCGGCGGCGGGTTCGGCTGGAGGCCGCGGTCTCCGTCGAGGCCCCGCACCTGCCGAGCGTGACGGCGGTCTACCCGACCGCCGACTGGCAGGAGCGCGAGGCGTACGACATGTTCGGCATCGTCTTCGACGGCCACCCCAACCTGACCCGGATCCTCATGCCGGACGACTGGGAGGGCCACCCGCAGCGCAAGGACTACCCGCTCGGCGGCGTTCCCGTCGAGTACAAGGGCGCGGAAATCCCACCGCCGGACCGTAGGAGGTCCTACCAGTGACCACGTCGAACTACGCGACCGAGCGCGAGACCACCGAGGGTCGCGTCTTCACCGTCACCGGCGGTGACTGGGACACGATCGTCTCGGGCACCGACCCGATCAACGACGAGCGCATCGTCGTCAACATGGGCCCGCAGCACCCGTCCACGCACGGCGTGCTGCGGCTGATCCTGGAGCTGGAGGGCGAGACGGTCCGCGAGGCCCGTTCCGTCGTCGGCTACCTGCACACCGGCATCGAGAAGAACCTCGAGTACCGCAACTGGGTGCAGGGTTCGACGTTCGTGACCCGGATGGACTACCTCGCGCCGATCTTCAACGAGACGGCGTACGCGCTCGCGGTCGAGAAGCTGCTCGGGATCACCGACGACATCACCGAGCGGGCCACCACCATCCGGGTGCTGATGATGGAGCTCAACCGGATCTCGTCGCACCTGGTCTGGCTGGCCACCACCGGCATGGAGCTGGGCGCGATCTCGATCATGCTGTACGGCTTCCGGGAGCGGGAGTACATCCTCGACATCTTCGAGACCATCACCGGCCTGCGGATGAACCACGCGTACGTCCGGCCGGGCGGTGTGGCGCAGGACGTGCCGGACGAGGCGATCGTCAAGATCCGCGACTTCCTCAAGATGATGCCGAAGAAGCTCAAGGAGTACGAGGACCTGCTCTCCGGCCAGCCGATCTGGCTGGAGCGTACGAAGAACGTGGCGGTGCTGGACGTGACCGGCTGCGTGGCGCTCGGCGTCACCGGCCCGGTGCTGCGCTCCGCCGGCCTCGCGTGGGACCTGCGCAAGACCATGCCGTACTGCGGCTACGAGACGTACGAGTTCGACGTGCCGACCCACCCCGACGGTGACGTGTGGGGCCGGTACCAGGTGCGCCTGGCCGAGATCCGCGAGTCGATGAAGCTGGTCGAGCAGGCACTGGACCGGTTGAAGCCGGGCCCGGTGATGGTCGCCGACCGCAAGATCGCGTGGCCGGCGCAGCTGGCCATCGGCGTGGACGGCATGGGCAACTCGCTGGAGCACGTCGCGAAGATCATGGGTCAGTCGATGGAGTCGCTGATCCACCACTTCAAGCTCGTCACCGAGGGCTTCCGGGTGCCGCCCGGCCAGGTGTACGTCGGCATCGAGTCGCCGCGCGGCGAGTTGGGCGTGCACGCGGTCTCCGACGGCGGCACGCGGCCGTACCGGGTGCACTACCGGGAGCCGAGCTTCGTCAATCTCCAGGCCCTCCCGGCGATGGCCGAGGGTGGCCTGATCGCCGACGTGATCGCCGGTGGCGCCTCGCTGGACCCCGTGATGGGTGGTTGTGACCGATGAGCGTTGTTTTCACTGACGAGACGCGGGAGCGGGCGCGCGAGATCATCGCCCGCTACCCGGCGGACCGGTCCCGCTCGGCGCTGCTGCCGCTGCTGCACCTGGTC
Source organism: Micromonospora sp. NPDC005298 (assembly GCF_040607375.1). Taxonomy (NCBI): domain Bacteria; kingdom Bacillati; phylum Actinomycetota; class Actinomycetes; order Micromonosporales; family Micromonosporaceae; genus Micromonospora; species Micromonospora sp. NPDC005298. The sequence continues at coordinate 581,902 of NZ_JBEXGP010000001.1, forward strand.
CAGGCCGAGGAGGGGTACGTCTCCCCGGCCGGCGTGGCGTTCTGCGCCGAGGTGCTCGGGCTGAACAAGGCCCAGGTCGGCGCGGTGGCCACCTTCTACACGATGTACAAGCGCAAGCCGACCGGCGACTTCCTGGTCAGCGTCTGCACCAACACGATGTGCAACGTGCTCGGTGGCCAGGAGGTCTACGACACGCTCTCCGAGCACCTGGGCGTCGGGCACGACGAGACGACCGCGGACGGCACGATCACGCTGGAGCACGCCGAGTGCCTGGCGGCGTGCGACTACGGCCCGGTGATGACCGTCAACTACGACTTCTTCGACGGGGTCGACCCGTCGACGGCGGTCGGAGTGGTCGACGAGCTGCGGGCCGGCGGGCGGCCGATGCCGACCCGTGGCGCGCGGCTCTGCACGCTCAAGGAGATGGCGGTGCAGCTCGCCGGTTTCGCCGACGAGCGCGACGGCGCGGTCGCCGACGGCGGGCCGGGCGAGCCCACCCTGCGCGGGCTGCGGCTGGCCCAGCAGCACGGCGTCTCGGTGCCGGGCTTCGACCCGAACACCCCGATCCGCAGCAAGGCCGAGGCCGACAAGGCCGCCGCCGAGGCGAAGGCGAAGGCGGAGGCCGCCAAGCCGGCGCCCGCCGAGGCCAGCGCGGCGCCGGTCAAGGGTGGCGACGGGGCGTCCGCCCCGACCGGGGTCGCCGAGCCGGCGAAGGCGGAGGCCGCCACCGGCAGCACCGCACCCGACGTCAAGGCGCCGGACGACAAGTCGCCGCAGGTGCGTACCGCCGAGACCCGGCAGCCGGACGCGGGCACCGCGGTGCCGGACGCCCCGGGCACGAAGGTCCCGGCGGACGGCAGCGGCACCGCGCCCGAGGCTGGCGACGCGCGGTCGGCCGAGGCCGCCGGCGTGGCGTCCAACGCGCCGGCCGGCGACGGCAAGCCCGCCGGCGACGAGGCCGGGGCGCAGGAGCGCAACCTCACCGAAGCGAAGGCTGGCACGGACGCCGACGGCGCCGGACCGGCGGACGCGAACGAAACGGGGGCCCAGAAGTGACCACTCCCCGCCCGGAGACGTTGGCCAAGCTGACGCCGGTGCTGACCAAGCGCTGGCTGTCACCTGACGCCTGGCAGATCGGCACCTACGAGCAGCTCGACGGCTACGCCGCGCTGCGCAAGGCGCTCAAGGCACACCCGGACGACCTGATCCAGCTGATCAAGGACTCGGGGCTGCGCGGCCGTGGCGGCGCGGGGTTCCCCACCGGACTCAAGTGGGGCTTCATCCCGCAGGGCGACGGCAAGCCGCACTACCTGGTGGTCAACGCCGACGAGGGCGAGCCGGGCACCTGCAAGGACCTGCCGCTGATGACCCACGACCCGCACGCGCTCGTCGAGGGCGTCATCATCGCCTCGTACGCGATCCGGGCCAGCCGCGCCTACATCTACATCCGGGGTGAGGCGGTGCACGCCGCGCGGCGGCTGCGCAACGCGGTGCAGGAGGCGTACGACAAGGGTTACCTCGGTCGGAACATCCTGCGCAGCGGCTACGACCTGGAGCTGGTGGTGCACTCCGGTGCCGGGGCGTACATCTGCGGCGAGGAGACGGCGCTGCTGGACTCGCTCGAGGGTTTCCGGGGGCAGCCCCGGCTGCGCCCGCCGTTCCCGGCCACCCACGGCCTGTACGCGAGCCCGACGGTGGTGAACAACGTCGGCACCATCGCCAGCGTGCCGCCGATCGTGCTCGGTGGCGCCGACTGGTGGAAGAGCATGGGCACCGAGAAGTCCTCCGGGCCGATGATCTACTCGCTGTCCGGCCGGGTCGTCAACCCCGGCCAGTACGAGTGCTCGATGGGTGTCACGCTGCGCGAGCTGCTGGAGCTGGCCGGCGGGATGCAGCCCGGTCACAACCTGCGGTTCTGGACGCCCGGCGGCTCGTCGACGCCGCTGCTCGCCGCCGAGCACCTGGACGTGCCACTGGACTTCGAGGGGGTGGCGGCGGCCGGCTCGATCCTGGGCACCACGGCCACCCAGATCTTCTCCGACCAGGACTGCCCGGTGTACGCGACGTACCGGTGGCTGGAGTTCTACCACCACGAGTCGTGCGGCAAGTGCACCCCGTGCCGCGAGGGCAACTACTGGATGGTCCGGGTCTACCGGCGGATCCTCGCCGGTCAGGGCACCCACGAGGACCTGGACACCCTTCTGGACACCTGCGACAACATCCTCGGCCGTTCGTTCTGCGGCCTCGGTGACGGCGCGACCAGCTCGGTGACCTCGTCGCTGAAGTACTTCAAGCAGGACTACCTCGACTACATCGAGGGACGTACCGCGCCGAAGCTGTCGGACAAGCAGCTGGTGGGAGCCCACTAATGACCGACGTAGCCAAGCAGACCGAGACCGTCACCCTCACCATCGACGGCGTCGAGGTCACCGCCCCCAAGGGGACCCTGCTGATCCGGGTCGCCGAGCAGATGGGCACCGAGATCCCCCGGTTCTGCGACCACCCGCTGCTGGCTCCGGCCGGCGCGTGCCGCCAGTGCCTGGTCGAGGTGGAGGGGCAGCGCAAGCCGGTCGCCTCCTGCACCCAGACCGTCGCCGACGGCATGGTCGTCCGGACGCAGCTCACCTCCGACGTCGCCAAGAAGGCGCAGGAGGGGGTGATGGAGCTGCTGCTGCTCAACCACCCGCTGGACTGCCCGATGTGCGACAAGGGCGGCGAGTGCCCGCTGCAGAACCAGGCGATGTCCACCGGCCGCACCGACTCGCGCTTTCACGAGCACAAGCGGGAGTACGAGAAGCCGATGGCGATCAGCAGCCAGGTGCTGCTGGACCGCGAGCGGTGCGTGCTCTGCCAGCGGTGCACCCGGTTCTCCGAGGAGATCGCCGGCGACAAGTTCATCGACCTGATGGGCCGGTCGTCCGCCGAGGAGATCAACATCTACCGGGACGACGCGTACGGCGAGGAGGGCGACGCCGGTGACGTGCCGTTCAACTCCTACTTCTCCGGCAACACCGTGCAGATCTGCCCGGTGGGCGCGCTGACAGGTGCCCAGTACCGCTTCCGGGCCCGCCCGTTCGACCTGGTGTCCAGCCCGAGCGTCTGCGAGCACTGCTCGGCCGGCTGCGGGCAGCGCACCGACTGGCGGCGCGGCAAGGTGCTGCGCCGGCTGGCCGGCGACGAGCCGCAGGTCAACGAGGAGTGGAACTGCGACAAGGGCCGCTGGGGCTTCCAGTACACCCGCGCCAACGACCGGCTGACCAACCCGCTGGTCCGCGACGAGCGCACCGGTGAGCTGCGGGAGGCGTCCTGGAGTGAGGCGCTCACCGTGGCCGCCGAAGGGCTGCACGCGGCCCGCGAGGGCGGGCAGGGCACGGCGGTGCTCACCGGCGGTCGGTTGACCGTCGAGGACGCCTACGCGTACGCGAAGTTCGCCCGGGTCGCGTTGAACACCAACGACATCGACTTCCGGGCCCGGCCGGTCTCCCGCGAGGAGGCCGACTTCCTGGCCAGCTCGGTCGCCGGCGTCACCGACGTGACGTACACCGACGTGGAGAACGCGCCGGCCGTGGTGCTGGTCGGCCTGGAGCCGGAGGAGGAGTGCCCCATCCTCTTCCTGCGACTGCGCAAGGCGTACCTGAAGAAGACCCTGACGGTGTACGCGCTGGCGCCGTTCGCCACCCGCGGCCTGGAGAAGCTCGGTGCCAAGCTGGCCCGGGTGGTGCCGGGCGAGGAGGCCAGCGTGCTCGCCGAGCACGCCACGGTCGCCGAGGCGCTGAGCGCGCCGGGCGCGATCCTGATCGTCGGCGAGCGGCTGGCGAGCGTCCCCGGTGGGCTCTCGGCCGCCGCGAACGTGGCCCGGCGTACCGGGGCGAAGCTGGCCTGGGTGCCGCGACGCGCGGGTGACCGCGGCGCGGTCGACGCGGGCTGCCTGCCCAACCTGCTGCCCGGTGGCCGGCTGGTCACCGAGCCGGCCGCGCGTGCCGAGCTGGGCGAGGCGTGGGACATCCCGGCCGGGGTGATCCCGAGCCAGGCCGGGCGGGACACCGACCAGATCCTGGCGGCCGCTGCCAACGGCCAGCTCGGCGCCCTGGTGGTGGGCGGTGTCGACCCGGCCGACCTGGCCGACCCGCGACTCGCCGAGGCCGCCCTGGACGCCGTGCCGTTCCTGGTCAGCCTGGAGCTGCGCGCCAGCGCGGTGACCCGGCGGGCGAACGTGGTCCTGCCGGTCGCGCCGGTGGTCGAGAAGGCCGGCAGCTTCCTGGACTGGGAAGGCCGGCTGCGTCCGTTCGAAGCGGTGCTGAACACGGCCGCGATGACCGACGGTCGGGTGCTCGACGCGCTGGCCGCGCTGCTCGACGTGCGGCTCGGCACCGCCGACGTGCCGAGTGTGCGTCGGGAGCTGGGCTCGCTGCCGGCCACCCGTACGTCCCGGCCGGCGGCACCGTCGGTGTCGCCGGGCGCGGTGCCGCACCCGGGCGCCGGGGAGGCCGTGCTGGCCACCTGGCACCAGCTCGTCGACCTGGGCACCCTGACCGACGGCGACGAGCACCTCGCCGGCACCGCCCGGCCGCCCGTCGTCCGCCTGGGCAAGGGCACCGCCGAGGCGCTCGGTGTGGTCGACGGCGACGCGGTCACGGTCGGTACCGACCGGGGCGCGCTCACCCTGCCGGCCGAGCTCACCGAAATGCCGGACGGCGTGGTCTGGTTGCCGACCAACTCTCCCGGTTCGACCGTGCGACGCAGCCTCGGGGCGACGTCCGGCGCGGTCGTCCGGATCTCCGTCCCCGCACCGAGCGCGGCCGTACCGGCCGGGCGGGTGGCGGCCGACGAGACCGGTCTGCCGGGTCCGCTCCTCAACACCGGGGGTGCCCAGTGAGTCCGTCAATCCTGGCCCAGGACCCGACGCTTGCCGACTTCGGCCGGGATCCGTGGTGGCTGGTCCTCGGCAAGATCGTGTTCGCGTTCGCGTTCGGTCTGCTGGCCACCCTGCTCGGTGTCTGGTTCGAGCGGCGCGTGGTGGGCTACATGCAGGTGCGGCCCGGCCCCAACCAGGTCGGCCCGTTCGGCCTGCTGCAGACCCTCGCCGACGGCCTGAAGATGGCCTTCAAGGAGGACATCCTGCCGAAGGCGGCCGACAAGGTCGTCTACTTCTTCGCCCCGACCATCTCGGTGATCTGCGCGGTCACCGCGCTGTCGGTGGTGCCGTTCGGCCCGATGGTGAGCATCGCCGGTCACCACACGCCGTTGCAGGTCACCGACGTGCCGGTGGCGGTACTGCTGCTGCTGGCCTGCTCCTCGATGGGCGTCTACGGCATCGTGCTCGGCGGCTGGGCCTCCGGCTCGACGTACCCGCTCCTCGGCGGTCTGCGGTCGAGCGCCCAGATGATCTCCTACGAGGTCGCGATGGGGCTGAGCATCGTGGCGGTCTTCATGACCGCCGGCACGATGAGCACCAGCGGGATCGTCGCCGCCCAGGGTGACGCCACCCAGCTCAGCATCTTCGGCACCGAGATCCCGGCGCCGGGCTGGTACGCGATCCTGCTGCTGCCCAGCTTCATCATCTTCTTCATCGCCACCGTGGGCGAGACCAACCGGGCGCCGTTCGACCTGCCCGAGGCCGAGTCCGAGCTGGTCGCCGGCTTCATGACCGAGTACAGCTCGCTGAAGTTCGCGCTCTTCATGCTCAGCGAGTACGTCGCGATGGTGACCATGTCCGCGGTCACCACCACGCTGTTCCTCGGCGGTTGGCGGGCACCCTGGCCGATCACCCTGTGGGAGGGCGCCAACTCCGGTTGGTGGCCGATGCTGTGGTTCTTCGGCAAGGTGATCGCGCTGGTCTTCGTCTTCGTGTGGCTGCGCGGCACGCTGCCGCGGCTGCGCTACGACCAGTTCATGCGCTTCGGCTGGAAGGTGCTGCTGCCGATCAACCTGGTGTGGATCCTGGTCCTGTCTGGCCTGCGCTCCATCGAGGACTGGGACTCGCGCGGCAAGCTCATCGCGGTCGGCATCCCGGCCGGCGTGCTGCTGATCGCCACCCTGTTCTGGCCCAACCGCCGGCCGCAGCCGAAGCCGACCACGCAGGAACAGGTGGACAACCGGCCGTACGGGAGCTTCCCGCTGCCACCGATGGATCTACAGGTACCACCGAGCCCGCGTATCACGCGCGTGGTCGCCGAGCGGGAGCCGGCCAACATCGTCGCCGGCTCGGACTCCAGGGAGGTGTGACGTGGGCGCGATCACCGGAACGTTCAAGGGATTCGGTGTCACCTTCTCGCACATGTTCAGGAAGGTCGTCACCACCGACTATCCGTTCAAGCCGCCGGTGTCGGCGCCGCGCTACCACGGGCGGCACATCCTCAACCGGCACCCGGACGGCCTGGAGAAGTGCATCGGCTGCGAGCTGTGCGCGTGGGCCTGCCCGGCGGACGCGATCTACGTCGAGGGTGGCGACAACACCGACGAGCAGCGCTTCTCGCCTGGTGAGCGGTACGCCAGCACCTACCAGATCAACTACGCGCGGTGCATCTTCTGCGGGCTCTGCATCGAGGCCTGCCCGACCCGTTCGCTGACCATGAGCAACGAGTACGAGCTGGCCCGGGACAACCGGCAGGACCTGATCTTCACGAAGGAGCAGCTGCTCGCTCCGCTGCTCGAGGGCATGGAGCAGCCGCCGCACCCGATGCGCCTGGGCGACAGCGAGAAGGACTACTACGTCGGCGCGCTCGACAACCCGGGCACCTCCGCCGGTGCCGAGACGTCCCCGATGGGCCCCGGCCGCTACCAGGTCGAGGAGCACCCCGGTGTGACGTTCCCGGGTGCCGAGCAGGCCGCCCAGCGCGCGGCGGCCGGCAAGGGAGAGGGAGCATGACCACGTCAACGGTGCTGGCCGCGGCGGGCGGGGTGTCCGGCGGCGAGGAGGTCACCTTCTGGATCCTCGCGCCGCTCGCCCTGATCGGCGCGATCGGGATGGTGGCCGCCCGCAACGCGGTGCACTCCGCGCTCTGGCTGGTGCTCACCATGCTCTGCCTGGGCGTGTTCTACGTACTCCAGGCCGGGCCGTTCATCGGCATGGTGCAGATCATCGTCTACACCGGCGCGATCATGATGCTCTTCCTGTTCGTGCTGATGCTTGTCGGCCGCGACTCCACGGACTCGCTGATCGAGACGCTGCGCGGCCAGCGGGTCGCCGCGATCGTGCTCGGGCTGGGCTTCGCCGGCCTGGTCGGCGGGGCGCTCTACCGGGCGCTGGAGGGCACCACCGCCGTCGGCCTGGAGCAGGCCAACGCGGAGGGCAACGTGCAGGGCATCGCACGGCTGCTCTTCACCAAGTACGTCTTCGCGTTCGAGCTGACCTCGGCGCTGCTCATCACCGCCGCGGTGGGCGCGATGGTGCTCGCGCACGTCGAGCGGCGCAAGCAGGACAAGATCGACCAGCCGTCGACGATGAAGGCCCGCTTCGCACCGGGCAACTACCCCGGCCCGAAGCCGGGCCCCGGCGTCTTCGCGACCTCGTCCTCGGTGGCCACCCCGGCGCGGCTGCCGGACGGCCGGCTCACCGAGCGCAGCACGCCGGACATCCTGCCGGTGCGTGAGCTGACCGCGCAGGAGACCACCCTGAAGGGGACGGACCAGTGAGCGCGAGGAGTGCAGCGAAGCGGAGCCCCGCAGTCGCGAACGAAAGGCGAGCCCAGTCATGACACCCGACTACTACCTGGTGTTGGCCGCGGTGCTGTTCACCATCGGCGCCGCCGGGGTGCTCGTCCGGCGCAACGCGATCGTGCTCTTCATGTGCGTGGAGCTGATGCTCAACGCGGCCAATCTGACGCTTGTCACCTTCAGCCGGATCAACGGTGACCTCAACGGTCAGATCATGGCGTTCTTCGTGATGGTGGTGGCGGCGGCCGAGGTCGTGGTCGGGCTCGCGATCATCATGTCGATCTTCCGGACTCGACGCTCGGCGAGCGTCGACGACGCCAACCTGCTCAAGTACTAAGGGGCAAGCAAGTGGAAGAGACTGTGCAGTACGCCGGTGCCACGGGCTTGCTCGGCAGCGTTTGGCTGCTGGTGGCGATCCCGCTGGTCAGCGCGGCCATCCTGCTGCTGCTCGGCCGTCGGGCCGACCGCTGGGGGCACTGGTTGGGCGTCGCCGCCATCGGTGCCGCTTTCGTGCTCGGCCTGGCCTTCTTCTTCCAGCTGCGTGGCCTGGAGAACAAGTCGGTCGAGCTGAGCCTCTGGGACTTCATCGCGGTCGGTGACCTCCGCGTCGACTTCGGTCTGCTGTTCGACCCGCTCGCCGCGGTCTTCGTGCTGCTGATCACCGGGGTGGGTTTCCTGATCCACCTGTACGCGGTGGAGTACATGGCGCACGACAGTGGCCGCCGCCGGTTCTTCGCGTACTTCAACCTGTTCGTCGCGGCCATGCTGCTGCTGGTGCTCGGCAACAACTACGTGATGTTGTACTTCGGCTGGGAGGGCGTCGGTCTGGCGTCGTACCTGCTGATCTCCTTCTGGTACGGGAGGCCGAGCGCGGCCACCGCCGGCAAGAAGGCGTTCCTGATGAACCGAGTCGGCGACGCCGGTCTGGCCGTCGGCATCTTCATCATGTTCGCCACGCTCGGCACCACCCAGTACGACGAGGTATTCAACGGCGTCGGCGCCTTGACCGCCACCACGGTGCTGGTGCTCGGCCTGCTGCTGCTGCTCGGCGCGGCCGGCAAGTCCGGCCAGTTCCCGCTCCAGGCGTGGCTGCCGGACGCCATGGAGGGCCCGACCCCGGTGTCGGCGCTCATCCACGCCGCGACCATGGTCACGGCGGGCGTCTACCTGATCGCACGCTCCAACCCGATCTTCTCCGCGAACTCGACGCTCCAGCTCGTGGTCGTCAGCGTCGGCGCGCTCACCCTGCTGATGGGCTGCATCATCGGCGCGGCCAAGGACGACATCAAGCGGGTGCTCGCCTGGTCGACGGTGAGCCAGATCGGCTACATGTTCCTCGGCGTCGGCCTGGGCGGCGGGGCGTACGCGCTGGCGATCGTGCACCTGCTCGCGCACGGTTTCTTCAAGGCCAACATGTTCCTGGGCGCCGGTTCGGTCATGCACGGCATGAAGGACCAGGTCGACATCCGCCGCTTCGGGGGGCTGTCGAAGTACATGAAGGTCACCTGGTTGACCTTCATGATGGGCTGGCTGGCCATCATCGGCATGTTCCCGTTCTCCGGCTTCTTCTCCAAGGAGCCGATCATCGTGGCCGCCTTCGAGCGGGACGACTGGACCGCCTGGCTCTTCGGCGGCGCGGCGCTGCTCGGCGCCGGGCTGACCGCGTTCTACATGACCCGGCTGTTCGTGCTCACGTTCCACGGCCCGAAGCGGTGGACCGAGGACATCGAGCACCCGCACGAGTCGCCGAAGCTGATGACGATTCCGCTCATCCTGCTGGCGGTCGGCTCGGTCGGCGCCGGTTTCCTGCTCTCCACGTCCGTTCCGGACTGGCTGACGGCGACCGGCGGACTCGGCGGCGAGCACGCCGAGCACGAGGCGGTCCTCTCGCACGCCGTGATCACCACGCTGTCGCTGCTGGTCACTGTGCTCGGCGCCGGGCTGGCCTGGTTCCTGTTCCGGGCCGGGACGGCCACCGCGCCGCAGCCGGCAGGTGTGCTGGTCACCGCCGCCCGGCGCAACCTCTACACCGACGCGGTGAACGAAGCGGTGTTCGAGAAGCCGGGCATCTTCCTCACCCGGGCGCTGGTCTTCCTCGACAACCGGGGCATCGACGGGCTGGTCAACGGGCTCGCCGCCGCGGTCGGCGGTGGATCGGGCCGGCTCCGGCGGATGCAGACCGGCTTCGTCCGCTCCTACGCCACCTCGATCCTGGCCGGTGCGCTGCTGGTGATGGCGGCGTTCCTGGCGGTGCAGGCGGGGTGGTTGGCGTGATCGACCTCTTTCCGGCCGCCCCCGCCGGCGGACTACGGATCCACGACGGAGGTAAGGCCGCATAATGTCCAACTTCCCGTTCCTCTCGGTGCTCACGGTGGCGCCCCTGGTGGGCGCCCTGGTGGTGGCCTTCCTGCCGCGCCACCGGCCGGAGCTGGCCAAGCAGGTGGCGTTCGCCTGGTCACTGCTCGTGCTGGTGCTGTCGGTGGTGATGTGGGTCAGCTTCAACGCCGGCGGTGACCGGTTCCAGTTCCGCGAGTCGTACTCGTGGATCCCGAACTGGGGTGTCAGCTTCACCTTCGCCGCCGACGGCATCGCGCTGGTGATGCTGATGCTGATCGCGGTGCTGGTGCCGCTGGTGATCCTGGCGTCCTGGCACGACGCCGAGTCGTCGAAGCGGTCGGTGCCCGTCTACTTCGCGCTGCTGCTGGTCCTCGAATGCACGATGATCGGCGTCTTCGCGGCCGCCGACGTCTTCCTGTTCTACGTGTTCTTCGAGGTCATGCTCGTCCCGATGTACTTCCTCATCGGCAGCTACGGCGGCCACCAGCGGCAGTACGCGGCGGTGAAGTTCTTCCTGTACTCGCTCGTCGGCGGTCTGTTCATGCTGGCCGCGGTGATCGGCCTGTGGGTGGTCGGCGGCAAGACGTTCGACTGGCAGGCGCTGTCGCAGGTCGACATCAGCACCGGCACCGAGCGCTGGCTGTTCCTCGGGTTCTTCCTCGCGTTCGCCATCAAGGCGCCGTTCTTCCCGTTCCACACCTGGCTGCCGGACGCCGGTGGCGCCGCACCGGCGGGAGCCGCGGCGCTGCTGGTCGGTGTGCTGGACAAGGTGGGAACGTTCGGCATCCTGCGGTACTGCCTGCCGCTGTTCCCCGAGGCGTCGAAGTGGTTCGCGCCGTGGGCGCTGGCGCTGGGCGTCATCGGCATCGTGTACGCCGCGCTGCTGGCGGTCGGTCAGAACGACCTCAAGCGGTTGGTGTCGTACACCTCGATCGCGCACTTCGGCTTCATCGGGGTGGGCATCTTCGCGTTCACCACGCAGGCCGGCACGGGCGCGGTGCTCTACATGCTCAACCACGGTCTGGCCACCGGGCTGCTGTTCCTGGTGGTGGGCATGCTGATCGCCAGGCGCGGCTCGTCGTTGATCAGTGACTTCGGTGGGGCGGGCAAGCTGGTCCCGGTGCTCGCCGGCGTGCTGTTCTTCGCCGGTCTGGCCTCGCTCGCGCTGCCCGGCACCGCGCCGTTCATCTCCGAGTTCCTGGTGCTGATCGGCACGTTCACGGTGAACAAACCGGTCGCGGTCATCGCGACGCTCGGCATCATCCTGGCCGCCGCGTACGTGCTGTGGATGGTGCAGCGCACCACCCAGGGCACGCTCAACCCGGCTCTCACCGAGGTCGACGGGATGCGCAAGGACCTCAACCTGCGCGAGAAGTTCGTGGTCGCCCCCCTGATCGCGCTGATCGTGCTGCTCGGCTTCTATCCCAAGCCGGTCACTGACGTGATCAACCCGGCCGTCCAGGCGACCATGGACGACATCGGCAGGACCGACCCCGCCCCGTCGGTGGGCACCGTCCAGGAGGCGGCAAAGTGACCGAGTTGAAACTGCCGTCGCTGGACTACGCGGCGCTCGCCCCGATCCTGATCATGCTGGGCACCGCGTTGCTCGGCGTGCTCGTCGAGGCGTTCGTGCCGCGGCGTTCGCGGCACCTGGTACAGCTGACGTTGGCGCTGCTGGCGGTGCTCGCCGCGCTGACCATGGTGGTCTTCAACGCCGACGACCGGATCATCACCGCCGGCCAGGCTCTCGCGGTGGACGGGCCCACGCTGTTCCTGCAGGGCGCGATCCTCGTGCTGGCCGCGATGGCGTTGCTGCTGATCGGTGACCGCTCGGTGGAGCGCGGCGGCGCGTTCGTCGCCCAGGCGGCGGTGACCGCCGAGTCGGCCGACGACCGGCGGCAGGCCGAGGGACGCAACGGGCTCACCGAGGTCTACCCGCTCACCACGTTCGCGATCGGCGGCATGCTGATCTTCGTGGCGGCGAACGACCTGCTGACCATGTTCATCGCCCTGGAGGTCTTCTCCCTGCCGCTCTACCTGCTCTGCGCGCTGGCCCGTCGCCGGCGTCTGCTGAGCCAGGAAGCGGCGATGAAGTACTTCCTGCTCGGCGCGTACGCCTCGGCGTTCTTCCTGTTCGGTGTGGCCCTGATCTACGGGTTCACCGCCGGGATGCCGGGTCGGACGGCCGGCGTCGACTTCGCCACCATCAACGCGGCGGTGTCCGAGTCGCCGGCCAGCCCGGTGCTGCTCTTCGCCGGCATGGCGCTGCTCGCCATCGGTCTGCTCTTCAAGGCGGCGGCGGCCCCGTTCCACGTGTGGACGCCTGACGTCTACCAGGGCGCGCCCACCCCGGTCACCGGGTTCATGGCGGCCTGCACCAAGGTCGCCGCGTTCGGCGCGCTGCTGCGCGTCTTCCACGTCGCGTTCGCCGATGCCGGCTGGGACTTCACGCCGGTGCTCGGCGCGGTCGCGGTGCTGACCATGCTGATCGGCGCGGTGCTCGCGGTCACCCAGACCGACATCAAGCGGCTGCTCGCGTACTCCTCGATCGCCAACGCCGGCTACCTGCTGGTCGGTGTGCTGGCGCCGAGCAAGGACGGGCTGTCCGGCACGATGTTCTACCTGGTCGCGTACGGGTTCTCGGTGCTTGCCGCGTTCGCGGTGGTGACGCTGGTGCGCGACGCCGACGGGGAGGCCACCCACCTCTCCCGTTGGGCCGGTCTGGGCCGGCGGTCGCCGTTCTTCGCCGGGCTGTTCACGTTCATCCTGCTGGCCTTCGCGGGTATCCCGCTGACCAGCGGCTTCACCAGCAAGTTCGCGATCTTCGGGCCGGCCCTGGAGGAGGGGCACGCCTGGCTGGTGATCGCGGGTGTGCTGACCAGCATGGTGCTGGCGTTCCCGTACCTGCGGGTCGTGGTGATGATGTGGCTGTCCGAGCCGGGCGAGTCCACCCCGACCGTCACCGTGCCGGGCGGGCTGACCTCCGCCGCGCTGATGATCGGCGTACTGGCCACCCTGGTGCTCGGTGTCGCCCCGGCGCCGCTGCTCGATCTGGCCGCCGGAGCTGCCGAATTCGTTCGATGACGCGAGTCCCGACGATCGGAGGCCGGTACGCGTTCGCGTGCCGGCCTCCGGTGCGTATCCCCAACCCGGAGCAGGTAGAACGGGTGTGGCATGGTTGATGGCGTGGTGAATCCGGCTGGCGAGCGTTCAGGTGCCCCCGGCTCCGGCGGTCGTCGGGGTTGGGCGAGCACGAGTCAGTTCGGCGCGCTCGGCCTTCATCTCGCCGATCCCCGCGTCGAGGCGTCCGTGCTGGGTCTGCTGGACGCGGTGGAGGTCGAGCTGCGGGCCAGCGTGGCGAGCGCGGACCCGTTCGTGGAGGAGGCGGCCCGGCATCTGCTGGAGGCCGGCGGGAAGCGGTTCCGTCCTCTGCTGGTGGCGCTGGGCGCCCAGTTCGGTGATCCGAGCGGCCCGCAGGTCGTACCTGCCGCCGTCGTGATGGAACTCACGCACCTGGCGACGCTGTACCACGACGACGTGATGGACGAGGCTGCCGTCCGCCGGGGTGCGCCGAGTGCGAACTCCCGCTGGACCAACTCGGTGGCCATCCTGGTCGGCGACTATCTCTTCGCCCGCGCGGCGGACATCGCGGCCGACCTGGGCCCGGAGGCGGTCCGGTTGCAGGCGCGCACCTTCGCCCGCCTGGTGCACGGTCAGATCGCGGAGACGGTGGGTCCGCGTGCCGGCGACGACCCGGTCGCGCACTACCTCAGTGTCATCGCCGAGAAGACCGGGTCGCTCATCGCCACGTCGGTCCGGTTCGGCGGCATGTTCGGTGGTGCCCCCGTCGAGCAGGTCGAGGCTCTCGCCGGCTACGGCGAGACGATCGGCGTCGCGTTCCAGCTCACCGACGACCTGCTGGACATCGCCTCCGAGTCGGTGCAGTCGGGCAAGACGCCGGGCACGGACCTGCGCGAGGGTGTTCCGACCCTGCCGGTGCTCTACGCCCGCGCGGCGGACGACTCCGACGCCTCCTCGGTGCGGCTGCGGGAGATCCTGGCGACCGGTCCGCTGACCGACGACGCCCTGCACGCGGAGGCGTTGGGGCTGCTCCGGGAGAGCCCGGCGCTCAAGCGGGCACGGGAGACCGTGCGCAGCTACGCCGAGGACGCCCGCGCCCGTCTGGCTCCCCTTCCGGCCGGCCCGTCGCGTCGCGCCCTCGAATCGCTCTGCGACTACATCGCCGACCGCACCAGCTGATCCTCGTTCCGGGCGGTGCCGGCGGCGGTCAGCAGCCGACTGCCGACGAGCATGAGGGCGGCGGCGAGCAGCATGGACACCGCCGCCGTGGACCACATCACCGGATAGCCGGCGTGGGCGGCGAGCGGGCCGAGGGTCAGCGGGCCGAGGCAGCCGCCCGCGTACACCCCGGTCTGTGTGATCGACGTGGCGGTGGCCGGGGCCTGCGGGTGTAGCCGCACCACCGCGAAGTTCACCAGACCGGGCCACGCCCAGCCCAGGCCGAAGCCGAGCACCACGCCCGCGACCAGCGGCACCGTGCCGGTCAGCGCGAGCAGTGCCAGTCCGACGGCGCCGACCACCAGCATCGCGGCGATCAGCGCGATGTGGCCGCCAGCGCGCCGGTCGGCCAGCCACCCCGCGCCCACCCGGGCCACCACGCAGACGGCGCTGCCCAGGGTGAGGGTGAGGCCGGCGAGGCCCGGGGACAGGCCTCGGGCGGCCGCGGAGTCCACCAGGAAGGTGCCGAGCGCGTTCGCCGCGGCGGCGGCGAGTGTCGCCGCCGCGCCGACCACCACGAGCGCCCCGGTGGCCCGGCCGGCCCGCCCGCCGCCGGTCCGGCGGGCCGAACCGGCCTGCTGCCGGGGTACGAGCGGCAGCGTCGTCAGCGCCGCGCCGGCGGCTGCCACGAACGCCCAGCGCCAGCCGGCGGTCAGCGCGATGGTGGGCACCGCCGCGCCGGCCAGCAGCGTGGAGACCGGGATGGCGGCCTGCTTGACGCCGAACGACAGGCCCTGCCGGCGGGCCGGCACGTGCTGGGCGAGGGCCGCGTTGCTGGCCAGCTGGCCGAGGGCGTTCGCGGCGGCGCTGAGCGCCAGCAAACCCACCAACACCGGGTACGACCGGGCGAGTGCCGCCACGGCCAGCATCGACCCGGCGGCCAGCAGGATGCCGCAGCGGGCCACCACAGCCGGCCCGTACCGTTCGACAAGGCGACCCGAGGGCACCGACGCGAGCGCGCTGACCCCGAAGTAGACGGCCACGGCCACGCCCAGGCCGGCCGGGGTGAAGCCGACGTCCGCGCCCATCTGCACGGCGAGGCCGCCGAGCAGGAAGACGGGCAGTACGCAGGCCACCGTGGTGGCGACGGCGCCGGCGCTGGCCCGCACCGGTCGGAGGCGGGCGGTGGTCGGGGTGAGGGGTGTGTCGTTCATCGTCCGGCAAACCTACGTGAGCGGTGCTCAGAGCACTCGTGGTGACCGTCAGGGCACACCCAGTGGATGGTGATCTGGCATCCTCGACCCGAACAGGCATTTCGCACCGGGCCTGTATTTCATATGGTGTAAGTCCCCGGCGGCGGAGGTGGTTGTGCGCGACCCCTTGGCAGAACCTTCGGACCTGATCCGCAGCGTCTCCAGAGCGCTGCGGGTGCTGGAGTCGGTCGGTCGCGCCCCGAAGGGCCTGACCGTCAAGCAGATCGCACGGCGGTGCGAGCTGACCGTCGCCACCACCTACCACCTGGTGCGCACCCTGGCCTACGAGGGCTACGTGATCCGTCGCGAGGACGGCACGTACATCGTGGGGTTGGAGGTGGCCGACCGCTACCGCGAGCTGGTCACCGCGTTCCGGGGGCCGCCGGCGGTCGGTGAGGCGCTCCGCCGCGCCGCCCTGGACACCGGCTACAGCCACTACCTGGGCCGCTTCGTCGGCGGTCAGGTGGCCCTCACCGCGGTCGCGGAGGGGCACCGGTCGCCGTACCTGGAGGATCTGGTCCCCGGGTTCGACGAGGGCGCGCACGCCACAGCCCTCGGCAAGGCGCTGCTGGCCACCCTCACCGCCGACCAACGCTTCCGCTACCTGCGGGAGTACGGCATGCGGCCGTTCACCAGCGCCACGTTGACGAGCAACGAGACGTTCGAGGCCGACCTGGCCGCCGGCGACCGGCGGGGGATGCAGCTGGAGCTGGGGCAGTTCCGGCAGGGCGTGGCCTGCGCGGCGGTGCTCGTCACACCGGACAAGGACATGGAACGCCGCGTCGTGCTGGCGTGCGCGCTGCCGGCCAGCGAGATGATGACCTCGGCCCGGGTGGTACGCGCCAAACTGCTCACGGTCGCCCGCAGCGTCGCCGACGGCATCGCCGCCGACCACTGACCCCGTACGGCCGAGAGGCCCTCTCCCGGGCTGGGAGAGGGCCTCTCGGGGCGGTCCAGGGCCGGACCACCGGAGGCCGCAGCCTCGCCGGCCCTGCCACGGTCGGTGTTGTTGGTCAGCGCCACGTACACCTTGCCGGTGGGGTGGCTGGGCGGCCCCAGCGCAATGTGAAGCAGGCGTGGACACCCGCCCGGGTGGGTACCGACCCGCGGCCGGTCTGACCTCGGGCTGAACCGTTCGGCGTCACCGCACGTATTCCCGGGCGGACGCACCGCCGGACGCGCGCCGGAAGCGAGGAGACCGCCATCAGCGACCACGACGCCCAACTGCTGCGCGCGCTGCACGACGAGCACGCGGAGGCGCTGTACGCGCACGCGCTGCGGCTGGTCAACGGCGACCGGCAGCGCGCCGAGGACCTGGTGCAGGAGACGCTGCTGCGGGCCTGGCGGCACCCGGAATCGCTCGACCCCCGCCGGGGTTCGGTACGCGCCTGGCTCTTCACCACCGCCCGCAACCTGGCCATCGACGCCTGGCGGCGACGGTCCACCCGGGTCGGTGAGGTGTTCACCGACGAGATGCCGGAGCCACCCGAGGTCGTCGACGAGGCCGAACGCGCGGTGGAGGCGTGGACCGTCGCCGAGGCGTTGAACCGGCTCAGCCCCACCCACCGCGAGGTGCTCATCGAGTGCTTCTACCAGGGGCGGTCGGTGGCCGAGGCGGCGTCGCGGCTGGGTGTGCCACCTGGCACCGTCAAGTCCCGCACCCACTACGCGCTGCGGTCACTACGGTTGGTCCTGGCTGAGATGGGAGTGACGGGATGACCCGGTGCGAGTTCGCGCACGACGACGGCGCGTACGTGCTGGGCGCCCTGGCCCCCGCCGAACGGGCCGCCTACGAACGGCACCTCGCCGGCTGCGCCGAGTGCCGGGACGCCGTCGCCGAGATCGCCGTCCTACCCGGACTGCTCGGCCGCCTCGACCCGTCCGGGCTGGAGCAGTTCCTCCCACCCCCGACCCCACCCCGGGTGCCCGCGCTGCTCGAGGAGGCCCGCGCCCGCCGGCGCCGCGAGCGGTGGTCCAACCGCCGGGGGTACGCGGTGACCGCGCTGGTCGCCGCCGCGATGGCGTTGGTGGTCGGCGCTGGCACCGCCGCGATGCTGCGGAACACCCCGGGCACCCAGGCGCCGCCGAGCGCCGTGGGGACCCCCGGCCCACGGGTGTCGATGGTGTCCATGCGGCCGGCGGCCGCGGTCGGGCCGGTGCACGCCGAGATCGGGCTGACCAGCACCAAGTGGGGCACCGAGGTGACCATGCGCTGCGGGTACGACCCCCGGACGAGTTACGGCAAGGCGTACCCGTTCCGGCTGGTGGCGCACGGTCCGAACGGCGCCAGCGAGCAGATCGGCTCCTGGCTCGCCGCGCCGGGCGACAGCCTCCAGTTCACCGGCGCCACGAGGTTCACCGACGCGGAACTGGTGAGCGTGGAACTCCAACGGGCCGACGGCACGACCCTGCTGACCTACGCCGTCCCCTGAGCCCCGCACCCACCCGCGCGGCCGACGGCGGGGTCAGGGGGTGGCGGCGGAGAGGCGGGCGGCCTGGCGGGACTGGCGGGTGTGCCGGATCGCGTCGGCGGTGAAGACCACCAGGGCGAGCCAGACCAGCGCGAACCCGGCGAGCCGGGCCGGCGGCATCGGCTCGTGGAAGATGAGCACACCGCAGGCGAGCTGGAGGATCGGCGCCAGATACTGGATCATGCCGAGGCCGGTCAGTGGCAGCCGGTTGGCGGCCCCGGCGAAGAGCAGCAGCGGGATCGCGGTGGCCGCGCCGGCCAGCACCAGCAGGGCCGTGTGTCCGGCCGAGACGTGCCCGAAGGCCATGCCGCCCCGGTAGGACAGCCAGATCAGGTAGCCGAGTGCGGGCAGCGCCAGCACGGCCGACTCGACGAACAGTCCCTCGGCGGCCGGCAGCCCGAGCCGCTTCTTGATCAGGCCGTACCCGGCGAAGCTGAACGCCAGGGTCAGCGCCAGCCAGGGCAGACGGCCGTAGTCCACGGCGAGCACCGCGACCGCCGACCCGCCGATGCCCAGCGCCACCCACTGCCCCGGACGCAGCCGCTCCCGCAGCACCGTCACCCCGAGCAGCACCACCACGAGGGGGTTGATGAAGTAACCGAGCGCGGTCTCCACCACCCGGTCGGAGCTGACCCCGTAGATGTAGGTGCCCCAGTTCACCGCGATCAGCGCGGCGGCGGCGACGATCCCGGCCACCGCCCAGCGTCGGCGCAGCAGCGCCCGCAGGAAACCGATGTTGCGCAGCGCGCCCAGCAGCAGCGCCACGAAGAGCACCGACCAGACGATCCGGTGGGCCAGGATCTCCAGTGGGCCGGCGGGTCGCAGCAACTTGAAGTAGAGCGGGAAGAAACCCCACAGCAGGTACGCGCCGATGCCGTAGAGGTATCCCAGGCGGAGTGGCGTCACGGCTCCACCGTAAGGGGTCCAGCCGTGCGCTGTTCCTTTCCGGTGATCGGGGTCACCGGGGGTCGCTGGTCGAGGTTCATCCACCGCTCCGGAGCGTCCAGCGGCGTGAAGCCCGCCCGCGCGTACACCTGGTGCGCGTCTTTCGTGCTCAGCAGGATCCGGCGTACGCCCAGCTCGGCCAGGTGGTCGCGGACCGCGGCGGCGAGCCAACCGCCCAGACCGTCGCCCCGGGCGGCGCGGTCCACGTACACGTCGCAGAGCCAGGCGAAGGTGGCGCGGTCGGTGACCACCCGGGCCACCGCCACCTGGCGGCCGTCCCCGGGCCGGTAGACGCCGAACGGCAGGGAACCCGCGAACGCCCGCTCGACCGTCTCCCGGTCCCGCCCCAACGCCCAGTACGCGTCGGTGGACAACCAGTGGTGTACCAGGGCCAGGTCGAGCCGGGCCGGGTCGGTGCTGAGCAGGTGGCCATCGGTGCGGGTCAGCGTGAACACCCAGCGACGCTAGCTGCCGCGATGGGCACGCTCGCCTGCCAATTCCCGAACTCTGGTCACCGGCCCCGCCGGGGCCCCGACCGTGGTCGGAGCCCCGCGCGGGCCGGGTCGGTACGCGCCGGTCGCCGGTCAGTCCCGGTCGAGGACGGCGCCGAGGATCCAGGTCACGATGCTCACGAAGAGGGCACCGAGCACCGCCGCCGGCCAGAAACCGTCCACCGAGAACGGCAGTCCGGCCTGGTCGGCGATCCAACTGGTGAGCAGGAACAGCAGCCCGTTGACCACGAGCGCGATGAGGCCCAGCGTCAGCAGGTAGAAGCCGCAACCGACGGTCTTGATGATCGGCTGGAGGACCGCGTTGACCACGCCGAAGATCACCGCCACCAGGAGCAGCGTGGTCACCGTCTCCACAGCGGAGCTCGACTCCAGAGAGATGCCCGGGATGAGGAACGTGGCCAGCCAGAAAGCCAGCGCTGTGCTGGCCAGCCGAATCAGCAGACCTTTCAGAAAACCCATGGCGGGGATCGTGCCACGACACCGGCGGCGACGTAACCCGCCAGTTCGCCGCGCCACCAGGTCAGCCGCGCGCTACCCGGCCGATCAACTGTGCCTCGATCGGGGTCGGGTGGAGCAGCGCCCAGCGCAGGGCCCGCCGGTTCACCACGGCCACCATGTCGTCCCGCATCCGGGTCAGCCACTCGGCCGAACCGCCAAGCCCCAGCGCCGCACCGGCCAGTGCGGCCTCGGCCGCGCCCAACGGCTGCAACACCGCCAGGTCCGCACGACTCAGCACGTCGGTGTCGGCGGAGGTCAGCTCGTCCCGCACCACGAGCGTGGTCCGCCACGGGGCGCCCGGCTCCGCCTCGGTCGGCACCGGCCCCGCGTCGACCACCAGCAGCAACGGCCGCAGCGCGGTCGCCACCCCGTCGGCCACCGGCCGGCCGGGCGGGATCAGCGGGATCGTCCCACCCGGCGCGCCCACCCCCCGGACGAACGGCTCCCAGACGCGTGGCCGCGAGGTCTGCACCACCACCAGCGCGCCCAGCGCCATCGCGCGCAACGCCACCAACTGGGCGGCGCGTACGCCACCGACCAGCAGCACCCTCGTGCTCTCCGGCCGGAACAGTCGCACGGTGACCGCGCCGGCGTGCCGGTTGGTGCCGACCATGATCCCCGCCTGGCCGAGGGTCAGCTCCCAGTCGTCGAGCGCCGGTCGGGGCTGCGCGTCCGCCGTCGCCAACGCCAACGGCAGGGTGGCCGCCAACCCCCGCAGATGTGCCCCGTCGAGCCGCCGGAGCGCCCCGCCCAGGCCGGTCACGAGCCGGTGCAGAGCCTCGGCCGCCAGGGTCAGCTCGGTCGTCGTCCCGGCGGCCAGCCGTACGGTCAGCTCGGTCGGCACCTCGGCGGCGCCACTGGCCGGCGGCGGGCCGGCGCAGATCGACACGGTCGTCGCCGTCGCCGGCAGCGCGAGCAGCCGGGGCGCCAGACGGCGGGCGCCCACGCCGTCGGCGTCCGGCCAGTGGGTCAGCCGGAAGGTGGCCTGGACCAGTGAGCCGGACCGCAGTACCGGCCAGGACTCCCGCGCCGGGTGACCGTCGTCGTGGTGGGCCAGCTCGCCCAGGACACGCAGCGCCGCGGGTACGCCGAGCGGCCGCGCGGTCAGCGACCCCAGCCGGCGCACGATGCGGCGCACCGTGCCGGCGAGCACCCGGCGCAGGGCCTCCTCGGACCAGCCGTCGGCCCGCAGCACCCGCACCGCCAGCAGCGCCTGCTCCCGCCCGGCCAGCCGCCCGTCGGTGAGCTGCCGGTACGACGTGCCGACCGTGCCGCCGACCGCCGGCACCGGCGCGGGCGCCCCGGCGAGCAGCAGTTGGATCCGCAGCGGGGGGACGTCCACCCCCGGTGCGGGCAGCAGGGCGGACGGGGCGGGGATCGCCCGCGACGCGTCGCCGAGCAGATCAGCGGGGTCGCCGAGCTCCAGCAACGCGACGATGCCCCCGGTGTCCTCCAGCACCGCCGCCGGACCGTCGGACAACTCCGTCGAGTGGACCACGGCACCCGGCGCGACAAGGTCGAGCAACTCGGCGGGCCCCGCCGGCCCGGCCAGCGCCCTCCGGCGGGTCAGGTGCCCGACGGCGGTGCCGAGCCACTCGAAGAGCCACCGACCCCGGAGCCGGACCCCGGCGGCCACCAGCAGCAGCGTCGCCCCCGTCACGGCCGCGACCGTCACCGGAGCGCTCCGGCCGAGGGTGGCCAGGACGAGTGCCACCGCGACCTGTGCGGTGACCAGCTGGCCGGCGCGTACCCCGGCGCCGACCTGCGCGAGAGTCGTCCACCGGCCACCGCGTCGACCAGGCCCGGTGGCGCCCGGCCCCCCGGGAACGCCGCCGGCGACGGGGTTCGGCCCGGTCGGGGTCCGCTGCCGCGGGCCTCCGGTGGTGATCGCCGGCACCGAGCCTCCTCGACCAGTGTGGACGGCACCCGTCACGCGCCGCGACGTGGCTGCCGCACATCGTAAACGACCGATGGCTGGCGTGGTTGTCCACAGGGGATCGGTCGGGGGTAGCAGAACCGCTACCAGGCCGCTACCGTCAGCCACGAAGTTCATCGCTGACCCGCGTCCGCCGTGCGTCGACGAGCGGGCAAAGCGACCGACGCGTCCTCCGGGCGCGTCGACGGCCAGGCGCGATCGAGGAGACGAGGTGACGTCCGGGTGTCCCAGACCCAGGCAGAAGCCGCGGTGATGAAGCAGACCGCCGCGAAGTTCGAGCAGGTGGATCAGTCGTTGCAGTCCATGCTGACCGGCCTGCTGGCCGAGCTGGAGGTGTTGCAGCAGGCCTGGCGCGGCGCCGGTGGGCGCTCGTTCGAGCAGGTCAAGCGGCAGTGGTCGCAGGACCAGGCGGCGCTGCACCGCGCCCTGCGGGAGACCGCCGGGGCGATCCGCACCGCCGGTCGGCAGTACGACGTCTCGGACGACGAGGCGGCCAGCCGGGTGGCCGGCACCAACCGCGGCGGCATCCAACTGCCGCTCTGACCCCGCTCGGGAGGGAGCTCCGATGGACAACGGTGTGCTGGTCGTCAACTTCACCGCGCTTCAGCAGGCCGGTGCGGACATCCAGAAGGCCCTGAACACGCTCGACTCGCAGCTCGGCCAACTCGAACGCGACGCCGCGCCGCTGGTGGCCGGTTGGGAGGGTGAGGCCCGGGAGGCGTACGAGCAGCGTCAGGCGCGGTGGCGGGCCGCCTCGCAGGACCTCCAGGCGATGCTGCGTGACATCAGGCTGGCGGTGAACGACTCCGCCGCCGACTATCTGGACACCGAGAAGAAGAACACCGGGCTGTTCCAGTGATCCCGGTGGGCCGGGAGCACTGACCATGTCCGGGTCCGCGCCCCGGCCGGCCCCGGCCGGGGCGATCCCCGGTGGTCCGCTGTCCGGTGGCGCGCTGTCCGGTGGTCCGCTGTCCGGCGGCGGGGAGGGCGGCGGGCCGGTGAGGTCAGGCCGGGTCGGCGGGCCGCCAGCGTCGGCGTGCGCCCCGGGGCAGCACCAGGGCGAGCAGCACCACGGCACCTGCCGTCGTCCCGACCACAGCCCCGATCACCAGGGCCCGGTTGCGGGCCGCGTCGCGGCGGGCGTCGCGGGCCAGTTGCGCGGCGTCGGCCCGGTCGTCGGCGAGCGTGGCCACCGTCCGAGGCCCGGCCGGCTGACCGGGGCCGGTCTCGGTGACCGCCCGGTACGGGTTGAGCACGCCCGCGCCGTACCCGCCGCCATGACCCGGACCGGGCGCCGGATCGGTGGTCGCGACGATCCGCTCAACCACCTGCGCGGCGGTCAGCTCGGGCCGGTACTGGCGCAGCAGGGCGGCGGTGGCGGCCACGAACGGCGCCGCGTAACTGGTTCCCTCGACCCGCTGGTGGCCCTGCCCCGGCGCGGCGGTCAGCACCTCGCTGCCCGGCGCGACCAGGTCGACGTACGGGCCGGTCTGCGAGAACCCGGCCCGCGTGCCGTCCGCCCCGATCGCGCCCACCCCGAGCACCCCGTCGTACGCGGCCGGGAACGGGTGGGGATCACCGCTGTCGTGCAGGTTGCCGGCGGCGGCCACCAGCACCACGTCCCGCTGGACGGCGTACGCGACGGCGTCGTGGACGGCCGGGTCGTCGGCGTACAGGACGACGGACAGGTTCACCACGTCGGCGTCGTGGTCGACGGCCCACCGGATGGCCCGGGCGAACTCGGCGGCGCTGACCGTACGCCCCGACTCCCGTCCCTGCACCACCTGCTGCTCACTCACCCGTACCGGCAGGATCCGGGCGTCCGGCGCGAGGCCGTGGAAGGCGACGCCGGGCTGGGGTCGGGCCGCGATGATGCTCGCCACGCCGGTGCCGTGTCCGGCGCAGTCGCGGCTGCCGTCTCCGCCCGGGTCGAGCAGGTCGGTGCCGGCCAGCACCTGCCCGGCCAGTTGCGGGTGGGTCCGGTCGACACCCGAGTCGACCACCGCGACCGTCACTCCCGCGCCGGTGGCCAGTGGCGCGAGCCGGGCGGGGTCGTACCGTTGCAGTGTCCACGGCTGGGCCGGGACCGGGCGGACGGGGGCCAGCGGGGTGGCGCAGGTCGGTGCGGCCAGCGCGTCGGCGGCGCCGATGGGCAGTGCCGGTGCGCTCAGCAGACTGGCCGCCAGGCCTGCGAGGACCGGGCGCGCGATCGACCGGGACATCGACGGCCTCCGTATCGTGTCGGCTCCGGGACGGGATGTTATCCCCTCGTCGGCGCCCCGGCGGACCGCCGCCGGCCAGCAATTGTGATCTTGATACCACCTTGTAGGTTGTACGCGATACCTGTGGCCTGTTCTCGGAAGGAGAGGTGGCCGTGACCGAATGGGAGCCGGCCACGGAGGCCGAGGTGGCGATGCGGGACGCGCTGCGCGCCAACGACCAGGAGTTGTACTTCCGGCTCCTGTCCCGCACCGATCTGCTGTTGCCGGTCGCCGCGCCCGCGGTGGCTGGCCAGGCGTCGCCCGGTTGGGGCACCTGGACCACCGGTGGCCGCACCCACGTGCTGGCGTTCACCTCCGCCGCCGCGCTGCGGGCCTGCCTCGGTGACCATCCGGGCAGCAACCGGCGGGTCCCGTTCACCGATCTCGCGGTCGGTTGGCCCAACCACGAATGGTGGCTCGCGGTCAACCCCGGGTTGCCGGTGGAGGGCTACCTGCCCGCCTGGTTCGTCTCCCAACTCTCCCGCGGTGACGTCCGGCTGCCCGGGCGCGCGATGGGCGCCCGCGCTCGACTGGAGCGGGCCGAGACCCTCGCCCGCACCCGTGGCGGCATGACCGGTCGGGACGCCGCGGGAGCGCCGCCCGCGACCGGCCCCGCGCCATCCGGTGCCACCCCGCCGCCCGGCCCGGATCCGGTGGCGGCCCCGCCCGTGCGACCCGCGCCGCCACGGGCCGCCGTCCCGCGCCCGATCAATCCGCTGGCCTCGGGCACGTCGCGGAGCACGTCCAATCCGGGCGATCTGTCACGCCTGTCCGGCACGGACGACATGCCGGCCGCCGGCCAGCGGCATCCGAACGCCGTGCCGCGCGCCGATTCCGTGCCGGGCCGCCCGGCCGCACCCCGGTTCGCGCCGCCCGCCGACCGTTCCGGTGCCGCTCCCACCGAGCAGAGCCCACCCGCGGCCGGCCGGCCGTCGGTGGCTCGGGCCGGCGACGCCGTGGCCGCCCCGACCAACGGCACCGCCCAGGGCGACAGGCGTTCCTTCTTCGAACCGGCGTCCGCCCGGGACCGCGCCGCTGGCCCGACGCCGGGCGGGGGCCGCCCCGGCGACCGGGCCACACCGCCGTCCCGCTTCGCGCGGGGCAGCCAGCCGTTTCCCCGCCGCCGGCCGGCCGACGCGGCTACCGCCGACGGCACCACACGGGCCTTCCCGATGACCGACGCGACGGTCACCCGGCCGTTGCGGCCGCCGTCCGGCGACCCGCTGACCCCCCACGGGGTACGACCCGCTCCCGACGACGAGCCCACGCAGCCGCTGCCCCCGCGCCACCCGGACCCGCTGGCCGAGGAGCCCACCCGCGCGTTCCGGGCGACCGGTGGGTCAGCGCCGGTCCAGCCGGACCTGTCGGCCGAGGAGACCCAGGCGATCCCGCGTCGCCGGCCGGCGGAGCAGGCCCGGTACGAGCCGGTGGAGGAGTTGTCGCCGTCCATCGCGGAACCGGTCTCCGGTCCGCCAGCGCCACGCCGTGGCTTCACGCCCATCGTCATCGAGGGCACGATCATCGAGTCCCGCGACCTGACCGAGCCGATCGGGGCCGGTCAGCCCGTCGACGACGTGCTCGGTGACCAGGCCGGCGGCGACCGCGTCGACCCCGCGCCGCCCCACCCGGACAGCGTCCCCGCGCCGCCCCACCCGGACAGCGTCCCCGCGCCTCCGCGCGCGGCCGGCGGCACACCGTCGCCTCGGCCGGAACCGGTGTGGCCGGACACCGACGACGGCGACCCGTACGCGGCCGTGGGCGGCGAGGAGCCGAGCCCACCGGAGCCGGTGCCGGTCGACTTCGAGCCGGCGAACACGGTCGAGGAGGACCTGCTCAACGCCGCCGGCGCGGGCAGCACCGACACGTTCCTGTCCACCCTGCTGCTGGCCCGGGTGCTGCTGCCCGCCGCGCCGGAGTCGGTGCCGGGCAGCCGTCCCGGCGACCCGGGTTTCGTCTGGCGTACCGGCCAGCTCGACGGCGAGACGTACGTGGTGGTCTACACGTCGGCGGAACGCCTCGCCGACCACACCGACGGTGACGTGGACACGGTCCGGGTGAAGTTCGCCCAGCTGATCCGCCGCTGGCCGGACGAGGACTGGTCGTTCGCCGTCAACCCGGGCACCCCGGTCGGCGCGAAGCTGCCCGGCGAGCAGATCGTCGCCCTGGCCAACTGGGCCGCCGAGGTCGGGCTCGGAGACGACCTGGAGGTCGACACCGAGGAGGCGCCGGCCGTGGCCGAGCCCGCCGCCCGCCCCCGGTACGCTCCGGCGGCGGTCGACCCGGCCCGCCCGACCGTGATGCAGAAGGCGATCGCGCCCAGCCAGCTCACGTACTACCTGGAGCGCGGGTACGACCGGGTGTCCGGCTTCGTGCACCGGGCGGGCGAATTGGCCCACCTGACCACGCCGGCCCAGCTGTACGACGCGCTCGGCCTCAACTATCCGGCCTCGCCGTTCGTGCGGGACGCCGAGGAGATCTACGTGCTGCGCTGGCCGGCGCACCGGCCCAGCCTCTACCGGATCCCGTACGGGGGGCAGAACGAGCCGGCGATGCGGGCCATGGAGGGCTGGGTCATCGAACGCCCACCGTTCCGGGGTAACGGCTTCGCACCCGGAGAGAGCAGCGACGTGGTGGCCGAGTTCAAGGTGGACAGCGCCCGGCTGCCGCACGGCGCGCAGCTCTGGCGAATCGGCGCGGACGGCACCGAACGGGTGATCGCGTCGCTCGACACGGACGCGGTGGTGTGGCGACGGGTTCCGGAGGCGTGATGCGCGACGGCTACGTGGCCCGCTGGCGGGGTCGGGAGTACCAGGCCAGCCCGGACGGCGACGACATCCGGCTGTACCAGCCCGAACCGGGCGAGGGCTTCGAGGAGATCCGGCCCGGCCGGTACGTGCGCGTCCTGCCGGCCGGCGACATCGAGGACCTGGCGTACGTGCGTACCACCTGCACCTGGCAGGGGCAGCCGTTCATCGTGCTCGGTGAGCACGACGCCTGGCTGCGCGTCGAGTACACCGGCGGTCGTTGGCCGGTGGCCGAGGCGATGCGGCTGGAGGTCTTCGACTTCGGCGTCTACCAGGGCTGGGCGCCGGCAGCCGAGGTCACCGACCTGCGGGAGCAGCGGGTCTGACCGGTCAGGTCTTGGCCCAGCGCAGGATCTCGCCGAGTACCAGCTCCGGGGCCTCCAGGTGCGGGAAGTGTCCCACCTCGTCGAGCAGCCGCCACTCGTACGGGGCGACGACGTACCGTCCGGAACCCAGGGCCGTCCTCGGCAGGGAGGCGACGTCGAGTGCCCCGTGCAGTTGGAGGGTCGGGGTGACAAGCGGCTTCTGCATGAGGCGTACGAACCGGTAGCCGTGCAGTCGCAGCACCGAGCGGAACGCCCACCGGTAGCCCTCCAGTGCGCAGAATGCGGCCTGCGGGATGCGCATGGCCTCCCGGTACCGCTGGGCGTACGCCTCGAAGTCCGACCCGGCCACCCATCGTGGCCCGCCCCACCGGTGCAGGATCTCTCCCACGGCCGCCGCGCCGTCCCGGGTCAGGACGTGCTCGTAGCGGGGCAGTTGGAACTTCAACGCCGGGGTGGAGGCGGCGAACTGCCCGCGCGGGTCGGCGAAGATGGCGGCGCGCAGTCGCAGCGGGTGCGGTGCTCCCAGCACCACGAGCCGGCGGACCAGGGACGAGTGGAATGACGCCACGGTCCAGGCCACCATGCCGCCGACGCCGCTGCCGACGAGTGTCGCGGACCGTTCACCGAGGGCCCGGATCAGCCCGGCGATGTCGGCGGCGAGGGTGTAGCCGTCGTACCCCCGGGGTGGTTTGTCGCTGGCGCCGTAGCCGCGCAGGTCGACGGCGACCGCCCGGAAGCCGGCGTCGGCGACGGCCGGGAGTATCTGGTGCCACGCCCACCAGTGCTCCGGGAAGCCGTGCAGGAAGAGCACCATCGGGCCGGTGCCGGCCTCGACCACGTGGAACCGGGTGCCGTTGGCGCCGATGAAGCGGTGCGTCCACGGCCCCTCGGTGAGGACACAGGACTCGTCGACGACTCCGCCGCGCTGGTCGGTCATGGCAGACAGCCTAGGACCAGGTTGCCTCCGACGGCCCTGGTGGTCGCGGTGAACAGGGAGAAGCCCGGGTTGTCCCCTACCGGTACACAGGGCGACGCCCGGGCAGATGACTGCCCGGGCGTCGCTGGGTGGTGCGGGATTCAGTGGTCAGCTGATCCGGATCTTCATCGAGGTGCCGTCCTGCTCCTGAACCTTGATCTTGACACCGGCGGCGGGGAGCTTGACGCCGTGGTTCGGCAGCTCCTCGTAGAAGTACTTCTTGGTGTCGTCGAACAGCGGCTCGGCGGCCTGACCGCGGATGTACTGCGGCTGGCTGTTGAGGTGCAGGGTGAACGAGTCGGCCTTCTTGAGGCTGAACGGAGCGTCGTAGACCTGGACGCGGGCCCGCCACGGAGCGCCGGTCAGGTTGTAGATCGGGCGCGGGTGCGCGTCGATGTACAGGTTGCGACCCTCACCCGGGTGACCACCCGGGTTGGCCTCGGAGACCGGTGCGGTGTTGTTGTCCGACCAGCGGGTGTTCCAGTACGAGATGAGCAGGCCCTCCTGGTACGCGTAGTGGTCCACCCAGTCCGGGCGGGTGTTCGCGTAGCCGAAGAAGTACGGGCCGGTCTTCAGGTACTTGTCGTACGAGACGTACGACCGGTTGCCGGCGATGTAGTAGTTGTCGAACAGCCGGGTGTAGGTCGACCCGACCACCTGGAACTTGTCGAAGGTCCAGCCCGCGTTGGCGGTCTCGGCACCGTCGGTGAACACCGTCTGACCGTCGGCGGTCACGGTGATCGCGTCACCGAAGAAGCCGCCCTCGGAGACGCCGCCGTCGGTGACGTAGTGCAGGCGGACCTGCGCGACCTTGCCGGCGAGCGAGGTGAGCGGGATGTTGACGTCCACCCACGCGCCGTTGCTGCTGCCCGCGAGGGCCGGGCGGTTGGCGCCGTCGACGCCGATCGGCTTGCCGTTGACGGTGCCGTCCAGGTCGGACCACGTCTTACCGCCGTCCGTCGACCCCTCGAAGTAGAGGTAGTCGAAGCCGGCTTCGATGCTGTACTTGCCCTTGAGCGACAGCGCCGCCGCGGACTTCCCGGTGAGGTCGAACGTCCTCGTCATCTTGCTGTCGAGGTTGTCCTCGTTACCGGAGAAGTACTGCTTGGCACCTTCGAACGGCGCACCGTAGTCGAACGTGTACTCCCGCTGGGGGAGCACCACCACGGCGGCCTGGGCCTTGTCCGAGTTGTACTCCTGCGGGCCGAGTTCGAGCGTCCGCTTCTGCCCCGCGACCACGACCTCGTAGTCGAGCCAGCCGAGCTGGAGCTTGTTCCAGGCACCGAGGTCGCCACCGCGGTCACCGATGGCCGGGTCGTTCTTGGCACCGAGCCGGCTCTGGGCCATCAGGGTCCAGTGCTCGTTGCTGTTGTCGGCGGGTCCGTAGTCGTCCGGCAGGCCCAGGTCGTGGCCGTACTCGTGGTAGAAGACGCTGCGGCCACCGTTCTCCGGCTGGATCGTGTAGTCGCGGATCCAGACGCCGGTGTTGCCGATCTGGGTGCCGCCGATCGGGAAGTTCGGCGGGCCGACGGGCGAGCTGTTGAACGCCGACCAGCGGTGGCTCCAGATGGCGTCCTCACCCTGCTGCGGGTCACCGTCGGCCTGGTCGCCGCCGGAGTGGACGATCTGGAAGTGGTCGATGTAGCCGTCCGACTCGTTGAAGTCGCCGTCACCGTCGTAGTCGAACCGGTCCCACTGGTCGTAGGACCGCATCTCCTCGGCGATCTGCGCGTCCGTCCGGCCCTTGGCCTTCTGGTCGGCGACCCACTGGTTGGCGGCGTCGCGGATCAGGTCCCAGGTGTTGGAGCAGACGTTGCCCGCGCAGACGGCGCGGTCGTCCCGCGGGTCCACCGGCGCGCCCGGCCTGGGGTCCGGGATCGGGTCGTCGGAACGACCGTAGCGGGCCTCGTTGTACCGGACCTTGACCCAGTCGGTGACCTGGCCCTCGACGGTGTAGCGACCCGAGGACTGGGCCTCGTAGTACTGCTTGAGCGACTCGTCGCCCGGGTTGGTGCCGAAGTAGACCTGGCGGTAGTGCTCCGGGCTGAAGTCCGGCTGCCAGATCGTGGAGTTGTCCACGGCCCGGTTGGGCTGCGGGATCTTGTTGTGCAGCGGCCCGTCGAACGTCGCCGGTCCGGCGATGTTCGGGTTGATGTCCTTGTCCGGGTAGGACGGGTGCCGCTCGTCGCCGAACTCGGCCAGGATCACGAAGATCTTGTCGGTACGCTCACGCTCGAGCTCGACGTACTGGTCCTTGGTGGCCTGAGCGCCGGCGGTACGGGCGTTCGCGTTGCCACCCGCCTTGCCGACCTGACCGACCTTGACGACCTTGCTTCCATTGCGCTCGATCGGCTTGCTGCGACCGCTCAGCACGTCGCTGAGACCCTGCTCCCGCAGCTCGCGGCGCTTCTCCTCGAGCTTGTCCGGGAGCTCGTCCTTCAGCGTCTGCGGTTCGGCAGCGGCCGGTGCTGCTGCCGGCAGTTTGGGCTGAGGCGCCGCCGAGGCGGACGGGCCGAAAGCCAGGCCCGTCGCCGTCAGTGAGAGCCCGATCAGACCCACTGCGACTTTGCGCACGTGGTACCTCCGGTGTGAGGGAACCGGCCCAACGGGGGTACAGGCCGGCGGGAGATCGATCCCACGAGTGGGACCAATGGTGAACATAGACACTGCTGGGACGGGTGGGAAGATGCACGCGTCGATTTGTTGCAAGATTTTGTTTGCGACGCCTTTCGCCGTCACACACCGGCGCTTCATCAGCCATGCTGGCCAGCGGCGCTCGTACGGACGGCTTTACAACGACGATTTTCGATCAATTTGATCGACCGAACGGCAGTGGGGCCGGAGGCGTCTCCGCCACCGGCCCCACCGTTACCGCTGTTGTCAGATAGAGAACCGTGAAACGGTCACTTCTTCGCCGGGGTGACGAAGATCGTGGCCGACGAGTTGTCCCGCGCGGCCTTCTTCACGGTCAGCGACACGCCGTAGTTCACGCCCTGGTCGCCCGGGTTACCGGTGCCCAGCACGATCGCGCCGCCACCCAGCGTCACACCGTAGAACTCCGGCGCCGGGCTACCGTCCGGGTTGGTCACCCGGGTGGTGTACGGCGCGTTGTTCCGCGACGGCACCACGACCGACGCGTCGTTGTCCCGGGCGTAGGGAGCCCCGTCACGCATCTCGATGCCCGGGTACCAGGTCTTGGCGTCGGTGAAGGACTTCACCGGCTTCTGCGCCTTGAACTTCGTGCAGTACGCGCTGTACGGCTCGTCCGCCGCCTCCAGGCACTCCGTGAAGGGGTACGTCTTCTGGAGGCCGAACGCCGCGTTCGCCGACTGCGGACGGCTGGGCAGGTTGTCCGTCACCGACGGGTCCTTCACGGCTGCCTCGCCGGTGCGCCGGTACGGGTCGAAGTGCGAGTCCACGATCAGGAGCCCGCCCTTCGCGCCGTAGCTGGGCAGCGCGGTCATCTGCCCGGTGACGTGGTTGACGTCGCCGAGCGCGGTGTCCCGGTACCAGACCAGCATGCCCGGCGCGTTGTACGAGATCCGGTCGACCTTCCACGCCTCGTGGGAGTAGATCGTGTCGTACGCGTACTTCAGGCCCTTGTCGAAGCCGTCGAAGTTGCGCCACTCGGCCAGGTAGTAGTGCGCGTGGGTCTCGACGCCGCTGGAGACCTTCCAGCCCGCGCCGGTGGTGTCGACGAACGTGCCGCCGGTGGCGGTCCAGCCGTTGTCGCCGCCCTCGACGTCGTCGCTCCAGGTGGTGGCGCCGCCGCCGGTGACCGAGAAGTCGTCGACGAACCAGTTGCGCTCCTCGAACGCCTCGTCGGTGGCCAGGC
This sequence comes from Micromonospora sp. NPDC005298, assembly GCF_040607375.1. Classification (NCBI taxonomy): domain Bacteria; kingdom Bacillati; phylum Actinomycetota; class Actinomycetes; order Micromonosporales; family Micromonosporaceae; genus Micromonospora; species Micromonospora sp. NPDC005298. The sequence goes on from NZ_JBEXGP010000001.1 coordinate 613,951, forward strand.
GCAGCCGCACCTGCACGGTGGTCCCGGCGTACGCCGACAGGTCGACGTAGTCGTGACGCCAGCCGTCGGTGCTGCCGGTCAGGCCGTACTTCTTGCCGCCGAAGTCGTTCATCCGGCCGTTCGGGTCACCGTAGTTGTCAGGCGTGGTGACCACGGCGCCACCCTCGGCGTAGACCTTCTGCTCGGTCCAGGTCGTGCCGCCGTCGGTCGACAGCTCGACGAAGCCGTAGTCCCAGTCCTCTTCGATGATGTAGTTGTTCCACATCCAGAACTTGGCGTCGGCGGCCGAGGGCACGTCGACCGAGCGGCTCAGCTTGACGTCGGCCCAGCTCTGGTCGTTGTTGCTGTGCCACATCTTGGTGCCGCTGTGCGGCGTGGCCAACGTCGTGATCTTGTCCGGCAGGTCGACCTTGATGCCGTCCTCGGAGTCGATCGGCGTACGCGAGGTCTGGCCGAGCTTGACCTCACGCGGGTTCGAGCCGGGGCGGATGGTCAGCGGGTCGGCCCAGCCGAGCACCCACTTGTCCCAGATGCCCATGTGTGTCGGCAGCGCCTGGAAGATCTCACCGGAGTGCGAGCCCGAGGCCATCAGGTCCCAGAAGTCCACGTCAGAGTCGGCGTTGCCGGACGTGTCGTAGAGGTCCGGGAGGCCCAGGTCGTGACCGAACTCGTGGGCGAAGACGCCGACACCGGCGTCCTCAGGCTGCACGATGTAGTTCGACACCTTCAGGTTGGTGCCCGGGATGGTGTAGCCACCCGGAACGGAGGAGGAGTGCGCCCAGACGGCGTACACGCCCTGGTCGCCGCCGCCTCGCGACTTGCCCTGCCCGGCGTGCACCAGCACGAGGTGGTCGATCACGCCGTCCGGCTCGAAGAGGTTGCCGTCACCGTCGCGGTCGGCCTGGTCCTCGATGTCGTAGTCGGCCCACGGGAAGTTCGGGTCCTTCGCGGCGAGCGCCTCGATCGCGTCGCCCGCCAGCCGGCCCGCGCCGGCCGGGTTGTCCGGGTGGCCGTTCATCGACTGCTCCCGGCCGGGAACCCAGTTGCCGTTCTCGTCCTGGGTGCAGCGGTTGGCCGCGTACCAGCCCTCCGAGTGCGGCACCGTGATCCACGGGCTGGCCTGCCCGTCGACGGTGTACGCGTTCTTGGACATCTCCAGGTACATGTTGTGCATGGTGCGACCGGAGATGTCGACACCCTTCTTGCCGTCCGGGCCCTTGAGGTCCTTGCGGACCCGCTCGGTGATGCCCTTCTTGCTGTAGAGCATCTTGTTGTAGTGCGACGGCGAGAAGTCCGGCACCCACATCGAGTTGTTGTCCTCGTGCGGAAGCCTGCCCGGGTCCGGGATCTTGTTGTGCTTCGGGCCGTTCTGCACGGTGCCCGGCACGCAGGTGCGGTCCTCGAACACGGTCTTCGGGACCATCACGTTCGTGAAGTCGTCGTTCGCCTTGTCGTTGAACTCGACGAGCAGCGTCAGCAGCTTCGCCGTCTGCGTGGTCGGCGCCTGCTTGATCTTGCGGGGGTTCTTGCCGGTCTGGATCGACTTGGCCTCGATCTTCGCCAACTGCTTGGCGGTGACCGGGTTGCCCCGCGCGTGCTTCTGGTCGAACGCGCGAGCGGCGTCGGCGGCGGGCGTGTACACGCCGCCCTTGCCCTTGACCTCGCGGCCGGCGGTGTCCGGCTGCACCTCGGGCTCGGCGTAGTTGATGTAGTACTCGTCGGCGCCGATCACCGCCCGGGGGGTGCCGGACGCCGACTGGGCCGCCGCGCTGCCACCCACGGTCAGTGTGGTGGCCGCGAGGGCAATGGCGGGTAACGCGACGAGTAGTCGTCGACGCGACCCCGGTTGGGAGTTCTTGTTCATGCCACTCCGTTCTCGGCATGGGCGGAGGAAGTCGGTCGGTCCCGAGGCGCGGTGAGGGCGCATCGACAACACCCGACGCGCGTGAAACTAAATGAGAAACAAGCCAAACGGCGGGATCGTGATCGATGCGTTATCTGCGCGTCTTCGCACGGACAGTCGATGTCCGAGATCGACTGGGAGCGTTTCCGGCCGTACCTCCACAGACGACGGCGGGGGGTGACGGTCCGTCCGGACCGCCACCCCCCGCCGGGGTACGCCTGCCGTCAGTCCTCGTCGGACTTCGCGCCGCTCATCCCCGAGGAGATCAGCTCCATCACCGACGAGTCCTGCAACGTCGTCACGTCGCCGAGCGACCGGTTCTCCGCCACGTCCCGCAGCAACCGACGCATGATCTTGCCGGAGCGGGTCTTCGGCAGCTCCGGCACCAGCATGATCTGCCGCGGCTTGGCGATCGGGCCGAGCGTCTTCGCCACATGGTTGCGCAGGTCCGCGATGAGCTGCTCACCGGCCTCGCCGGCGATGTCCGTGCTGCCGCGCGGAATGGCGAACGCGACGATCGCCTGACCGGTCGTCGGGTCGGTCGCGCCGACCACCGCCGCCTCGGCCACCGACGGGTGCGACACCAACGCCGACTCCACCTCCGTGGTGGAGATGTTGTGGCCGGACACCAGCATCACGTCGTCCACCCGGCCGAGCAGCCAGATGTGCCCGTCGTCGTCCTTCTTCGCGCCGTCCCCGGCGAAGTACATCCCCTCGAACCGCGACCAGTACGTCTCGATGAACCGGTTGTCGTCACCCCAGATGGTGCGCAGCATCGACGGCCACGGCTCACGCAGCACCAGGTAACCGCCACCGCCGTTCGGCACCGACTGGCCCTGGTCGTCCACCACGTCCGCCACGATGCCCGGCAACGGGGTCATCGCCGACCCCGGCTTCGCCGCCGTCACACCCGGCAGCGGGGAGATCATGATCGAACCCGTCTCGGTCTGCCACCAGGTGTCCACGACGGGCAGCTCATCCCGGCCGATGTGCTTCCGGTACCACATCCACGCCTCCGGGTTGATCGGCTCGCCGACGCTGCCCAGCAGGCGCAGCGACGACAGGTCGAACCCGGCCGGAATGTCGTCGCCCCACTTCATCATCGTCCGGATCAGGGTCGGGGCGGTGTAGAGGATGCTGACGCCGTACCTGTCGATGATCTCCCAGAACCTGCCCTTGTTCGGGGTGTCCGGGGTGCCCTCGTACATCACCTGGGTGGCGCCGTTGGAGAGCGGGCCGTACACGATGTACGAGTGCCCGGTCACCCAGCCGATGTCGGCGGTGCACCAGTAGACGTCCGTCTCCGGCTTCAGGTCGAACACCGCGTGGGTGGTGTACGACGCCTGGGTGAGGTAGCCGCCGGTGGTGTGCAGGATGCCCTTCGGCCGGGCCGTCGTGCCGCTGGTGTAGAGGATGAACAGCGGGTGCTCGGCGTCGAACGGCTGCGCGGTGTGCTCGGCCGACGCCGTCTCCACCGTCTCGTGCCACCAGTGGTCCTTCTCCGTCCAGGCCACGTCCTCGCCGGTGCGGCGGACCACGAGCACGTGCTCGATCGACGGGCAGTTCGCCACCGCCTCGTCCACCGTCGGCTTCAACGCCGACGGCTTGCCCCGCCGGTAACCGCCGTCCGCGGTGATCACGACCTTGGCGCTGGCGTCCTGGATCCGGTTGCTCAACGAGTCGGCGGAGAAGCCGCCGAAGACCACACTGTGCGCGGCCCCGATCCGGGCGCACGCCAGCATCGCCACCGCCGCCTCCGGGATCATCGGCAGGTAGATCGCCACCCGGTCGCCGGCGGTCACACCCAGGTCGGTGAGCGCGTTCGCCGCCCGGCAGGTCAGCTCGTGCAGATCCTTGTACGTGATGGTGCGGGTGTCACCCGGCTCGCCCTCCCAGTGGATCGCGACCTTGTCGCCGCGGCCCGCCTCGACGTGCCGGTCCAGACAGTTGTACGCCACGTTGAGCTGCCCACCGACGAACCACTTCGCGAACGGCGGGTTCGACCAGTCGAGCACCTCGTCCCACTTCTTCGACCACGCCAGCCGGTCGGCCTGCTTCGCCCAGAACGCGAGCCGGTCGGCCTCTGCCTCGGCGTACGCGTCGACGGTGACGTTCGCGTGCGCGGCGAGCTCGGCCGGCGGGGGGAACTGGCGCGTCTCGTTCAGCAGATTGGCCAACGCCTCGCTCATGCCGTGACTCCTCGTCCTCAGGGTGACCCGCGTCTCGTGGGCACGAGGGTAGTCGTGGGCCCCCCGAGCGGCGACCGCCGCCCACTCCGTCGCGCCGAGCGGCCACCGCCGCGCGCCCGACGGCCCGTCGTACACCCCGGCCCTGCCCCGATCGGCCGCCCACGACGCCCGGCTGGTCTGTCCGGACTCCCGGGGACACCGGCCGCGACAAGGTCGCGGCCGTGTGCGACGGCCGGGTGGTACGGGTCGCGTTGCCGGCGGGTGCGGCCCGCCGCGCCGGGCCGGGTCGCTAGCGTGGCGGGGTGACCACCGATCCGCTTGCCCCCCTGCTCGCGCTCGCCGACATCCCCTCCGCCGTCGAGCAGGCCCGCGAGCGCTTCGACCAGGCGCTCGGGCACCGCGCGCTGCGCCGCAACGGCGGACAGGTAGCGGCCGAGGTCAGCCTGCGCTCCGCGGTGGCCAGCGCCGCCCTCGAAGGAGCCGTGCACGAGCGCGAGGAGGTCCGTGCCGGCACCGTCACCGACCCGGTGCTCCAGGGGGCGCTACGGGTCGCCGGGGCGCTGCCCGGACTGAGCGAACTCTGGCCCAGGGCCCCCCGGCAGGCCCTCGCCAAACTGCACGTCCTCGCCGCCCGCGACATCGTGTCCGAGGCCGAGTTGGGCCGCCCGGTCGCCGACCCGGTGGTCGCCGCCCGCCTCGACGGGCTCGCCGGCCTGGTCGCCGGCGGCACGAAGGTCTCCCCGCTGGTACTCGCCGCCGTCGTACACGGCGAACTGCTCAACCTGCGCCCCTTCGCCGGCCCGTCCGGCGTGGTCGCCCGTGGCGCCGCCCGCCTGGTGCTGCTCTCCAGCGGTCTCGACCCGCGCGGCCTGCTCGGCGTCGACGTCGGTCACCGCGAGCGGGAACCGGAGTACGTCGGATCGGCCGGCGCCTTCGCCACCGGCACCCCCGACGGCCTGCGCTCCTGGCTCCGCCACTACATGGCCGCCGTCGAGGTCGGCGCCGACCAGCTGACCGCCATCGGCGACGAGATCCTCGCCGCCGCCTGACCGCCCCCCACTGACGGCGTCGATCTTGCAGTTGTCGCGCCGGCAAAGGGCGCACAACTGGTTAATCTGCCCGCCACAACTCCATGATCGACGCGGTGGGGTGAGGTCAGGCTGTGGCGGCTCGGGTGCGGCGGTGCCGGCCGTACCAGGCGATGCCGATGGCCACACCCACACCGACACCCAGAGCCGCCGCGGCCACCGGGACGGCCGGACGCTCCCGCAGCCGACGGCCCAGCGGGATCGGGTGCCGGAACTCCAACACCGGCCACGCGTTCTCCGACGCCAGCCGCCGCAACTGCCGATCCGGGTTCACCACACTCGGGTGACCCACGCACTCCAACAGCGGACGATCGCTGTACGAGTCGGAGTAGGCGTACGAGTCGGCCAGGTCGTAGTCCCGCGCGGCCGCCAACTCCGTGACCGCCTCGACCTTGCTCGGACCGGCCGCGTAGAACTCGACCTCGCCGCTGTACCGGCCATCGCGCACCGTCATCCGGGTCGCGATCACGTCGGTCACCCCGAGCAGCTCACCGATCGGCCGGACCATCTCCTCGCCGGACGCCGACACCAGCACCACGTCCCGCCCGGCCGCCTGGTGCTCCACGATCAGGGCGGCGGCCTCGGCGTACACGTAAGGGTTGATCAGCTCGTGCAGCGTCTCCGCGACGATCTGACGGACCTGCTCCACCTGCCAGCCCTTGCAGAGCGCAGCCAGGTAGTCCCGTGTTCGGGCCATGGTCTGCTCGTCGGTGCCGCCCAGCCGGAACATCAGCTGCGCGTACGCCGACTTGACCACGTCTCGCCGGGTGATCAGCCCGTCCCGGTAGAACGGCCGACCGAACGCCAGGGCGCTCGACTTGGCGATGACGGTCTTGTCCAGATCGAAGAAAGCGGCACTTCGGCCCACGGCGCGAAAGTCTAGCCCGATGGTCTATCGTCGGCGGGTGCCCGGGGTCACGCCACCCCTCAGACCTGCGGGCCGCCACCGCCATCTCCGCTCCGCGTGATCACGCTCACACTGCGCGAGGATAATTTCGCAGTGAGTGGAGACGGCACCACTCGACGTGACGGGCGCGCTCAGGCAGACTTGTCGGTACGACGAGCTTTCACATCCACGAAAACAGACAGACCCTCAGCGGTTGCACCCCCCGTGACCGCTGAGTGGTTCGGCTCGACCCCCCCGGAGCCGAACCTTCGACGACCCCCGTCTCCCCCCGACGGGGGTCGTCCCTTTCTGCTGGAAGCGCTCCCGACCAGGTGCGGCCGTGCCCGGGTTGCCAGGACCAGTAGGCAGGAGAACGTGATGCCGCAGCGGGAGACAGCCGAGCGCCTGACGCTGGTGGACACCGTTGGCCGATGGTTCCACCTGGACCAGCCAGTGTTCATCGAACGCGGGCAGACCTACTGGATCGATCGCACGACAAGTGAACTGTGCGTCGATCGGGGAGACGGGCGAGTCACGCGGACTGCTGGCGGGATGTGCCGCTGAGCCGCCGGCGAGGTTGAGGCAGGCAGATCAGGGCAGAGCCTGGGTTTCCTAGGTCCCGGTGACGACTGCCGGAATCTTGCACGCCATCCCGGGCCAGGTGGCGTTGGCGCGCCGCAGATCGTGAAATCGCATCCCGCCGACAGCCTTTGTCGCCACGCAGGCGACGGCCTCCCGTTCGGTGGTGAACTCAGCCGGCCATCGATGCTCCCCATCGGGGCCACGGGCCGACCCGCCAGCGTCCAAACGTGCGTCAAGGCCGCCTTGACGTGGAGGGCCGGGTGGTAGCCCGCTCCCCGTGGGCCGGTTGACGGCAGACGGGACAGCAAAAAATGGCGTAGACCGTCATGATTGTGATCATGGATGCGTCCGTCCGGACGAGTAGAGAGTGAGAGACATGAGATTTGCAATGAGGCGTCGATTAAGCCGTATTGCTGCTGGAATGCTGGCCAGCGTCGCAGCGGCTGGTGCCCTGGTCGTTTCGTCCGCCGCACCGGCTAGCGCGGACGCCTACACGTCGTGGACGTACCTGAGGAACGCGGCAACATTGGATTGCCTGGCCACCGACTGGAGCACCCGCGTCTACACCTTTACCGGGTGCAATGGGCCGCAGCGGTGGCAACTGCAATTCCTCGACGCCTACCCGGGATCCTTCTTGCTGCGCAACGAGGCGACCGGACGCTGCCTGAAGCAAGTGACCATCTCCCGGGTGATCAGCGCCTCCTGCGACGGGTCCATAATCGAGTTCCGGTGGCAATCAACTTCCGAGTTCATCTGGAGCGCCAACACCGGCGGTCTCCTCGTCACGGACTTCACCCGCAAGGTGTCTCTATACAATGCGGACTATTGGCCCAGTGATCAGTCTTGGAGCCTGCCTTACTTCCTTTCTGCTACTTCAGGAAATCTCCCGCAGAATGAGAGTCTCGTTAGTTAGACCTGCGTGGCACGAGAAGATTTGAAGAACCACGAGTGGGCTGTGCTGGTGCCGCTGCTGCCGGCACAGCCCGTTCGGGGTTACCAGTGGCGGATCACCGGCAGGTCATCAACGCGGACGGCTGCTCTGCCTGCTGCCGCAGGCGGCGTTCCGTTCGTCCCTGAGGAACCGCTAGCCGTCGGTGAGCTGCGCCAACAGCAGACGTGAGCAGTCCGAGCAGCCCGTAGGCGTCCACGGCCGGCCGGCCTTGCTCCGTGCGCCCAGCTTCACGACGGTCAGGGAACGACCCCCCATGATCCCGCGCGTTTCCGAGGCCGGTCATCCGCCGGGCGTCCGCCGCATTTCGTGAGCAGCCACGCTGGCTGCGCGGCAATCCGCGCGCATAGCAGATCCACCGTCCCGGCGGGCGTTGTCCACAGGTGCCTGCGTTATCCACAGGCGCCTCGTCTGGGGCGGTGGCCGGGGCCAGGTCGAGAGCAGTGTCGGCGGCACAACCGAGCCGACCGCTGGAGGCCGCGATGCCACCCCGTACCTCCGTTCCGCCCCCGTCCCGACGACTTCCCCTGCTCGTCACCGGCGACGATGACCTGCTCGACGATCTGCTCCGGCTCGCCGCCGCCGGCGGCACCGAGGTGGACCTGGCCGCCGATCCGGCGGCGGCCCGCACCCGCTGGCTCCCCGCGCCACTGGTCCTGCTCGGTGCCGACCAGGCGCAGGCGTGCCTGCGGGCCCGGCTGCCACATCGCCCCCGCCTGGTGCTGGTGGGCCGGGCCGGTGAGCTCGACCCTGGCTGGCAGATCGCCGAGCTGGTCGGCGCGGAGCATGTCGCCACGTTGCCGACTGCCGAACCCTGGCTGGTGGATCGGTTCGCCGAGCACAGTTCCGGCGAGGCCGATGGCTCCGGTGCGCGGATCGTGGCGCTGCTCGGCGGGCGCGGAGGTGCCGGTGCGAGTGTGCTCGCGGGTGGACTGGCCGTCACCGCGGCGCGGGCACGGCTGCGCACCCTGCTGGTCGACGCCGATCCGCTCGGCGGTGGCCTCGACCTCGTACTCGGTTGGGAGCAGCTTGAGGGGCTGCGCTGGCCGTCACTCACCGGTGCCGACGGGCGGGTCGACGCCCCGGCGCTGGTCCGGGCGTTGCCCAGCCGGGGCGACCTGGTGGTGCTCTCCTGGGATCGCGGCGACCTGCTGGCGTTGCCCGCGTCGGCGATGGCGGCGACCGTCGACGCCGCCCGACGTGGCCGGGACTTCGTGGTCATCGACCTGCCCCGCCAGTTGGACGACGCCGCCGTGGTCGCGTTGCAGGCGGCCGACCAGGCGTACGTCGTCGTGCCGGCGGAGCTGCGCGCCACCGCCGCTGCCGCCCGGGTGGTGGCCGCCGCGGCGCCGCACTGCTCCGCGCTCTCGGTGGTGGTGCGCGGGCCCGCCCCGGGTCGATTGCGTGCCACCGAGGTGGCGCGGGCGCTCGGGCTTCCCCTCGCCGGCACGCTGCGCCCCGAGCCGGGGCTGTGTCGAGGGCTGGAACGGGGCGAGGCGCCGGCCGCCGCCGGGAAGGGTCCGCTGGCGGCGCTCTGCCAACGGATCGTCGCCGATCTCACGGGTGTACCCGCGGTAGGTGCGGCATGACGGGCCGGCCGGAGGACGCCTCCCTGGCCGCCCGGGTGCGGCAGCGCATCGCCGGTGCGACCAGCCCCGTCACGCCGGCGGCGATCGTCTCCGCCGTACGCGCGGAACCCGCCGCCGCCGTGCTCGGCGACACCGCCGTGTTGCGCATCGCTGACCGGGTGCACGACGACCTGGTCGGCGCCGGGCCGCTGGCACCGCTGCTGGCCGACCCGGAGGTGACCGATGTGCTGGTCAACGGCGTACGCGTGTGGGTGGACCGGGGAGCGGGACTGCACCAGGTGCCGGTGCCGGTGGGCACCGTGGAGGACGTCCGCCGGTTGGCGCAGCGGCTGATCGCCAGCGCCGGACGGCGGCTCGACGACGGCTCCCCGTACGCGGACGCGCGGCTCGCCGACGGCACCCGGCTGCACGCCGTACTGCCTCCGGTGGCGACCGAGGGGCCCTACCTGTCGCTGCGCACCTTCCGGCACCGCCCGTTCACCCTGGACGAGTTGGTGCGCCAGGGGACGGTGCCCCGACCGGTGGCTCCCGTGCTCGCCGCCGTGGTCGCCGCCCGGCTGGCGTACCTGGTGACCGGTGGTACCGGCTCGGGGAAGACGACCCTGCTCAACACGCTGCTCGCCCTGGTGCCGGCGACCGAGCGGATCGTGCTGGTGGAGGACGCCGCCGAGCTGCGCCCGGGGCATCCGCACGTGGTGGGGCTCCAGGCGCGTACCGCGAACGTCGAGGGGTCGGGCGTGGTCGGCCTCGGTGACCTGGTCCGGCAGGCGCTGCGGATGCGTCCGGACCGGTTGGTGGTGGGCGAGTGCCGGGGCGGCGAGGTGGTCGACCTGCTGGCCGCGCTCAACACCGGCCACGACGGTGGCGCCGGCACGTTGCACGCCAACGCGCCCTCCGACGTACCGGCGCGGCTGGAGGCGCTCGGCATGCTGGGCGGGCTGCCCCGGGCCGCACTGCACGCACAGGTGGTCGCGGCGTTGCAGGTCCTTTTTCAGGTACGACGGGGCGACCGGGGACGGGTCCTGGAGTCGATCTGTCTGCTGCTTCCGGAGGGGCCGGATCGGCTGGTCACCGTGGTTCCCGCCTGGGTGCGTGGTCGTGGCCTGGGGCAGGCCGCGCGTGCGCTGGGCGCGCTGTTGCGCGAACGGGGCGTGGCGGTGCCACCGATCCTCGGCGAGCCGTGGCCCGGAACGGCGGGTCCGGCATGACCGGCGGATCGATGCTGGCGGTGGTGCTGCTCGTGGGCGCCGCGGTCCTGGTGGCGTGGCCCGTGCGGACCATCCGGGCTCGCCGCCGTCGGGTGCTGGCCGTGGGGGATGGCACCGCCGGCGGTGATCCGGACGACGCCCTCGTGCAGTGGATCAGGGAGCTCGGTCGCGTACCCGGAGAGCCGCCGGCCCCGGGTGGTCCGCCGCAGTCGTCGTCCGGTGCGGGGCCTCGCGGCGGGCAGGCGCTGGCGGCCCGGTCCATCCGGGACACTCCGAGTGGCGCGAGGTGGGCGGGGGCAGGGGGCGGGTCGGCGGGACCGACGCGTCCGCCGGGTCCGGCTCGTCCGCCGACCCGTCGGGATCCCCGGCGTCCGGCTGGTACCACCAGGCCGGGCACGGCGGTCGTGGACGCGGAGCCGTGCTCGGGGGACTCCCCGGCCGTGCCGACGATCGGTGTCCGCGAACCCGAGGTCGATGGTCTCGTCGGCCTGTCGGTCGACGTTGCCAGCAGCCGCACGGCATCCGACGTCGAGGAGCGGAGCCGCAGGTCGGGTGCGATGGCGACGGTCCGGCCCGGCGACGGTCAGACCCCGATCGCCGGCTCGGACGGCCGGGACGGTGGCGGGTCGGCAGGGGCGCGACCGGCGCGCGTACTGCTGCTGGTCTGCCTTTTGGGGGCCCTCGTCGGCGCGGTGGCCGCCGGTCCGGTCGCAGGGGTCGTGATGGGCGGGTACGGCACGCTTGTCGCGCGTGGCCTGTTGCGACGGCGGGCCAGCCGGCGCGCCGAGCGGGTGCGGCGGCGTGGGTTGGACCAGCTCTGTGGCCTCGCGGCGGACCTGCGGGCCGGCCTGCCCGTGCCGTCGGTCATCGAGATCGCCTCGACCGGCGGCTCGGACCGGCTCCGACAGCTGACCACGGCCGCGGTGCGGCTGGCGGACCGGACGGGCGCACCGCTGGCGGAACTGGTCGAGCGGATCGAGGCGGACGCGCGGGCCGCCGACCGAGGGCTGGCCGCCGCCGCGGCGCAGGCGGCCGGGGCCCGGGCGACGGCCTGGTTGTTGGCGGCCCTGCCGGTCGGTGGGATCGGCCTCGGGTACGGCATCGGAGTCGATCCCGTGGCGGTGCTCCTGCACGACACGGTCGGCGGGATCTGCGCGGTCATCGCTGTCGCCCTCCAAGTGGTCGGCCTGCTCTGGGCGGAGCGGCTGGGCGCCACGCCGGGGCAGGTCGCCTGATGTCCCAGCGTGGATCGGCGAGCGGGCCGGCAACGGACTGCGGGTCCCCCAAGCGACGGCCGGACGCCATCCGGCTCGCGGCGGGCCTGGGTGGGCTCGCCGTGGCCGTGGTCGTCGAAGGGTGGTTCGGGCTGCTCGGCGGGGTCGTGGCCGCGTACCTGCTGGACGGGGGGCTGCGCCGGATCGAGCCGCCGGCCGTCCGCAGGCGCCGGCTACGGGAGGCCGCCGACCTGCCGCTCGCCGCCGACCTGTTGGCAGCGGCGATGCGGGCGGGTGCCCCGGTGGACCGTTCGGTGCTGGCCGTCGCGGACGCGTTGGACGGCCCACTCGCCGGCAGGCTGGCCAGGGTCGGTCGCATCCTGCTGCTCGGTGGCGGTCCGGCGGAGGCGTGGTCCGCGCTGGACGGGGTGCCGGGTGCGGAGCGGTTGGCGGCAGCCGCGTTGCGCTCGTCCAACAGCGGCGCTGCCCTGGCCGGCGCACTGACCCGGCTCGCCGACGACCTGCGTGCCGACCGGGGCACCGCCGCTGAGGCGTCGGCCCGTCGGGCGGGCGTACTCATCGTGCTGCCGCTGGGGCTCTGCTTCCTGCCGGCGTTCATTCTCGCCGGCCTGGTGCCGGTGATCGTCGCTGTCCTCGGCGACGTGCTCTGACCCATCGAGAAAGGGAACAGCCATGCGCAAACTCATCGGCCGCCTGCGGGGCGACGCCGGGATGAACACGGCCGAGTACGCCGTCGGCACGCTCGCGGCGGTCGCATTCGCCGGGATCCTGTTGAAGGTGTTGACCTCCGGCAACGTCCAGTCGGCGTTGACCGCCGTCATCGACCGGGCGTTGAAGTGATCGGGCGCCGGCAGGTCGGCCGCGATCCGAGGTCCGGGCCTGCGGCTGGTGGCGGGGTCAGATCCCGCGCTGCGGTACGGGCCGCCGGCGGGGACCGAGGGTCGTTCACCGCCGAACTGGCGGCCGGTCTGCCGGCGCTGCTCCTGCTCCTGCTGGCCGGGCTGACCGCCGTCAACGCGGTCAGTACCCAGGCGAGCTGTCTGCACACCGCCCGGGAGGCGGCGCTGGCCGCCGCCCGAGGCGCGGAAGGCGGGCCTGCGGGACCGTCGGGGGCTGAGGTGTCCGTGACGATCGACGGCGAGCGGGTCCGGGCGACGGTACGCGCACCCGTCCGGACGCTGGGCGGCCGGCTGGGGCGGATCACCGTGTCCGCCACCGCCGTCGCGGCGATGGAACCGGGTGCCGCCGAGGGAGTCGGCAGTGCGACGAACTGATCGTTCGCCACCCCGCTCCGGCCGGCGACGACCTGACAGGTGGTCGCACCGCTCAGGTCTGCGACGGCCTGGCAGATGGTCGCACCGCTTCGGTCTGCGACGACCTGGCAGGTGGTCGCACCGCTTCGGCCTGCGACGGCCTGGCAGATGGTCGCACCGCTTCGGTCGTGAACCGAACGCCGAGCGAGTCGACGGTGGCCCGCTGGAGGCGGAGCGAGGTGGTGCGAGCGTCCTGCTCCTGGCGATCGGTCTGGTCTTCGTGCTGTTCGGGACGTTCGGCGCTGCCGTCGCCGCAACGGGGATGGCGCGTCAGCGGGCGGCGCTGGCAGCCGATCTCGGTGCCCTCGCCGGGGCCGCCCAGGCGCTCGACGGGGACGTGCGGGCCTGCGCGTCCGCCGGTGACATCGCCGGACGCAACGGTGGTCGGCTGATCGACTGTCGCCTCGACGGGCTGGACGTGCTGGTGACCGTCGAGGTGACGTTCACGCCCCTACCCGGGATGTCCCGGGTCACGGCATCCGCGGCCCGGGCCGGCCCGTTGCGCGGCTGAGCGGAAACCCCGGCCGGCGCCCCGCGCCGACGCGCTGCCCGCCCCGCGCGGCCGCGCTGTCCGTCACGCGCCGACGCGCCGCCCGCCGCGGATCAGCGGCGGACGGCGCGTCAGGGCCGTGCTGTCAGCGGGACTGGAGCGCGTCGAGCGCGACGGCCATCGCGATGACGAGGCGGCGGTCGAGCTGCGGGTTCTGCACCTCGACGACGTACTTGTCGCGCAGGCCCCACTTCTTCACCACGGTGAAGGCCGGCTGGCCGTTGGCGGTGAAGTCGAAGTGGTACGGCAGCCAGGACAGCGAGTCGACGAACCGGCGCAGCAGCGCCACCGGCAGGCTGCGCTCCTGACCCGTCACCTGCGGCAGACCGGCCTGCTCGACGTGCCAGGTCGACCGCAGCAGCGACTGGGCGAAGTCCTTGCGGAACAGGCCGATCGCGTTGCCGGCGGCGTCGGTGACGTCGTACGTGGCACCGAGGTCGAGACGCTGACGGGCCTTGAAGCCGAGCAGGGGCTGCTGCTTCGAGTCGTCCGTGTAGATCGTCACCTGCTCCTTGAAGGCGAGCCGCTTCTGCTGCGCGAACGCGAGCAGCTCACCTTCGGTGCCGTCCGGGGAGACCGCCCGGACCTCGTACTGGTTGACCATCATCCGCAGCCGCTGGCGGACGTGGAACTGGTGCTGGCTCTGCAAGTTGTCGAGCTGCATCTGATCTCCTCAGGGAAATGATGCGCCGGAGTCTCGCACAGCCCGGCGACCAGCGCGCCCCCGCTCTCACCGTGGGTGCCGGTGACGGACCGGTGGTCAGCGGCCGTCGGCGGTCGCGGCCCGCAGTGCCCACGTGTTGAGGACCTGGTGGATGCCGCGCAGCCGTTCGTTGATCTGCTCCAGCCGTTCCGCCTGGGCCAGCGCGGCCAGTGCCGAGCCGAGCGCGATCTGCTGGTCGAGGGTGAGTTGTTCCTGGTCGATGGTGTAGAGCAGGTCGACGGTCTCGGCGATGGTGTCGGCCACGGCTCCTCCTCGGGGCGCGGGGGTGAACAGCAGGACAGGCATCGATGGAAGCGCTCCCATGCATTGTGCCCCGCGCCGGGTGGATTCATGCAAGGTCGATCAGGCGGGCAGGTTCGCGAGGACCACGTCGAGCACGCGGACGGCGTCCGGCTTGGAGAGCGGATTGTTGCCGTTGCCGCACTTCGGTGACTGCACACACGAGGGGCAGCCGGCCTCGCAACCGCACTCCGCTATCGCGTCCCGGGTGGCGCGCAGCCACGCCGACGCCGTCCCGTACGCCCGCTCCGCGAAACCCGCGCCGCCCGGGTGCCCGTCGTAGACGAATACGGTCGGCGCCTCCGTGTCCGGGTGCACCGCCGTGGAGAGCCCGCCGATGTCCCAGCGGTCGCAGGTGGCCATCAGCGGCAGCAGGCCGATCGCTGCGTGCTCGGCGGCGTGCAGCGCACCCGGCACGTCGGCCGGCTGGACGCCAGCGGACGCCAACGACTGCGGCGACAGCGTGAACCATACCGCCACCGTGCGCAGCTCCCGGGTGGGCAGGTCCAGCGGCCGGGTGTCGATCACCTCGCCGGTGGCGATCCGCCGCCGCTGGTACGACACCACCTGGCTGGTCACGTCCACCTCGCCGAGGAACATGCCGACCGGGCCGGCGTCCACGTAGGAGCGCACCGACACCACGGACAGGTCCGTGACGTCCCGCGCGTGGGTGGACCAGTCCGGCTCCTCGGCGTGCACCAGCGCGCAGCCGTCGGCGAGGTCGAGGTCGTCCACGACGTACGAGACGCCCTGGTGCAGGTAGACCGCGCCGGGGTGCAGCAGGAAGTGCGACGAGCCGCCGTCGACAGTGCCGAGCAGCCGGCCGGTGGCCGACTCCACCACGCAGACGGGTGCGCCACCCTCGCCGCGCAGGTCCACCTCGGGGCGTTCCCGGTGCCGCCAGTACCAGCCGGTGGGCCGTTGCCGCAGCGCCCCGGCGGCCACCAGCTCGTCGATCGCCTCCTTCGCCCCGTCGCCGAAGAGCGCCAGGTCGGCGGGGGTGAGGGGCGCCTCGACGGCGGCGCAGGCGAGCTGCGGGGCCAGCACGTACGGGTTGGCCGGGTCGAGCACCGTCGCCTCCACCGGCGCACCGAAGATGGCCTCCGGGTGGTGCACCAGGTAGGTGTCGAGCGGGTCGTCCCGGGCCACCAGCACGGCGAGGGCCTCCTGCCCGGACCGCCCGGCGCGGCCCGCCTGCTGCCACAGCGACGCCCGGGTGCCGGGATAGCCGCAGATCAGCACCGCGTCCAGCCCGATCAGGTCGACGCCCAGCTCCAGTGCGTTGGTGGAGGCCAGACCGAGCAGGTCGCCGTGCAGCAGTGCCCGTTCCAGTTCGCGTCGCTCCTCGCGCAGGTAGCCGCCCCGGTAGGCGGCCACGCGGTCACCGAGCCCCGGCACCGCGTCGTCGAGTGCCCGTCGCGCGTTGGCCGCCACCACCTCGGCGCCCTTGCGGGAGCGGACGAACGCGAGTGTGCGTACCCCCTCGGCGACCGTGTCGGCGAGCAGGTCCGCGGTCTCGCGCAGCGCCGACCGGCGGACCTGGTGGAGGTCGTCGTGGTCGCCGGTCGGCTGTGGGGGCACCGGGGGTGCGGAACCCGAGTCGGGTGGCAGCAGCGGCGGCTCCCACAGCGCGAAGGTGACCCCGCCGCGCGGTGAGGCGTCCTCGGTGACGGCCGCCACGGGCAGGCCGGTCAGCCGCCCGGCCGCGGTCGCCGGGTCGCCGGAGGTCGCCGAGGCGAGCACGAACACGGGGGTGGCCCCGAATCGGGCGCACTGCCGACGCAGTCGACGCAGCACGTGGGCCACGTGCGAGCCGAAGACCCCCCGGTAGGTGTGGCACTCGTCGATCACCACGTACGCGAGCCGGCGCAGGAAACCGGACCACTGGGCGTGTCCGGGCAGGATGCCGTGGTGCAGCATGTCCGGATTGGTCAGCACGAACCGGGAGTGCCTGCGGATCCACTCCCGCTCGGCGCGCGGAGTGTCCCCGTCGTAGCAGGCGGGGCGTACCCCCTCCAGCTCCAGCGCGGCGACGGCCCGAAGCTGGTCGGCGGCGAGCGCCTTGGTCGGCGCCAGGTAGAGCGCGGTGGCCCGGGGGTCGGCGAGCAGGGTGGCCAGCGCCGGGAGCTGGTACGCCATCGACTTGCCGGACGCGGTGCCGGTGGCGACCACGACGTGCCCGCCGTCGTACGCCAGGTTGGCCGCCTCGGCCTGGTGCCGCCAGGGCGCGGTCACGCCCCGGCGGGTGAACGCGTCGCGCAGCTCCGGCGGTGTCCACGGCGGCCAGGGTGCGGGCACCCCGGCGCGGGCCGGCACCCGTTCGACATGGGTGACCGGATCGCCGGCGCCTCGGCTGCGCAGCCGACTCAGCAGGTCGGTGGGCGTTGGTCCGGGGGCGGGACCTGCGGATACGGTGGCGCTGGCCGGCGACTCCAGGTCGTGCCGCGGCGACAGACGCGGGGAGCTGAAGTCGTCGGAGGTCACGCCCTGCACTCTCGCACTGGTGTTCGGAGATGAAAAGTCGGGCCGGGGGGTAAGGGGAAGCCTCCGCCGGCGACCGCAGGGCGTCCCGGCGGTAATGGTTAGATGCCCAGAAGAGTTTACGGCCCTGGCGAGGAGGACCGATGGAGCTGTCACTGGCGACCCGCACCGTGGGTGAGCACACGGTGCTCGAGGTCGGCGGTGAGGTGGACGTCTACACCGCGCCCCGGCTCCGCGAACGCCTCCTCGAACTGATCGACGGCGGCGCCCGGCACGTGGTGGTCGACCTCGGTCGGGTGGACTTCCTCGACTCCACCGGGCTGGGTGTGCTGGTCGGCGCGCTCAAGCGGCTGCGTACGGCCGGCGGCTCGTTCGCCCTGGTCTGCGACAAGGAGCCCCTGCTCAAGATCTTCCGGATCACCGCGTTGGACCAGGTGTTCCCGCTGCATCCCACGGTCGATGCCGCGGTCGGCGCGGATGGCGCCAACGCGTGATGGCGACGGTCCGGCTCTCCTTCTCCCCGGCGCCGGTGCACGTGCGCACCGCCCGGCTGGTCGGCGTCGCCGTCGCCCGGCGCGCCGGGGTCCGTGAGGACCTGCTGGACGAGGTGCGGCTGGCCATCGGCGAGGCGTGCACCCGGGCGGTCGCCCTGCACCGGCAGTACGGCCTGCCCGATCCGGTGCTTGTGGAGATGTCCGACGACGGCTCGTACGCGGTGCGGGTGGTCGACCGTGCGCCGATCGAGGCCAGCATCGGGCTGGCGGCGCTGCCGCCGGACGCGCTGGCCAACGAGTCGCTCACCGACGAGGCGTTGACCACCGGCGTCGGCTTCGCGCTGCTCGCCGGCTTCGTCGAGGACCTCCAGGTGCGACCCGTCGACGACGGTGTCGGCACCGAGGTGCGGATGGTGTGGCCGGTCGGCCGCTGACCCACTACTGCTAGCAGGAAGGCCGCATCCCCGTCGGGATGCGGCCTTCCTGTCATGGATCCATCCCTATATCAGATTTCGTTTCATAACACAGCGATGAAGATCATCGAGACACGGTGCCACCTGCGTGTGACCTCCAACACTGTGGAGGGCTACAGTACGCGGGTTGTCAGCAAGTGATCCATCCCGCAGCCAGCGGGTATGGGTGGTCATCGCTGGTCCGCTGGGGTGGGTTGGCGCGCTTGCGATTCCGCATCCAGGCGCTGGTCGGTGCGTCTCCACCCACCGGCGCGAGTGTTCGGTAACAGGAGGACACAGATGTCCGAGACCTTGGCCGCCGACGGCGGCGGGCTTTCCCTTACCGGAAGCAACGTGACGTACGTCGTCATCGCCGCGGTGATCGCGCTGGTGGCGCTCGTCTTCGCCGCCGCCCTCACAAAGGCGGTGCTGGCAGCCGGCAAGGGCACCACCAACATGCAGGAGATCTCGGGGGCGGTCCAGGAGGGCGCCTCCGCCTACCTGCTCCGCCAATTCCGCACACTGGCGATCTTCGTCGTGATCGCCGTGGTGCTGCTCTTCCTGCTGCCGGTGCACGACACCGACGGCAGAGAGACGGCCGTGAAGATCGGCCGCTCGCTCTTCTTCGTGGTGGGCGCACTGTTCAGCGCGTTCATCGGGGGCGCCGGCATGTGGTTGGCCACTCGCGCCAACCTGCGTGTCGCCGCCGCCGCCCGGGAGCGACAGGGTGGCCGCGAAGCCGCCATGAAGATCGCCTTCCGGACCGGCGGCGTGGTCGGCTTCCTCACCGTCGGCCTCGGCCTCTTCGGCGCCGCGCTCGTCGTCCTGCTCTTCCGGGGCGACGCGCCGACCGTGCTGGAGGGCTTCGGCTTCGGCGCCGCGCTGCTCGCGATGTTCATGCGGGTCGGCGGCGGCATCTTCACCAAGGCCGCCGACGTCGGCGCCGACCTGGTGGGCAAGGTCGAGCAGGGCATCCCCGAGGACGACCCCCGCAACGCCGCCACCATCGCCGACAACGTGGGCGACAACGTCGGTGACTGCGCCGGCATGGCCGCCGACCTGTTCGAGTCGTACGCGGTGACGCTTGTCGCCGCGCTCATCCTCGGCCGGGCCGCGTTCGGCGAGGACGGCCTGGTCTTCCCGCTGATCATCTCCACGATCGGTGTGCTCGTCGCGATCGTCGGCGTCTTCATCACCCGCCTGCGTGCGGCGGACCGTAACGCGTTGACCGCGATCAACCGGGCCTTCTACATCTCGGCGGTGCTCTCCGCGGTGCTGGTGGCGGTCGCCGCCTACGCGTACCTGCCGGCGACCTTCGGCGAATTCGACGGTGGGCTCACCGACGCGTCCGGCAACCCGCGGCTGGTGGCCATCGGCGCTGTGGTGATCGGCATCGTGCTGGCCGCCGCGATCCAGGCGCTGACCGGCTACTTCACCGAGACCAACCGCCGCCCGGTGCAGGACATCGGCAAGAGCTCCCAGACCGGTGCGGCCACCGTCATCCTCGCCGGAATCAGCATCGGCCTGGAGTCGGCGGTCTACTCGGCGCTGCTCATCGGTGCCGGCGTGTTCGGCGCGTTCCTGCTGGGCGGCAGCTCGATCACCCTCTCGCTGTTCGCGGTGGCGCTGGCCGGTACCGGCCTGCTCACCACGGTCGGCGTGATCGTCGCCATGGACACCTTCGGGCCGATCTCCGACAACGCCCAGGGCATCGCGGAGATGTCCGGCGACATCGACGAGCACGGCGCCCGGACGCTCACCGAGCTGGACGCGGTCGGCAACACCACCAAGGCGATCACCAAGGGCATCGCGATCGCCACGGCGGTCCTCGCCGCCACTGCGTTGTTCGGCTCGTACACCGACTCGCTGCGCACCGCGTACGCGGACGCCGGGGTGGGCGACGTGGGGTCGGAGATCCTCAACTCGCTGAACGTGGCCAACCCGCGCAACCTGGTCGGTCTCATCATCGGCGCGGCGGTGGTCTTCCTCTTCTCCGGGCTTGCCATCAACGCGGTGTCCCGCTCGGCCGGGGCCGTGGTGATGGAGGTCCGCAGGCAGTTCCGTGAGCTGCCCGGCATCATGGACCGCACCCAGCGCCCCGAGTACGGCAAGGTCGTCGACATCTGCACCCGGGATGCGCAGCGCGAGCTGATGACCCCCGGTCTGCTCGCCATCCTGGCGCCGATCGCGGTCGGCTTCGGTCTCGGGCCCGGCGCGCTGGCGTCGTACCTGGCCGGGGCGATCGGGGCGGGCACCCTGATGGCGGTCTTCCTGGCCAACTCCGGTGGGGCGTGGGACAACGCCAAGAAGCTCGTCGAGGACGGCGCGTACGGCGGCAAGGGTTCCGAGGCGCACGCCGCGACGGTCATCGGCGACACGGTCGGCGACCCGTTCAAGGACACCGCCGGCCCGGCGATCAACCCGCTGATCAAGGTGATGAACCTGGTCTCGCTGCTGATCGCGCCCGCCGTGGTGGCGTGGAGCGTCGGCGACGACCGCAACGTCGGTCTGCGGGTGACCATCGCCCTGGTGGCGACGGCGATCATCGTGGCGTCGGTGATGTTCAGCAAGCGCAAGGGCATCGCGATGGACGACTCCGACGCCGGTGGCAACACCGGCGCGGGCAGCACGGACCACCGCCCGGAGACGGTCAGCGCCTGACCGTCGACGGCACCGGGGTCCCCGGTCGACGTACGCGTCGACCGGGGACCCCGGCCGTCCGGACCGGTGCCACGCCTGGCCAAAGGTCGTACGCTGCAACGCATGCGTACGTGCCGGGCGTCTGCCGCCGGAAAGTTCACGGTGGTCCTGGCCACGATCGTCGTCGTGCTCACCGGCTGCGGAGGAAACCCCAGCCCCCGGGCCTGGGCGGCCACCGTCTGCGGTGCGCTCACCCCGTGGCGCTCCGAGATCGACAAGCTGACCAGCAGCACGGATGAGCAGATGACCGCGCAGACCACCCCGGCGCAGGCCAAGGAGAACCTGGTGCGGCTCTTCGGTGGAGCCGAGCAGGCCAGCGAGACCGCACGCCGCAAGGTGGAGCAGGCCGGCGTGCCGGAGACCGACAACGGTGAGGTGATCTCCGCCGGCTTCCGTGGCTCCCTGGAGAAGATGCGGGACGCCTACGGCCGAGCCCGGGACACCATCGACAAGCTGAGCACCGGCGAACCGACCGCCTTCTACGCCGGTGTGCGGGCCGCCGTCGAGACGCTCAACAAGGAGTACGACGCCAGCGCCCTGGACACCAGCCAGCTCAACTCCGAGGAGCTGAAACAGGCCTTCGACGAGGTGCCGGAGTGTCGCTGAGCGGGCTCGGTGACTCCGGCAAGGCGCAACCGCCGCCGGCGTTGTTCCCCGCGCCCGAGCCCGACGGGCCGGTACCCGCCCGGCGGCGCGGCGTCCCCGCCCACCCCGATCCACCTGCGAGGGCTGACGACGCCGGCCGGCAACTGGTCTTCTTCGGCGCCGACGCGGCCGAACCGTCGGTCGCCGATCTGGCCGGGCTGCTCGCCGGGCCGGGTGAAGTGGTACGGATGGGCGGCACCGCGCGCCTCTCGGTGCGGGTGGACGCCGCCTGGCGGGTGCACGTGCTCGTCGCCGAGTTGCGCCAGCGCGGGCTGGCGGCGAGCTGGGAGCCGACCGGGGACGAGCGACACGCCGTCCGTACGTCGTACACCCGGATTTTGAAACCGCTCGCGGCGGCGTGGCTGCACGGCCCGGCGAAACGCCCACCGGACACCTTCCATCTCACCGGCCGACGGTTGCGGCTGTGGCTCGCCGCCGCCGGGACGCCGGAGCCGCCCGGCGGGTTCCTGCTGCGGCTCGGGGAGGGCGACCAGGAGTGTTGGGAACCGGTGGGAGCGGCGCTCGCCGCGGCCGGGCTGGCCGGCACGTTCATCGGCTCTGACGAGGGCGGACCGGCGTACCGGATCACCGGTCGCCGCCGCCTGGCCCGGCTCGCGGAGCTGGTCGGCGGCCCGCCACCCGCGACGCCTGTCGATGCCTGGCCCGCGCGTCCCTGACCTCCGGGTCGGGCGACGACGGACGGGGACGTGGTGGTGTCCGGTGTAGGACAGTTCGGCGGGCCGATCCAGGCGGAAAACGGGCGGGTCGGACCTCGGCCGAGGGTCGTCCATCGTCACAGTGACCCGCTTCGGGGCCTACCCACGGTGTACGGTGGCGCCGTCCGGCAGTGCCGAGCGCGGCGGGGCGGGAGTTGACCGCCGCGCGGTGGTGGTTTGCCGCCCGCGAAACCCGAAACGCGGACGGCGCGTTACGTTGGACATCCGGACCGCCGGTGCGACGGCGGGGTCGAGAGCGGTCGCTGTCCGGTCGCCGGAGGGCCACGAGCAGGAGTGAGGTCGGGGAGAGACGTGCCAAACGAAGCTGGAACCACCCGTCTGGTCATCGTCGAGTCACCGGCGAAGGCCAAGACGATCTCGGGCTACCTCGGCCCGGGGTACGTCGTGGAGGCCAGCTTCGGTCACGTCCGCGACCTGCCGCGCAACGCCGCCGACGTGCCGGCGAAGTACAAGGGCGAGTCCTGGGCGCGCCTCGGCGTGGACGTGGACAACGGCTTCCACGCCCTCTACGTCGTCTCCGCCGACCGCAGGCAGCAGATCAGCAAGCTGGTGAAGCTGGCCAAGGAGGTCGACGAGATCTTCCTGGCGACGGATGAGGACCGCGAGGGCGAGGCGATCGCCTGGCACCTGGTGGAGACCCTCAAGCCCAAGGTGCCGGTCAAGCGGATGGTCTTCCACGAGATCACCAAGCCGGCGATCCAGGCGGCGGTGGCCAACCCCCGCGAGATCGACCGCGACCTGGTCGACGCCCAGGAGGCCCGGCGGATCCTCGACCGGCTCTACGGCTACGAGGTCTCCCCGGTGCTGTGGAAGAAGGTCATGCCGAGGCTCTCGGCGGGCCGGGTGCAGTCCGTGGCGACCCGGATCGTGGTCGAGCGGGAGCGGCAGCGGATGGCGTTCCGCACCGCCGAGTACTGGGACATCCTGGCCACCCTCGCCGTGGCGAACGCCGGCGAGGGCCCGCGCACCTTCAACGCCACCCTGATCGCGCTGAACGGCGACCGGATCGCCACCGGCAAGGACTTCGAGCCGACCACCGGCCGCGTCCGCGCCGGCGCCGGGGTCGTGCACCTCGACGAGAGCGGCGCCCGTGGGCTGGCGGCCCGCCTCGACGGGCGGCCGTTCACCGTCACCCGGGTCGAGGAGAAGCCCTACCGTCGCCGCCCGTACGCGCCGTTCATCACCTCGACCCTCCAGCAGGAGGCGGCCCGCAAGCTGCGCCTGTCCTCGCAGCAGACGATGCGCACCGCGCAGCGCCTGTACGAGAACGGCTACATCACCTACATGCGTACCGACTCGGTGAACCTGTCGGAGACCGCCATCTCGGCGGCCCGCCGGCAGATCGTCGAGCTGTACGGCGAGCGCAGTGTGCCGCCGGAGCCGCGCCGCTACACCGGCAAGGTGAAGAACGCGCAGGAGGCGCACGAGGCGATCCGCCCGGCGGGGGACAACTTCCGCACCCCGGGCGAGGTGGCCAAGGAGCTGTCCGCCGAGGAGTTCAAGCTCTACGAGCTGATCTGGCGGCGGACCATCGCCTCGCAGATGACCGACGCGGTCGGCTCCAGCGTCTCGGTGCGCATCCGGGCGGTCTCCACCTCCCAGGAGGAGGCCGACTTCGGCGCGACCGGCAAGACGATCACCGACCCGGGCTTCCTGCGCGCGTACGTCGAGTCCTCCGACGACGAGAACGCCGAGGCCGAGGACGCCGAGCGCCGGCTGCCGACCCTGGTCAAGGATCAGCCGCTGACCGCCGACGAGCTGGCGGCGCAGGGCCACCACACCCAGCCGCCGTCGCGCTACACCGAGGCGTCGCTGGTCAAGGCCCTGGAAGAGCTGGGCATCGGCCGCCCGTCGACGTACGCGTCGATCATGCAGACGATCCAGGACCGGGGGTACGTCACCAAGCGCGGCCAGGCGATGATCCCGACCTTCCTGGCCTTCGCGGTGATCGGGTTGATGGAGCGGCACTACCCCCGCCTCATCGACTACGACTTCACCGCCACCATGGAGAACGAGCTGGACGAGATCGCCGGCGGCGACCACGCCGCTGTCGACTTCCTCACCGCGTTCTACTTCGGCAGCTCCAACGGCGCCGGTGACCAGGACATCGCCCGCTCCGGCGGGTTGAAGAAGCTGGTCACCGAGAACCTCAGCGACATCGACGCCCGCAGCGTCAACTCCATCCCGCTCTTCACCGACGACGAGGGCCGCGAGGTCGTCGTCCGGGTCGGCCGGTACGGGCCGTACCTCCAGCGGGAACTGCCCGGCGGCGAGCAGCCGGCACCGGCTGCCGAGGGCGAGGAGGGCGGTTCCCAGGGCGACCGGGCGCCGATCCCCGAGGGCCTGGCCCCGGACGAGCTGACGCCGGAGAAGGTGCACGAGCTGTTCCTCGGTGGCGGCGGTGAGCGCAAGCTCGGCGACGACCCGGCCACCGGCGAGCCGATCGTGCTCAAGTCCGGACGGTTCGGCCCGTACGTGTCCAGCGGCGAGCGCAAGTCGTCGCTGCTGCGGACGCAGACACCGGACTCGCTGACCCTGGACGAGGCGCTCAAGCTGCTCAGCCTTCCCCGGCTGATCGGTGTCGCGCCGGACGGCGTCGAGGTGTTCGCCAACAACGGCCGCTACGGCCCGTACGTCAAGCAGGGTGAGGAGTTCCGTTCGCTGGACTCCGAGGACAAGATGTTCACCGTCACCCTGGACGAGGCGCTGGCCCTGCTGGCCGCCCCGAAGACCCGTGGCCGTCGGGCCGCCGCGCCGCCGCTGCGGGAGATGGGCGTCGACCCGGCGACCGAGAAGCCGCTGGTGATCAAGGATGGCCGGTTCGGTCCGTACGTCACCGACGGGGAGTTCAACGCGTCGCTGCGGCGCGGGCAGACCCCGGAGGCGCTGACCCTGGAGGAAGCCTCCGAGATGCTCGCCGAGAAGCGGGCCAAGGGTCCGGCGCCGCGCAAGAAGGCGGCAGCGAAGAAGGCCCCGGCGAAGAAGGCCCCGGCGAAGAAGGCCACGGCCGCCAAGAAGACGGCCGCCGCCAGCAAGTCGACGGCTGCGAAGAAGACCACCACCGCCAAGGCGACGGCGGCCAGGAAGGAGGCCCCGGCGAAGAAGGCGGCCCCGAAGAAGGCCACCGCCAGTCCTGCCGAGGAGTGACAGCCCAGCAAAACGCCCCTAATGGGTTAAATGTCCAATTAGGTGGCGAGGCTCTGGCGTCGACTGCCTAACGTGAGGGGATGTTCGCAGTCCCTGTCCCGCGCCGCCGCGTGCTCGTCGGTGCCGCGGCGGGTGCGGTGCTGCTCGCCGTGGCCGTGGTCGGCATCCGGACGATGGACGCGGACAACCCCTCGCCGGCCGGCGCCACCGCGTCGCACGCTTCCCCGCAGACCGCCGCCACCGGGTCGTCCATGGGGCCGACCCGGGATCCCGCCAAGCGGCGGACCGTGCGACTCGTCGCCGCGGGTGACGTTCTGATCCATCCGGCGGTGACCGACCAGGCACGCCGGGACGGTGCCCGTGCCGGCGGCATGGACTTCGCCCCGATGTTCGCCGGGGTCGCCCCGGCGGTCCGCGACGCCGACCTGGCGCTGTGCCACCTCGAGACGCCACTGGCCGAACCCGCCGGCCCGTTCGCCGGCTACCCGTCGTTCAACGCGCCCCCGCAGGTGCTCGACGGGCTGCGCGCCACCGGCTTCGACGGCTGCTCGACCGCCTCCAACCACACCCTCGACCAGGGCGCCGACGGGGTGGCCCGGACAATCCGCGCACTCGACGCCGCCGGGCTGGGGCACACCGGCAGCGCCCGCAGCGCCGCCGAAGCGGGCAGGCCCCGGATCTACCAGGTCGGCGACGTCCGCGTCGCCCACCTGGCGTACAGCCTGAACTTCAACGGGCTGAGCCGCCCCCCGGGCCAGCCGTGGCTGGCCAACCTGATCGATCCGCCCGAGATCCTCGCCGCCGCCCACAAGGCGCGCGCCGCCGGCGCCGACATCGTCGTACTCAGCCTGCACTGGGGTACGGAGTATCAGCACCTGCCGGACGCCGACCAGCGGGCCTGGGCCCAGCAGCTGATCTCTTCGCCCGACGTGGACCTCATCCTGGGCCATCACGCCCACGCGGTGCAGCCGTTCCAGCGCTTCGGCGACAAGTGGGTGGTCTTCGGCATGGGCAACGAACTGGCCCGGCACGAGGAGCCCATCAACGACAACCGCGAGGGTGTGATGGCCCGGGCGACCTTCACCGAGACCGCCCCGGGGCGCTGGACGGTGACCCGGATGGAGGCGCTGCCAACCTGGACCGACCTGAAGCCGGCCCTCCGGCTGGTCGACCTGACCGCAGCGCTTGCCGACCCGGGGACCCCGCCAGGTCTGCGGGGCGACTACCGGGCGGCGTACCAGCGGGTGCTCGGCCACGTCCGGGCCCTGGGTGCCGGTGCGGACCAGGTGGTGGCGTCGGGCGGCTGAGCGCCGCCGCCGGGGACGCGGTCGAGGTGGCAAGGGTGCTCTGCACCACACCCGAGGTCGCGCGCCTACACGTTGGATCGGTACCACCGTACCGTACTGCCATGCCGATTGGTCGAACGAGGCGCGCGGGCGGGAAGAAGCGGGATGCCGTTCTCGACGCGGTGATGGACGTGCTCGCATCGCGCGGATACGAGAACACGCGGTTCACGGACGTGTCGGCGGCCGGCGGCGTCGCGATCAGCACCCTCCAGACCTACTTCGGTTCGCGGGAGGACATGATCATCGAGGCCATGCGGGTGTTCACCGACCGGGAGGTCGACGCCCTGCGAGCGGTGTCGGCCGCCGAGGCCGATCCGTGGCGACGACTTGTCGCCCTGACCGACCGGAGCCTGCACAACTCGGAGAGCGCCAGGCGGGTTCTTGTCGAGTTCTGGCGGTCCGCGATGCGCGACGACGAACTACGCGACCACAGCGCCGAGGTGCTGACCCGGTACCGGGCGCCCTTCCTGGCAGCCGTGCGGGAGGGCGTCGAGCGGGGTGCGTTCACGCCTGCCCACGACGCCGACGCGGTGACCGACTTCCTGCTCGCGGCTCTGGCCGGTCTGATCGTCTCGCGCGTCCAGCACCACGCAACGCCGTCACCCGCACAATTCCGCGACGTCCTTCTCGCCCAGCTCGGGCTGATGCTGGGCGTCCGGGCCGCCGATCCCAGTACCCGAACGGACAGAGGATGATGACCACAGTCGAGATCACCCGCTTCCGCGTGGCCGCGGAGCGCGCCGATGCCCTGCTTGCCGCACGGCCGGCAATGCTTGCCGACTTCCAGGCCGACCGTGCCGGTTTCCTCGGCGCGCGACTGATCCGACTCGACGCCGGGGAGTGGCTGGACACTGTCTTCTGGGCCTCGCCCGAGGACTTCGCCGAGTCCCGCCGTCGGGGCGGGAACCGATCCGGCATCCAGGCGTTCTTCTCCCTGATCGACGAGGTGGTCAGCTCCGAGCAGGGCACCACCGCCGATCCGGTGGGTGCGTGATGCGCGCGGCCTGGTACGACCGGCAGGGTCCGGCCCGCGAGGTTCTCCAGGTCGGCGAGCTGCCCGATCCGTCGCCGGGCGACGGCGAGGTCCGGGTCCGGGTGTCGGTCTCCGGGATCCACGTCGGTGACCTGGGTAAACGGCAGGGCTGGTGGGGGTCGACCATGTCGTTCCCCCGGGTCGTGCCGCACGGCGACGGTGCCGGGGTGATCGACGCGGTCGGTCCGGGTGTCGATCCGGCCCGGGTCGGTGAGCGGGTCTGGGTGTACCTCGCCCAGTCGTACCGCCCGTTCGGCACGGCGGCCGAGTACACGGTGGTGCCGGCCGGGCACGCCGTGCCGCTGCCCGACGAGGTGCCGTACGAGCAGGCGGCCGGACTCGGCATCCCGGGGATCACCGCCCACCGGGCGATCTTCGCCGACGGGCCGGTGACCGGCCAACGCGTCCTCGTCACCGGAGCCCTCGGCGCGGTGGGACGGGCCGCGTTGGCGGTGGCCCGCCGGGGCGGAGCCACGGTGATCGCGACGGTCCGCAGGCCGGAGCAGGTCGAGTCGGCGTTGGCGGCGGGCGCGCACCACGCGGTGGACTCGGCCGGTGACGACCTGGCCGCCCGGATCCTCGACGTCACCGGCGGTGAGCCGGTCGACCGGGTGGCCGAACTGGCCTTCGACGCCAACATCGCGACCAACCTGGAGGTCCTCAGGTACGGCGGCGTGGTCGCCGCGTACGCGACCGGGGAGGCCGAGCCGCGTATCCCGTTCTGGCCCCTCGGCTTCAAGAACGTCACGGTCCGGTTCCTCAGCAACGACGACTTCCCGGAGCCGGCGAACCAGGCCGCCGCGGCCGACCTGACGGCCGCGCTCGTCGCCGGCGACCTGCGCTATCCCATCACCGCCCGACTGCCCCTGGCGGAGATCGCGCAGGCACACGAACTGGTCGAGCGGGCTTCGGCCGGAGGCCGGGTCGTGCTGGACGTCGACGGATCGACCGGCGGGTCATGATCTGGGCGGCGGGTTTCCGGACGGCGGTGATCAGTCCCGGCAGCACCCGACCACATCGACCCGTTGCTGGACAGCGGCGACGGCGTGCACCTCGACGACGAGGTCGCTGAGGCCGTGGCCGCCGCCGTCGACCTGGCCGACCTCGCGCGCTAGCCGTCAGGCCCCGAGGACGTGGGTCAGGTGCGGGCTGGCG
Organism: Micromonospora sp. NPDC005298; assembly: GCF_040607375.1. NCBI lineage: Bacteria > Bacillati > Actinomycetota > Actinomycetes > Micromonosporales > Micromonosporaceae > Micromonospora > Micromonospora sp. NPDC005298. Next base: position 642,636 of record NZ_JBEXGP010000001.1, read on the forward strand.
AACACCCGGTCGGGGTCCAGCCGGTCACGCATGGCCTGGAAGTCGGCGAAGCGGGGGTACGCGGCGGCCAGCGAGGCCGCGTCGCGGTAGTGCAGTTTGCCCCAGTGCGGGCGACCACCCAGCCCGGCGGCCACCTCCTCGAAGGCCCGGAAGTACGGCTCGTACGGCATCCCGACGTACTGGTGCACGGCGATGTACGCGTTGTCCCGGCCGTAGCCGTGCGACAGCCAGATGTCGTCGGCGGCGGTGAAGCGCACCTCGACCGGGAAGAGCACCTTGAACGGCAGCCCCTCCACGATCCGTCGGAGCGCGGCGAGCGCCTCGGGCAGCGCCTCGCGGGGCAGCCCGTACTCCATCTCGACGAAGCGGACCCGGCGCGGGGTGCAGAAGACCCGGTCGGAGCGGCCGGTGTAGAGGCGTTCGCTGAGCGCGCGGGCGGACACGGCGCTGATCCTCGGGGCCAACGCCGGCACGGCCCGCCCGAGGCGGCAGGCGCCGGCGAAGACGGTGTTGGACAGGAAGTCGTCGTCCAGCCAGCCGCGCCAGCGGGGCAGCGGCTGGTCGTCGGTGGGTACCCGGTCGTTGGCCTTGACCTGGACGCGGGACGTGTACGGGAACCAGTAGAACTCGACGTGGTCGTGCCTGCCGATGAGCGCGGGCAGCTCGTCGAGCACGTCGGTCAGGGCGGCGGGGCGTTCGTGGGCGCGCAGCACGAAGGCGTCCACGCAGCGCAGGGTGACCTCGGTCAGGACGCCGAGCGCGCCGAGGGACACCCGGGCGGCGGCGAGGACGTCGGGGTGTTCGTCCGCCGAGCAGCGCAGCACCTCGCCGGTGCCGGTGACCAGGGTGACCGCCTCGACGAAGGTGGACAGGCAGCCGTAGCCGGCGCCGGTGCCGTGGGTGCCGGTGGAGATCGCCCCGGCCACGGTCTGCGCGTCGATGTCACCGAGGTTGGGCAGCGCGAGTTGGTGCCGGGCGAGCAGGCTGTTGAGCGTGTGCAGGGTCATTCCGGCCGGTACGGTCACCAGTCGGCGTTCGACGTCGACGCTGATGGTGGTGGCCAACTCGGCGAGGTCCATCCGCCGGTCGTCGGCCAGCGCGACGGCGGTGAACGAGTGTCCGCTGCCGGCCACCCGGATCCGGTGACCTGTCGACGCCGCATCCCGGACGGCTTCGATGACGTCGTCCGGCGAGGCGGGGCGCAGGATGGCGGTGGCGCTGCCACGCTGGTTGCCGGCCCAGTTGGACCAATGGGCGGTGAGCGGTGCGGTGCCGGCCATGCGCGCTCCTCATTCATGAATATGAACTGACTTCATATCAGGAACGTTGTACCTGGTAAATACCGCAATCGAGCCCCGCTCGTTGTACCGGTAGTCACGGACTCGTGACGTGTAGATATGTTCATCCGTCGAAGGGGGGTGGCGCCGAGTGTCCACACCAGCCGCCACGACCGGGCCGCTGCGCCGCGTACCGGTGCAGGGTCGAAGTGTCGCGCGGGTACAGCGCATGTTGGATGCCTGCGCCGAACTCGTCGACGAGGTGGGGTACGAGGGACTGACCACCACCCTGCTCGCCGAGCGTGCCGAGGTGGCGATCGGGTCGGTCTACCAGTTCTTTCCGGACAAGCGGGCGATCGTGCAGGCGTTGACCCTGCGCACCATGGAGTCCTACCTCCAGCGGCTCGACGAGCGGTTCGCCTCCGACGAGATGACCCACTGGTGGGACGGCGTCGACGCGGGCATCGACGAGTACATCACGATGCACCGCACCGTTCCCGGCTTCCGTACCCTGCACTTCGGCGACGTGGTCGACCTGCACCTGCTCGACGAGCAACGAGACAACAACGGCGTGATCGCCGACCAGTTGGCCCGGGTGCTCATCGAGCGTTTCGGCCTCACCGACGTACCGAAGCTGCGCTTCGTACTGGAGATCGCGGTGGAGGCGGCGGACGCCCTGATCAAGCTCGCCTTCCGCCGCAAGTCCAACGGCGACGAGCGGGTGCTGCTCGAGGCGAAGGCGCTGATCCGGGAGTACCTGCACCGTCAGGTCGACGGCCGGGACAGCAACCGGGCCGCCGACGAGCCGGCCGAGGCGGCGCAACCCGCCTGAGCGGCGCCGGGGTGGCGCCCTCAGAGGAAGGCCCGCCCCTCGCCCCGGTAGGTGGGCACGGTCGCCACGACCGCGTCCCCCTCGATCAGGTGCAGCTCGTTGACGCGTTCGCACAGCTCGCCGGCCTTGGCGTGCCGGAACCACACCCGGTCACCGATGTTCAGGGTGGCCGCCGCCGGACCGGCCAGCGGGGTCTGCACCTCGCCGGCGCCCTCGGTGCCGACGAGCTTCAGGCCGGCCGGCAGCCACGGCCGGGGCAGCCGGCTGTCGGCGGCTGGCCCGGAGGCGATCCAACCGCCGCCGAGCACCGTCGCCAGCTCCGGCGTCGGCCGGCGGACCACCGCGCAGGCGAAGAACGCCGCCGGGGTGGGCCGCCAGGCGCGGTAGGCGTCGAACAGCGTCGGCCCGTACAGGCCCGATCCCGCGGTGACCTCGGTGACCGCGGGATCGGCGCTGGTCGCGGCCACGCTGCCGGTGCCGCCGCCGTTGACGAACTCCAGGTCGGCGTGCTCGCGTACCGCTGCCACCGCCGCTCCCCGGCGGGCCAGCAACTCGCGGTACGACCCGCGCTGGGCCAGCCTGATCGCGCCCGCCAGCAGCGTCTGCCCGGGCGGCGCGTCACCCAGGCCGGCGATCTGCGCCTCGTACGACATGAGCCCGACCAGCCGGAAGCCGGGCCGGTCGGCGACGGTGGCGGCGAGCGCGCCGGCCGCCCGGGCGCTGTGCACCGGTGAGCGGCGTACGCCGACGTGCACCCGGCCGCGCAGCGGTCGCCAGGACGCGTCCAGGTCCAGGCAGAGCCGCAGCTCGGCGCGCTGCCCGGGGGGCGTGACGGCATCGATGAGGTCGAGTTGCCCGGTGCCGTCGATCATCAGGGTGATCGTGGCGGCCAGTGTCGGGTCGGCTGCCAGCTCGGCCAGCGCCGTCCGGTCCGCGCTCGGGTACGCGACGAGCACGTCGTCGCTCACGCCGGCGCGGACCAGCCAGATCGCCTCGGGCAGGGTGAACGCCATCACGCCCCGCCAGCCGCGCCGCGCGAGGGCCCGGCTGATCAACTCTCGGCTGCGGACCGACTTGCTGGCGAGGCGGACCGGCTTCCCCGCGGCGCGCTCGGCCAGCGCGGCCGAGTTGCCGTCGAAGGCGGTGAGGTCGACCACGGCGTACGGCGGGTCGAGGTGGGTGGTCGCCCGGTCCAGGCGCTCGCGAAGTTTGTCGCTTTCGATGGCCACGTGTGCACGCTAACTGTCCGACGATAAATGCGAAACACCCTCGCGTACGTCCGGGCTGCGGTCGGTGCCTCAAGCGGCCTAGGCTCAGCGAGCAGGAGAATGTCGCCGGTGGGGCGGCCCCCCACCGGGACTAGAGTGTTCCACCGGGAATGCCCAGCGATGGGCCGGCACGTGGAGGTACGGCCATCGAAAGCCAGAACAGCGGCGAGTCGCCCGGCGTGTCGCGCCCGGGAGACCAGTCGGGCAACGCCGCCAACCAGACCAACGGTGGCCAGGTCGATCCGTCCGGCTACGCCGCCATCCGCTCGGTGCTGCGCATCAGGCCGTTCCGCCGGCTCTGGATCGTGCTCGGCGCGGCCTCCTTCGGCGACTGGCTCGGCCTGCTGGCCACCGCACTCTTCGCCGCCTCGCAGGTGCAGGGCAGCACCGCCCAGGGCGCCGCGTTCGGTGGGGTCACCGCGATCCGGCTGCTGCCCGCGCTGGTGCTCGGGCCGGTGGCCGGCGTCTTCGCCGACCGGTTCGACAGGCGCTGGACGATGGTCATCTGCGACCTGCTGCGCTTCGTGCTCTTCGCCTCCATCCCGCTCTACGCCCTCAGCGGCGCCGCGGGCGGCCTGGTGGTCGGCTGGGCGCTCATCGCCACCTTCCTGATCGAGTCGCTCACCCTGCTGTGGATCCCGGCCAAGGAGGCCGCGGTCCCCAACCTGATCCCGCGGGCCCGGCTGGAAGCGGCCAACCAGCTCACCCTCATCACCACCTACGGCCTCACCCCGGTCGCCGCGGCCATCGGCCTCGCCGTGCTCGACCGCGGTGTCCGCGGCGCCGTGGGCGGCGACCTGCCCTCCTGGGCGGAGCCGGCCCAGCTCGCCCTCTGGTTCAACGCCTTCTCCCGGCTCGCCACCGCGCTGGTGGTGGCGTTCGGGATCAAGGAGATCAGCGAGGCGCAGCGCGGCGAGGCGGAGCGTGCCGAGCAGAGCATGTTCCGGCAGTTCTCCGAGGGTTGGAAGTACATCGGCCAGACCCCGCTCGTGCGCGGCCTGGTGCTGGGCATCTTCGGCGCGTTCGCCGGCGGCGGCATCGTGGTCGGCACGGCCAAGTTCTTCGCCAACTCGCTCGGTGCCGGTGACGCCGCGTTCTCGCTGCTCTTCGGCGCGATCTTCGTCGGCCTGGCGCTCGGCATCGGGCTCGGCCCGATGGTCGTCAAGGAGATGTCCCGGCGCCGCTGGTTCGGCATGAGCATCGTGCTCGCCAGCGCCGCCGTGATGACCCTCGCCTTCGCCATCCACCTGTCCATGGCGATCGTCGGCGCGGTGCTGGTCGGCGCGGGCGCCGGCATGGCCTTCCTGGCCGGCACCACCCTGCTCGGCGGCGAGGTGGCCGACGAGGTCCGAGGCCGGGTCTTCGCGGTGGTGCAGATCGGCACCCGGCTGGTGCTGATCCTGGCCATCGGGCTGAGCAGCGTGCTGGTCGGCGTCGGTGGCTCCCGCAAGCTGGAGATCGCCGACCTGGGCCTGTCCATCTCGTCGACCCGACTGCTGCTGCTCGCCGCCGGTGCCGCGGGCATCTTCGCCGGGATCAGCGCGTTCGGGCAGATGGACGACAAGAAGGGCGTACCGGTCCTCGCCGACCTGTGGGGCTCCATCCGGGGCCGTCCGCTGATGCCGTCCGAGCCGTTCGTCTCCGCCGGGCTCTTCGTGGTCTTCGAGGGCGGCGAGGGCGCCGGGAAGTCCACCCAGCTCACCGCGCTCGCCGAGCGGCTGCGCGAGCAGGGGTGCGACGTCGTCGTCACCCGCGAGCCCGGGGCCACCGGCGTCGGACAACGGATCCGGTCCCTCGTCCTGGACACCTCCGGCGACGACGCGCCGTCGCCACGCGCCGAGGCGCTGCTCTACGCCGCCGACCGGGCGCACCACGTGGCGACAGTCGTCCGCCCCGCGCTGGTCCGCGGTGGTGTGGTGATCAGCGACCGGTACGTCGACTCGTCCCTGGCGTACCAGGGTGCGGGGCGCACCCTCCCGGTCGACGAGGTCTCCTGGCTCTCCTCCTGGGCCACCGGTGGCCTCAAGCCCGACCTGGTGGTGCTGCTCGACGTCGAGCCGCAGACCGGCCTGTCCCGGGTGGCCTCGCGCAACACCGGCACCGACCGGCTGGAGGCCGAGTCCGTCGCCTTCCACGAGCGCGTCCGGTACGCCTTCCTCGACCTCGCCGCCGCCGACCCGAAGCGCTACCTGGTGCTCGACGCGTCCCGGCCGGTCGACGAGATCACCGGTCAGGTGGTCCGCCGGGTCGAGGAGATGCTCGGCAAGCCGGGCGGCATCGTGCACCCCCGCCCGGCGCAGGGCCCGGACACGTCGGTGCAGCCTGAGTTATCCGACGCGGAGCTGGTGACGATGGAGCACAAGACCTGATGCCCGACGTCTTCGCCGACCTGGTCGGTCAGGACGAGGCGGTCGCCGAACTGCGCCGGGCCGCCGCCGCGGCGGCGGCCGTGCTGCGCGCCGGTGCCGCCGACCGGGAACCCGCGCTGATCGCCGCCGGCCCGGCCAGCGACGCGCCAGTGGCCGCCGGTTCCGGTGGCGTGGACCCGTCCAGCGGGATGACCCACGCCTGGATCTTCACCGGTCCGCCCGGCTCCGGCCGCTCGGTCGCCGCACGGGCCTTCGCCGCCGCCCTCCAGTGCGCGTACGGCACCGGCTGCGGCGAGTGCCCCGGCTGCCACACCACGATGGGCGGCACCCACGCCGACGTGCGGATGGTGGTCCCCGAAGGGCTGTCCATCGGTGTCGGCGAGATGCGTGCGCTGGTCCTGCGTGCAGCCAGCACCCCGTCCGGTGGGCGGTGGCAGGTGGTGGTCATCGAGGACGCCGACCGGCTCACCGAGGCGGCCGGCAACGCGCTGCTCAAGGCGATCGAGGAGCCACCACCGCGTACGGTGTTCCTGCTCTGCGCCCCGTCCACGCACCCGGACGACGTCTCGGTGACCATCCGGTCGCGCTGTCGCGTCGTACCCCTGCGGCAGCCGCCGGCCACGGCGGTGGCCGAGGTGCTGGTCCGTCGGGACGGCATCGCGCCCGACGTGGCGCAGTGGGCGGCGGCGGCCGCGCAGGGGCACGTCGGTCGGGCCCGGCGGCTGGCCCGCGACCCGGAGGCGCGTAAGCGGCGCGAGGCGGTGCTCGCCGTCCCTCGCCGGCTGACCGGGGTCGGTGCGGCGTTCGACGCGGCGTCGGCGCTGATCGAGGCGGCCGAGGCGGAGGCCGAGGCCTCGGTCGCCGAATCGGACACCGCCGAGCGCACGGCACTGGAGACGGCGCTCGGCGCGGGCGGCACCGGGCGAGGCGCCGCCGGCGCGATGCGGGGTGCCGCCGGCCAGCTCAAGGAGTTGGAGAAGCGGCAGAAGTCCCGGGCCACCCGGGCGCAGCGCGACGCGCTGGACCGGGCGCTCGTCGACCTGGCCGGCTTCTACCGGGACGCGCTCACCATGGCGCTGCGCGCCCCCGTCGCCCCGGTGCACACCGACACGGCGGCGCTGGCCGGTGCCGGCGCGCAGAAGTGGGACGCCGAGGGGTCGCTGCGCCGCTTGGAGGCGGTGCTCGCCTGCCGGGCGGCGATCGAGGCGAACGTCAAGCCGCGGATCGCCGTCGAGGCGATGATGCTCGCCCTCTGGAAGGGCTGACCCCCAGCTCTCCGGCCCGTGGTCCCGCCCGGGGGACCGGCCATCCACAGGCATCGACACGCGCGATTGCTGTGCGGTACGGTCCGGTGTGCCGTGGTGACGGTGGCGGCACGCTCAGTAAGGGTCATCCGGGAGGAGTCGGCCGATGCCGCGGCGGGAGATCGACGAAGCCTGGATCGAGGAGGCGGTGCGGCGCTACCGCCGCATCGAGTCTCTCCAGGCCGAGTTCGACCAGGCGGTGTCGACCGTCGAGGTCACCGTCCGGTCGCCGGACGGGCTGGTCGAGGTGGTGGTCACCGCCGGTGGGCGGATCACCGACGTCCGGTTCCTCGGCCCGCTGCACACCCGCAGTCCGCGCGACGTGGCCGGTTCCGTACAGGCCGCCGTCACCGCCGCCGCCGACGCCGCCGAGTGGGCCCGGGAGAAGCTGCACAACGAGACGTTCGCCGCCTACCGACCGCTCGCGGGGGCCTGAGATGGACACGCTGCGCGCGCTCTCCGCCCGGCTGGACGAGGCGAGCGCCACTCTCACCACCCTGTCCCACCGGGTCACTGCCAGCGACCCGCCCCAGGTCGCGTTCGGCGCGGACGCCCCCGGCCGCCCCGGCGAGATCGGCCGGGCGCTGCACCGGCAGTGGGCCGCCGCCACCGACGACCGGGCACGTGAGGCGCGGGCCGCCGCCGTCCGGTTGGCCGCCGCCGCCTCGGCCGTCCGCGAGGCCGCCGACCGTTACGCCGAGGTCGACCGGGCCGCCCGCCGCCGGATCACCGGGGAGCCGTGATGGATCCCCTGGACCGGCTCGCCGAGCCCGGCCTGGACCTGCTGCACCGGGTGGACGCGCTGCTCGCCGCCGGCGTCCCCGAGGGCCACCGGGTCTGGCCGCTGCTGCGCCGCATGCAGGTGCTTCCGGGCGACGCGGTCCGCGGCTTCCTCGACCTTCATCCGGCGCCGCTCACCGGCGCCGGGCACGCCGTGCGCCGACTCGTCCGAGGGTACGACGACGTCTCCGCCGCGCTGACCGACCCGGTGCTGTGGTCCGGTCCGGCCGCCTCCGCGTACGGGCAGGAACGGGCCGCGCTGCTGCGTCACCTCGACGAGGGGCCGGACAGCCTGGTCGGCCGCCTCGAATCCACCGCCGGGTACGCGGACGCGCTCGCCGACTGGGTGGAGGGCAGCCGACTGGCCCTGGCCCGGACACTGGCCGACGTGCTGCGTTCGGCCGAGGCTGTCGCGGTGGTCGCCGCCACCGCCGCGGGTCCGCCGCTGCCGCCCGGGCCGGTCGGGCCGGGGGTGGCCGACGCGGCCGAGATCGCCGCGCGGGTGCTGGCGGTGCTCTGCGTCGCCTACGACGGCGCCGAGACGCTGCTGCGTCAGTGGGCGCCGAGTCTCACCGAGTCCGCCTGGCGACCGCCGGTGGACGGCAGGCCCCGCTACGGGCAGCCCACCCGGGTCGGCTGGTAGCCGCGCCCCGGACAGACCACGGCGCCGCTCGCGGGCGACCGGGTCGAGCCGGCGCCCACGGCGACGCCGTGGTCTTCCCCCTGCACCCCCCGCAGGTCTGCCTCCACTCAACGCCGTCCGGACGCGTTTGTCCCCTGCGCTGGCCGGGATTCAACCGTCTGGGCGAGGAGCAACGGCACGACGGGTCGCCCGGCAATAGGTCGATTCGACGGTCATGGATGGCGTCGGGCCGACGCCGGCCGGCGCGCTCTCGGCGGTGACCCGTCGTAGGGTGGGGGGATGGGCATGCTCTGCGCGGTCAGTTTCAACCGGTACGGGCGCCTCTACTACCTCGATCCGGGCGACCTGCGCCCGCAGGTCGGTGACCGGGTTCTCGTCCCGACCGACGACGGGCCCGAGGTGGCCGAGTGCGTCTGGGCCGCCCAGTGGGTGACCGAGGAGACCGACGGCTTCCCCCGCCTGGTGGGGCTGGCCGGTGACGACGATCTGCGTCGGGACGAGGCGCTACGCCGCCGCAAGGCCGAGGCCAAGGTGGCCGCGAAGCGCCTGATCCGCGCGCACGGCCTGCCGATGAAGGTGGTGGCCGTCGACCACGTGCTCGGTACCCCGGAGGGCGGCGGCGAACGCAGCACCGTCTACTTCACCGCGCCGCACCGGGTGGACTTCCGCTCCCTGGTCCGCGACCTCGGCGCCACCCTGCACTGCCGGGTGGAGCTGCGCCAACTCTCCGCCCGCGACTCGGCGCGGGTGCAGGGCGGCATCGGTTCGTGCGGTCGCGACCTGTGCTGCGCCACGTTCCTCACCGACTTCGAGCCGGTGACCATCCGGATGGCCAAGGACCAGGACCTGCCCCTGAACCCGCTGCGCATCTCCGGGGCGTGCGGGCGGCTGATGTGCTGCCTGAAGTACGAACATCCCCTGTACCAGCGATTCCAGGAGACCGCCCCGGCCGTGGGCAGTCGGGTCTCCACGCCCGAGGGCGACGGCCGGGTGGTCGGCCACAGCGTCCCGCGCGACGCCGTGACGGTCCGTCTGGACGCCGACGGTTCCCGCTGCTCCTGCTCCCGCGCGTCGGTCTGCGCCCCCCGTCAGGCCCACGACCAGCACTACACCCCCTGATCACCCGTACGGTCAGGGGAGGGTGATCGGGGGTTCGGCCAGGCGGGGGGTCAGCGGGGTCCCGGGGGTCAACCAGCTCGCCGTGGGGGACTGGTCGGGGTTGATCTGCCAGTCCCTGGAGACCCGGTCCACCGCGATCGGGTAGATGGTCAGCGTGCCGTCCGGGTCGATGCGCAGCCGCAGGAACGCCTTGGAGTCCTCGATGCCCTGGCCGGCGAAGAGTTCGTTGACGTTCACCCCGAACGCGCTCGCCACCAGCAGGTACGCGGCCACCACCTGACTGGACACCAACCCGATCACCGGGCCGTAGAGCACCGCCGCGGCGACCGCCGGCAGTGGCCACGGCCAGTCGTAGAACGGCAACGCCAACCAGACCCAGGTGCCCCCGGCGGCCAGCGTCACCTGGGCCACGCCGTGGCCGACGCCGAGAATCCAGTGCCGCGCGTGCCGCTTGCCGCTCGCGCTGGGCGGCTTGGCGAACAGGGCCGCCGCCACCACCGTCACGAGCACCATCGCCACCAGCGGAACGCTGAACAGCCGCTGGTTGGTGCTGTCGGCCCAGTTCGCGGTCGCGCCCGCCATGGCCAGCATCAGCAGGGTGTGCAGGGTGCCGAGCAGTGTGGCGAAGCCGGGGTTGCGGAACGGCAGCCGGCCGAAGATGCCCCAGCCGTAGCGGCGGGAGCGGGCCGCGTCCGGGTAGCGGGCGGCCAGGTCGTACGCCTCGGTGCGGCTGGCACGCCGCGTCGGGGTGTCCCGTGGCGGCACCTCGATGCGCTCGGGCAGCTTGTGGGTGGGGTACAGGTACGCGCCGCCGCCACCACAGGTGATCAACTGTCGGTCCGTGCCGGCGTAGCGGGCGTAGTGGTGCAGGTCGCCGGAGAGCAGCAACCGGACCTGCGCCCCCGTCGGGTCGATGATCGTCCGGACGAAGTAGTCGATCGAGTCGTACGCCGTCGGGTTGTCCGCCGCCTTGACCCACGTCGGCGCCGGCGCCGCGATGATCACCTTCGACTCGGGGCCGAGCCGGCGGGCCACCTCGTCGAAGTAGGCCAGCTGCGGGTCGTCCAGGTACGAGCCGGACTGGTCGTCCACACCCAGCAGCCACCAGCCCGCCGGCAGCTCGATCGCGAAGTACGACCGGGACTGCCCGGTACGCCAGCCGGCGAAGTTGCGGTCCCGGGAGCGGACGAACAGCCGCAGGAACGCGGTCAGACCGTCGTACCAGTCGTGGTTGCCGGGCACCGCGAACAGGGTGGGCTGCTCGGGCGGCAGCACGGGCAACGCGGCCTGGTAGGGGCCCTTGCAGCGGTCCTCGTACGAGGCGTACGCCGCCGACGGGTACACCTGGTCGCCGCCCATCACCAGGGTCTGCGCCCGGGGCAGCCGGTGCCCGTCCACAGTCAGCTCGGCCTGCGCCAGCAGGTATGCCACCGAGTAGGTCGCGTTGAAGCCGTCACCCAGGTCGGCGACGTAGTCCAGCCACACCCCGCCGTCCGGCCCGACCTGGCGGAAGACGCCGTCACCGAAAGCGTTCTGCAACTCCCGCTTGTCCAGGTACGCCCCGAAGAGCACCGCCAGCAGCGTACGGATGCCCGTGCTGATCAGCAGGAACGGCGCCAGCCACGGCACCGGCTTGCGCGGCGTGAAGCCCAACTCCAGCGGATCGGTGCTGCGTGGCCGTCGGACGGCCCGCTCGGGGTGGTCGCGTTCGTCGCTCACCCGCCGCAGCGTAGTACCGGACCCGATCATGCGCTGTCCGGTAAACGTCCAGATGGCGGCCGATGTCCGCTTGGTGATACGGGGGCGGGGAGGGGTATCCGGTTCGGCCGGCGGACGGGCGGTGCCGTACACTTGCTGATCGTTGCCGCCTTAGCTCAGTCGGCTAGAGCGACGCACTCGTAATGCGTAGGTCGACGGTTCGATTCCGTCAGGCGGCTCCACAAGGGCAAAGGCCCCGTGACCAGGCGAAACGTCACGGTCACGGGGCCTTTCTCGTTGCCCCGGAGATCAGCGGTCTGCGCGGTCCGTTGCAGCGTCGCGTTGCAGTAGCGCCGCGAGGTTGCCGTCCATGAGCGCGGACACCGCCCGGTCGACCGCCTCCCGCTTCACCTTCTGCGCTACGTCCACGTAGATCTGCGTGGTCGTGATCTGGGTGTGGCCCAGGATCTCCTGGACGATCCGGGTGTCGGTGCCGGAAGCGACCATCATCGTGCCGGCGGTGTGCCGGGCGGCGTGGAGCTTCGCGTCGGCGACGCCGGCCCGCCGGAGTAGCGCCTCCCACGCCCGCTGGTCGGTGCTCGCGTCGATCGCCCGGCCGTCCGGCTGCGCGAACACCAGACCATCGGCCTTCCACTTGAGGCCGAGTAGCTGCCGGTCCCGTTGCTGGCGCTCCCGGTGGGCGCGGAGCAGGTCGACCAGCACCGTCGGCAGCACGAGGGACCGGACGCTCTTCTCCGTCTTCAGCTCTACCTCGACCAGGCCGCCGCCGTGCCGCTTCGGGCAGTGCTGGGCGTGGCCAGTGCAGTCCGGCGGGCACGGTGGCGGGCACGGCCGGACGTGCAGCCGGCAACCGGCGCCCACCCGCCGGGCCGGGCACAGGTGCGGCCGAGGCCGGCACGACGCCTGATCCCGGCAGCCGTGCTCCCACCGGGGCGGGCACGCGGTGCGGTGCCGCTCGGCCACGCAGGCGACCGGGTCGTCGCAGCCGTGCTGCCACGTCCGCCGCTGGATCTGCTTCTCCAGCTCGACGGACGGCTCCTCGCCGCCGGGCGGGTCGAGGTGCACCGCCGTCCAGCGCAGGCCGAGCGTCTCACCCTGGCGGGGGCCGAGCAGCAGACCGAGGAGCCAGCGGGCAGCCAGCTCGTCGTCGGCGGCTGCGCGGATCACGGCTTCGGTCTCGGCGAGGGCCAACGCGTCGACCTTCTTGCCCCGGTAGCGGGGTGGTGGCATCAGGTCGCAGACGTTGCGGGACGCCTTGCCGCGGCGTACGGCGTCGTTGAGCGCCTTGCGGAGCATCCGGTGCGTCTTGTGGACGGTCGCCTCGGACAGGGTGACCGGCCCGCTGGCGGTCCGGCTGCCGCGCACGATGCGCGTCTCGCGCATCACCCGGTACATCGCTTCGACGTGCTCTGGCTCCAGGCGGCGGGTGTGCCCGTCGAGCCGCCACGCGCCGATGTTCGGCACGACGTAGCGGGTGATCAGCGCCCGGTACGCCGTGTAGGTGCCCCACGCCGAGTTCGGCTGGACAATGTTCTCCAGCCAGTGGGTCAGCCACTGCTCGACGGTCTCGATCTTCAGCGGAACGCCGCCGCCGCGCTTTCGACGCTCCAGCAGTTCGTCGACCTTCGCTGACACCTCGGTCGCGGTGCGGCCCTGCCGGTGCCGGCGGTCCAGCTTGCCGTTTCCAGGCCGTCATAGGGGAACCGGCGACGCCCAACGCTGACCATCGATGCTAGGCGTAACAGCAGCTTACAAGGCAGAGGGTCCGCTTTGGTCGACTAGGGCCTGTCCTGTCGATCATGGAAGCCAGATGATGGCGGCGATGAGGACGAGGCTGGCCTGGTAGAGCGATGCGCGTTTGGCGTAGCGGGTGGCTAGGTCACGCCATTGCTTGAGTCGGTTGAAGCAGCGTTCCACGACGTTGCGTTTGCGGTGAACCTGCTTGTCAAAGGCCGGTGGCCTGCCGCCCGCGCTGCCCTTGGCCACACGGCGGGCGACCTGGTCACTGCGTTCGGGGATGACGTGCCGGATACCTCGCTGGCGCAGGGCTCGGCGAGTCGAGTCATGCGCGTAGCCCTTGTCGGCGATTAGCACATCGGGTCGCTTGCGGGGCCGGCCCGGCCCTCGCTCGTTAACCCCGATCGCATCCAGCAACGCCAGGAGTTGGGGGTTATCGCCGGCCTGACCGGGCGTGAGCAGGATCGACAACGGCCGGCCACGTCCGTCGACCGCGAGGTGGATCTTCGTACTCAGTCCGCCTCGAGACCGGCCGATGGCCTCGCCATCCTGCGCACCAGGCGTCGCCGGACTTGAGGGGGAGCCCCCTTTTTGCGGGCACCAGCGGAATGCTGATGCGCCCGCACGACCGACGAGTCGATGCTGATCGTCCACTGCACCGGCGTGCCGTCATCATGGACCTGCGCCGCAGCGAGGATCCGATCCCACGTGCCATCCGCAGTCCACCGCCGCAACCGCTCGTGGCAGGTCTTCCACGGCCCGAAGCGTTCCGGCAAGTCACGCCACGGCGCACCCGTACGCAGCTTCCACAGAACCCCGTTGATGACCTGCCGGTGATCCCGCCACCGCCCCCGCGCACCACCCGACTCAGGCAGCAGCGGCGCGATCACCGCCCACGCCTCGTCAGTCAATTCACCACGACGTACCACCGGCACATCGTCAACGATCAACCACTACAAGATCGGCAGGACACGCCCTAGGCCCCCGCCGTTGATCAATACAACGCCAAGTGGCAGCGAAGGCGAGTAGTCAAGGCGGTGTATCTCGACGGACGTACCCGTACGTCGGCGGGCCGGTTGAACAACGAGGCGAGGTCGGCCAGCCGTCCTGGCAGTGTGGGGCACACAGGGGGCACAAGACACTGTCAAACGTCGTCAACCAGCCACCAACGATGACCATCCGAGACGCCGTGTGAGCAGGTGCCGGAAGGCGTCGCCGCTGGTAGCGGGGTAGCGGCTCATAGTTCCGCTTCAACGTCTGATCTCGAAGGCGTCCGGGCTCCCCGAGCAGCCAAGCGGGCGGCCGGACCTGGGAGCAGGAGCGGACAATTGTGGACCTGGACCTCAGGGCCGCAGCGCGCGGAGGAACGCTATGGCCGTCGTGCGGCGGGTAGGCGTCCTGGCAGCTGCCAGGGCAGCCATGTGCGCGTCGAGGCGCTCGCGCTCGTCGTCGGTCAGCGCGGCGGCGATGGCTTCGCCATACGTCGGGACCAGGGGGTTGGGGGCGACCCGCTTGATTTCGTCCCAGTCGGTGATCGGCTCGGCGGGTACGTCGAGCTGGGCGCGGTAGTCCAGCTCCACCGCCTCGAAGCCTGAGGTCTCTGCCCAGGTCATGAGGTCGCGCTCGTCGAAGTCGACCATGGGCTGTGTGCGCCCCTGGTACACGTTGCGGACCTTGGCGACCAGGTCGTGGACGGGGGAGCCGCCCAAGCCGAACAATTCGTCAGGGCGGTGCTGCAGCTGGAAGCGGTTGATGGGCTCGAAGAGGGAGAGCCTTCCGCCTGGCCGCAGCACTCGGAAGAACTCCGCGAACGCGGTGGCTTTGCGGTCGGAGTAGATGAGTACTGACCGGGTGGAGACGACGTCGACGGAGGCATCCGCAACGCCGGCAAGGTCCTCGGCCGGCGACCGTACGAAGCTGCACCGCTCATCGCCGTCGGCGATCCGCCGGCACTGGTCGAGCAGGTCCTCCGACACGTCGCTGAAGATGACACGGCCGTCCGGGCCCAGACGGTCGAGCGCACCGAACCCGATCAATCCGGTTCCGCATCCGACGTCGAGGAGGACGTCATCGGTTTTCAGATCGGCTCGGTCGAGGACGCCGTCACGGAACCACGCCAGGTCTGAGGCGTACCGGGTGCGCAGGGTGGCGCTTCCGCCGTCTCGGCGCGTCAACAACCACTGTGCCCACCTGTCGGTCGTCATCGGGTCACGATAGTGCCGGCCCGAGCACCGCACTGGCCCGTCGCACAGCGATAGCGGGTCACCTGCCGGCCCGGCGGCTGACCCGCCTGCGCCGCGGAGCGGAACCCCCCCAAGATCCGGAACATGCGCGGAACGATCAGGGATGGTATGTGTCGGGCAACCAGCGCTTCCGCCGCTCAGAGTGCCATTGCAGCTTGCAACGCAACTGCCTTCCTAAACCGTGTGTCGCAGGCGAGCAGCCAACGGAGCAGCCAAGCCGGCGACCAGCGGCGGACAGCGGCGGACCGCAGGCGCAGGTGGACGAGGGCCAGGACCACGCCGACCAGCAGCCCGCGACCGACTCGTAATGCGTAGGTCGACGGTTCGATTCCGTCAGGCGGCTCGGTACGGAAGCCCAGGTCATCGACCTGGGCTTCGCCGTTTCCGGAGGTCGACAACACCGCCGCCGGCCAGTCCGAACCTGGCCCGCATCCCGCTCGGCGACCGCCTCGTCCCGCCGGTCAACATCAACCTGTCGCCCGCCGCGCGGAGGCCAGCCGGAGCCGGTCTACCGGCGGCGGCAGTCGAACGCCGAGCCGACCGAGCCTCCGGTCAGTCGACGCCCTCGATGATGCGGAAGTCGCGCTCGACGCCGTCGGAGAGGGCGACCAGCGCCTCCTGGTAGGCCTCACTCTCGTGTGCCGCGACGGCCTGTTCAAAGCTGTCGAACTCGATCAGGACGGTGCGCTCGGCGATTCCGGCGTCGTGTGCGACGACCCGACCGCCACGGGCGAGGAGCCGCCCGCCCCCGGCTTGCACGGCCGGACCGGCCAGCTTGTTGTAGGCAGCAAGCTTCTCAGGGTCTGAAATGGTGTGGTACGCACTGACCCAGTAGCCCTTGGCCACGGAACCTCCAGCGTTCGAAAGTGCAGATCTGGCGATCTGTCGGGCAGATTCCAGTGAGATCACCCTTTCATCATCCTGAGTTTGCCGTGCCACCCACGTGCCGGTAGCCAGTACCACAGACGGTCACCAACGGGCGCGGCAAGTAGACTGTTGCCGTTCTTCCGGGCGGCGGGAGACGGCAGAGGTGGGAACTTTGACGAACGTACCGATTCCCGGATCGAAGTCCGTCACGGCTCGAGCGCTCTTCCTCGCGGCCATGGCGGAGGGCACCTCGCGACTGACCGGTGCCCTGGATTCCGACGACACGCAAGCGTTCCGATCCGGGCTGCGTGCACTCGGCTACCGGGTCTCCGACACCGACGAGGTCTGGCGCATCGACGGCGACCCGGCCGGTCCGCCCTCCCGTTCCGCCGATGTCTACTGTCGCGACTCCGGCACGACGTCCCGCTTCCTTCCCGCTCTCGCTGCCCTCGGAGACGGCGAGTTCCGGTTCGACGCCTCGCCACAGATGCGCCGACGCCCGGTCGGGCCGATGACCGCCGCGCTGCGGGAGCTCGGCGCCGATCTCCGATTCGAGGACCGCGACGATCATCTGCCCGTCGTCATCGACGCCCGCCGACTGCGCGGTGGCAGGCTCCGCCTCGACGCCTCCATCTCCTCGCAGTTCCTCACCCCGCTCCTGATGGCCGCGCCGGCCATGACGGAGGGCTTGGAAGTGCAGGTCACCGGCATGGTGTCGCGGCCGTACGTGGAGATGACGGTCCGGATGATGCGCGACTTCGGCGTGTCGGTCGAGCGGGCCGACGACACCTTCACGGTGCCCCCGCAGCGGTATGCGGCCCGCGACTACCGCGTCGAGCCGGACGCCTCGACGGCCAGCTACTTCTTCGCGGCCGCGGCCCTGACCGGCGATTCCGTCACCGTTCCGGGCCTCGGCACCGAGGTCGTGCAGGGCGACATCGCATTCGTCGACATCCTTCGCCGGATGGGCGCCGACGTGACAGTCGACAGTGACCGGACCACGGTCACCGGAACCGGCCGGCTCACCGGGCTGACCGTGAACATGCGTGACATCTCCGACACCATGCCGACGCTGGCGGCAATCGCCCCCTACGCCGACGGTCCGGTGCGAATCGAGGACGTCTACAACACTCGCGTGAAGGAATGCGACCGGCTCGACGCCTGCGCCAAGAACCTGGACGCAATGGGCATCGAGGTGGCAACGGGCCGCGACTGGATCGAAATTCGGCCCGGCCGACCCAGGCCCGCGCTGATCGATTGCCATGCGGATCATCGGATCGCCATGGCTTTCAGCGTCACCGGGCTCCGCGCCGATGGCATCGAGCTCGACGATCCGGAATGCGTGAAGAAGACGTTCCCCGAATTCCACCAGGTCTTCGGCGAATTGCGGGAGCAGTGGAGTCGTACCGCCGCCCACCGCGGTTGATCGCAGCGGTATCCGCAGGCTGCGCGTATGGTCGTCGCTTCCGGTTCGCCGACGACCACCGCGCGGTCCGTCCGCTCCCGGCGGGCGGCGCGCTCCCAGGGTCCGAACCCTGCATGATCACGCTCGATCCGGGATCTAGTGGCATTGACGCGGCGGTGAGACCACTACATCCAGGATCGAGCACGATCTTGCCGGGGTGCCGCGCCGCCGGGGTGCCGCGCCGCAGGGTCGGCGCGTTGCCAGGGCACGGGCATCCGGGCGTGAGTTCAGGGCTCCCGGCGGGCGAAGATGATCGCGCCGAGCTTGCTCTCCGGCGATGTGAGGGTCGTCTCCGACTCGACCCGGAATCCGCTCTCCCGCAGTCGGGCGGACACCTGGGCCGGCTGGCGGCGATGCACCCGGATCTTCATGGGGTGGCCGCCGTAGCCCTCCGTCTTGAGGGTCGTTTCGTCGCCCACGTGGAAGCCGAGCAGCAGCGGACCGCCGGGGCGTACCACCCGCCGGAAGTGCGCGAGGACCCCGCCGAGTTGGTCGTCGGGGATGTGGATGAGCGAGTACCAGGCGATCAGGCCGGCCACGGAGCCGTCGGTCAGAGCGAGGTCGGTCATCGAGCCGACCGTGAACCCGAGGTCCGGGTGGTCGCGGCGGGCCACGGCGATCATCCCGGGCGACAGGTCGATCCCGAAGGCGTCGACGCCGAGTGTGTGCAGGTGGGCGGTGATGCGCCCCGGCCCGCAGCCGACGTCGGCGACAGGTCCACCTCCGGCGGTGGCCACCAGTTCGGCGAACAGCGCCAGGGCGGCTCGTTCGTACGGTGCGTCCGCCAGGAAGTCGCGCACCAGGTGCGTGTAGTCGACGGCGACCGTGTCGTAGGAGGTGCGGGTGTCTGCCAACCAGTCGTCTACGGTCACCACGGCCACGCTAGTTCAGCGAATACTGGTGCGGTGACCGTGCCCGTCCACGTTTCTGGAGGCGCCCGACAATGACCTTCGCGCCGGTGACCGTCTGCCTGCCCATCGCCGACCGTCCCACCTCGTACCGCTTCTACCGGGACGGCCTCGGCCTCGACGCGGTGGGCGAGCTGGCCGACGACGGCCTTCCGGAGCCGTTGCAGTTCGTGGTCAACGACGGGCTGCGGCTGATGCTGATCCCGACCGGCGGCTTCGGCTGGGTGATCGGTGCGAACGAGGTCGCCGTGCGGGGGCAGAGCGAGTGCGTGCTGAGCCTCGGCGTCGCCTCGACCGCCGATGTGGACGCGACAGTCGAGCGGGCACGCGCCGCCGGTGCAGAGGTGGTCACCGAGCCGACCGCGCAACCCTGGGGGTACGAGGGCACCGTGGCCGACCCGGACGGTCACCTGTGGACGGTGTCGGCCGTCCCGGAGTGAGCGGTGCGGGTGGTCCCGGTCAGGCGTAGATGGTCTTCGCGTACTCCGGGCCGTAGTGCCGTTCCAGGTCTTCCAGGCTCTCCGCCGGCGCCTCGACCTCCTTGATCAGTCGGGCGCGGGTCGGCAGCGCGTCCGGCTGCCAGGTCTCCGGCCGCCACAGCTCGGAGCGCAGGAACGCCTTCGCGCAGTGGTAGAAGATCTGCTCGATCTCCACCACGACGGCGAGGATCGGCCGGTGCCCCTTGACCACCATGTCGTCGAACCAGGGCGCGTCGCGCACGAGCCGGGCGCGCCCGTTGATCCGTAGCGTGTCGGTGCGGCCGGGGATCATGAAGAGCAGCCCCACGTGCGGGTTGTCGAGGATGTTGCGGTAGCCGTCGGCCCGCTTGTTGCCCGGCCGCTCGGGGAGCGCGATGGTGGTGTCGTCGAGCACCAGGGCGAACCCGGCCGGGTCACCCTTGGGCGACACGTCGCAGGTGCCGTCCGCCCCGGCCGTGGCCACGAGGCAGAACGGCGAGGCGGCCAGCCAGTCGCGGTCGCGCTCGTGCAGTCGGGGGCGGTCCTTGTTGGCGGCTCTCGGGTGCGGCACGCCGAGCAGGTCGCGCAGTTCCTCGTGTGAGGTGATCTCCACCGTCACGTCGATCCTCCTCGACCGTTGAGTCGGTGGCGGGTACCACCATTCGCCAGCCTATGCCGCCGTGACCAGCGCGAGGTTTGCGCCGGGTCTTCGGGGGTACGGCCGCCGTAGGAGACCGTCGCGCAGTGCAGCCGACACGTGGAGGCCCGGAGATGGAGAGCCGACTCAAGGTGCTGGGTCACCCAGTCCATCCGATGCTTGTCATGTTTCCGGTCGCGCTGCTGGTCACCGCCGTGTTGTTCGACGTGGTGGACACGGTCGGCGGTCCCGACTTCCTCGGCGAGGTCGCGTACTGGAACATCACTGTCGGTCTGATCGGCGGCCTGCTCGCGGCGGCGGCCGGCTCCTTCGATCTGCTGGCGATCCCGACCGGCACCCGCGCCAAGCGGGTGGGTCTGCTGCACGCGGGGGCGAACGTCGCGGTGATCCTGCTCTTCGCGGCTGTCTGGGCGGTCCGGCTCAACGCGGACTCCCGGGCCGCAGGTGGCGCCCTTGTCGCGATCGAGATCGTCGCCGTGGCGATCCTGGGTATCAGTGCCTGGCTCGGCGGCGAGCTGGTCGACCGGCTCGGCGTGGGCGTCGACAGGGACGCCGGCCTGGACGCGCCCAGCTCCCTGCGGCCGACCACGGCCCCTCAGCGGATCGGAGAGGTGAGATGAGCGAGCAGCAGAGCGGCGGTTTCAGTCGGGGGTGGCGAGGCCGCCAGCAGGGCTGGGACCCGATGGGAGAGTTGCAGTCGTTGCGCGCCGAGCTGAGTCGCCTGGTGGGTGGCCGGTCCGCGTCGTCAGACGTCGAGCTGACCGAGACCTCCGACGGTTGGGAGGTAATCGTCCGGCTGCCCGGCGTGGCGCCGGAGGAGGTGGCGGTCGAGCTGGACGACCGGGAGCTGTGCGTGCGGGCCCGCTCCGAGGCGGAGGTCAACGCCGACCAGGGCATCCCTGGCGGCTTCGAGACGCGGGGCTTCGAGTACCGGATCGACCTGCCGTCCCGGGTCGACCCCGACGGCATCGACGCCGTCATGGACCACGGGCTGCTGCGCGTCCGGGTGCCCCGTGCGACGCGGCCCACGCCGCGCACCATCACCGTCGGCCGCACCGGGCCGCGTTCCGGCAACCTCTCCGGGGGTACGCCGTTGCCCGCCGATCCTGCTGCGGACCGGGAGCTGCACCACCCGGACACCGCCGGCGAGATCGACAGGCCGTAGCGGCCGCGTGGCCACCCCGTCCCTGCTCGGTCCGACGGCTGGGCGCGTCCCCGACGTGCGGCGGATCGCCGTGCTGCGCGCGAACGCGCTCGGTGACTTCGTGTTCGCGTTGCCGGCGCTCGACGCGCTGCGTGCCGCGTACCCCTCGGCGGAGATCGTGTTGCTGGGTGCGCCGTGGCACGTGAAGCTGTGGCGGAACCGGCCCGGTCCGGTGGACCGGGTGCTGGTGGTGCCGCCCGCGCCCGGCATCCGTACGCCGGAGCCGGGTGAGCCGGAGTCGTCGATCGACGACTTCGTGGCCGCCGCCGTCGGTGCGGACTTCGACGTGGCGGTGCAGATCCACGGCGGTGGCGCGAACTCGAATCCGTTGGTCAGTCGGCTTGGCGCCCGGCTGACCGTCGGCCTGCGCGCCGACGACGCACCGCCGCTGGACCGGTGCCTGCCGTACATCTACTACCAGCACGAGGTGATCCGCTACCTGGAGGTGGTCGGGTTGGTGGGCGCCCCGGCGACCACCATCGTGCCGACGCTGGCCGTCACCGGCGACGACCGGGCCGAGGCGGCCCGGGTGCTCGGGCCGGCCGACCGGCCCCGGGTGGCGCTGCACCCGGGAGCCACCGACACCCGCCGCCGCTGGCCCGCCGAGCGTTTCGCCGAGGTGGCCCGTGCGCTGCACGACGACGGGTACGAGGTGCTGGTGACCGGTACGCCCGCCGAGCAGGAGGTGGTGGACCGGGTCGTGGCGGCGGCCGGGGTGCCGGTCCGACCGCAGGTGGGCACGTTGAGCCTCGGCGGGCTGGTCGGTTGCTACGCCGACTGCGCCCTCGTCGTCTCCAACGACACCGGCCCGGTGCACCTGGCCGCCGCGGTGGGTACGCCGACGGTGGGCATCTTCTGGGTCGGCAACCTGATCACCACGGCGAATCCGCTGCGTGGCCGGCACCGGCCGATCAGCTCCTGGATGGTGCACTGCCCGGTCTGCGGGGTGGACTGCACGCCGGGCATCTACCCGCACCGGCCCGGCGACGGTGACTGCCCGCACCGCGACTCGTTCGTCACCGACGTGCCGGTGATCGAGGTGCTGGAGGCCGCTCGGGACCTGCTCGGCGGGTGACGGCGCTCAGGCCGGCTGCGGGGTGTCCTCGTCGGCGAGGACGACCTCCCACGCCTCCACGTCCCGTTCTGTGACCGTGGTGGGGGACTCCAGGTGGTAGGCGCCGCTGGGCAGGATGCCCGCCCCACCGTGCCGGGCCAGCACGGCGAGCTGGGCGGCGACGTCCTCGCCCTGGTGCTTCTCGTGCACCCGGCGCCAGAAGTCGAACCCGCCGGAGTCGACGAGCTTCGCCCGGTCGTAGAGCACGCACCCGCCGATCCAGGAGACCTTGTACGCGCGCCACGCCCCGGGTGGCAGTGCCACCTGTGCCGTGACGTGCAGCAGGTTGGCCGCCGAGTGAATCCGCGCGCGGTCCCACTGCGGGGTGCCGGGCCGGATCCGCTCCGGGGTGGGTGGCCCGGTCCACTCCTCGTAGTGCCCGTGCGTCTCCGGTCGGACGTCGTCGACGTACGACAGGCCGTGCACGCCGTTGCCGACGAACCCGCAGCCCAGCTCCTCGATCGCGACGACCAGTCGGTGCAGAGCCCCCGGTTCCAGCCAGACGTCGTCGTCGAGGGTGAGGACGTACCGGGCCGCCGAGGCGGCGAGCAGGTACGCGCGGTGTTCGGCCAGCCCGCGCCGGGGCAGCCGGCGGGTCAGCAGCACCGGGTGGCCCCGATGCCGGAGCGCCCGGACCATGGTGGCCGCCGCCGGGTGGGCGTACGCGGGGTCGCCGTCGGACTGGTCGCTGACCACCACCCCGAACCCGGGCACCTCGTCCTGGGCGGCGAGCCCGGCCAGGGTCACCGCCAGTTCGGCCGGCCGGTTGCGGGTGGGGATCAGCACATCGACCAGCCGCCCGGTACGGAAGTCCGCAGGCGTGTCGAGGTCCAGGGGGCGGTTCACGACGCGCGGGTGCGGGTGTCCACCGGCGGGTCGGTTTCCCGGGCCGGCTCGGGTTCCCGGTCCTGGCTGTGCGCCCGGATCCGCTCGATGATCGCGGATGTGGACCGGTCCGGCACGTACCCCAGGGTGCGCACCTGACCGCCCAGCCGGCGCACCAGCGGCGCCTCGGGCACCAGCTCCGGTGGGTAGTCGCCGCCCTTGACGTACACGTCGGGGCGGACGGCCTCGATCAGCTCGGCGGGTGAGTCTTCCTCGAAGACCACCACGTGGTCCACGCAGGACAGCGCGGCGAGCAGGGCGCCACGGTCCTCGACCGGGTTGACCGGCCGGTCCGGGCCCTTCAGGCGGCGGACGCTGCCGTCGGAGTTGACCGCGACGATGAGCAGGTCGCCCAGGGCGCGGGCCTGTTCCAGGTAGCGGACGTGTCCCCGGTGCAGCACGTCGAAGCAGCCGTTGGTGAACACCACCGACCGTCCCGCCTCGCGGTGCTCGGCGACGAGCGCCTCCAACTCGTCGGTGCCGACCAGCGAGGGATGCCCGGCGGCGTCCGGCGGCAGGTCGAGCGCGGTCAGCAGGTCCTCGCGCCGGCACACGCAGGTGCCGGTGTCGGAGACCGTGATGGTGGCGGCCAGCTGAGCGAGCTGCGCGGCGGTGGGCAGCGGCGCGTCGGCGGCCAGCGCCAGCGTCATCGCCGCCAGGTACGCGTCGCCGGCGCCCACGGCGTGGCTCGCCGGAACGGGCGTGCTGTGGCTGCGCCGCCGCTCCCCGTCGGCGCCGCCGACCACCGCGCCCTCGGTGTCCAGGGTCACCGCGACCACGTCCGCCCCGGTGTGCGCGCGTAGTTCGGCGAGGCGTGACTCGGCCAGTACGGCCCGGTCGACTCCCGCCCCGGCCTCGGTGTTCACGGTGACGCCGGTGCCGGTGACGCTGAGCCCGTCACCGGTCAGGGCGACCCGGCCCTCGCCCGGTGTGGGCTCACCGACCGGCCCGGGGCGGTCGTCGCCGTCGTCGGCGCGGGCTCCGCCCGGTGCGGCGCCGACGCTCAACTCGGACGGGCCGTCGGCCGGGTCGTGGTCGGGGTGTTCCAGGTGCAGGCCGGTCGCCGGTCGCGTCGCACCGCCGGCGCGGGCCAGCAGTCGGGTCGCCTCGGCGAAGCTGGGGGTGACCACGGTGGGCGCGAGGCCCCGCCAGTCGGCCAGGTCGTGGGCGTCCAGCGCGACGGTGGCGTACCGCTCCCGCTGCTCGACCAGCCAGGCGCGCACCGGCGCGGGCAGCGCACCGAGACCGTAGTCGCAGACCACCAGGGTCGGGGCCTCCCCGCCAGCGGCGGCCCGCAGCTCCTCGGTGGCGCAGTCCAGGGCGGTGAGCAGCCGGCTCACGCCCTCCGGGTCGAGGGCGTCGTCCGGGTCGCCGGAGTCCTCCCGGAGCAGGATCTGGTTGCCGGCCAGCATCCGCCGCTTCACCGGGGTGGGCCGGCCCGGCTGGTTGACCGTACGGTCCCAGACGCCGGCGCGGTCCAGGCAGTCGTGCAGTTCGTCGCCGGCGACGTCCGCGCCCACGGGTGCGACCAGCACGGCCCGGCCGCCCAGGGTGGCCACGTTGACCGCGGTGTTCGCGGCCCCGCCGGCGGCGGAGATCCGCCGACGCAGGGTGAGGACCGGGGCGGGTGCCTCCCGGCACAGCCGGTCGGACTCGGCGAACCGCCACTCGTCCAACATGGCGTCGCCGACGACGAGGACCGGGCGTCCGAGCCAGCTCTCCACGACGGTGGCGAGCCGGCGCTGCTCCGCTGCTGCTCCTGCCATGCCGCCCCGGGTCCCCAGCGGCCTGCCGGACAAACCTGCGCGGCGACGGGTCGTGCCCTTCCTTACCGGCTGGGGCTGTTTCGGGCGTTGCGGGCCGGGAAGGGAACTGTGGTACCCCTCGGAAAGGAGATGTACCGAGATGGCAGCGACACTTCAGGGCAAGCGGATCGCCTTCCTGGCCGCCGACGGCGTGGAGGAGGTCGAGTACGTCCAGCCGCGCGAGGCGGTCGAGAAGGCCGGCGCGACGGCCGAGCTGGTCTCGCTCAAGCCCGGTTCCATCCAGGCGTTCAACCACCTGGACAAGTCCAGGACGTACGACGTGGACGTCACCGCGGACAAGGCGGACGCGGGCGGCTACGACGCGCTGGTGCTGCCCGGCGGGGTGGCGAACCCGGACTTCCTGCGCGGCGACCCGGACGCGGTGCGGTTCGTC
This sequence comes from Micromonospora sp. NPDC005298, assembly GCF_040607375.1. Lineage (NCBI taxonomy): Bacteria > Bacillati > Actinomycetota > Actinomycetes > Micromonosporales > Micromonosporaceae > Micromonospora > Micromonospora sp. NPDC005298. Next base: position 667,685 of record NZ_JBEXGP010000001.1, read on the forward strand.
AAGGCGTTCTTCGACGCGGGCAAGCCGGTCGGGGTGATCTGCCACGGCCCGTGGACGCTGATCGAGGCCGACGTGGTGCGGGGCAGGCGGATCACCTCGTGGCCGACCCTGCGGACCGACCTGACGAACGCCGGCGCCACATGGGTCGACGAGGAGTGTGTGACGGACGGCAACCTGACCAGCAGCCGCAACCCCGACGACCTCCCCGCCTTCTGCGCCCAGATCACCAAAACCTTCGCCTGACCCTCCCCGGCCCGTCCCGGGCCCCGGCCCGGCCACCGTTGATCAAGAGGTTTGCGTCACGACGCGCGAGTCGGATGACGCAAACCTCTTGATCATTGTGCTGTACGGGGTTGCGAGGTTTTTGTGGCGCGGGGGCATGTTCCCTGTTGGTCGGGAAAGAGGGCTTGATGACCACCGAAGCCTCCGCCGCGCCGGTGCTGAACCGTCAGCAGATCCGGCTGCTCATGATCGGTCTGATGACCGGGATGCTGCTGGCCGCACTCGACCAGACAATCGTCGGTACGGCCCTGCCGACAATCGTCGGTGAGCTGGGCGGCATCAACCACTACTCGTGGGTGGTGACCGCGTACCTGCTCGCCTCGACGGCGTCGACGCCGCTCTACGGCAAGATGGCCGACCTGTACGGGCGCCGCCCGGTGTTCCTGTTCTCGATCGGCACGTTCCTGGTCGGGTCGCTGCTGGCGGGGCTGTCCCAGAACATGACCCAGTTGATCGTCACCCGGGGCATCCAGGGTCTGGGCGCCGGTGGTCTGCTGACGTTGGCGTTCACCATCATCTCGGACGTCGTGTCACCCCGGGAGCGTGGCCGCTACCAGGGATTGTTCGGCGCGGTCTTCGGGATCTCGTCGGTGGCCGGGCCGCTGGTCGGCGGTTACTTCGCCGAGACCGACTGGCGGTGGATCTTCTACATCAACGTGCCGCTGGCGATCCTGGCGATCGTGGTCTGCTACCACGTGATGCGGTTGATCCCGTTCCAGCGCCGCGACCACGCGATCGACTGGCTCGGCGCCGGTCTGCTCGTCGCCGGGGTGAGCTGCCTGCTGTTGGCGTTGAGCTGGGGCGGCAGCGAGTACGCGTGGGGCTCCGGGGTGATCATCGGGTTGTTCGTCGCGGGTGCCGTGCTCGCCGCGCTCTTCCTGCTTCAGGAGGCCCGGGTCGCCGAACCCATCCTGCCGCTGCGCCTGTTCCGCAGCGCCACGTTCGCGCTCGCCAACGCGGCCGGGTTCGTGCTCGGTCTGGTGATGTTCGGGTCGATCATCTTCATCCCGCTGTACCTCCAGATCGTCAAGGGCGCCTCGCCGACCCGCAGCGGTCTGCTGATGCTGCCGATGATGACCGGCATCATCGTCACCTCCATCCTCACCGGGCGGGCGATGAGCCGGATCGGCCGGTACAAGTGGTTCCCGGTCGCCGGGTCGGTGACCCTGCTGGTCGGCATGTTCCTGTTCACCCAGTTGAAGGTGGGCACCTCGCTCTGGCTCGCGTTCGCCTTCATGGTGGTGATCGGCGTCGGCCTGGGGCTCTGCATGCAGTCCCTGGTTCTCGCGGTGCAGAACGCGGTCGCCGTACGCGACCTGGGCGCCGGCACCTCGTCGGCGACGTTCTTCCGGTCACTTGGCGGTTCGTTCGGGGTGGCGATCCTCGGCGCGGTGCTCTCCACGAGGCTCGCCGGGGGGTTGTCCGACCGGCTGCCCGGCGCGATCGCCCAGCTCCCGCCGCAGCAGCAGGCGCAGGTGGCGGCGAGCGGCGGCACGAACATCTCGATCAACGACCCGGCGACCATCATGGCCCTGCCCGGGCCGGTGCGGGCGGCGATCCAGAACGCCTTCGTCGACGCGCTCGACATGGTCTTCCTGACCGCCGGCCTGATCGCGATCGTGGCCGTGGTGGTCACCCTGGCGCTGCCCAACAAGGAACTGCGCGGCGCCGGTCCGCAGGGCGCCAAGGGCGGTGCCGACCCGCTCGGCGGCGAGGCTCCGGCACCGGGTGGCAAGCCGCTGACCCGCGAGTCCAAGGAGGAGGCGGCCGCCGACATGGAGGCCAAGTCCCAGACGATGATCTGACCTCGCCGCCAGCGGTGGCGGTCTACGGCGAACGTACCACCAGGTCGCGGTCCGCTCCGGGCATCGTCCACGATGGCCCGATCATGTAACGGAATCATGGTTGTCGACGTCCTACAGGGGGAACCGCTGAGCGCGGTTCCCCGGCCGGCCCGCACGGGGCGTACCGGCCGGTGCCGCCCGCGACCGGCTCGCCGGCCGCGCGCGGTCTCCTACCAATCGGGGGACGTGCATGTCTCAACATCTCGGGCGCCGCCTGCTCGGCGCCGGCCTCGCGCTGCTCACCGCAGCCGCAGCGGTCGCGGCGACTCCGGTCGCAGCCTCCGCAGCCGGCCGGGCCGACCTGCGGCTCGACCTGACCACCGTCAGCTCCTCGGCCCTGATCCGACCGGATCACGCGGAGGTGGTCGTACGGGCCACCGTCGACAACATCGGCGCGGCGGGCGTGAACGACGTCAAGGTCTCCTTCAGGCTGCCCGCCGGCAGCTCGATCGTCGGCGGCCCGGCCTGGCGGTGCGACCACACCACGTTCGAGTGCGTCCACATCTACGGTCCGGTGCCGGCCGGCGGCTCGGCCGAGCCGCTGCAGATCTACCTCGGCCTGCCGCTCGGCCCGGCCGGGACGGTCGCCACGATCGGGGCGACGGTCTCGACCACCGCCCGCGAGGTGACCAGGACCAACAACACCGACCAGGTCCGGGTGACCTACGCGCACAACGCGGACCTGGATCTGCTGCCCGGCCCGGACACCGGTGTGTGGGGCGAGACGGACGTACCGCTCGAGGGCGGCCCGATCGAGCCGATGTTCACAGTCAAGAACGTCGGGACGGCGACCGCGCGGGACCTCCGGCTGGTCATCGACCGGCCGGCCGGTGTCACGCTCGACGGTGCGCCGTCCGGCGCTGGCTGGGCCTGCGACCTGGCGTCGACGCCGCTGGTCTGCACCGCAGGTCCGCTGGCCCCGGACACCACCACCGCCCTCACCGTCCCGATGCGGGCCGCGGCCGGCACCGACGGCGAACGTTTCGGCGTGCGCGGTCGGGTCACCACGTCCAGCACGGAGTGGCTGACCGACTCGAACAACGAGACGGACGTGCTGTACCGCTACGTCGGACCCGGCCCGGTGGACGCCACCGACATCGCGGTCACCAACGTGGTGCTCCTCGACGACCAGGTGGTCGCGGGTGACACCGTGCCGGTCGGTGTGGTGGTGGAGAACCTGTCCGACCAGCCGGCCGAGAACGTCCGGGTCCGCCTGACGCTCGCCCCCACGGTGCGGCCGACGGCCGGCGGCGGCGCCGGCAATCCGGACTGGGCCTGTGCTCCGGGGCAGGAGGCCGGGACCGGCGTCTGGTACTGGGAGTGCCAGCGGGACGCCGTGTACCGGGGGGAGTACCACTACCTTCCGCTCGACGTCACGGTCGGCGCCGGTACGCCTGCCGGTCAGCTGACCTTCACCGCCGGGGTGATCTCCACGAACCCGGACACCGACCAGGCCAACAACAGCCGTTCCGCGACGACCAGTTACCTGCCGCAGGGCAGCGTTCGCGGCACCGGCTGGTACGACGAGGACCGCGACGGCCAGCGGGACGCCGGTGAGCCGCTGATCGGCTACGAGCCGCCGGTGAACAGGTTGACGTTCATCCCCGAGGGCGAGTCCCCGATCGAGGCACCCACGTCCGGATTCTCGATCTACGGCGGCTACGACCGGGCGCTGCCGCCGGGACGGTACGTGGTCCGGGCCGGGCTGACCTACGGCTGGCTGCCCACCACCCCGGACGTCGGGGACGACGCCACCGACTCGGACGTCACCCTGGTGCCGGAGTCGCCGTACAACGCCCCCTACGGCGACAGCGCGGTGATCGAGGTGGTGGACGGCGGTGTGGTGACGATCGACGTCGGTGTGGTGCCGGCGACCTGATCCGACAAGGTGAGGCCCCGGAGTCAACCGGCTCCGGGGCCTTCCTACTTGAGGATCAGGCGGTTGGTCTGCTCGAAGACGTCCAGGTCGGCAAGTGTTTCCAGGACCGAGGAGGAGAGCGGTGCGGGGAACCGGTCCCGGGGGAAGAAGCCGGCGTCGGTGGTCTCGTCGGTGGTCCGGCTGAGCTGCCCGTCCCACTCCTCGACCTTGAACGCCGTGGTGAAGACCTGGTAGGTGTGCCCGTACATGTTGGTGCTGGTCCGGTCCGGGCCGGTGTAGAGGGCGAACGCGCACACCCGCAGCGCCCGCAGCCCGGTCTCCTCGCGGACCTCCCGCACCGCGCAGTCGGCGATCGACTCGCCGAGTTCCATCGCCCCGGCGGGCATGGCCCACTGGCCGTTGTCGGAACGCTGGATCAGCAGGATGCGTCCGGCGTTGTCGCTGACCACGGCACGGGCGCCGACGAACATCAGCGTCCGGTCCCCGGCGAGCGCGCGTAACTGTCCCACGTACGAATCGGCCCAGGAGATGCTCACCTGCGACAATTTACGGGGGTTCCCAAGGTGTGACCGGCGACACTAGCTTGTTACCCATGCGTAGCACGATGATGGACGCCCCCCTTCAGGTCTCCCGGATCCTCGACCACGGCGCCACCGTGCACGGCGCGGCGGAGGTGGTCACCTGGACCGGCGCCGAACCCCGCCGGATGACGTACGCCGAGGTGGGCAGGACGGCCGCCCGGCTGGCACACGCGCTGCGCGACGAGTGCGGGGTGACCGGCGACGAGCGGGTCGCCACCTTCATGTGGAACAACAACGAGCACCTGGTCGCCTACTTCGCGGTGCCGAGCATGGGCGCGGTGCTGCACACCCTCAACATCCGGCTCTTTCCCGACCAGGTCGTCTACATCGCCAACCACGCCGAGGACCGGGTGGTGCTGGTGGACAGCACCCTCATTCCGCTGCTGGCCCGGGTGATCGGCGAGCTGACCACGGTGCGGCACGTGGTGGTGGTCGGCGGCGGCGATCCGGCTCCGCTGGTCGCGGCGTCCGGCGACCGGATCACCGTGCACCACTGGGACGCGCTCCTCGCCGACCGTCCCGACGTGTACGACTGGCCCGAGGTGGACGAGCGCGACGCGGCGGCGCTCTGCTACACCTCCGGCACCACCGGCAACCCGAAGGGTGTGGCGTACTCGCACCGGTCGATCTACCTGCACTCGTTGCAGGTCTGCATGCCGGAGGGCTTCGGTCTCGGGCCGACCCACCGGGAGTTGGCCATCGTGCCGATGTTCCACGCCATGTCGTGGGGCCTGCCGTACGCGGCGTTCCTCTCCGGCGCGTCGATGATCATGCCGGACCGGTTCCTCCAGGCCGCGCCGATCGCCGAGATGATCGCCGCCGAGCGGCCCACCCTGGCCGGCGCGGTGCCGACGATCTGGACCGACCTGCTGGCGTACCTGGACGACCACGACGTGGACACCTCCTCGCTCACCGAGGTGATCGTGGGCGGGTCGGCGTGTCCGCCGGCGTTGATGCACGCGTTCGACGAGCGGCACGGGGTCGACGTCATCCACGCCTGGGGGATGACCGAGATGTCCCCGCTGGGGTCGGTCTCCCGCCCGCCCGCCGGGGCGAGCGGTGAGCAGGTGTGGCAGTACCGCTACACACAGGGACGGGTGCCGGCAGGCGTGCAGGCGCGCATCGTCGGCCCGCTGGGCGAGCCGATGCCCGCCGACGGCACCGCCGTGGGGGAGCTGGAGGTCCGGGGGCCGTGGGTGACCGCGCGGTACGTCGGCGACGACGTCCCGGACCCCGAGAAGTTCCGGGACGGCTGGCTGCGTACGGGGGATGTGGGCACGCTCTCGCCGGACGGGTACATCACGTTGACCGACCGCGCCAAGGACGTGATCAAGTCCGGTGGTGAGTGGATCTCGTCGGTGGAGTTGGAGAACGCGCTGATGGCGCACCCGGCGGTGCTGGAGGCGTGCGTGGTGGGCGTGCCCGACGAGCGGTGGGACGAGCGGCCGCTGGCGACGGTGGTGGTCCGCGAGGGCGCCTCGGTGACCGCCGAGGAGCTGCGTGACTTCCTGGCCGGGTCGGTGGCCCGTTGGCAGTTGCCCGAGCGGTGGGCGTTCATCGACGCGGTGCCGAAGACGAGCGTCGGCAAGTTCGACAAGAAGGTCGTCCGTTCGCAGTACGCCGGGGGCGAGCTGAGTGTCCGGGAGCTGACAGCCCCGTAACGTTTTTCCAGGCACCGTCGCCTGGTGGGTGAGGGATTACTCCTGACATTCCTCCCCAGGGGGCGGCCCCGGCGTTCGCACCGCGCCGGGGCCGCCCTTTCCACGCGGGGCGACCCGCACTGTCATTGTTGCGAAACTTGTTCGCCTTTGTCCCGATGACGGGGAAATCGGATGCCGAGCGACCCGATCAGGCGTCGCTGGTGCTGATCAGCACCTTGCCCACCGCCGCGTCCTCCACCGCCTGGTGTGCGGCGGCCGCCTCCGCCAGCGCATAGCGGTGCAGCGGCAGGCCCGCCTCCGCGCCGACCCGGATACCGCCCTGGTTGGCCGCCGCCGCCACGTCGACCACCCCCTGCGCCTTGGCCGCCTTCGGCTCCGTGTACACCAGCACGAACTGCCACCGGGCGTTCGGCACCATCATCGGCCGGATCGGGATGGTCACCTCGCCCCCGCCGTCGTCGGCGTACATGCAGACCGCGCCGCCGTGCCGCAACACCTGTACGTCGATGGCGGCGTTCCGGGCCGGCGAGACCTCCACGATCGTGTGCACCCCGTCGGGGGCGATCCGACGGACCTCCTCGACCACGTCCTGCTCCCGGTAATTGATCACGTGGGAGGCGCCGGCCGCCGCCGCGAGCTGCGCCTTCTCCGCGCTGCTTACCGTGGCGATCACCGTCGCGTCGGCCCAGCGGGCCAACTGGATCGCCGCGTTGCCGACCGCACCCGCCCCGCCCTGCACCAGCACCGTGTGATCGGCAAGCGCGCCGGCGCGCAGCGCGTCAGGCATGAACTCACCAGCGGTCAGACAGCGGTGCGCGGTGAGGAACGGGATGCCCAGGGCGGCCCCCACCTCGAACGAGGCGTCACCCAGGCGTACGACCTGCCGGACCGGCACCAGCGTGTACTCCGCGGCGGTGCCCCACGGCCGCTGCCAGGCCGCCTCCCAGATCCAGACCCGCTCACCGATCAGCTCACCGCCGACCCCCTCGCCGACCGCCTCCACCACACCCGCGCCGTCCTGCCCGGGGATCTGCCACCCCTGCGGCGCGGCGGAGCGGCGGGACTTCCAGTCCGTCGGATTCACCCCCGAGACGGCCACCCGGACCAGGACCTCGCCCGCACCCGGCTCCGGCACCGGCCGGTCGACCAGCTCCAGCACCGAAGGATCGCCGGTGCGCTCGTACACGATGGCTTTCATCCGTGGTCTCCTCACCCTGCACGGCATCCGCGCCGAGCACCGCGGCTGCGGTACCCGGCTCAGCCTCGATCAACCCAGGTCGTCCACCAGCTCCGGGGTCAACTCGCCGATCGCGGCGAGCGACACCACGGCCAGCCCCGCCGCGTCCGGGTCGAGAGGGTACGACCCGTGCGGCACCGCCACCACCCGCATTCCCGCCGCCGCGGCGGACCGGACCCCGTTCGACGAGTCCTCCACGGCCACGCAACGAGCCGGGTCCACGCCGAGGTGCCGCGCCACGCTCAGGTACACGTCCGGCGCCGGCTTACCGCGTTCGGTCTCCTCGGTGGACAGGGTCGTCACGAACGCGTCGGTGAGGCCGGTGGCGGCCAGTGCCGCCGCGATCAGCCGGGTCGGCGACGAACTCGCCAGCCCCAGCGGCCACCGCGCGGCCAACCGACGCACCACCTCGTCGGCACCGTCGATCAGGGGTACGTGATCCCGGTAGCGCCGGGTCATCTCCTCGACCACCTCGTCGGCGACCTGCCCGGCGGTGCGGTCCACCCCCAGCTCGCCGCTGAGGTAGTGCGCCCACTCGCCGGTGCTCATGCCCATCAACCGGCGCTGCGTGTCCGGTTGCCAGGTGCCGCCGTGCGCCGCCACGTACGCCCGCCGGACCTCCTCCCACACCGGCTCGGAATCCACGATCACGCCGTCCAGGTCGAAGACCACCGCATCCGCCACGGACCCATCCTGCCCGACGGGCGGGTGTCGGGTCAGCCGGGCAGCGCGGGCAGCCCGATCGGACTGCCCTCTGGGATCAGCGTGTGGCAGGACCGGGCGATCGGTTCCAACAGCTCCCGCAGCCGGTCCGTGTCGTCGGGGCCGAGGGCCTCCCACGGGTGGGCGGCAGCCCGGTCAGTGGCGTCCTCGACCGCCTGGAAGCCGGCACGGCCGTGGTCGGTGGCGGTGCCGTCGGGAGTCAGCCAGCCCCGCCGCGCCAGCCGCTCACGGGCGGCCTGCCACTGCTCCTCGGACCAGCCACGGCCGAGCAGGTTCACCGGCGACATGTCCACGGCGACCCGGTACGCCAGCGTCTCCACCGGGTCCAGGCCCGCGGCCACCAGCGCCGCCACGTGCCCGTCCCCCCGGTGCTCGCGCAGCGTGGTCGCGGCCTGCCACATCCGCGCCAGCGGGTACTCCCCGATCGGCAGTGCCGCGTTGACCGCGCCGAGCACCCGACCGGCCGTCTGCGCCGACCCGGCGGCCCGCTCCAACAGGTCGGCGGTCTCCGCCAGATGCGTCTCCGGCAGCTCGTACGTCAGCTCGGCGAGGGCCTGCACCGCACCGGTCAGCCGGGCCCGCAGCGCCTCCTGCGGGGTGGCCAACCGCCACACCGCCGGCAGGGCCCGGGCCACCATCGGCGGCGCGAAGGTGAAGAACGCGGAGATCACCGGGGCCGCCTCGGTGGCGCCCAGCGGAGCGGACCGACCGGCGAAGTAACCCCGCCAGTATCCGCGCAGCCCGACCGCCTCGTACGCGGCCCGCGCCCGCGGGTGGAAGTAGGTGACCGCGTGCACCGGTTCGAAGTGCGTCCACATCAACCGGGCGGTCCGCCCAGGCTCATCCGTCACGTGCACCTCCGCGTCCGGTCCGCATGGTCGCCCCGGACGGCGGGCCGCCCGGGGTGACGCCGAACCTACTGCCGGAGGGTGACGGGCCGGAAGCCCCATGTGAACAACTCCATCGCGTCCCGGCGACAAGCGGGACGATCCGGGCAGGTCACTGGGCGGCGAGCACATCCACCACGAAACGCAGCGGCCCGGTCGGGCGCCCACCGGCGGCGGCCTCGTCGTTGCCGTACGCCAGCTCGCCCGGAATGTCGAGCTGCACCCGGCTGCCCACGGTCACGCCGACCAGGCCCTGGTCCCAGCCGGGGATGACCTGACCGACGCCGATCGGGAAGGAGGCCGGCTGGCCGGCTTTCCAGGACGAGTCGAACTCCTTGCCGTCCTTGTAGAAGACGCCCACGTAGTTGGTCGTGATGGTCTGCCCCTGCTTCACCGCCGGGCCGGTCCCCTTGATCACGGGGGTGACCGTGAGCTTCTTCAGCTCGCCCTTGCCCGCCGTCACCTTCGGCTTGGTGCCCAGCGCCGGGTCGGCGTCCTTCGGCAACTGCGGAGCCGGGGGCGCGGTGGGGGCGTCGTCCGCGGCCGGGGCGGAGGCGGTGGGGGTCGCGGCGGCCTGGTTCGCGGACTTGTCGTCGTCGCCCCGCGTCTTGTCGACCCACACGAAACCACCGATCAGCAGCGCCATCACGGCGATGCCGGCGAGACCGCCCGCCCACGCGTTGCGGCGGCGCTTCGCCTCGGCGGCCTTCTGCTCCGCCAGCTGGGCGGCCAACCGCCGCCCCGCCTTCGTCGCCGGGCTCTGGCCCTCCGACCGGTTCTGCTGCGTCCGCTCGCTCACGTCGTCGACTCCCTGCTGCGAAGGTGTGGCCGGCACCCGGTGCCGGGGGGAAAGCCGACGCACACGGTACCCGCCCGGCGGCCTGCCGTGCCCGCCGCGGACGGCACGGATCGCCCAGGGGCGCCCTCGGAGGCGGTTATCCCGGGACGACCATGAAGTCGGTCACGAACGAGGTGACCCGCCCGTCGGCGGTACGGCCGATCCAGGTGCCGTAGCAACCGTCACCCCAGCCGGTGGTGACGGTGACGACGTTCGCGCCGGTGGCCTCGTCCAGCACGGCGGCGATCAAGCCGGGGACCGGCGACGACGGCAGCTCGGCCGGGATGAAGACCTCCTCGACGCGTTCCTCGTCCCAGCCCTCCAGGGCGGCCAGAGCGGTCGGGTCGGCGAGGGTGCCGATGCCCGCGTCCACGCCGTACCCGAAGTAGTCGTCGGCGCCGAGCTTGGCGACGTCCTGGTCGCCCGCGACGGCCGGCTCCCACCGGCTGGCCGGCTCCTCGGCGACGACCAGCTCGAACGCGGCCACCCGCCGGTCCACCTCGGCGTCCTCCCGCAGCACCACGGCCACCCAGGCGCGGGCGGAATACCGCCCCGGCGGCACCGCGACGGTGAACGGCTCGGCATCGGGGCAGACCAGCGGATCGCACCCGACCACCTGGCCGGTCGGCAGCACGATGTCGCCCGCCGGGTGGACCTCGACCACGTAGGAGCCGTGCTGGTCGGTGAAACGGGCGCCGGGCGTCAACAACCGACCCAGATCAGGGGTGTACGGCATGGGGGCTCCTCCGGTGGCCACTGGCCGGCGGAGCGTACCCGGTGCGGCGGACACCGCCGGTGCGGCGTACGGTCAGGCGCTCTTGCGGGGTGCGGTCTTGCGGGCGGCTGTCTTCTTCGCCGGTTCCGCCTTCTTCGCTGGTGTCTTCTTCGCCGCGGTCTTCTTCGCCGGCTCGGTGGTCTTCTTCTCCGCCGTCTTCTTCGCGGCGGCCTTCTTCGCGGGCGCCTTGGTCGCCTTCTTCTCGGCCGTCTTCTGCGCCGAACGCGCCGACGAGATGGGCGTCGGCTCGCCGCCTCCGCCGCCCCGCGCGGGCTGCTCGCCACGGGCCGCCCGGGCCCGGTCGACCGACGCCTTCAGCGCGGCCATCAGGTCGACCGCCGCGGCCGGGGCCTCCTCGGCCTCCTCCGGCTGCACGACCTCCCGACCCTCCACCTTGGCGTCGATGACCTCCTGCAACGCCGCCCGGTAGTCGTCGGTGAAGACGTCCGGCTCGAACTCGCCGGTCATCGAGTCGATCAGCGAGCTGGCCATCGCCAGTTCCGGTGGACGCACCTTGAGGTCCTCGTCGAGGAAACCGAAGTCGGGGGTACGGATCTCGTCCGGCCAGAGCATCGTGTTGAGCAGCAGGACGCCCTCGCGTACCCGCAGCGTGGCGAGCTGCTCCCGCTGGCGCAGCGCCACCTTGACGATTGCCACCCGCTCCGAGTCGATGAGCGCGTCGCGCAGCAGCACGTACGGCTTGGTGGCCGTGCCCTCCGGCTCCAGGAAGTACGCCTTGTTGTAGAGGATCGGGTCGACCTGCTCGGCGGGGACGAACTCCAGCACGTCGATCGCGCGGGAACTGGTCAGCGGCAGGTCGGCGAAGTCCTCGTCGGTGAGGATCACCATCTCGCCGCCGCCGATGTCGTAGCCCTTGGCGATGTCGTCGTAGGTGACCTCCTCGCCGCAGACCGAGCAGGTGCGCTTGTAGCGGATCCGCCCGCCGTCCTCGCGGTGCACCTGATGGAACCGGATGTCCTTCTCCTCGGTCGCGGAGTACAACTTCACCCCGATCGAGACGAGCCCGAACGACACGGCTCCCTTCCAGATGGCACGCATCCTGCGCTCCCTTCCCCGGTATCGACCATGCTCGCATCCGAAAGAACCGGACGCGAGGTGTTCGGCCTGCTACTACAGTCGGGTCGTGCCCGGCGCGCCGCTCAAGCCGATGCTCGCGATGACCGGGTCGCTCCCGGCGGGTGACGGCTGGGTGTACGAGTTCAAATGGGACGGCATCCGCGCCCTCGCCGACATCGCCGACGGTGCTCAACGCATGTATGCCCGCTCCGGCGCGGAGATCACCGCCGCGTACCCGGAGCTGGCCACGTTGCACGAGCAGGTCGACGACGCGCTGTTCGACGGGGAGGTCGTGCTGCTCGGTGAGGGTGGGCAGCCGTCGTTCACGGCCCTCGCCGAGCGGATGCACGTCCGGGACCGGAACCGGGCGGCCCGGTTGGCGGCGGTCATGCCGGTGACGTACATGATCTTCGACCTGCTGCGGTGGAACGGCGAGGACCTGACCGGCCGGCCGTACGAGCGCCGTCGTGAGGCCCTGGACGCGCTCGCCCTCGGCGGGGCCCGGTGGGCGGTCTCCCCGGTCTTCTCCGACGGCCCGGCCACCTACGAGGCGGCCGGCGAGCACGGGCTGGAGGGGGTGATGGCGAAGCGGGTCGGCACCGTCTACCGCCCCGGGGTGCGTTCGCCGGACTGGGTGAAGGTCAAGTTGGAGGTGACCGGCGACTTCGTGGTGGGCGGCTGGCGGCCGGGGGCGCGCCGGATCGGCGGCCTGCTGGTCGGGGTGCCCGGGCCGGACGGCCGGTTGATCTACCGGGGGCGGGTCGGTGGCGGGATCGGCGCCGCGATCGAACGCGCTCTCCTCGCCGAACTGGAGCCGCTGCGCTCCGGTGCGTCGCCGTTCGCGGCGGGTGTGCCGCGCGAGGATGCCCGGGGTGCCATCTGGGTAGAACCGAGGGTGGTGGTGGAGGTGAAGTACGGCCAGCGCACCCCGGACGGCCGGCTGCGTTTCCCCCGGGTGCTGCGGTTGCGCCCGGACAAGCCGCCGGAGGAGGTCGACGATGCCGGCTGAGCGGCTACGGGTGGACGTCGAGGGCCGCGCCCTGGAGCTTTCCAACCTGGACAAGGTGCTCTATCCCGCGTCCGGGTTCACCAAGGGCGAGGTGATCGACTATTACACCCGTGTCTCGCCGGTGCTGCTGCCGCACCTGCGGGGCCGGCCGGTGACCCGGATCCGCTTCCCCAACGGGGTGGACGACAAGTCGTTCTTCGAGAAGAACACGCCGGCCGCCACCCCGGACTGGGTGCGCGTGGAGAATCTGCCAGCGCCCGGCTCGACGAAGGGCCGGGAGACGATCGACTACGTGGTCGCCGACGACCTGCCCACCCTGGTATGGCTGGCCAACCTGGCCGCGCTGGAGCTGCACACGCCACAGTGGAAGGTGGGCGAGCACCCGGACATGATGGTCGTCGACCTGGACCCGGGACCGCCGGCCGGGCTCGCCGAGTGCTGCCCGGTGGCGGTGCTGATGCGCGACCGCCTCGCCGACGACGGCATCGACTCGTACCCGAAGACGTCAGGCAAGAAGGGCATGCAGCTCTGCTGCCCGATCGCCGGCGCCCAGTCGTCCGATGTCGTCTCCGACTACGCCAAACGCATCGCCCAGGAGTTGGAGAAGGCGCATCCGAAGCTGATCGTGTCGAAGATGGCGAAGAACCTGCGCCCCGGCAAGGTCTTCATCGACTGGAGCCAGAACAACGCGGCGAAGACCACAGTGGCGCCGTACTCGCTGCGCGCCCAGTCGGTGCCGTCGGTGTCGACGCCGCTGACCTGGGACGAGGTGGAGGCCGGCGCCCGCGGTCGCAGGCCCGCCGTCCGCCAGTTCACCGCCGTCGAGGTCCTGGCCCGGGTCGAGGAGTACGGCGACCTGCTCGCCCCACTGCTCGACGGCGGCCCGGAGTTGCCTCTCTGAGGCGAGGACGGCGGAGCGGTCCCGACGGGGTGCTGCCCTGGCCTGCCGACTGAGAGATGACCGTGAGTGGCTGTGGCGCATTATCGGGTCGATGTCACTGATCGTGAGAGCGTCGATCCCCCCACCCGGACCGACCACCCCCTTTGCTCTGCATACCTATAGGCGCCACCGCGTTGAGCTGCGGGTTCGCGCCGGTCTCGATGGTGGGCGGCCGCAGCCGTGCTCGCACAGCGTGAGCGTCGCGTATAGGTATGCAGAGCAAAGGGGGCGGGGGTGGGTTGGGGGCAGCGCTCGGCGTCACCTTGCGTGATCGGCGTGGCCCGACTCCCGCGTCGCACGATGAACGCCGGGACGGCACGGGTCGGATCCTGGCGGCGCGCGGTGCCGGGTCAGGTGTCGTTGTCAGTGCTCGGGCGCGTCAACTCACTACCAGCGGGCGAAGGGCGTCGCAGCCGCCAGGCGCCGACGACGAGGGCCGCGGTGACGACGGTGACCGCGACGTCGCCGGCCAGGGCCGCCGCCGGGCTCGCCGGGGAGTACGGCGGCACGAGGTACGCGAACGCGGCGGCGCTGACCACGCTCGCCGAACCCGCGGCGAGCACGTGCCGCTGCCCCCAGGTCAGGCTCGATGACCAGTGGACAACCACGGTCCCGACGGTGGCGGCGAGGGCCAGCGCGATGACCACTCCCGCCCAGCCGGGTGTCAGATCGGTGCCGAGGTGGACGAGGACGACCAGCAGACCGACCCAGAGCGGATGCGGCACCCGGCGGACGCGACGCGGGTGGGGGCGACGCCAGCGGGGCAGCAGGGCCACCGCGACCAGGGCGAGGACCACCGCCGTGGCGAAGGCCAGTTGCAGCGGGCTGGCCAGGAAGTTCTTCCGGCCCTCGGGAGAGGTGAAGACCAGCAGGCTGCCGAGCAGGTAGAGCACGCCGACCACCGCCAGGCCGGGTCGTCCGAGCCACGGCCGCAGCCGCCGTTTCGCGCCCAGGAAGGACTCGACGAACACGATCGGCGCGCAGATCGTCAGCACGATGTGGTTGCCCACGTAGTCGAAGGCCTGCCGAAAACTGAAGCCCAGCCCCGGCACCAGCGTCGCCTCGGCCGCCGCCCTGGTGTCGGCGTACTGCGTGTCGTCCAGGTAGTGCGGGTTGAACAGCGACTGGTCGACCAGGCCAGCCTGGAGTACGCCGAACGCGGCGGCGAGCAGCACGATCGTCGGCCAACCCGCGCCGAGGTGCCGGGCGGTCTCCCGGATCAGGATCGCCGCCCCGCCGTACATGGGAGCCAGGCCGATCACCACCGGGAGGAAGCCGTCGATGGCGAAGCCACCCCACGAGCACTCCGCCGCCCAGGGCGCGAGCAGCAGCAACGCGATCACCGGCAGGAGCCGCCAGCGCAGCGGGAGCCGCTCGGTGGCGACCGGGCGGTTGGTGGCGACCGGGTGCTCAGCGGTGGCGGGGGCGGGGTCGGGTCCGGTCGGCATGGGCGCTCCTCGGCGGTGGCGTTTCGCCTGTCACCTCGTACCGTGCGTGGGCCAGCCGGTCAGCCGCTACGGGCACCGGTCGATGACGGGAGCGACCAAAGTCGTTGAGTAGGGTGGATCGACGTCGCACTCGGGGAGCGTGGAGATGCAGACAACCGTTCAAGCCGACCTGGCGACCCGACCCGGCGATGCTGAGAGCCCGCTGCTCAGCTACCGCGACGAGGCGACCGGCGAGCGTGTCGACCTGACCGCGCACCAGGTCGGCGTCTGGGCGGCGCGCAGCGCCAGCCTGCTACGGGACGGCTGCGGGCTCGGCCCCGGCAGCCGCGTAGCGGTGCTACTGCCGCCGCACTGGCGTACCGCGGCGGTGTTGTTGGGGGCCTGGGCGTGCGGCCTGGCGGTGTCGTTCCGGCCCCGCGCCACGGCGGGCCTGCCGGTGCTGGAGCCCGGCGGCGACCGGCCGTTCGACGCGGTCTTCGTGACCCCCGAACGGCAGGACGACTGGTTGGAGGACGTGCCCGACGCCCCGCACCGCTACCTCGTCGGCACCGGGCCGGGCCGCCTGGCCGACGTGCCGCTGGGCTGGCTGGACTGGTCCGCCGAGGTGCTCCGCCACTCGGACGTCACACCCGACCACACCGCCATCCGCCCGTCGGACCCGGCCAGCGCGGACGGCACGACCTACGGCCAGTGGGGTGCGCTCGCCCGGGAGGTCGCCGCGATGCTGGACCTGCACACCAGCGACCGACTGCTCGTCGACGCCGCCGAGCACGAACAGCCGTTGAAGTGGTTGCTCGCGCCGCTGTCGGCTGGTGCGTCCGTGGTCATCAGCGCCAACCTCGACCCGGCGCGACGGGACTCGGTTGTCGCCGCCGAGCAGGTCACCCGAATCCTCTGACCTAGATCCGCGTTCTCGCCTCTTCGACCTGCCGCGCGATGGCATGGGCGCCGTGCGCCTGCGCGATGGCGTTCGCCTCGTCGAGGGTCGCGAGCGCGTCCGCTTGGCGGGCCTGCGCGGCGGCGACGTAGGCCAGCCCGACCATGTTGGCGGCCACGCCCGGCAGCGCTCCGATCTCTCGGCGCAGCCGTGACGACTCCTCCAGCCGCTCGCGCGCCTCATCCAGCCGCCCTGCCATGTGCGCCGCGATGCCCAGGTGTCGCAGTGCCTCGGCCTCGGTCGACCTGTCGCCGACCTGCGCCGCCAGGTGGCGGGACCTCTCCAGGTGCGGAACTGCGGTCTCGTCGTCGCGCCGGATGATCTGATGCAGGCAGCCGATCCAGAACAGCGCCTCGGCCTGGCCGCGTGTGTCTGCGAGGGCCTGGTACAGCTCGCTCGCACGCTCGAACAACGGCAGTTCCGCCGGGTCCTCGACGGGCGACGTGCCGCCCCGGGCGCGTTCGTTGAGATACCGCGCGTGCAGGATCCGCCCGCGAGCCAGCGCGGCGTCGGCCTCCACCGCGTCCAGGTCCCGTTCGGCGTCGGCCAGTAGGTGGCCATCGCCGCTGTACACGGCCTGTTCGTAGAGTTTCCGGGCCCGTTCGATGCGATCTTCGGCGCTCATCGCCGCCCCCGTCCTGGCATCGCCACTGCGTGCCGGATCAGCAGCCTAGTGGTCCACAACCGCGCGGAGCGACCCCAATCAGCGCCGGCCGATCCGGTTCCGTTACATCGGCATATGCCCTGTTCAGAGGGTCTTTTGTGGATGTCGTCGGCGTGTTCTCATACCGGAGCGACGGCATCTTCGACATCGCACCGCTCCCTCACCGAAAGGTGCACCGATGCAGAGCAGATCGACCTTCCGACTGGCGGTCCTCACCGCCACCGCCGCCACGTTCCTGGCGTCCGGCGGCTCGTCCGGGGCGCTGGCCACAGCCGCCCCCGTGACCGCCTCCCCGGGTGTCGCAGCCTGCGCCGACGAGCAGAGCGCCGCCCGGGTCACCGCGAGCGCGACGGCTCAGGAGCCGGAGCTGTACTCCAAGAACGAAGCCAAGGCCTACGGCGTGATCAAGGATGTGCCGCGCCTACCCAACGGCAGCGTCACCATCCCGACGGTCTTCCACATGGTCTCCGACCATCCGCTCAGCGCCGCCGAGACGGCCAGGTGGAACAACCTGATCGCCGCGCAGATGACCGTGCTCAACGACTCGTTCGCGGGCCGCACGGCGGCGGACGCCTCCAACACCCCGTTCCGGTTCTCGCTCGTCGACACGACGTGGACGGTCAACAGCGCCTGGTACACGGTCGAGCCGGGCAAGAACGAGCGGGACATGAAGAAGGCGCTGTACACGGGGGACTCGGAAACCCTGAACGTGTACGCGGCGAACATCGGCGGCGGGCTGCTCGGCTGGGCGTACTTCCCGAAGGGCTACAACAACGGGCGCGACTACATCGACGGTGTGGTGATGCTCGACGAGTCGATGCCGGGCGGCACGGCCGGCAAGTACGCCCTGGGCGACACGCTGACGCACGAGGTCGGGCACTGGCTGATGCTGGAGCACACCTTCGCGCACGGCTGCTCCGCCTCCGGCGACTTCGTCGCGGACACCCCGCGCGAGGCGGCCCCGCAGTTCGACTGCCCGGTGGGTGCGGACTCGTGCACCGCGCCCGGCCTCGACCCGATCCACAACTTCATGGACTACACGCAGGACTCCTGCATGAACATGTTCACCGCCGGTCAGGCCGACCGGATGAGCGACGCCTGGGTGGCGTTCCGCGCCGGCGGCGCCGGATAGCTCACCCAGGTTCGGGGCCGGCGGGTCGCTTCTGCGGCGACCCGCCGGCCCCGTCCGTTTCACCCGTCCGGTGGAGCCCGGTCATTCCGTCGATCCTCACGTTTCGCCTGCTCCTACGCTTCGCCGGAGGCATTCGGCACGGTCACCGGCGGAGGGCACATGGCGTCGAGGCGTACACGTCGGACACTGGTCTCGGCGGTCGCCGGTGGACTGTTCGCCCTCGGCGTCGTCGCGCCCGGTCCGGCGGCGGCGCCAGTGCCCCGCGCGGCTCGGGCCGACGGCCCCACGGTCCCCGACCCGCGGGAGCCACGCCCGCCGCTGCTCCCCGCCGACTTCCAGGGCACCGGCCGGTACGTCGTGCGGGACCTCGGCGCAGCAAGGTGCCGGGATTCTTCAACCGACAGATCTTCAACGACAGGCTGAAGACGTCCCGGTTCGTCGGGCCGGAGATCCTGCAGGGGGAGAAGGACCGGCACGTCGACCACTGGCGGGTGGGCGTGGTCGGCGGATCGGCCGTGCCGGGTGAGTTCTTCCGGTTCCCGCTGGCGCTCGGCGACATCTACGTCGACCAGCGCGACCCGAGCAGATGGTGGCAGGTGTTGCAGTTCGGCCTGCAGAACCTCTTCGACCCGGAGCTCGACGAGTGGTTCACGATGGACACCTTCGACCACCGCCCCGGCGAGGTGACCCTCCCCGACCGCTGCCCACCCCCCACCCCCTGACCCCCTCCCTCCCTCCCTCGGGAGGGGCCGGCGGGGCGGGCCCGGTTACAGGGCGAAGAGCAGGGCGGCGTTCAGGAGGACCACGAGGGCCGTGGCGAAGTGGATGCCGAAGGCGACGGCCTTCGTTCCGCCGTTGCGCAGCACGATGAGGGTGTCGCCCAGCGGGACGAGCGCGACGACCAGCATGAACCACGCGACCGCGTCGGCAGTGGTGAAGGCGATCAGGGCGAGGCCGAGGAGCCCGAAGGTGAGGTCCTTGAGCCCTTTGACCGTCAGGTAGGCGGTGTCGCCGCCCGGCCGGGCCGGCACGCCGTACCCGGCGGCCGCGGCCTGCGGCACCAGCAGGAACCGCGCGCCGATGAAGGCGACGAAGATACTGAGTACGACTGCGAGCCCGTAGGCGAGGGGTGCCAGCATGATCCGCTCCAATTCCTAGCGTTGCTAGATTTAAAAGCGACGCTAGCAGAGCATCGGCAGGAACGCTAGCGGTGCTAGGATTTCTGTCATGTCGACTCAGTCGCGCCGGGAGCGCGCGCGGGCGGACCGCGAACGCGCGATCGTCGCCGCAGCACGCGACCTGGCCCTGACCGAAGGTTGGGAAGCGGTGACCACCCGGCGGCTCGCCGCCGAGATCGAGTACAGCCAGCCCGTCCTCTACAGCCACTTCAAGGGCAAGGACGCCATCATGGCGGCAGTCGCCGTCGAGGGCTTCGCCGAGCTGGCGACCGCACTGGTCTCGGCCCGGGCCTCCGCCGCCGACCCCCGCCAGGCGGTCGCCGACGTGGCGGCCGCGTACGTCGCGTTCGCCCAGGAACGGCCCGCCATCTACGACGCGATGTTCACCCTCGCCGTCGACCTGCCGTTCGCCAGCCAGGACGTGCCGACCGACCTGGCCCGTGGCTTCGCCGAACTGTCCGAGACGGTGCGCCCGGTCGCCGCCGGCGACGATCTGGAGACGGTCACCGAGACCTTCTGGGCCGGCCTGCACGGGCTCGTCACCCTGATGCGCAGCGGCCGGCTCCGCCGCGCCGACCACGACCGGCGGCTCGCGGTCCTGGTGCAGCGCTTCTCCCCGTGACCGTCAGCGGTCAGAGCTGACCGGGTCGCCGGGGGCCGAGGTCGTCGTCGCGCAGTCCGGTCCCGGTCGCGCTGCCCCGGGACAACCCAGGATCAATCGACGGTCGGGAGCTTCGGGCCGAGGACGTCGTCCGCGTCGACGATCGTGTACGCGTACCCCTGCTCGGCCAGGAAGCGCTGCCGGTGGGCCGCGTACTCGGTGTCGATCGTGTCCCGGGACACCACCGTGTAGAAGTGCGCCTGCCGCCCGTCGGCCTTCGGCCGGAGCACCCGGCCGAGGCGCTGCGCCTCCTCCTGGCGTGACCCGAACGTCCCCGACACCTGGATCGCCACCGCCGCCTCGGGCAGGTCGATGGAGAAGTTGCCGACCTTCGAGATCACCAGGGTGCGCAGCTCACCGGAGCGGAACGCGTCGAACAGCCGCTCCCGCTCCTTGTTCGTCGTCGAGCCCTGGATGATCGGCGCGTCGAGGTATTCGCCGAGCTGGTGCAACTGGTCGATGTACGCGCCGATGACCAGCACCTGATCCTTTGGATGCCTGTCGACGAGCGCCTTCACCACCGGCAGTTTGGTGCGGGCGGTCGCCGCCATCCGGTACCGCTCCTCGGCCTCCGCCGTCGCGTACGACATGCGCTCGGCGTCGGTCAGGGTCACCCGGACCTCGGTGCACTCGGCCGGGGCGATCCAGCCCTGCGACTCGATGTCCTTCCACGGCGCGTCGTACCGCTTCGGGCCGATCAGGCTGAACACGTCGCCCTCGCGGCCGTCCTCGCGTACCAGAGTCGCCGTCAGGCCCAGCCGGCGGCGGGCCTGGAGGTCCGCGGTGAACCGGAAGATCGGCGCGGGCAGCAGGTGCACCTCGTCGTAGACGACCAGGCCCCAGTCGCGGGCCCCGAACAGGTCCAGGTGGGTGAACGCGCCGCCGCGCCGCGAGGTGAGCACCTGGTACGTGGCGATGGTGACCGGGCGGATCTCCTTGCGCTCGCCCGAGTACTCGCCGATCTCCTCCTCGGTCAACGACGTACGGGCGATCAGCTCCCGCTTCCACTGCCGGCCGGCCACCGTGTTGGTCACCAGGATCAGCGTGGTCGCCTTCGCCTCGGCCATCGCCGCCGCGCCGACCAGGGTCTTGCCGGCGCCGCAGGGCAGCACCACCACACCCGACCCGCCGGCCCAGAACGCCTCCACGGCCTCCCGCTGGTACGACCGCAGCGTCCACGGCTTGCGCCCGTCCTTACCGGCCTCGGCCAGGTCGATCTGGTGCGCCTCACCGTCGACGTAACCGGCCAGGTCCTCCGCCGGCCAACCCAGCTTGAGCAGCGCCTGCTTGAGCCGGCCACGCTCGGACGGGTGCACCCGGATGGTGTCGTCGTCGATCTTGTCGCCGAGCATCCCGGCGAGCTTCTTGCTCTTGGCCACCTCGATCAGCACCAGCCGGTCCAGTGCGCGTAGCACCAGCCCGTACGCCGGGTCGTTGGCGAGCTGGAGCCGGCCGTACCGGTCCATCGTCTCGGCCACGTCCACCAGCAGGGCGTGCGGCACCGGGTAGCGGGAGTACTTGAGCAGCGAATCGACGACACCCTCGGCGTCGTGCCCCGCCGCGCGGGCGTTCCACAGACCCAGCGGGGTCAACCGGTACGTGTGCACGTGCTCCGGCGAGCGCTCCAACTCGGCGAACGGCGCGATGGCCATCCGGCAGGCCTGCGCGTCGGGGTGGTCGATCTCCAGCAGCAGGGTCTTGTCCGACTGCACGATCAGTGGTCCACCGCTCACGCCAGTGTCCTCTCCTCGGTTGGCCGACCATCCAGTGTTGCACGGTGCGGGATGACGAAAGAAAGATGCTCACCAGGTGCAACCGTGACGGCACCTACGAACGTCTAGCAAAGGGACAACTGTCAGGGGAGGTGCCATGAGGCGTGTCCAGAGCACTTTCCGGCTGGTTGCCCTGCTGGTGGTCGTGCTGGTCGGTGCCGGCGCGTGCGCGTTCGATCCGCAGTCCGGCGGGAGTGGTGGCGGGGGAGCCGCCCCGGCCGGTGCCGCGGAACAGGTAACGGGGGCGAGCGGCACGTCCGGGCCGGACCAGCGCGGCCGGCCCACGCCGACCGCACCCACCCCGAAACCCACCCGGAAGCCCACCCCGAAACCGACAGGCAGGGCCCCCACTCCGACAGCCGCCCCGAGTACGTCGACAGTCGCCGGCTGCCCACAGGGCCAACACCAGCGCGCCGTCGAGACCTACCTGGCCCGCCTCGGCGGCTTCGGGGCCGTGACCGTGGACGGCCGGCAGTCCGCCGCCGACTGCGCCGCCATCAAGAAGTTCCAGAAGAGGTACGGCATCCGCCCCGTCGAGGGTCGCGCGGGACCCACCACCTACGACGTGGCCCAGCGCCTCGCCACCACCAACCCCGCCAGCTGCAAGGCCGGCACCGGCACCACGTTCTGCGTCGACCTGACCCGGCAGACCGTCTGGGCGATGCGCGGCGGCAAGGTGATCATGGCGCCGACGGTGACCCGTACCGGAATGTCCGGCTACCGCACCCCCGCCGGCACGTACACCGTCAACTTCCGCAACCCGAAGGAGTGGTCCGACCCGTACGAGGTGTGGCTGCCCTACTGGCAGCACTTCACCCAGGGCATGGGCTTTCACGAGACCACCACCTACCTGCACGACAAGTCGATCGGCTCACACGGCTGCGTCAACCTGCTGCACGCCGACGCCGTCCGGATGTGGGAGCTGGGCAAGGTCGGCACCCGCGTCGTGCTGGTCGGCCGCCGCCCCGGCACCTGAGCGACACGCGCCGGTTCCGGGGTTTATCCCCTGTCACACCGGTCCCAGGAGTGTCACCCTGGGAGTCCAGGGCCGGACCGGGCGGGGAGGCTGGGCATGACGGTCGACCGTGAAGTGATCGCGCAGTACGAGCAGGCACCGCCCGACGAGGTGTCCCGAGCGACCGTCATCGCGTACGCCGTCGCGGCGACGCTGCTCTTCGGCTGGTTCCTCTTCGGGTGGCTGGTGCTCCAGCAGGGCTTCGTCGACTCGGTCGGGGAGGCGGCCGGCGCCGGCTTCGCGCTGCTGCTCGTCATCTCGGTCATCGGCACCGTACGCCGCAGCCGCCGCTGACCGACCAGGCCAGCGGCGGCACGCCCGGTCAGTCCGCGAGCACCGCCGCGGTGATCCGGTGCAGCGCGAACGTGTGCAGCATCTCGGTCCGCTCGTCCTCGGCACGCAGATACCCGGCGCCGATCGAGACCGGCTTGACCAGCCGGGACGCGGTCGCCCCGTGCGCGTCGACGTACCCCACCCAGACCAGCGCCTTGTCGCGGACCGCCTGCTGGAGCACCGCGAGGGCCTCGGTGTGCGTGTGCGCCGGCACCGGACCGCCGCCCAGCCCCGCCGCGCCGCCCCGCACCACCGCCGGTGCCCGCCGGGCCGCCCGCGCCGCCGCGTCGCCCCGCCGGATGTGCTCCACAACGCCGAGCAGGCGCGGCATGGGCAGCTTCGGGGCGGCGAGCGGGTCCAGCGTCCGGGTGGTCATCGGGACCCGGGCCGGTGCCCGCCGGATCCGGGGCCGGGACAGCACGGTGCCGCCGGTGGCGTCCTCCTGCACCGGCGCGTACCCGGCGTCCCGCAGGGCCCCCAACAGCCGACCCACCTGGTACGGGGTGCACAGCACCGTCGGCGCGAGCCGGCGCAGCGTCAGCGGCTCCAGCCGCCGGTCGGCCAGCACCTCGCTGAGCAGCGCCTCGTCGTCACTGCGCAGGTACGCCCCGGCCAGACCGACGCGCAGGCCGCCGTGCTTGCGGGCCACGTCGTCCACCAGGTAGGTCAGGCCCTGCGGCACCGGCGTACGGGACCGTCGCCGGAACACCTCGTGCAGGTCACCGGCCGAGTAGCCGGAATCCAACGCCCGCCGCACGCTCGCCGTGGTGACCCGGTGCACGCTGGCCCCGCCGGCCGACTCGAGCTCGGTCATCGCCTCCAACTCGGCGGCCAACGCTGGTTCGGGTGGGCCGGGCACCACAACCGTCAGGTCGGCCTGCACCAGGAAGTGGTCGACCGGCGCGGGCAGCAACGCGTCCAACGCTCGGGCGGCGTCCGACGGGTCGCCGCTCTCGACGTCCGCGTGCACGCCCAGCGGGTCGTCCGCGCCCCGCTCGTCGGCCGACGACAGGTCGCCCAGCAGCAGCCGCCCGTACGAGGTGAGCGCCCCTAGCCCGGTGACGCCGAGCTGCGCCGCCTCGGCCAGCACCTCCCGGTGCCCGGCCTCCCGACCCCGGCTGCGGCGCGGCGCCCGCCAGTCCAGCAGGTCCTGCACCTCCTCGGGGGTGGGCGCGGTCGCCGGCTCCAGGTCGGCGAGCACACCGAGGACCGCCCGCCGGGTGGCTGGCGCGCCGGCCCGTTCGGCCTCTGCGGAGAGCGCGGTGATCGGCCGGTCCCGGTCGTCACGGCGGCCGACCAGCCCCACCTGCCGGGTCATCGTGAGCCAGGCACGGGCCAGATGCTCCCAGCGCTGCGCCAGCGACGCGGCACGCCACACCTCGTACCCGCCGGTGGGCATCACCTGCTGGTCCACCCCGTACCGGCCGGTGGCCGTACCCGACATGTCCAGCTCACCGGCGAGCCCCGCCGCGTACGCGACCTCCAGCAGCAGCGCGGTCGTCGGCTCGTCCAGCCCAGCGGTACGTGCCAACCGCCGCAGGTCGCGTACCCCGATGCCGCCGGAGCGCAGCACCGGCGCGGGTTCGGCGGCGAGCTGCTCCAGCAGCCCCTCGGTGTGCCGGACCACCTCCATGGTCTGCCCGGCGCCGGCCGAGTCGACGGCCTTCGCCTCGCGGGGCGTGGCGGCCACCTGCGGTGGGCTGGTGCGCAGTGGACCGAGCGGACCGCTGTCGCGGCGCAACAGCAGGCCGACCTCGCGCGGCAGTTCGACGGTGCCGCCCGCCGTCGACGAGCCGGCCGAGATGGGCACGAGCAACCGGTTGTCGACCAGCCAGCGCACCGGGGAGCCGGCCGGGGCGCCGCCGTTCGTCGGGTCGGAGAGCATCGGGTCCTCCGCGCCGACGGGTGGCGCCTGCAACGCTCCCGGGGGCACGCTGCCCACCGGGGGGCCGGCCGCCAGCCGGTCCAGGATCGCCCGGGCCGAGGGCGGCGCGGCGAGCAGCGTCCGACGCAGTTTCGCCGCGTCCGCGCAGAGCGCCGCCGTGCGCGGGTCCAGGTCCGCGGCGGGTCGGCCGAGCCCGGCGGGGTACGGGGCCACCTCGTCGACGGCACCTGCCACGTGCAGGGCGTGCTCCGGGCCGTACAGCAGGAAGAGCGCCCGCAGCCTGCCCACGGCGGCCCGGACGGCCGTCGGTGCCGGCGGGTGTGGTCCGGTGGTCGCCAGGGCGAGCACCGCGTCGGTGGCCGTGGTGCCGTCGTCGGGGCTCCGGGTGAGGCGGGCGGCGTCGAGGATCTGGAGGGTGAACTGGTCCAGCCCGTCGAGCGCGCGGGCCACCGAGACCCGGGACTGGGCCCGGATGGCCAGTGCGGAGATGTCGGCCGGTACGGGCACGACGAGGTCGGGCCGCAGTTGCAGGAGTGCGGCCAGTGACTCGTCGGGCAGCGACCGCAGGTGGTCGGCGAGTGAGGTGCTCATCGTCTTTCCACGCTAGCCCGGCACCCGCCCGTCGCGCCCCTCGGACGTCCGCTCGAACGGGAGTCTGCGGGTACGTTTCTCGACATGTCTGCGCTGACCGTCGGATTCGATCTCGACATGACCCTGGTGGATTCCCGCCCCGGCATCGCCGCGGCCTTCCGGGCGTTGACCGCGAGGACGGGCGTTCCGGTGGACGCCGACCTGGTCGTGTCCCGGCTCGGTCCGCCGCTGCGCACCGAACTCGCGTACTGGTTCCCGCCGGAGCAGGTCGAGTCGGCGGTGCACGCGTACCGCGAGCTGTACCCGGCGTACGCGATCACCCCGACGGTTCCGATGCCGGGCGCGCGGGAGGCCATCGACGCGATCCGCGCGCGGGGCGGTCGTGTGCTGGTCGTCACGGCCAAGATGGGCCGGCTGGCCCGGCTGCACCTGGAGCATCTCGGTTTCACGGTGGACGAGCTGGCCGGTGACCTGTTCGCCGAGCAGAAGGCGACAGCCCTGCGGGAGCACGGCGCGACCCACTACGTCGGTGACCACGTGGCGGACATGGTGGCGGCCGGGGCCGCCGGGGTGCCCGGAATCGGCGTGGCGACCGGCCCGTGCTCCCCGGACGAGTTGCGCGCGGCGGGCGCGGAAGTGGTTCTGGACGATCTCACCGGATTCTCGCGGGCACTCGACGGCATGATCCAGCTAGCCTTGGAGCAGTAGCGGCTCAAGTGAAGCAGGGGTTTTCAGGTGCCTACGGGTCGAGTGAAGTGGTACGACACGGCCAAGGGATACGGCTTCGTCACCAGTGACGAGGGCGGTGACGTGTTCCTGCCGAAGGGCGCGTTGCCGGCGGGCGTCACCGACCTCAAGGGTGGTCAACGGGTCGACTTCAGCGTGGTGGACAGCCGCCGGGGCGCGCAGGCCATGGGCGTCAAGCTGTTGGACGCGCCGCCGTCGATGGCGGAGCTGCGGCGCCGCCCGGCCGAGGAGCTGCACGGTCTCGTCGAAGACATGATCAAGGTGCTGGAGGCGAAGGTCCAGCCGGACCTGCGCCGTGGACGGTATCCGGACCGGAAGGCCGCGCAGAAGATCGCTCAGCTGGTCCACGCGGTCGCGCGCGAGCTGGAGGTCTGAGGCACCAGCCCGGCGGTGGCGGCGCGGTCGAGGAGCGCCGTCACCGCGGCGAAGCCGGCTTCGCCCAGGTCGGCGGTGAACTCGTTGACGTAGAGGCCGATGTGCCGGTCCACCACGTCGAGTTCCATCTCCTGGGCGTGCGCGAGCACGTACTCCCGGCTGGCCGCCGGGTCCGCCCAGGCCTGCCGGACCGACTCGCGGATCCAGCCGGCGGCGGCCTCCGGGTCGACCGCGCCGCGCCGGGCCAGGATGGCGCCGAGGGGGATGGGGAGGCCGGTGTCGGCCTCCCACCATTCGCCGAGGTCGACAAGCGCGGTCAGCCCGTGCCGGTGGTAGGTGAACCGGGCCTCGTGGATGACCAGCCCCGCGTCGTAGCGGCCGGCGGCGACGCCCGGCATGATCTCGTGGAACGGAACCACCTCGATGCGCGCCGGCGGCTGCCCGGCAGACCAGAGCCGGAACAGCAGGTACGCGGTGGTCCGGTCGCCCGGCACCGCCACCGTGGCGCCGGTCAGGTCGGTGCGGTCGCCCCTGGTGAGCACCAGCGGCCCACAGCCGCGCCCGAGCGCGCCGCCGCAGGGCAGCAGGTGGTAGTCGTCGAGCAGCCACGGCAGGGCCGCGAAGCTCACCTTCACCAGGTCGAAGGCACCCCGCTCGGCGGCCGTGTTGGTGACGTCCACGTCGGCGTACGTCACGTCGACCGGCGGCGCACCCGGCACCCGGCCGTGCACGAGCGCGTGGAAGACGAACGTGTCATTGGGGCAGGGCGAGATCGCCAGAGAGAGCGCCACGCCCCTCACGTTAGCCCTGCCTCCGCTGACGCCTTCTTGGTGGTGCCGTGGCGGTGGTCACCGCTGCTGCCTGTAGAGCTGCCCCGTGAGTGGGGCGCGATGGCGGCGGTGACGATCAACGTGGATACGGCCGCCGGCGGGGTGGGTCGTGCCTCGTTCGTCAGGGTGACCGGCGGACCTGCGGATCTGCGGACCGCGGACCTGCGGGCCTGCGGACCGCGGACCTGCGGACCTGCGGGCCCGCCCGGTCGTCAACGTGCACCCGGCTTGCCCCATCCACGGGGCAGCTCTACAGGCACTCAGCAAGGGATGTGCACACCGACGGCGACATTATCCACAGGGTTGTCCACAGGTGGACGGGTGCTGTTGACGGCGCGGTCTGAGCGGAAAACCATCGTGGGGTGGCTGCCGACGAGGGTGCGATCGACGTGGGGGCGACGCTGCGGGATCTTCGTCGCCGTGCCGATCTGAGCCAGCGGGAGTTGGCCGCGCAGGCCGGGGTCCCGAAGAGCACTGTGGCGCGGATCGAGGCGGGGCAGGGTGCCCAGCCGGCGTTCCGGACGGTGGAGCGGCTGGTCCGTGCGGCTGGCGGCGAGCTCGCTGTCACGATGCCGGGCGACCCCTCCCGCAGCGCGGTCGGCGAGCCAGAGGATGCACGGGAGGACGAGCCACGGGACGAGGCCGGCCGTCGGTACCCGGCGCACCTCGACGTCCGGCCGGTCCGCACCCTCAAGGACTGGCCGGGCGCCTGGTGGGTGCACTCGTACACCCTTCCGCAGCGGCTGTGGCCGGTCCGCGTCCCGGAGCTGACCTACGACCGGGATCGAGCGCGGCGCGACGAGCGACGGTTGCGGAACCGGACGCGGGCCGAGGTGCGGTTTCGGCGTGCCACCGAAGGGCTGCCGCCCACCTCGTGGCGCTTTCTCGCGGAGGTGCCCGGTGCGGGGCCCGTTGGCGAGCTGAGGGCCCACGAGCGGAGCTTCGACCTGCTCCTCGGCGAGGACTGGGGCGACCGGCGTGAGCTGGTGTTGGAGGGCGTCCTCGTTGCTCCCGGTCTGCGGACCCTGGGTATCGGGCGGCAGCTGATCGGCCTGCTGGCCAGGGAGATGGCGGTGGCCGGCATCCGGACCACCCACGCGACGGCCGAGGCCGGCAACGTCCAGTTCCTGCTCGCCTGCGGATTCGAGCTTCAGCCAAGTCGGCCGTCGGCGCTCGCGCTCGAGGTCGGGCCCGTCAGCGCAGCGCCGGGGCCGCCAGGGACAGGGCGGTGAGGGCCTCGCGCAGCCGCCAGGCGTCGCGGTCGCGCGGGCCGATCGGGTTGGAGATGGTACGCAGCTCAGCGAAGGGCACACCGGCCTGCGCGGCGGCGACCGCCACCCCGTACCCCTCCATGGCCTCGGCGACCGCCTCCGGATGCCGCCCGCGCAGCTCCTCGGTGCCGGCCGCGGTGCCCGTGACCGTGCTGACCGTCAACACCGGGCCGAGGGCGGCGGTCGGCAGGGCGGCCCGCAGCGCCGCCAGCAAACTCGGGTCGGCCGGCACCACGCTGCCGCCGCCGAGCAGCGCCGGCGGCATGCCCAGCTCGTCGATCGGGATGAAACCGTCGGGCGACCCGGCGCCCAGATCGGCGGCGATGCTGGCGGTGCCCAGCACCGTGTCGCCGACCGCGACCCGCCCGACGAAGCCGCCGGCCACGCCGGCGCTGACCACCGCACGGTACGGCCGTCCGGCCGCCTCGGCCAGCGCCAGCAGCCGGGCGGTGGCGGCGCCGGCCACCGCCGGACCCACCCCGACCGGGGCGACGGTCACGGTGGTGTCGGTCAGACCGGCCCGGACCGCGTCCGCCTCGGCGGGCACCGCGGTCACCACGAGCAGGCCGCTCACGACAGCGGCCCGGGAGACTCCCGGCGGGACTCCTCGTCACTGCCGCCCCCCGGGCCGCCGACCGACGACGACGGCCGGTAGATGTGGTAGCCCGGCGGGGCGAGACCCGGCTCGTCGTACTGCGGCGAACCGGCCTGGTTGGGTGCCGGGGAGGTGGGCGTCGGGTCCGCCGGCTCGTCAACCGGCTCGTCGTCGACCAGTTCGTCGTCGCCCAGCGGCCGGCCGGCCAGCTTCTCGCCGCGCAGCCGGGCGGCGACAAGCACACCCCGGGTGGCGGCCAGTACGGCCACCCCGGCGGCGACCGCGATGCCCACCCGCCCGTCGAACGGCACCAGCCCGAGCCCGCCGCCGGCGACGAACGCCAACATCAGCACCGTCTCCGAGTGGGCGAACGAACTGGCCCGCAACCGCTCCGGAATGCGCTCCTGGATCGAGGCGTCCACGGCCAGCTTCGCCACGCCGCTCACCAGTGCGGTGACCAGGCAGAGCAAGGCCACCATCGGCAGCGAGAACTGGATCACGGCGAGCACCGCCACGCCGGCAACGATGACCATGCTGCTGGACTGGATGGTGGCCGGTCGGTGGATGCGCAGCCGGGTGCCGACGGCGGTGGCCAGGAAACTGCCGACCGCCAGCGCGCCGCCGACCAGCCCCAACGCCCACTCGGCGCCCAGATCCCGGCCGAAAACGTCGGTGGTCAGGTCGCCCTTCTTGATCGCGAAGGCGAGGAAGAGCAGCAGGAAGCCGTACGCCGCGCGCAGCGTCGCGGCACCGATCAGGGTCGCGATCACCAGCCGCCCGGCGGGTCGGCCACGGCCCAGCGGCCGGTCGCCCCCACGGCGGCCCAACGCCCGCAGCGGACGGGGCACGCGCTCGGGCGGCTCCGAGTCGGCCCTCGGCGGCAGCCGCAGGGAGATCACCATGCCGATCAGGAAGATCACCGACGCGACCCGAAGTGGCCACTGCGGCCCGAACCAGAACGCGGCCAACCCGATCGGCGCCACGAGCGCGCCCGCGACCGTGCCGTAGACGCTCGCCCGCGCGCCCACCTGCGACAGGCCCAGCCCTTCGGGCAGCAGCCGGGGCACCGCGGCGGAGCGGGCCACGCCGTACGCGCGGGACAGCGCGAGCACACCGAACGCCGCCGGGTAGAGCCCGAACCCGTGGATGTAGTCGGAGATCAGCCAGGCCAGGAACGCGCGGCCGAGCATGGTGGCGGCCAGGGCGTACCGCCGGCCGTGCCGGAAGTGGTCCAGCAGCGGGCCCACCACGGGGGCGAGCATCGCAAACGGCACCATGGTCACCAGCAGGTAGAGCGCGACCTTGCTGCGGGCCTCGCCCAGTGGGACGTTGAAGAAGATCGTCCCGGCCAGGCCGATGGCGATCAGCGTGTCACCGGCGCAGGACAGCGCGTGCAGATCGAACAGGCGGACCATGCCGACCTCGCCGCCGGCGCCCCGCGCCCGGGCCCGGCCGGCCCGGCGGGTCACCCAGCGTCCGCTGCCCAACGAACCACGCAGCAACAGGCGGACCGCCCGGATGCCGGAGCCGACGGTCCGCCCGAGGACGGAACGCCCGGAGCGGGAGTACGACGGCATGTGCACCATCCTCGCCCATCTGATCCAGGTGCGCCGCACCACTGCGGGGAAAGGTTCCCCGGGAGTCCCTGTCACCCCTGCGGGTGGCATGGGGAACAATGGTCGGGTGACCAGGCCCGCCTCCACCCGTGCCGCTCGTCTCGACCAGGTCTGCGCCGCCGCCGTCGAGGTGGCTCGTGCCGGCATCACCGAGGTCGACGCCGACGACGTCGGCGACCACCTGCAGGTCGTCGCCGAGGGCGATCGGCTGGTCACCCACTACTTCGAATGCCGGCTCGCCGGTTACCGGGGCTGGCGGTGGGCGGTCACCGTCACCCGGGTGCCGCGCAGCAAGACCGTGACGATCTGCGAGACGGTGCTGCTGCCCGGCTCGGACGCGCTGCTCGCGCCCGGCTGGCTGCCCTGGCAGGAGCGTCTCAAGCCGGGCGACCTCGGCCCGGGTGACCTCCTGCCGACTTCGCCGGACGACGACCGGCTGGTCCCCGGCTACCTGCTCTCCGACGACCCGGCGGTCGAGGAGACCGCGTGGGAGTTGGGTCTCGGGCGTGCGCGGGTGCTCTCCCGGGAGGGTCGGATCGACGTGGCGCAGCGCTGGTACGAGGGTGAGCACGGCCCGTCCGCCGCGATCTCCACGGCCGCACCAGCCGCCGCCCGCTGCGGCACGTGCGGCTTCTACCTGCCGCTGGCGGGTGCGATGCGGCAGGCCTTCGGCGCCTGTGGCAACTTCTACGCCCCCGACGACGGCCGGGTGGTCAGCGCCGACCACGGCTGCGGCGCCCACTCCGAGACGCTCATCGAGGCGGTCGAGACCGCCGTCGAGGAACTACCCACGGTGTACGACGACAGCGCCGTGGAGGCCATGTCGGTCAGCCGCGCGCCGGGATCGGTGGAGGCCGCCGAGCCGGCGGAGCCGTACGGGCATCCCTGACGGTTCGCGTCGGCGGGGTCAGCTCGCGCGGCGGCGGCGCCGGTTGGCGTCGTGCCGCAGCATCACGGCGAGGCCGGGGAAGCCCCACAGGAACCCGGCCAGGCAGGTCCAGAGCCAGTTCTCGTGACCGTTGTCGGTCAGCCAGCCCCGAAAGAAGATCAACAGGACGAGCCCGGCCACCGCCCAGGCGATCAGCCCGGCGACCGCGAACGGCACCATCGGCGGGTCGAGTGGCGCGGGCCGCGGCGGCTGCTCGTTCGGCATCGGGCAAGCGTACGCGATCCACTTCCCCTGCCCGCCGGTGATCTGGGACGATGCGCGCGACAACCGGAAGATCACCTGCGAGGACCCGATGGCAGTAGCGCCGCCCGAGAACGGCACACCCCCCGACCCCGCTCACCCGCGTAACGGTTTCGACCGGTTCTTCGAGATTTCCGCCCGCGGCTCGACGATGAGCCGCGAGGTACGCGGTGGCCTGGCGACCTTCTTCACGATGGCGTACATCGTGGTGCTCAATCCGCTGATCCTCGGCGGCGCCGTCGACGGGGACGGCAAGACCCTCCCGATTCCCGCGCTGGCCGCCGCGACGGCGCTGGTGGCCGGCCTGATGACGATCCTGATGGGGGTGGTCGGCCGGTTCCCGCTGGCCCTCGCCGCCGGTCTGGGCGTCAACGCGCTTGTGGCGTACGAGATCGCGCCGGAGATGACCTGGGCCGACGCGATGGGCCTGGTGGTGATCGAGGGTGTGATCATCGCGGTGCTGGTGCTGACCGGTCTGCGGACCGCGGTGTTCCGCTCGGTGCCCACCCAGATGAAGACCGCGATCGGGGTCGGAATCGGTCTCTTCCTGACCATCATCGGTCTGGTGGACGCCGGCTTCGTCCGACGGAACCCGGACGACGCCAACACCACCGTCCCGGTCGGCCTGGGCATCGGCGGCAAGCTGGTGAGCTGGCCGATGCTGGTCTTCGTGGTGGGTCTGTTGATCACCCTGGTGCTGGTGGTGCGCCGGGTGAAGGGCGCGATCCTGATCGGCATCCTCGCGTCCACCGTGCTGGCGGTGATCGTGGAGGCGGTCGGCAACATCGGTCCGTCGTTCGTCGACGGCAAGCCCAACCCGAAGGGTTGGTCGCTGAACGTGCCGGAGTTGCCGAAGACGGTGGTGGACCTGCCCGACCTGTCGCTGCTGGGCAAGTTCAACGTGCTCGACTCGTGGGGTCGTGCCGGCTGGCTGGTCGTGCTGATGTTCGTCTTCACCCTGTTGATCACGGACTTCTTCGACACCATGGGCACGATGGTGGCGGTCGGCCAGGAGGGTGGCCTGCTCGACGAGAAGGGCACCCCGCCGAAGGCCAAGGAGATCCTGCTCGTCGACTCGATCGCGGCGGCGGCCGGTGGTGCGGCGAGCACCTCCAGCAACACGTCGTACATCGAGAGTGCCGCCGGTGTCGCGGAGGGCGCCCGGACCGGGGTGGCCAACCTGGTCACCGGCGCGCTGTTCCTGCTGGCGATGTTCCTGGCGCCGCTTGTGGTGATCGTGCCGTTCGAGGCGGCGTCGACGGCCCTGGTGGTGGTCGGTTTCCTGATGATGACCGCGGTGCGGACGATCGACTGGTCCGACTACGAGATCGCGATCCCGGCGTTCCTCACCATCGTGCTGATGCCGTTCACCTACTCGATCTCGAACGGGATCGGCGCCGGTCTGATCACCTTCGTGGTGGTGAAGCTGGCCCGGGGCAAGGCCCGGGAGATCCACCCGCTGTTGTACGGGGTGGCCGCCCTGTTCGTGCTGTACTTCCTGCGCGGGCCGATCGAGTCCCTGGTGCTCTGACGTGCGTCCGGGCGGGGAATCGGATCGGATTCCCCGCCCGGAAGTGCACAAACATCCCCGTGAGCCTGGTCATAACGGATGTCGTTAGCCATGCTCATTAGTTAAGCTAACTAACGTGATGGAGCGGACGGTGACGGCGGAACGCGTGCCACCGGCGCAGCTGGCTCCCCAGTTGCGTGATGCGATCACCCGACTCAACCGGCGGGTCCGCCAGGCCCGACCGGTCGGCGACCTCACGGTCACCCAGGTCTCCGCGCTCACCAGCCTCCGGCTGGCGGGTGCCATGACGCCCCGGGAACTGGCCGACGTCGAGCGGGTGCAGCCACCGACGATGACCAAGATCGTCGGGAAGTTGGAGGACCGCGGCCTCGTGCGGCGGACACCCCACCCGACCGACGGCCGGCAGGTCATCCTCGCGGCTACCGAAGGAGGGCAGGCCGTGCTCGACCAGTTCGAGCGGGCCCGCGACGAGTGGCTGGCACACCGGCTGGCCGCGCTCGACGAAGACGAACGGGAGACCCTGCACAGGGCCGCCCAGATTCTCCAGCAGCTCGCTCGCGCCTGAGTCACGCCCGCACCACCCGGGCCGTGCCGTCACCTGTCGATGACGCGTACGTCCGAGGAGGCGCACCAAGAGTGCAGGCGAAGCTGAGCACGATGTTCCAGTCCCTACAGGTCCGCAACTACCGGCTCTTCGCATCCGGGCAACTGATCAAACTGATCGGTGTCTGGATGATGTTCATCGCCCAGGACTGGCTCGTCCTCGACCTCTCCGACAACTCGGCGACCGCGCTCGGTGTGGTCACCGCGTGTCAGTTCACCCCGGTGCTGCTGCTCACGCTGTTCTCCGGTCGGCTCGCCGACCGGTACGACAAGCGGGTGTTGCTGTTCGTCGCCAACGCCTTCTGGACCGTGCTGGCCCTCGGCATGTCCGTGCTGGTCCTCACCGACCTGGTGCAGCTCTGGCACGTCTTCGCGTTCGCCGCCCTGCTCGGCACGGCCAACGCCGTGGAGACCCCGGTCCGCCAGGCGTTCGTCTCCGAGCTCGTCGGTACGCCCCTGCTGCCCAACGCCTTGTCGCTCAACGCCGCCGTGTTCAACTCGGCCCGGATCGTCGGCCCGGCCGTCGCCGGCCTGGCCATCGCCGCGTTCGACGTCGGCCCGGTCTTCCTGTTCACCGCCCTCAGCTCGGTCGCGCCGCTGGTCAACGTCGTACGGATGCGGACGGCCGAACTGCACCGCGACGCCCTGCTGCCGCGCGACGAGCGGGCGTCCGCGAAGGTGGTCGACGGCCTGCGGTACGTGTGGCGTCGACCGGACCTGCTGCTGCCGATGGCGGTCATGTCGGTGATCGGCATGTCGCTGTTCAACT
The DNA here is from genome assembly GCF_040607375.1 of Micromonospora sp. NPDC005298. Classification (NCBI taxonomy): domain Bacteria; kingdom Bacillati; phylum Actinomycetota; class Actinomycetes; order Micromonosporales; family Micromonosporaceae; genus Micromonospora; species Micromonospora sp. NPDC005298. The sequence continues at coordinate 702,560 of NZ_JBEXGP010000001.1, forward strand.
TCCAGCTCACCCTGGCCGCGCTGGCCAAGACGGTCTTCCACACCGGTGCGGCCTCCTTCGGCCTGTTCAGCACCGCCCTCGCCGTCGGCGCGCTCGGCGGTGCGCTCAGCGGCACCGGCCGGCGTAGCCGCCCGTCGGTCTGGCTCGTGCTCGGTGCCGCTATCGCCTGCGCCAGCTTCGGCACGCTTGTCGGCTTCGCGGGGACGTACTGGCTGGTCGTGGCACTGCTCGTACCCACCGGGTTCTTCATGGTCTTCTTCGCCCAGGCCGCCAACCAGCGGGTCCAGTTGGGCGTGGACGCGGCGTTCCGGGGACGGGTGATGGCGCTGTGGGTGCTGGTGTTCCTGGGTACCAACCCGGTCGGCGCGCCGCTGATCGGCTGGGTCGCGGAGCGCTTCGGCGCCGGTGCCAGCATCTGGATGGGCGGGCTGATCTCGCTGGCCGCCGCGTTGGTCGCGCTCACCTGGCAGCTGCGCCGCTCCGGTGCCCGGCTGCGCTTCCGGGTGCTGCCGATGCCCCGCTTCTACGTCACCTCCACCGACTGCTGAGGCACGCCGGCGAGGTCGACGAGGCGCCGCCGTCCCGATGAGCGGATGACGCGGATGCGGCCAAATCGCTGGCGAGGCGGCACGACGGGGCTTAGCGTCGATGCGTGGGAGTCGGACGCGCGCTGATGCTGGCCCTGGCGTTCCTCGCCGTGGCCAGCCTTCCGGCGGCGTTCGCGCTGCTCTTCTGCTACGACGAGATCCTCGACCGGGTGGTCTGCGGCTGGTCCGAGTGGCGTGAGCGCCGACTGGAGAAACGCACGATCGCCCGCCTCGACCGGGCCATCGAAGCCGACGCGTTGACCCGGGACATCGACCTCAGCGAGTTCGACCGGCCGGACCGGCGTCCGTTGGAACACCTCGCCGCCGACCTGCGCCGCCTCGGCGGCCAGCGGCTCGGCGGCACGGGCCGGTCCATGGTGTGGCACGGCACGGTGCTCCAGGCGTACGACGACCGGCTGCGACTGGCGTGCCGCGCCCTCGGCATCACCGAACACCTCGGCGAGCTGGAGGGCGTCGACCGGGAGATCGAGCGGGTACGGGTCGAGGGCGTGCTGCACGCCGCCGGTCTGACCCTGCCGGCGGCCCGCGCCGGCCATCGGCAACGGCACCACTAGACCGGTGCTGCGTGCGGCTCTTCGTCGCGGTCTGCCCGCCCGTCGAGGCGGTCGACCATCTCTGGGCGCGGGTGGCCCGGCTACGTGTCGCGGCGGCGACCGCCGCCGGCGTGAACGTCCGGCTCGCCGACCCCGCCCACCTGCACCTCACCGTGGCGTTCCTCGGTGCGGTCGAGGCCGCCCGACTGGTCGAGGTGGAGAGTGCGCTCGGGCTGGCCGCCGAGCGGTTCCGCGACGGTCGGGACGCCGTACCCCGGTTGAGCCTCGGCGGCGGGGGTCACTTCGGCCGCGGCCGGTCCACGGTGCTCTGGGTGGCCCTGCGGGGCGACGTGGAGGTGCTGCACACGCTGGCCCTGCACGTCCGTGACCGGCTGCGGCACGCCCGGCTGCCGTACGACGACAGGCCGTTCCGGCCGCACCTCACCATCGCGCGGCCCGGCGACCGGGTCGCTCCGGCGGACGTCGACGCCGACGTGGCCGCTCTGGACACCTACCGAGGGCCGGACTGGTCGGCGACGGAGCTGCTGCTGGTGCGCAGCCACCTCGGCCCGCGACCGCGCTACGACCGGCTCGCCGTCTGGCCGCTCTGACCGGCGTGCAGGACCTCGCGGGCCTGTTCGGCGGCGCGGACGATGCTCTCGCTGATGAAGTCGAGGAAGCGGGCGATGTTCTCCAGCCGGGCGGCGGCGGGGGTGTGCGCGCCGAGCAGGGCCACGCCCTGGCGTGCGGTTGCGACGAGCTGGTCGTTGGCTCGGGCGCTGGCGATCGTCGCCTGGTAGAAGAGCTCGTCGTCGATGAGGTAGCGGTCGCGGCGTCGTTCGTCGCGTTCCCGGCGTACCAGGCTCTGGCTCTCCAGGAAGGTGATCGCCTTGGAGATGGACGCCGGGCTGACCTGGAGCCGCTGGGCGAGCTCGGACGCGGTCAGGCTGCCCGCATCGGTGGTGAACAGGCAGGTCAACACGCGGGCCGCCATCTTGGTCAGACCCGACGCCATGAGGACCGTGGTGAAGGTCTCCTCGTACTCGGCGACGGCCGGAGCGTCGCGGCCGTGCGGCTGGGTGATCGAGTCGGCACTTCGGGAGGCGGCGGACCCCCGCCGGTGCGCGCGACGTTCGGTGGCGCGGTGGGCCAGGTCGGCGCGGTAGCCGGTGGGGCCGCCGTTGCGCATCACCTCACGGGTGATCGTCGAGGTGGGACGGTCGAGGCGACGCGCGATCTCGGCGTAGGGGAGGCTGTCGGCCAGCCCTGACGCGATCTGCTGGCGTTCCTGCTGGGTGAGTCTTCCTCCCGGCATCGCGATCTCCTCGGTGGTCCTACGGTGCGCTCCCTGAGCCGTCACCATAGCGTTCACCTTCATCCATTGCAACGTGTGGTGACAGCTTTGTTGCGTTCTCCGTGCGTCCATTGCAACGAAATGCTGCCATCTAGCTGGGGATATCGGAATGCGATGCAACAAGCTTGTTGCCTGAATCTTGAACGCAACGTAGCGTTTCCGGTATTGGAAACACGACGAACACGGGAGAGCACGATGCAGACGTTCGACACCCCCGCCCCGATCACCGCAGTCCTGACCATCCCCGCCGGACGCATCCAGTTCATCGCCGCGGACCGCGCCGACACCACAGTCGACGTGCGGCCCACCGACCCCGCCAGGAACCGCGACGTGAAGGCCGCCGAGCGGACCGCCGTCACCTGCACCGACGGCGTCCTGCGGATCACCACCACCAACCCCGGCAGCAAGCTTCTCGGCCCGTCCGGCTCCCTGGAGGTCACCGTCCAACTGCCCGCCGGCTCCCGCATCGAAGCCCACACCGCCTGTACCGAGCTACGGGGCGTCGGACGCCTCGGCGACGTCGCCTTCGACGGGGCGCACCGGAAGATCAAAATTGACGAGGCCGAGAGCCTCCGCCTCACCGCGGTCGACGGCGACGTCGAGATCGGCCGGCTCAACGGCCCGGCGGAGATCAGCACCGCACGCGGCGACATCACCATCGCCGAGGCCATGCGCGGCACCGTCGTGCTTCGTACCCACTCCGGCGACATCTCCATCGGCGTCACCGCCGGCGCCTCCGCCGCCCTGGACGCCGGCACCGGCCACGGCCGCGTCAGCAACGCCCTCAAGAACAACGGCACCACCGACCTCGACATCCACGCCACCACCACCCAGGGCGACATCACCGCCCGCAGCCTCTGAACCGGGAAGGGATCGAGATGAACACCTCCGCGCACAGCGCAACCTGGACCGGCCTGGTGCCGGTCGACGACACCGCCCTGGCCGTCACCGACACCGGCGGCCCCGGCACCCCCGTGCTCTACCTCAACGGCCAGTTCTCCACCCAGGGCTACTGGCGGCGGCTGATCGCCGACCTGGGCCCCGAATGGCGGCACATCACCTACGACGAACGGGCACGCGGCAGGACGTCGAAGCGTTCGGCGGACTACTCCTTCGAAGCCGCCGTCCGGGACGTCGACGCAGTCCTCGCGGCCAGAGGAGTGGACCGGGCCCTGCTCGTCGGCTGGTCGTACGGGGCGGTCGTCGGAGCGCACTGGGCCAACCGGAACCCGGACCGCGCCACGGGTGCCGTCCTGATCGACGGCGCATTCCCGTACGACTGGCTCGACGAGGCCATGGAGCAGCGCATCCGCAAACTGTTCCGGCGAATGAACCTGTTCATGCCGCTGCTACGCCCGACCGGCCTCACCCCACGAATGAACGCCGAGCAGATGGCGGACAGCAACATCGAACTCGGCAGGCTCTCCCGCGAACGCGAACTGGGCCCGGTGCTGGACGCCATCACCGTCCCGGTGCGGTACGTGGTCGCCTCCGGCACATCCCTCGGAAGCCGAGGCGACGAGCAGGAACGGATCCGCGCCGGCCTCGACGCCGCCACCGCCCGCAACCCACACATCCGGATCGCCGCGAAGGTGGACAGCAACCACGGAGCGATCCTCAAGAAGGACTTCCGGACGATCGCCGCCGCCGTACGCGAGGTCGCCGACCTCGGTCGACGAGACGCCGACGACACGACAAGCACCAGGTGAAGGTCGGGCAGCGGACCCGCCGCGTGCCTCGCGCCGACGGGTGGCGAACCGCCACCCGTCAACGCGAAGCGTCAGGAGGACTCACGCGCGGCGGGGCCACTGCCGAAGAGCACGTCGTCCCAGCTCGGCAGCCGCTTACGCGGCTTGCCGTTCGCATCGGTGGACTCGCCGCCGCCGGCGGAAGCCGCCGCGGCACCGGTCCGGCGCGGCCGCAGGACCGCCAGCGACGGCACGGCCGGCACCTCCTTGGGCGCGTCCGAGTCGTCGTCGAAGGCCGAACCCTGGCCGCCGCCGAGCAGCGCCGCCGCACCACCACCGACCGGCCGCTGCCGGGGAGCGTCCGAACCCGCAAGGGCAGCCGGAGTACGCGGCTCCAGCCCACGACCCGACGAGGCGCCGAGCGGACGGTCCAGTGAGGCGAGCAGCGCGTCCCGACCAGCGCGGATCGGATCCCGACCGGGGCGCGGGTGCTCCGACGCCGCCGGAAGCCCGTGACCACCACGGCTCGGCTCGCCACGCGACGGACCGGGCAGGGCATGCCCACCCCGCTCCGGCGCCGGCTCCTGACCCAGGATCGGCGTGGGCCGCTCCGCGCACAGATACTGCGCCATGTCGTCGTGCGGGGTGACCGCCTGCCGGGTCTTGTCCAGATCCCAGATCGCCTGCGCGGTCGCCTTGCCGGACGGCCAGGTCGCGATGATCCGCCAGGTGCCGTCGTCCCGCCGGTACGCGTCCCAGGAGATCTTCTCGGTGTCGATGCCGTGCTGGCTCAGCCGACCGTTGACCACCTCGGCGAGCGGGGTGGGCTTCTCCGCACCCTTGAGCCGGGTGCGGCGGGCGTGCTGCGCGAGCATCGCGCGCTCCTGGAGCACCGGACCGGCGTACCGCAGCACCCGGTCGACAGGCACCCCGGCGATCCGGGCGACGTCCTCGGCGGACTCACCGGAGCGGATGCGGGCCTGGATGTCCCGAGGGGACAGCGACGGAACCAGGTCGACGGTCGTCGGCGCGGCCGGGAGCGGCGGCGCACCCGGCTCGGCGTGCAACGCGCCGGCGATCCGTTCGTCGATCGGCAGGGCGAGCAGCCGCCCGACCTCGTCCGCGAGAACCAGGGCATGGCCGTCCTCGGAGAGGGCGACGAAGCGTACTGGGCGCATAGCGTTGCCTCCGTCCCGCTTCGTTGGCCGCACGCCACGAGTCGGCCACCCAGGCGTCTCGGACCACCGTACGCGCATCTGTCTCGGGGTGGGGGAAGCGACACCCCGCATGTCGCGACTGAGCTGCAACGATGATCACGGTCGGTGTCCGTGGAGGCCCCCACGAACACCGACCGTGACGAACCTCAGAGGCGCTCGACCACGTAGTCGATGGACGCGGTCAACGCCTCGACGTCGGACGGCTCGACGGCCGGGAAGAGCGCCACCCGCAGCTGGTTGCGGCCGAGCTTGCGGTACGGCTCGGTGTCCACGATGCCGTTGGCCCGCAGCGCCTTCGCGATCGCGGTGGCGTCCACCCCGTCGGCGAAGTCGATGGTGGCGACCACGTTGGACCGCAGCGCCGGATCGGTGACGAACGGGGTGGCCACCGTGGACCGCTCCGCCCAGCCGTACACCGTCGCGGCGCTCTCCGCGGTGCGCTTGGCCGCCCAGGCCAGGCCGCCCTGCGCGTTCATCCAGTCGGTCTGCTCGGCGGCCAGGAAGATGGTCGCCAACGCCGGGGTGTTGTACGTCTGCTCCAGCCGCGAGTTGTCGATCGCGGTGACCAGGTCGAGGAACGCCGGGATGTACCGCCCGGACGCCTTGATCTCGGCGGCCCGCTCCAGCGCGGCAGGCGACATCAGGGCCAGCCAGAGACCGCCGTCGGAGCCGAAGCACTTCTGCGGCGCGAAGTAGTAGACGTCGGTCTCGCCGACGTTCACCTCCAGGCCACCCGCGCCCGAGGTGGCGTCGACGAGCAGCAGCGACCCCTCGTCCGCCCCGGCAACCCGGCTGATCGGCACCGCCACACCGGTGGAGGTCTCGTTCTGCGGAGTCGCGTACACGTCGACACCGGACTCGGCGACCAGGGCCGGCGCGCTGCCCGCGTCCGCCTTGCGAACGGTCGGCTCGCCCAGGAACGGCGCGTCCTTGACCGACTTGGCGAACTTGGCGCCGAACTCGCCGAAGCTCGCGAACTGCGCCCGGTCACGGATCAGGCCGAAGGTGGCGACCTCCCAGAACGCGGTGGTGCCGCCGTTGCCGATCACAACCTCGTAGCCCTCGGGCAGCGAGAAGAACTGGGCGATGCCTGAGCGCAGCCGCGACACCTGGTCGCGGACCGTCTTCTGCCGGTGCGAGGTGCCCAGGTAGCTCGTCGCGACCTCGGCGAGGGCGGACACCGCCGCGGGACGGACCTTGGACGGGCCGCAGCCGAAACGTCCGTCAGTGGGCTTGATCTCATCGGGAATCCGGATGATCGGTGCGTCAGCCACGGTCTTGAAGATCCTTCCGCAAGGGCGAGGGCGGGCCCGGCGACACTGCCGGCCCTCATCCTCGCACCCGGACCCATCGGTTCAAGCCGGGCCCCCGAGGCCAGCTCTGAGGCCTTCGCCACAGTCCCCCCGCCGGCCGCCCCGAAGGAAGGGCCCCTTCTTAACAGGTGGCGTTAGAAGGGGGCCCCTCCTATACGCCAGGCGTTAAGAAGGGGCCCTTCCTTACACCTCAGACGCCGTGTGGGATGGCGGCCCAGCCCTCGACGTCGGACGGCTTGCGGGTCTCCGGGCCGACGTACCGGGCGGACGGGCGGACCAGCCGCTGAAGGCGCTTCTGCTCGAGGATGTGCGCGCTCCAGCCGCCCATCCGGGCGCAGGTGAACATCGAGGTGAACATGTGTGCGGGCACCTCGGCGAAGTCGAGCACGACGGCCGACCAGAACTCGACGTTCGTGGCCAGCACCCGGTCCGGGCGGCGGGCCTGCAACTCGGCCAGGGCCGCCTTCTCCAGTGCCTCGGCGATCTCGAAGCGGGGCGCGCCCAGCTCCTTGGCGGTGCGCCGCAGCACGCGGGCGCGCGGGTCCTCGGCGCGGTAGACGCGGTGGCCGAAGCCCATCAGGCGCTCGCCGCGGTCGAGGACGCCCTTGACGTAGCCCTCGGCGTCGCCGCTGCGCTCCACGGCCTCCAGCATGCTGAGCACCCGCGACGGGGCGCCGCCGTGCAGCGGGCCGGAGAGGGCACCGATGCCGGAGGAGATGCAGGCCGCCGCGTCCGCCCCGGTGGAGGCGACGATGCGGGCGGTGAAGGTGGAGGCGTTCAGGCCGTGCTCGGCGGCCGAGATGAAGTATGCGTCGACGGCCTTGACGTGCCGCGGGTCGGGCTCGCCCCGCCAACGCTTCATGAACCGCTCGACGATGGTCTGCGCCTTGTCGATCTCCTTCTGCGGCACCGCCGGCAGGCCGAGGCCGCGGGCGGACTGGGCGACGAAGGAGAGCGCGGTCACGGAGACCCGGGCGAGGTCCTCGCGGGCCTGCTCGTCGGAGATGTCCAGGAGCTGGCTGAGCCCCCAGTACGGCGCCAGCATGGCGACCGCCGACTGGACGTCGACCCGGATGTCGCCGGAGTGTACCGGCACCGGGAACGGCTCCGCCGGCGGCAGGCCCGGCCCGAAGCGGCCGTCGACCAGCAGAGCCCACACGTTGCCGAACGAGACCTGGCCGATCAGATCCTCGATGTCGACCCCGCGGTAGCGCAGCGCGCCACCCTCACGGTCGGGTTCGGCGATCTCGGTCTCGAAGGCGACGACGCCCTCCAGTCCGGGTTTGAAATCGGCCATGTCGCTCTCCTGGATCTGGTCGGTGCGCCCGGTCCGGCTCATCCGGCCCGATCGGCCGAGCGCCTCAGGCGACCCTCAGGGATGTGTTCGGAACATCTTGCCCGCTCAGTAACCGGATACGCGACCCACCGCCACTGTGCTGCACACGACATCCCCGGACGCGCATTCTCCACACGGCTCGGTGAGACTGGGGGCGGTGCGGGCTGGTCAGCGCGGGAGGGCGCCGGCGGGGCCGCGGAGAAGGAGTGGGGACGTGACGGGCGACACACCCGCCCCGGCCGCGATGCGTAACGAGTACGCCGCGGACCTGGGCCTGACCGAAGCTGACCTGGCCGTCGACTGGCACACCCAGTTCGACGGCTGGTTCGCCGACGCGGTGGCCTTCGGGCTACCCGAACCCAACGCGATGGTGGTGGGCACCGCCGACGCCGCCGGCCGGCCGAGCGGGCGGACGGTGCTGCTCAAGGGGTACGACCCGAGCGGGTTCGTGTTCTTCACCAACCACCTCTCCCGCAAGGGCGTCGAGGCGAGCGCCAACCCGTACGCGAGCCTGGTCTTCCCCTGGTTCGCCATGCAGCGGCAGGTGGTCGTCACCGGTCGGATCGCCCCGGTCGACCGGGCCGAGACCGACGCGTACTTCGCCAGCCGTCCGCGCGGCTCCCAGCTCGGCGCGTGGGCCAGCCCTCAGTCGCAGGTGGTGCCGGACCGGGCCGCGCTGGATGAGCGCTACCGGGAGGTCGCCGAGCGGTACGCCGACGACGCGGTCATCCCCACCCCGCCGCACTGGGGTGGGCTGCGGGTCCGCCCCGACGCGGTGGAGTTCTGGCAGGGCCGGGCCGGTCGGCTGCACGACCGGCTCCGCTTCCGCCACGTCGACGGGGGCGCCTGGACCGTCGAGCGGCTGGCGCCGTGACCGGTGTGCAGGAGGCCCGGCCGCGTGGAGCGCGCCGCTGGGCGATCGACGTCCGTCCGCTGCGTGTCCCGGCGTACCGGCGGCTGTGGCTCGGCAACACCGTGGCGATGTTCGGTTTCCAGTTCACCGCCGTCGCGGTTCCGGTGGAGATGTACGCCCTGACCCGGGACTCGTTCTGGGTGGGTCTGCTGGGCGTGGCGGCCTTCGTACCCCTGTTGATCTTCGGGTTGTGGGGAGGCGCGGTCGCCGACGCCCGTGACCGCCGTGCGGTGCTGCTCGGCGGCTCATTGTTGCTCTGGGCATCCACTCTCGGTCTGCTGCTCCAGGCGGTCCTGGACGTCGGCAGCCCGGTGCTGCTGCTGGCGCTGATGGCGGTGCAGTCGGTGGCGTTCGCGATCAGTTCGCCGGCCCGCAGCGCGATGCTGCCCCGCCTGGTGCCGGAGGACCTGGTGGCCTCGGCCACCACCCTGAACTACACGACGTTCACCGCGGCCTCGGTGGCCGGGCCGCTGGCCGCCGGCCTGATCCTCTCCGCGTCGCCGGACACCGCGGTGGTCCTGCCGATCGCGTACGGACTGGACGCGGTGCTGTTCACGGCGATGCTCTGGGCCGCGCTGCGTCTGCCCAGGCTGCCGCCCGAGCCGACCGAGGACGGTCAGGTCCGCCGTGCCGGCCTGGCCAGCGTCGTCGACGGATTCCGCTACCTGGCCAGCACCCCCGTACTGCTGCTGTCCTTCGGTGTGGACCTGATCGCCATGATCCTCGCCATGCCGCGGGCGCTCTTCCCGGAGATCGCGAACGAGCGGTTCGGCGGCGGTGGGTCGGTCGGCCTGCTCTACAGCGCCATCGCGATCGGCTCCATGATCGGTGGGCTGACCTCCGGCTGGATCGGCCGACTCCGCCGGCAGGGCGTCGGCCTGGTGCTCGCCGTCGTCGGTTGGGGCCTGGCGATCGCCGCAGCCGGTCTCGCCCACCAACTGTGGCTGATGGTGCTCCTGCTCGCCGTGGCCGGCGCCGCCGACCTGATCAGCGCGGTGCTGCGCCAGTCGATGCTGCTGGTGTACGCGCCGGACCGGATGCGCGGTCGGCTCCAGGGCGTCAACACGGTGGTGGTGGCCGGTGGCCCGCGCCTGGGCGACCTGCGGGCCGGCACCATGGCCGCCGGTTTCGGCGGTGGGGTCGCCTGGGTCGCCGGCGGTCTCGCCTCGGCGGTCCTCGTGGTGGTGCTCGCGGTCGCGTTCCCGGCGCTGCTGCGGTACCGGGCCGCGACCACGTCGAGCGGTGACCGCACCTGACCGGTTAGGGTCGCCGGCATGGAAAGCCCCGACCAGCGTCCGTTCTCCGGCGCACAGTGGACCATCTCCGCCGCCGGCCACGAGGCCGTCATCGTGGAGGTGGGCGGCGGGCTGCGGACGTACCGGCACGACGGCGTCGACCTGGTCGACGGGTACCGGACCGACGAGGCCTGCCCCGGCTGCGCCGGGCAGGTGCTGGCGCCGTGGCCGAACCGGATCCGTGACGGCCGCTACCCGTTCGGCGGGCGGACGCACCAGCTGTCACTGACCGAACCGGAGCGGCACGTCGCCATCCACGGGCTGGTCAACTGGGTGCCGTGGCAGTTGCTGGAGCAGTCGGCGGACGCGGTGACGGTCGGCTACGACCTGCCGCCGCAGCCCGGATACCCGTGGCCGTTGCGGCTGCGCAGCCGGTGGAGCGTGGACGCGGACGGACTGCGCGCCGAGCACGAGGTGACGAACATCGGTGGGGAGTTGGCGCCGTTCGGGTTCTCCGTGCACCCGTACCTGCAACTGCCGGGCGTCGCGGTGGACGACCTGGTCCTGCGCCTGCCCGCCCGTACCCGCGTGCTGGTGGACGGTCGGCTGCTGCCGGTGGGGGCGAGCCCGGTCGCCGGCACCCAGTACGACTGGACCAGCCCGCGCCGGATCGGCGGCGCCGAGCTGGACCTCTGCTTCGGCGGGGTGATCCGCGACGCGGACGGCGGCTCCTCGGTGAGCCTGGCGGCACCGGACGGCTCGAAGGGTGTGCGGATCTGGGCGGACGCCGAGTTCGGCTGGTGGCAGGTGTTCACCGGGGACGCCCTCACCGGGGAGCGGCACCGCCGCTCGGTGGCGATCGAGCCGATGACCTGCCCGCCGGACGCGTTCCGGTCGGGTAAGGACGTGCTCACGCTCAAGCCGGGCACGACCTGGCGGGGTGCCTGGGGCATCCGCCCGGGAGCCTGATGGAGTTCGCCGAGGTCGTCCGTCGACGGCGGATGGTGCGCAACTACGACCCGGACCGTCCCGTCCCGCCCGACGTGGTCGACCGGCTGCTCGACCATGCCATCCGCGCCCCGTCGGCCGGCTTCGCGCAGGGCTGGGGCTTCCTCGTGCTGGAGGAGGCCGCCGACCGGGACCGGTTCTGGGCCGCGACCACGCCGGACGGCGGTGGCCGGGAGCGGTGGCTGGCCGGGATGCGCCGGGCGCCACTGATCGTGGTGCCGCACGCCAACGAGTCGGCCTACCTGGGGCGGTACGCCGAACCGGACAAGGGTTGGACGGACCGGTCGACCGACCGCTGGCCGGTGCCGTACTGGCATGTCGACACCGGCTTCGCCGCGTTGCTGATGTTGCTCACGGCGGTGGACGAGGGGCTGGGGGCGTGTTTCTTCGGCATCCCGCCCCAGCGGCTGGCCACCTACCGGGACGCGTTCGGCGTGCCGGAGGAGTACCAACCCATCGGCGCGGTGACAGTCGGTTACCGAGCACCCGACCATCGGTCACCGTCGTTGCGCCGTGGGCGTCGCGGAGTGGACGAGGTGGTGCGGCGCGGCCGGTGGAGCTGAGCCTGATGTCCCGTTCGTCCGTTTGAAGATCGGACGACCGATGGCGAAACTGACATCAGGGAGCAGAACGCAATGTGCACGGTGCGGCTAGGCTGGCACGGTCAATCGGTGCCGCGCCGCGCGGTGCCCGCCGCGGCCCGGCTCGGCGCCGTCGGTCGGCCCGGCCACGGGGAGGGGAGCGTGCCGTCGTGATCTTCAGAGCGGTCCGGGACGGGCGTCCCTATCCGGAGCACAATCTGACGCTCAAGCAGTGGGCGGAGATTCCACCGCGTCCGCTGCGCCTGGACCAGTTGATCACCACCAAGCGCGAGTTGGCGCTCGACAAGCTTCTCGCCGAGGACTCCACCTTCTACGGTGACCTCTTCCCGCACGTGGTGCAGTGGAACGGCGGCCTCTACCTGGAGGACGGGCTGCACCGGGCGCTGCGCGCGGCCCTCCAGCAGCGCAACCAGATCCACGCCCGGGTGCTCGTGTTCTCCGAGCCGATCGAGTGACGAGCCCTTCTTCCCCGCGCTGAGGCTTCGTTAAGGTGGCGTCCATGACCGCTGCGCTGGACCTGCTCGACCTCGACCCGTCGCTCACCGACGAGGAGCGGCAGATCCGTGACGTCGTCCGCCACCTCGTCGACGACCGGGTCCGCCCGCACGTCGCCGACTGGTACGAGCAGGGCCGCGTGCCGGCCCGCGAGCTGGCCCGCGAATTCGGCGCACTCGGGCTGCTCGGCATGCACCTCACCGGCTACGGCTGCGCCGGCGCCTCCGCCGTCGCGTACGGGCTGGCCTGCCAGGAGTTGGAGGCCGGCGACTCCGGCCTCCGCTCGCTGGTCTCGGTGCAGGGCTCACTGGCCATGTACGCCATCTGGCGCTACGGCAGCGAGGAGCAGAAGCAGCGCTGGCTGCCGTCGATGGCCACCGGCGAGGCGATCGGGTGCTTCGGCCTGACCGAGCCCGACCACGGCTCCGACCCCGCCTCCATGGCCACCCGTGCCCGCCGCGACGGCGGCGACTGGCTGCTCACCGGCGGCAAGATGTGGATCACCAACGCACCCATCGCCGACGTCGCGGTGATCTGGGCGCGCACCGACGAGGGCGTGCGGGGCTTCGCCGTACCCATGGACACGCCCGGTGTCACGGCCCGCGAGATCCACCGCAAGATGTCGCTGCGCGCGTCGGTGACCGGCGAGATCGCGCTCGACGACGTCCGGCTCCCGGCCGACGCCCAACTGCCCGGGGCCAGCGGGCTCAAGGCCCCGCTGAGCTGCCTCACCGAAGCCCGCTACGGCATCGTCTGGGGCTCCCTCGGCGCCGCCCGGGACTGCCTGGAGACCACCCTGGCGTACGCCACCACCCGCACCCAGTTCGGTCGCCCGATCGCCGGTTTCCAGCTCACCCAGGCCAAGCTCGCCGACATGGCCGTCGAACTGGTCAAGGGGCAGCTCCTCGCGCTGCACCTGGGCCGCCTCGCCGACGCCGACCGGCTGCGACCCGACCAGGTCAGCGTGGGCAAGCTGAACAACGTGCGGGAGGCCCTGGCCATCGCCCGGCAGTGCCGCACCATCCTCGGCGCCAACGGCGTCTCCGGGGAGTACCCGGTGATGCGGCACGCCAACAACCTGGAGAGCGTGCTGACCTACGAGGGCACCTCGGAGATCCACCAGCTCGTCGTGGGGCAGCGACTCACCGGGCTCTCCGCCTTCGCCTGACCTGCCCGTTTGTGCTTTCCGGCCGCTCGCCGCGCGGCTGTCGTACGGGGGCCGTACCGTCATTGGTAGACGACGTGTCTGACGAGGACGGTGAGCGTGATGGCCCGCGACGCTGGCATCAACGAGCCCACGAAGGAGTTCCCCGGTTACCCGACCGGTGACGATCTCAAGGAGCGGTCGAGCGCGACACCCGAACCAACCACCGACACACCGGGCGGCCCCGGGGGCGGTGGGGCGGCCCGTGGCCTGCTGCTCCTGCTCGGCGCCGCCGCGCTTGCCGTGGTCGTGCTGCTCGGCGTGCAGGTGACCGGCTTCCTGCCGGACTTCCGCAACCCGTTCGCCAAGGAGCAGACCGACCGCAGCCAACCGCCGCTGCTGAAGTCGATCCAGGACCTCAGCCGCTACGTGGCCGCCGAGGGCAACTTCCAGGTCGTTGTCGACACGCAGAACGACCGCCGCAACGTTCCGGACTTCCTGCTCAACGAGCGCACCCTGTTCGTCGGCGCCGGCAGTGTCGAGGCGTACGTCGACTTCACCAAGATCGGTGAGGGTGCCGTCGTCCAGTCCGCGGACGGCAAGTCGGTCGAGATCAAGTTGCCCGCGCCGCAGCTCGGCGAGACCAACCTCGACCTGGAGAAGAGCTACGTCTTCGCCGAGCAGCGCGGTCTGCTCAACCGGCTCGGTGACCTGGTCGGCAACGACCCCAACCGGCAGCAGCAGGTCTACCAGCTCGCCGAGGAACGGATCACCGCCGCCGCCCGGGACAGCGGGCTCTCCGCCCGCGCCGAGGAGAACACCCGCAAGATGCTGGAGGGGCTGCTGCGGTCCCTGGGCTACCAGCAGATCACGGTCACCTACACGGCCCCCTGACCGGTACGCCGAAGCGCCCGCCCCGACCGGACGTCGGAGCGGGCGCTTCGCGCACCTACCCGCCGGCCCCACCACCGCCCCGCGTCAAGATCCGCGGTCCGCGTGGGTGGGGCCGGGGTGGTCAGTGTCCGGTGGAGGCGAGGTAGCGGTCCTCGTTCGGCATGAGGACCCAGAGGATCAGGTAGACGATCACCTGGGTGCCGGGCAGCAGCAGCGACAGCAGGAACAGCAGCCGGACCATCCCGGCGGACATGCCGAACCGCTGCCCGAGGCCGGCGCAGACGCCCGCGATCATGCGCCCCTGGCGGGGCCGAACCAGTTTGCGACTCATCGTCGTACTCCCACTCTGCGGCGGTACGCCGCGTCTGTGATCCACGGTAGAAGGGGTTGGCCAGCCCGCCCTCGGTCCCGAGGACGATCAGCGGCCCGTGGACCCGTAGGTGCTTTACCCGGGGGATCCCTGTCCGACTCATCCCGCCGGGCCTCATGGACCCGGTGGGCGGGTGAGGTGGGCGGGTAGGCTCGCAGGTCGGGCACCCGTCACCCCGGGTGGCCGAGCGGCCGACCGACCGGGCGGCCATGAGCGGGGCCACCTGACCGGTGGCCACGAACCGGGCCGGACCCGTACCACGGGGCGACGGCGAGGAAGCGCAGCCATGATCAGTGTTTTCGACCTCTTCAGCGTCGGCATCGGGCCGTCCAGCTCGCACACGGTGGGACCGATGCGGGCCGCCCACACGTTCGTGGCGGGGCTCAAGGCCGACGGGCTGCTCACCGGCACCGCGCGCGTGCAGGCCGAGCTGTTCGGTTCGCTCGGCGCCACCGGGCACGGCCACGGCAGCGGGCCGGCGGTGCTGCTGGGGTTGGCGGGGGAGTCGCCGGAGACGGTCGACACCGACACGGTCGGCCCCCGGGTCGAGCGGATTCGCGCCGAGCGGCGGATCAGCCTGCTGGACGCGCACGAGGTCGACTTCGACCCGGACCGGGATCTGACGCTGCACCGCCGGCGGTCGCTGCCGTACCACCCGAACGGGATGACCTTCGTGGCGTACGACGACGGGGGCGCCGAGCTGCGCAGCCGCACGTACTACTCGGTGGGCGGCGGGTTCGTGGTGGACGAGGCGGCGGCGGGCGCGGACAAGATCAAGCCGGACAGCACGCGGGTGCGGTATCCCTTCCTGACCGGGGCGCAACTCCTCGACGTCACCTCCGCCACCGGGCTGTCGATCAGCGAGGTGATGCTCGCCAACGAGCGTTCGTGGCGCAGCGAGGCGGAGATCCGGGCGGGCCTGCTGGAGATCTGGCGGGTGATGCGGGAGTGCGTGCGGCGCGGCTGCGAGCGGGACGGCGTACTCCCTGGGGGTTTGAAGGTCCGGCGGCGCGCGGCGGAGCTGCGGCGCGGCCTGGAGGCGGACGCCGGGACGCCCGACCCGCTGCACGCGATGGACTGGGTGACGTTGTTCGCGCTGGCGGTGAACGAGGAGAACGCGGCGGGCGGCCGGGTGGTGACCGCGCCGACGAACGGCGCGGCCGGGATCATCCCGGCGGTTCTGCACTACTACACCCGGTTCGTGCCGGGCGCCGACGAGGACGGCGTGGTGCGGTTCCTGCTGACGGCGGGCGCGATCGGCGTGCTGTTCAAGGAGAACGCCTCGATCTCCGGCGCCGAGGTGGGCTGCCAGGGTGAGGTCGGCTCGGCGTGTTCGATGGCGGCGGCGGGGTTGGCCGAGGCGCTCGGTGGCACCCCGCAGCAGGTGGAGAACGCGGCCGAGATCGGGATGGAGCACAACCTCGGGTTGACGTGTGACCCGGTGGGTGGCCTCGTGCAGATCCCCTGCATCGAGCGGAACGCCGTGGCTAGCATCAAGGCGATCACGGCAGCCCGGCTGGCGTTGCGCGGCGACGGTGTGCACGCGGTGTCGCTGGACAAGGTCATCAAGACCATGCGGGAGACCGGGGCCGACATGAAGGTCAAGTACAAGGAGACGGCGCGTGGCGGTCTGGCCGTCAACGTGATCGAGTGCTGAGTACGGCCGATTCGGGGCATTCGTTCACCGACTGCTAACCTGTCGTCCGTTTCGGGAGGCGGGAGGCGCGCGGTGACCTCTGGCGTCGCGGCGTTGTGGTCGCACCGCAACTCGCTGCGCATCCTGGTCAGGCGGGACCTCGCGGTCAAGTACCAGCAGTCGGTGCTGGGCTACTTCTGGTCGCTGATCGAGCCGCTCGGCATGGGGGCCATCTACTGGTTCGTGTTCGGGGTGCTCTACTCCCGGGACACCGGCCGGCACCTCGGCGAAGCGGCCGGGTCGTACCCGCTGTTCCTGATCACCGGGATCTTCGCCTGGATGTGGACGAGTTCGGCGTTGAGCGAGGCCACCAACGCGCTGACCGGCCAGTCCCGCCTGATCACCACGATGAACGTGCCGCGTCAGGTCTTCCCGATCGGCCGCGTCGCCGGCCGGTTCGCCGAGTACGCGGCAGGCCTGCCGATCCTGATCGCCATCGCGGTGATCTACGCGGTGCACGGCCGGATCCACCCCGGCTGGTCGCTGCTGGCGCTGCCGTTGGCGGTGGCCGTGCAGGGCGTGCTGCTGGTCGGGCTGGCCCTGCTGCTGTCCGCGTGGAACGTGCTGATGCGCGACGTGGAACGGCTCATGCGGCTGATCATCCGGGTGCTCTTCTACGCCACGCCGATCATCTATCCGCTCAGCCTGGTCCGCGAGTCCGGCCTGCCCGGCTGGCTGAAGGTGGTGTACGAGCTGAACCCGCTGGTCGGGATCTTCCAACTGCACCACGCGATCTGGTATCCGGACGAGTTCCCGGACGCCCGCCTGCTCACCACCACGATCGTCGGCAGCCTGCTGGTGCTGGCCGCCGGCTGGTGGTCGTTCCGCCGGTTGGAGCCAGCCGTGCTCAAGGAACTGTGATGGCCACGCCGATCATCGAGGCCGACGGGCTGGGCATCCGGTTCGTCCGCAACCGTCGCCGGCAGCTGCGGCTGCGGGAGCTGTTCATCCACCGGGGTGGGCGCGGTGCCCTGCCGGGCCAGTTCTGGCCGCTGCGCGACGTGTCGTTCACCGTCGAGCCGGGCGAGACGGTCGGGGTGATCGGCCGCAACGGCACCGGCAAGAGCACCCTGCTGCGGCTGATCGCCGGGGTGCTCATCCCCGACGAGGGCGACATCCGGGTGCACGGGGCGGTGGCGCCGCTGCTGGAGCTGTCCGCAGGCTTCTCCAACGACCTGACCGGCAGGGAGAACCTGCACCTGGTCGGTGGGCTGCACGGGCTGTCGGCGGGCTACCTGAAGCGGCACTTCGACGAGATCGTCGAGTTCGCCGGCGAGCAGGTGGAACGGGCCATCGACACGTCGGTGCGGCACTACTCGTCGGGGATGAAGGTGCGGCTCGGCTTCGCGATCATCTCGCACCTGCCGCATCCGATCCTGCTGATGGACGAGGTGACCGCGGTCGGCGACGCGGAGTTCCGCAAGAAGTGTTACGCGACGATTGATCGTCTGCTCGGGGAGGGGCGCACGCTGGTGCTGGTGTCACACAACGAAAAGGACCTGACCCGGTTCTGCCGTCGGGGGTTGTACCTCGACGCGGGCCGGCTGACGCTCGACGGCACCATCGCCGAGGCGCTCGACGCGTACCACGCCGCGGTCCCGCGGTGACGCTCGCGATCGTGCTCGCCGCCGGGACGCCCGCGGCGGGCCTGACCACCGCGACCGGTGAGCCGCTCGCCGACCGGCTCGCCGCCCAGTTGCGCCGGGCCGGGGCGGACGAGGTGCGCTTCGCGGCGACCCTCGACGAGGTGGCCGCGCTTGCCGACGCCGCCGACGGTCCGCTGCTGGTCACCGGCACCGACCTGGTGGCGCACACCGCCGTCCTGCGGCACCTCGCCACCAGCCCGGTCGGGCCGACAGTGGCGTTGGTGCTCACCGACCCGCCGGTGCCCGGACGGACCGCCGTGCGCGAGGAGCGCGGCCAGGTCGTCGACGCGGGCGGACTCGACACCCTCGACGGCGACGCCACGGGCGTGTTCGGCGGTGCGCTGCGGGTCGGCGTGGACGACCGGCCGACCCTGGCCGCCGCCGCCCGGGCCGCCGCCGTCGGCGGCCCCGGGTCCGCCGTGGACCGGCTCTTCGCGGGGCTCGCGGCGCTCGGCACCCTGATCTTCGCCCAGCGGGTACGCCTGCTCGTCGCGCACCGGGTCGACGACGAGGCCGCTCGGGTCGCCGCCGAGGCGGCGGTGACTGCGGTGGACGAGGACCGGGCCGAGTTGCGGCTGTCGGTGAAGGAGAAGGACGACTTCTTCTCCACGTACTTCGTCAGCACCTGGTCGCCGCAGGTGGTCCGGTTGGCGGCCCGGCTGCGACTCACCCCGACCGGGGTGACGGCGATCTCGGTGCTGTTCGCGCTGGCCGCCGCCGTGCTGTTCGGGGTCGGTGGGCGGCTGGCGCTGGTCAGCGGCGCGGTGCTGCTCTACCTCGGCTTCGTGCTGGACTGCGTGGACGGGCAGCTCGCGCGCTACACCCGGCACTTCAGCGCCTGGGGTGGCTGGCTGGACACGATGGCCGACCGGGCCAAGGAGTACCTGGTCTACGCCGGCCTCGGCTTCGGGGTGAGTCACGCCGGCCTGGGCAACGGCTGGGCCCTCGCCATCGCCGCGATGACGTTGCAGACGGTCCGGCACATGACCGACACCTGGTACGGCGCGCTGCACGACGAGGCGGCCCGCCGCCCCCGTACGACGGCGGGCGCAAGCGGCGGGATCGGCGACCGGTTGAACGCCGCGTCGACCCGGGTGCAGGCCGACACCGGCTCGCTGTCGTACTGGCTGAAGCGGACCGTGGTCTTTCCGATCGGTGAGCGGTGGGCGTTGATCGCGCTGACCGTGGCGCTGTTCAACCCGCTGGTCAGCCTCGTCGCGGTGCTGGTCTGGGGGGTGTTGGCGTTCGCGTACACCGGTGCGTTGCGGACGCTGCGGGCCCGCTGGATGTGGGTGCCGGTGCTGGACACCGTCGACGCCACCCTGCACCGCGACGACGGTCCGCTGGCCCGTCGGCTGCCGGTGGTCCGCCCGATGGGGCCGCTCACCCTCGCGGTGATCGCGGCGCTCGGCCCGGCTGCGTTGCTCGTCGCGGCGCTGTGGAGCGACACGCCGGACGGGCTGCGCTGGGCGGTGCCGGTGGCGCTGCTGGTGCTCCTGGCCGGTGGCGTCGGTGCCGGCGCCGCGCACAACGGCCCGCTGGACTGGCTGGTGCCGGCCGCGCTGCGGGCGGCCGAGTACCTCTTCGCGATCGCGGTCGGTGTGGTCGGCGGGGCGCCCGGTTGGCTGATCTTCGGGTACGTCTTCGTGCTCACCGTGCACCACTACGACCTGACCGCCCGGCTGGAGAAGCGGCAGGCGGCTCCGCCGCTGCACGTGGCCACCCTGGGCTGGGACGGCCGTTCGGTGCTGCTGACCCTCGCGGCGATTGCCGGCATCGTGAGTATCGGCATGGCTACACTCGGTGCGTACCTTCTCGTGGTTTTCGTGGCGAGTGTCGTCCTGGCCTGGTTCGTCCGGCCGGCCCGTGGCGCGCGGGCGTCGGCCGCGCCGGTGGGCGCGGGAGGTGCCGTGCCGCGCTGACGGAGGGACGGCCGGATGACCCTGATCAGTTTCGTCGTACCGGCCTTCCGGGTGCAGGGGTACCTGCGTGAGTGCCTGGACTCGATCCTCGGCCAGCCGGAGACGGACGTCGAGGTGATCGCCGTCGACGACTGCTCGCCGGACGCGAGCGGCGAGATCATCGACGAGTACGCGGCCCGTGACCGGCGGGTCCGCTCGGTCCGGCTGCCGGAGAACATCGGCCTCGGTCCGGCCCGCAACGTCGGGCTGGACCGGGCCGTCGGCGAGTACGTCTGGTTCCTCGACGGCGACGACTGGCTGGCGCCGGAGTGCCTGCCGGCGGTCGCCGAGCGGCTGCGGGCCACCAGCCCCGACGTGCTGCTCGTCGACCACGTCCGCGCCCACTGGAACGACACGGTCACCCGCAGCGCGATGGCCGAGGTGTTCCCGGAGTCGCCCGGCCCGGACACGTTCCGGCTGCGGGACCGGCCGGAGGCCATGCGCCTGCTGCACACCGCGTGGAACCGGCTGGTCCGTCGGGAGTTCCTGGTCGACCTGGGGCTGCGCTTCGCGCCGGGCTGGTACGAGGACGTGTCGTTCAGCTATCCGGTGCTGATGGCGGCGCGGAAGATCGGCGTACTCGACCAGGTGTGCGTCAACTACCGGCAGCGCCGCGCCGGCGCGATCACCAGGACCCGCGGCGACCGGCACTTCGAGGTGTTTCCGCAGTGGCACCGGGTGTTCCACCTGATGGATGGGTGGGGGCCGGCCACGGACGCCCTGCGGCCGGCGGTCTTCGAGCGGATGATCTGGCACTACCTGACGGTGCTCGGAAACGGTCAGCGCATCGCGCCGGAGCTGCGGCCGGCGTTCTTCGCGCAGATCACCGCCGACTACGCCCGCTGGCTGCCGGCCGGCGGCTACCCGGTGCCGGACGGGGTGGAGGGGATCAAGCACCGGCTGGTCGCCGCCGGCCGGTGGCGGACGTTCAGCGCGCTGCGGGCCGCCAGCCGGGCCCGGGACACCGCCCGCAGGCGGACCCGTACCGTGCGGCGGCGGGTCGGCCCGGCGGCGCGGCGCGGCGCCCGTCTCACCCGCGACGGCCTGCTGCGCGAGTACTACCGGGCGGAGCTGCGCCGGCCGGTCGACCCGACGCTCGCGGTGTACGCCGCCTACTGGTTCCGGGGGTACGCGTGCAACCCGGCGGCGATCTACGAGGCGGCCCGGCGGCTGGCCCCCGAGGTGCGGGGTGTGTGGATCGTGCGCCGCGACCGGGTGGACGCCGTGCCGACGGGTGTGGAGTACGTGGTCGCGGGCACCCCGGCCTACTACCGGGTGCTGGCCCGGGCCCGATGGCTGATCAACAACGTGAACTATCCGGACTTCGTGCGTAAGAGGCCGGAGCAGGTGCACGTGCAGACCCACCACGGCACGCCGGTGAAGGTGATGGGGCTCGACCAGCAGCGCTACCCGATCGGCGCGGGCCGGATGGACTTCGCCGGGCTGCTGCGCCGGGTGGACCGGTGGGACTACAGCGTCAGCTCGAACAGCTTCTCCACCCAGATGTGGGACCGGGCGTACCCGGCCACGTACACCACTTTGGAGGTGGGCTACCCGCGCAACGACCGGCTCGCCACCGCCGGCCCGGACGAGGTGCGCCGGCTGCGGGCCGAGTTCGGATTCACCCCCGACGAGCAGGTCGTGCTGTACGCCCCGACGCACCGCGAACACCTGCCGGGCTACCGGCCGCCGTTCGACCCGGACCGGTTCGTCGACGCGCTGGGCGGGTCGGTGCGGCTGCTGATGCGCAGCCACTACTTCCACGACCGGGACCGCCGCCCCGGCCGGTCGGTGGACCGCGACCGGGTCCGCGACGTCAGCGGCTACCAGCGCGTGGAGGATCTGTACCTGGTCGCCGACGTGCTGGTCACCGACTACTCGTCGGCGATGTTCGACTACGCGGTGCTGGACCGGCCGATCGTGCTGTACACGCCGGACTGGGAGGCGTACCGGCTGGCCCGGGGTGTCTACTTCGACGTGACGGCGGAACCGCCGGGGGCGGTGGCCTCCACGTTCACCGGCCTGCTCGACCTGTTCCGTACCGACTCGGTGCGTTCGGACGCGGCGACGAAGGCCCGCGCGGACTTCCGGGGACGATTCTGCACTCTGGACGACGGGCACGCGGCGGAGCGGGTGGTACGCCGCGTGTTCCTCGGAGAGCCGGCGGAGAATTCCTCGCCCTGCTGACCACGCGTCGTGGTGCGCTCTGTCGTGTAATGGCAGCGTCATAGGTCGAACATGAGACGTTTACCCGATGTGCTGATCCGATGATCCTGGTCACAGTCTTGTGGGGTTCGGCCGACGAGCTGGGGGAGGAGACGGTGAGCACCGTCGCGCTCAAGGATGTCACCAAGATCTTCAAGGACGGCACGGTGGCCGTCGACAGCATCAACCTGGACGTGAACGACGGCGAGTTCATGGTGCTGCTCGGCCCGTCGGGCTGTGGGAAGTCCACGGTGCTGCGGATGATCGCCGGCCTGGAGGATCCGACCCAGGGTGCGGTCCTGCTCGACGGGGAACTCGCCAACGACCTGCCGCCACGGGACCGGAAGATCGCGATGGTCTTCCAGGACTTCGCGCTCTACCCCCACATGACCGTCGGCGACAACATCGCGTTCCCGCTGCGGCTGTCCGGCGTCGAGCCGGAGCCCCGGGGTGAGCGGGTCAGCGACGTGGCGAGCGCGCTGGGCATCGGCGACGTGCTGGCCCGCAAGCCGGGGCAGCTCTCCGGCGGGCAGCGGCAGCGGGTCGCCATGGGCCGGGCGATCGTCCGCCGGCCCGGGCTGTTCCTGATGGACGAGCCGCTGTCCAACCTGGACAGCGGCCTGCGTGCCGAGCTGCGCGCGGAGATCTCCGGCCTCACCCGCGAGTTGGGCGTCACCACCGTCTACGTCACCCACGACCAGGCCGAGGCGCTCACCATGGCCGACCGGGTGGCCATCATGCGCCGCGGCGTGCTCCAGGACGTGGGCACACCGACCCAGGTGTACGGGCGCCCCGCGACGCTCTACGTGGCCGCGTTCCTGGGCAGCCCACGGATGAACCTGCTGGAGGCGTCGGTCTACGTCCACCTCGACCGGTACGTCACGCTCAACCTCGGCGAACAGTCGCTCTACCTGCCCTGGAACGACATCCGCAGCCGCGCGGTGGCGCACTACCACGGTGAGCGGATCGTCGTCGGGATGCGGGCCGAGGCGCTCACCCCGGTCAGCCCGGACAGCCCCGGAGACGTGCTGCACGGTCGGATCCGCTACCTCGAGCACCACGGGCACGAGTCGCTCGCGTTCCTCGACATCGGCGCTACAGCGATCATGGTCGACGAGATGGGCGCCCCACTGGACCCGCCGCCGGTGGGTCAGCGGGGCCTGCGCCGGTTCGGCTCGGTGATGCAGCGGCTCACCGGCAAGCCCGTCGAACCGGTCGAGGCGCCGACGGACGGCAACCGGACGAGCGTCCTGCCCGACCCGGGCCGGCACCACAGGCGTCCGGCGGAGCTGGCGGTGCGGTTGGCGCCGTACCCGGCGGTCACCGCCGGTCACCAGCTCGCGGTCTCGGTCCGGATGGACGCCCTGCACTTCTTCGACGAGCGCGGAGCACGGATCGACGTGGGTTGGCGCTGACGACTCGCCGTGCCGGGGTGGCGGCGGCACCCGCCGTTGTCCTACCGTCTGCGCACCCAGTCCACAGTGAGACCACCGAGAGGGGTGCACCCGTGTCGGGTGACCGTCCCAGTCCGCTCGTCATCGAGCGCATCCTGCGCGACCGCCAGGGCATCTGGCAGCAGATCGTCGCCGAGGGCGACCTGAACGCGTTGACCGGCCGGATGCTTGCTAGCTCCGCCATCGCGCTCGCCTGCTACGGGGCGGTGCTGGGCGCGTTCCACAGCCCGCTCATGGCGTTGACCTCCGCGCTCAAGCTGCCACTGCTGTTCCTGGTCACGCTGGCGATCTGCCTGCCGACGCTCTACCTGTTCAACCTGGTCTTCGGCGCCCGACTCTCGGTCCGTCAGTCGCTGGCACTGGTGATGGTGGCCATCACGGTCACCTCGATGCTCGCGGTGGCGTTCGCGCCGATCAGCCTGTTCTTCCTGATCACGGCACCGGACTACGGGTTCTTCAAGTTGCTCAACGTGGCGATCCTGACCCTGTCGGCGCTGGTCGGGCTGCGTTTCCTCACCGGTGGCATGCAGGTGCTCAACGACCACGGCCTGCTCGCGCCCGAGGCGGCCACCGCCAAGGCCCCGGCGCCGGCTGTCCCGCAGGCCGCGCCGGTCGCCGTACCCGCCGGGGCGGTGCCGGCCGAGGCGCCGGCCGCCGGCGGAAGTGTCGAACCGGTCGCCGTGCCGGCCGGGGCGGCAGTGGCCGGGGCGACCTCGAACGGCGCCACCACCGTCGCGCCGGCACCGGTCCCGGCCCAGTGGACCGGGCAGCCGGCGGGCGCCTCGTTCCCGCCCGGCATGGTCCCGCCGGCGCAGCGCCCGTGGGGCAGCCCGCAGGTGCGAGGCGGCGAGCCGACGCAGCGACCGGCCAGCATGACACTGCTCTACATCTGGATCCTGCTCTTCGGCTTCGTCGGCACCCAGCTGGCGTGGACGCTGCGTCCGTTCTTCGGCGACCCGGGTCAGGACTTCGCGTTCTTCCGCAGCATCGACGGCAACTTCTACGCCGAGATCCTGCGGACGATCTCCAACCTCTGAGCGGTCCCGCCGGGGCGGGCCGAATGGCTACCGGAGAGTAACGTCAGAGCATGACCATCGACTCCCGCCAGGTGGCGGCCGGCATGCTCGAGGCGGTGCCCTTCGCCCGGACCCTCGGCGTCGAATTCGTCGAGGTGGCTCCCGAGGCGGAGGGCGGGGTGCGGGCCGTCGTCCGACTCCCCGACTCGCCGGCCACCCACAACCACGTCGGCGGCCCGCACGCCGGCGCCATGTTCGCCCTCGGTGAGACGGCCTCCGGCGCGGTCGTGCTGGCCGCCTTCGGGCACCTGCTCGACCGTGCCGTGCCGCTCGCCGTCCACGCCGACATCGACTACCGCAAGCTCGCCATGGGCTCGGTGCTGGCCACCGCGCGCCTCGCCCGCCCGGCGCTCGAGGTGATCGACGAACTCGATGCCGGCCGACGACCCGAGTTCGGCGTCGAGGTGGAGATCGGCACCGAGGACGGCCGGACCACCGCGACGATGACCGTGATCTGGACGCTACGGCCGAACTGAGCCGCGACTGGGCAGCGGAAACGCGTTTGCGGGCCCGGCCTGGTGGTTAGATTCGTACCGTGCTGGGCCTACCTGCTCATGTGACCGCCTGTCTCTTCGATCTGGACGGTGTGCTGACGCAGACCGCCCTGGTGCACAACGCCGCCTGGACGCAGACGTTCGACGAGTTCCTCCGGCAGCGCGCCACCGCCACCGGTGAACCCTTCCAACCGTTCGACCCCGGCCCGGACTACAACCGGTACGTCGACGGGCGGCCCCGCGCGGACGGCGTCCGGTCGTTCCTCGCCTCCCGTGGGATCGTGCTACCCGAGGGCGGCCCCGACGACCCGCCGAGCGCGGACACCGTCAACGGCATCGGCAACCGCAAGAACGTCCTGCTGCTGGAGCGCCTGCGCAGCGCCGGAGTCGAGGTGTACCCGGGTTCGGTGCGCTACCTGAAGGCGGCGACCGAGGCGGGCCTGCGACGGGCCGTCGTGACCGCCAGCGCCAACGGCCGGGAGGTGGTCGCCGCCGCCGGCCTGGAGCCCCTGTTGGAGGCACGGGTCGACGGGCTGGTGGCCCGGGCGCAGGGGCTGCGTGGCAAGCCGGAGCCGGACAGCTTCCTCGCCGGCGCCCGACTGCTCGGCGTCGACCCCACGCGGGCCGCCGTCTTCGAGGACGCGCTGTCCGGGGTGGCGGCCGGTCGGGCCGGCGGATTCGGCTACGTGGTGGGTGTCGACCGGGTCGGCCAGGCCGACGAGCTGCTCGCCCACGGCGCCGACATCGTGGTCAAGGACCTCGCCGACCTGCTCGACGCGGCCGACCCGCCGGCGCCGCGCCGGGCCACCGACGGGTCAGCCCGGCAGGCGACCGGAGAGCGGGGCACCGCGTGATCCGGGAACGGGCCTATCCCGTCGAACCGTGGCACGTCCGGGAGACCCGGCTCGACATGGACGTGCTGGCCCAGTCCGAGTCGGTCTTCGCGCTCTCCAACGGTCACGTCGGGTTGCGCGGCAACCTCGACGAGGGCGAGCCGCACGGCCTGCCCGGCACCTACCTCAACTCGTTCTACGAGCTGCGGCCCCTGCCGTACGCGGAGGCCGGCTACGGCTTCCCCGAGTCCGGTCAGACAATCGTCAACGTCACCAACGGCAAGCTGATCAGGCTGCTCGTCGACGACGAACCACTCGACGTGCGTTACGGCGAGTTGATCTCGCACGAACGGATCCTCGACATGCGGGCCGGCACCCTGCACCGGGAACTGCACTGGCGCTCACCCGCCGGTCGCGAGGTCAAGGTCCGCAGCACCCGACTGGTGTCGTTCACCCAACGCTCGGTCGCCGCGATCAGCTACGAGGTGGAGGCCGTCGACGGCCCGCTGCGGCTCATCGTGCAGTCCGAGCTGGTGGCCAACGAGTCGCTGCCCGCGCAGAGCAAGGACCCGAGGGTCGCGGCGGTCCTGGAGTCGCCGTTGCAGGCCGAGGAGGAGCTGACCACCCCCGACGGCGGTCAGCTGATCCACCGCACCAAGGTCTCCGGCCTGCGGGTCGCCGCCGCGATGGAACACGAGGTGCACGGCCCGGAGCACACCAGCATCGAATCCGAGGGGTACGAGGACTGGGTCCGCACCACGGTCGGCTGCGTGCTCAAGCCCGGCGAGAAGCTGCGCGTGGTCAAGTACCTGACGTACGGCTGGTCGAGCCGGCGGTCCCTCCCCGCGCTGCGTGACCAGGTCGGCGCGGCGCTGGCCGCGGCCAAGCTGGACGGCTGGGAGGGACTCTGCCGGGAGCAGCGCGGCTACCTCG
Source organism: Micromonospora sp. NPDC005298 (assembly GCF_040607375.1). Lineage (NCBI taxonomy): Bacteria > Bacillati > Actinomycetota > Actinomycetes > Micromonosporales > Micromonosporaceae > Micromonospora > Micromonospora sp. NPDC005298. The sequence goes on from NZ_JBEXGP010000001.1 coordinate 729,568, forward strand.
ACGACTTCTGGGATGCCGCGGACGTGCGGGTCGAGGGGGACCCGGAGGTGCAGCAGGCCGTCCGGTTCGGTCTCTTCCACGTTCTCCAGGCCGGTGCCCGCGCCGAACGGCGACCCATCTCGGCGAAGGGACTCACCGGCCCCGGGTACGACGGGCACGCCTTCTGGGACACCGAGATGTTCGTCCTGCCGGTGCTCACGTACACCCAGCCCAGCGCCGTCCGCAACGCGTTGCACTGGCGGTACAGCACACTGGAGAGCGCCCGGGAACGCGCCGAGACCCTCAACCTCAAGGGCGCGGCGTTCCCCTGGCGGACCATCGAGGGCCCGGAGTCCTCCGGCTACTGGCCGGCCGGCACCGCCGCGTTCCACATCGCCGCCGACATCGCCGACGCGCTGCGCCGCTACGTGCTGGTCACCGGGGACGTCGCGCTGGAGCGGGAGATCGGGCTGGAACTGCTGGTGGAGACCGCCCGGTTGTGGCGCTCACTCGGCCACCACGACCGGCACGGGCAGTTCCACATCGACGGGGTGACCGGCCCGGACGAGTACACCGCGGTCAAGAACGACAACGTCTACACGAACCTGATGGCGCAGCGGAACCTGCTCGCCGCCGCCGACGCGGTGATGCGCTACCGCGACGACGCCGCCCACCTCGGGGTCACCGACGAGGAGGCGGCGGGCTGGCGGGACGCCGCGTCCTCCATGCACGTCCCGTACGACGACGAGATCGGCGTCCACCAGCAGGTCGAGGGGTTCACCCGGCTGGAGGAGTGGGACTTCGCGCACACGCCGGCGGAGAAGTACCCGCTGCTGCTGCACTACCCGTACTTCGACCTGTACCGCAAGCAGGTGGTCAAGCAGGCCGACCTGGTGCTGGCCATGCACTGGCGGGGAGACGCGTTCACCCCCGAGGAGAAGGTCCGCAACTTCCTCTACTACGAGCGGCGTACCGTGCGGGACTCGTCGCTGTCGGCCTGCACCCAGGCGGTGCTCGCCGCCGAGGTCGGTCACCCCGAGCTGGCGCACATCTACCTGCGCGAGGCCGCGCTGATGGACCTGCACGACCTCAACGAGAACACCCGCGACGGTGTGCACATGGCCTCGCTCGCCGGCGCGTGGATCGCCCTGGTCGGCGGTCTCGGCGGTTTGCGGGACCATGACGGTGAGCTGTCGTTCGCGCCCCGGCTCTCCAGCCGTCTGAGCCGACTGGAGTTCTCCCTCCAGTGGCGCGGACTGGCGCTGCGGGTCGACGTCAGGCCGCACCAGACGACGTACTCGCTGCGCCACGGTGGGAGGGACGACGTGATCGAGCTGCGGCACCACGACCAGGTACTGCGGGTGACCCGCGACGAGCCGGTGACCGTGCCGGTGCCGCCGGCCGCACCGTCCGGGCCGCCGCCGGAGCACCCGCCGGGCCGGTCACCGCTGCTCCGGCTGCCCGAACACCAGGAGTGAACGGCCGGGGCGGGAGAGTGTCCCGCCCCGGCCGCCTCACATCGGACTCAGATGGGCTCGCCGGTGGACGGACGCCCGATCGCGTCCCGGGGCGCCATCGCCTTGGGGTCGTCGGGCAGCCGGGCCGAAGCGGCCCGGTCCCCGAAGTCCTGGTCGCGTTCGGCGTCCCGTTCCCGCCGGTTCCGCTCGTCCATCTGCTGCTGTCCGGACGGCTGCTGCTTGGCCATGGCGATCCTCGCGATCCGTCGGGGCGCGGTTGCGCCGACACGGTCTGCGGTCGCTCGTCGCGTACCCGACGCCCCATCGGGCAAACGCGGCCCTCCGCGCCGGGCGTGCGGCGCGGCGGGCGGGGTACCCGGGCCGCAGGCGAGCACCCGGAGGTGGGGCGTGGACGAGGAGCGCAGCACGGTGATGATTCCGGTCGGGGACGTCGCGCTCCCCGCCGACCTGACGGTGCCCGCGCGGACGGTCGGCGTGGTGCTGTTCGCGCACGGCAGCGGCAGCTCCCGGCACAGCCCGCGCAACGTGGCGGTGGCCCGGACGCTCAACGATCGCGGGCTCGGCACCGTGCTGGCGGACCTGCTCACCCCGACCGAGGACGAGGTGGACGCGCGCACCGCCGAACTGCGGTTCGACATCGGGCTGTTGGCGAGTCGCCTCGCCGGGATCGTCGACTGGCTGGCGGTCGAGCGGCCCGCCGGTGACGTACCGATAGGCCTGTTCGGTGCCAGCACGGGCGCCGCCGCCGCCCTGGTCGCGGCATCGTCGCGGGCCGACCGGGTGGGTGCCGTGGTCAGCCGCGGCGGCCGGCCCGACCTGGCCGGCGCCGCGCTCGCCCAGGTGCGAACGCCCACGCTGCTGCTCGTCGGCGGCCTGGACGAGGAGGTGATCGCGCTTAACGAGCAGGCGTTGGCCGAACTGGACGACGTCGGTGAGCTGCGGGTCGTCCCCGGGGCCACGCACCTCTTCGAGGAACCCGGCACCCTCGACCAGGTCGCCGAGCAGGCCGGCGCCTGGTTCGTCGACCGTCTCAGGCGGTGAGCAGACCGTTCGCGGCGGACCGGCGTCGTTGCACCGTGTCGATGACGCGCCACAGCACGGCGGTGATCGGGACGCTGACGAAGGCGCCCGCGATGCCCGCGATCAACGTGCCGGCGGTGACGGCCACCAGGATGACCGCCGGATGCAGCCGGACCTGCCGCTTCATCACCAGCGGCTCCAACAGGTTGCCCTCGATCTGCTGCACGGCGATCACCGCGGCGAGGGTTAGCAGCGCCGTGGTCGGCCCGTTGGCCGCCAACGCCACGAGCACGGCCACCGCCCCCGCGACAGTCGCCCCGATGATCGGTACGAAGCCCCCGAGGAAGGTGATCAACGCCAGTGGCAGGGCGAGCGGCACCCGGAGAACCACGAGGGCCAGACCGATGCCGATCGCGTCGATCGCGGCGATCAGCATCGTTCCCCGGCTGTACGCGCCGAGCGTCTGCCAGCCCGCCCGACCGGCCTCGGCCGCCACGGGCCGGTTCGGACCGGACACCCGGGACAGCACCCAGTGCCACATCGACCGGCCGTCCTTGAGCAGGAAGAAGAGCAGCACCAGGGCGAGCAGCGCGGAACCCAGCACCTCGGTGGCCGTCCGGGCCCCCGACACCGGGTCCGGGGAACTGCCGCTCAGACCCTCCCGAGCCTGGTCGATCAGGCGGTCCAGTTGCGCGTCGGTGACCGGCAGGGTGGAGGTGACGAAGTCCCGACTGCGGTCGACGCCCTGGGTCAGCTCCTGGCTGAGCTGGTCGAACTGGCTGGCGGTCAGGTTCCACACCAGCGCACCGACCCCCACCAGGATGCCGAGGAGCAGCAGGACGGTGAGCAGCGCGGCAAGCGCCGCCGGCAGCCGCAGCCGGCGCAGCAGGAGCAGCACCGGGTCGAGCAGCGCGGTGAGGAAGACGGTGGCGGCCAACGCGATGGCCAGCGGCGCCAGCAGCACGGCGATCCGGCCCACCAGGTAGAGCCCGGCGACGACCACCACCAGGCAGGCGCTCCACAGCACCGCGGTCCGGACCAGCCACGGCAGCGCCCCCCACGCCTGGCGCGGTCCCGTGTCGCCGTGCGCGGGCGCGGCGCCGGTGCCCGTCCTCGACGCGGTGCCCTGTGTCGGCGCGGTGTCCGCCCCGGGTTCGTCTGCCGCCATGTCGGCCCTCCTCGATCTCCGCGAGGTCGGTACCCGCCCGGCTGTGCGCCGACACCCGAATCGTCCGACACGTGGACTGGTCGCCCGCGCGGATCGTACGCCGGACCGGACCGGCCGGCGGCCGTTCGCCGGTCCCAACGTTTGCGCTGTCCAGCCCAGGGAACGCCAAGAGGGAGCGACGAAGCGGAGGAGGAACAGCGTGGGCGACTTCATGGACAAGGCCAAGGACTTCGCGGACAAGCACGACAAGCAGGTCGACCAGGGTATGGAGAAGGCCGGCGACATGGCCGACAAGCGCACCGGCGGCAGGTACGACGACCAGATCGACAAGGGCGTGGACCAGGCGCAGGCGCGTACCGGTGAGGGCGATCAGGCCCGCTGACGTACCGGACGTCTCCCGGGCCGCCGACACGTCGGTTGCCCGGGAGCGTCCTGTCCGGACCGTCGCGGTCAGCGCTGCTGGTTCTCGCGTAGCTCGCCCATCGAGGTGGGCCGGCCGCTCAGCGCGTCACGCACCCGGTCGATCATGCCGGTGCCGGGGGCGAGCAGCTTGTTCGCCGGCGCGTGGTCCGGTGTGCTCGGGTGCGGCCGGGTCGGCGCGATCTTCTTGAACGCCGTCACCTTCGCCGCCAGCTCGACCAGTTCCTCCCGGGCCGTCGCGGCCCGCAGAAGCGGGAACAGGTCGTTCTCCTCGTCCCGTACGTGGTGCCGGATGGTGCCGGTCAGGTGGGCGAGCAGCTCGTCGAAGCGGGGATCGGACGGGTCGACCGACTCCAGGTCCTTCATGGTCCTCTCCGCTTCGGAGTGCTCGACGATCTCGTGGTCGGCGATCTGATCGCCGTCGGGCAGTACCGCACGTGCCGTCGGGTAGACGTACGCCTCCTCGGCCACGGTGTGGCGGACGAGTTCGGCGATCACCACGTCGGCGATCTGGCGGCGGTACTCGGGGGTGCCCTGTCGCGTCTCGAGCTCGACGAAGAGGCTCTCGACCGCACGGTGGTCGGCGACGAGGACGTCGACGACATCCTCGTCGTCGGTGCTCTGGGGATTGCTCATTCTCACGGCCCCTTACCGGTTGCGGATCGGTGGGTGTGTGGCCCCTGGTACCCCGCAGCGGCTGGGCAAACCTACGATCACCGATGGATCGGCGACGCGGATGATGGTCGTGTGGTGGCCGGTGCCGGCGGGGCGGACGGGCACGATTGCGCGGCCGGCGCCGGGGTAACCGCCGCCATGACCGACGACCGCCAGCCAGCCGACCGTGAGCGGTCGCGGCTCGACGAGGCCGCCGAGCGCAGCGGCCGGGCGGTCGAACGGGTGCGCCACCGCAGCGGGCAGGCCGGCCGGATCAGGGCCCGGCAGTGGGAGATCACCCTGGTCATCTCGGTGCAGGCCGGACTGGCCGCCACGATCGCAGCCCTGATCGCCCAGAACCTGCTCGGCCCCGGAGCGCACGTCTTCGCGCCCGCCGCCGCCGTCGGCACGATCGCCACTGCCATCGGCCAGCGCGCCAGGCGTACCTTCGAGCTGCTGTTCGGTGTCGGCCTGGGTATCACCATCGGCGACGCGTTGCGCTTCCTGCTCGGCTCCGGGCCGTGGCAGACCGGTGTGGTCGTCGCCCTCGCTATCGCGAGCGCGTTGCTGGTGGCCGGCAGGGGTGGCGCGCTCGTCGGTCAGGCCGGTGGTACCGCGGTGCTGATCGCCACCCTGGCCCCGATGGAGCGTGGTCTCGAGCTGCCCAGGATCTTCGACGCGCTCGTCGGCGGCGCGGTCGGTCTGCTGGTGGTCGCGCTGCTCCTGCCGGTGAATCCGTTGCGGGTGCTGGACCGCGCCGCCGCGCCGATCTTCGAGGTCCTCTGTGAACAGCTCGCCGAACTGGCCGACGCGCTGCGCGAACGCGACAGCGACCGGACGCGTCGCGTCCTGGACCGGCTCCGGGGCACCGAGGCCGACGTGGGTCGCCTGCACGATTCGCTCAGCGGGGCCGAGGAGGTGGTGACGATCGCACCGGCCCGCTGGCACCGCCGCCGGCAGTTCCACGGGTACGCCCGCAGCGCCTCGCTTCTGGAACGGTTGCTCCTGGACAGCCGGGTCCTGGCCCGCTGGGCGACGACAGCCCTGGAGTACGACGAGCCGATCCCGCCGGAGCTGCCGGAAGCGATCGCCCGGCTCGGTCGGGCGGTGGCGGAGATGCGTACCGAGTGCCGGATCGGCGACGACCCCCGGCGCACCCGCCGATTCGTCGAGGAGTGCGCCGAGCTGGCCGGGCGGGCCGCCGCCGCCGGGGTGAGGTCCTTCGGCGACGCGCTCGTCACCGGTCTGCGCACCGCGTCCAGCGACCTGCTGCGGGCTGCGGGCTGCGAACCGGACGACGCCAACCGGATCGTGCGCCGGGCGGCCGGCGCGGGCGAGGCCGCCGTCCGTCCGCCGGTCCGGCGACACCTGCACCGGCCCCGGACGACCCGGGCCACCCGCGCACGCCGGCAGGCGAGCCTCTCCGCCCGGCGGTGCGGCGACGACGAACGGGCCGACCTCCCCGCCGGGGGGAGATCGGCCCGCTGAGCCGTCATGCTCAGGAGGAGTAGCCGCGCTCGGCGATCCAGTTGGCGACCTTCGGCAGGCTCATCCAGTACTCGCCGAGCGCCGGGTCGGCGGGGTCGGCGACCCGGATGGTGTCCCCGCCGTCGCGGTAGCCGACGAGGGTCAGGTAGTGACCCCCCTCGTACGAGTGCGGGTTGCCGTCGGTGTCCACGGTCGTGCCCTTGATGTTGGCCACCACCGGCCGGCCGGCGTCCACCGCGGCCAGTACGTCCCGGCGCAACTGCTCGACCTGGTCGGGTCGGGCCACCGCGTCACGGATCTCGGTGGTCCGGTACCTGCCACCGGTCAGCTCGTTGAGCACCCGGGTGGTGTCCAGGGCCGACGGGGTGCCCGCCTCGGTGGTGCCGAGGAGCTTGGCCACGTCGTCCTGGGAGACCGCCTTGCCCTGCGCGGACAACGCGATCCGGGTCGCGGCCGGGCCGCAGTAGTAGAAGTTCGGCTGGGCCTGGTAGTCGATGCCGAGGATCCGCTCGGCGGACCGCTCGGGCCGGCCGCCCCGGTCGCTCGAGGAGGTCGGGACTGCCGGCGCTGGCGCGGCCTGGGCGGCAATCGCCGGACCGAGAGCGCAGCCACCGGCGACCAACAGGCCGGCAACGGACAAACCGCTCTTCTGGAGGATCGGGTTCATCGTCGAGTCTCCGTTCGGGGGTTGGTGCCTCCGGCGGCGGAGGGCAGCAGCACCGGGAATGGCGCTCGGCTCAACACGGCGACGACGGCCGTCGCGATCAGGTGCAACGGCTGCTCGGGGGCCGGGATTCCGTGCGTACGGTGCGAGCCGTCACGGCGGTTTGGCGAAACCGGTCAGACGGTCAGAGACTGCCCAGCAGGCCGGTAACGGTGATTTCGATGACCACCCGCTCCGGGTTGGGACGCGGTGTCCGGTACCGCTCGGCGTAGCGGCGCTCCGCCTCCGCCACGGCCGCCCGGTCCGAGCGCAGCACCGCCCGGCCTTCGATGGTCAGCCAGCGGCGCCCGTCGACGTGGCAGACGGCCACCGGAGTGCCGGCCGCACCGGCGGCGGCCACCTGCCGGGCCTTGCGGGAGGTGGCGGAGGTGATCACCCGGGCCAGCCCGGCCTCCGGGTCGAGGGTGACCCCGACGGGCACCACGTGCGGGGTGCCGTCGGCCCGCAGGGTGGTCAGCGTCGCGAGGTGCCGTTCCGCGCAGAAGGCCGCGACGCGCGCATCGCGTACGTCCAGCCGGTGATCGCCCGCCACAACCGTCCCCCGTCCACCGAACCGACCCCGATCATGGCACGGGGCGGCGCGCCCGGTCCGGGTCCGACGGAGACTCCGGTTGCCCGGGCAGCCGCAGAGCCGCCGCCCGGCGCTTGTGCACCAGCCGGGTGAGGTAGATCAGCGCGCCGGCCAGGACACCCATGTCGTCCAGGTAGATCGGGTCGGGGAGCAGGTCGACCGGGAAGATCGTGTAGATCAACGCCCCGTAGAAGGCGACCTTGCCACCAGCGCCGAGCCCGGTCAGCAGACGCCTGGTGCGTACCACCCGGATCGCCAGCAGCACCGCGCCGACCAGCGTGGCGGTCGCCAGGAGGCCGGCGATCACCACGAGCACCCACGCCTCACGGGACATGCCGTCACGCTAACCCACAATCGGGTAGCGGCGTCAGAGCCGCTGGCCGCGTCGGCCGACCGACGATCCCGATCAGTACGCCGGCACTGCGGCGCGGCCCCGGGCGACGACCTGGTTCTCCCGCGTCTGCTCGACCGGCCGGCCCACCTCGCTCAGCGGCAGCACCGACGCCGACTCCGCCACCCGTCGACCGCTCGCCGCGTGGGCCTCCTCGCGGAGGCTGCGAGCCGCCGCGACGGCGAGTTCCGCGGCCCGCCACGCGGCCTGCTCCCGCTCCCGTGCGGCGGCGTGCCGGGTCGCCAGGTTGTCCCTGATCGCCCGCTGCAACACCAGCTCCTGCTCGACCGGGTGCCGCCGCGGATCCCACCCGGCACGGTGCGCGAACACGTCACTGAGCTGCTCCACGGAGAGCTCCCGCCGCCAGTACGCGTCGAGCGCGGCCCGGTGCAGGTAGCGCTCCCGGTCCGCGTACTCGGCCGGGGTGCGGGCCGTGTGGGGCAGCGGCATCGCCGCCGCCGCGTCGAGACGTCGGACGGCCGCCTCGGCCGTCTCGTACGCCTGCCAGGCGGCTTCGACCTCGTCCTGCGCGGCCACCCACTCGGTTCGACGGCGCTGGGCGGTGGTGGTGGCCCGGTCGGCGGCCACCGCGACCTCCTGCGCGTAGCGGCTCTGCTCGCGCTCCTGCTGCACCTGTTCCAGGTGGCTGGGCATGGCCGCGCGCCGGATCCGGGCCGCCGGGTCGAGGCGGAGCCGGCCCGGCCGCATCAGCAGGGCGGCGACGGTGACCGCGACGACCCCGAGCAGGCTCAGCCAGATGGCGGCGGCCCGGGGCACGTCGGGCAGGACGGCGGAGAGGACGGTCTGCATGATCAGCACCTCGCGGTCGAATGGCGGGTAGCGGCGGGGCGGTGGACGGGATCTGCACAGCCGCCGCCGGCTCGAAGCCGGACGGTCGGGCGGATGGCCGGACGGGCCGGGCCGCGCGTCGGGCTGGGTCACCGTCGTCCGGGTGCCGGCGGGCTGGTCACCGTTCGGTGCCGTCCGACGGGTGTGCGGGCGGTCAGGCCCCGACGGGTGACCCGGAGCGGGCCGCCGCAGCGGGCGCGGGCCGAGGGTCGGCCGAGGTCAGCGGGTCGGTGGACCGCGTCGGGACGGGACGCCCGGGCCGGGCTCGACGGCCGGCCGGTGCGCGGGGCGCACGGTGACCGGGGCCGCCGCCGTGAGGTCGTCGACCGTGCCCGACGGCGGGGAGACGACCGGCCGGCCCGCCTGCTCGGCGGCGGCGGCGGTCGGTCGGAGAGTGTCCACCCGGCTGCTCACGGCGCTGGGCCGCGGCTGCGTCGGGGCGGGAGGTGACGTGGCGGCGAGGGCGCCGCCGAGACCGACCGCGAGCACCAGAGCGGTGACCGCCAGTCGGGTCAGCTCCCGCAGGGACCGCAGCACGGCCCACCGGGCTGGGCGGACGGAGGCTGCGGACGACACCACACCAACCTATCGCCCGCCCCGGTGTGGCGCAGCTCGACGAGGACGCTTTCCGCAGTGACCGCCGCCACCGTGGGCACTGTGGACGACGGCACGGCGACGGGAGGGACTCCCCGGGATGGGGTCAGTCGTTGGTGCCGAGCACCGGAGGCGCGGCGGCCTCGCCGTCCCGCCACACCATCTCGTCCTCGGTGAGCCAGGTGAGCCGCTCGTCGGACTCGTCCTCGTCGGGGCGCCCGCGCCCACCGAGCAGCCCGGGACGGTTCGCCCCGCCCGCCGCGCGGCCGGTGCCGTCCGCACGCCGACCATCGATGCTGCGTCCGATCCCACTTGCGGCGCGGTTGTCGGCCGGGGCCGGCGTCGAGGCCGGCCGGGCCGACGCGGTGGGCGTGCTGCCCGAGCTGGCCAGCGCGGAGGTGCGCACCACCCCACCGGCCGGGGCGCCGCCCTGGCCGCCGAAGAGCAGACCCGGACCGGTGCTGCCGGCGGGCACGGTGGCGGCGGGGCCGGACAGGCCGGCCAGACCGGCGGCGCCGCCGGTCAGCAGAGCCCCGCCGACCAGCGGGTTCGCCCCGGCGAGTGACGTGCCGCCGCCCCCGGTGTCGTCCGAGACCGTAACCACACCCGGCGTGTCACCGGTGCCGCCCTGGACGGGCGGAACGCCTTCGCCGACGACGACCGGCGGCGGGCTGGCCCCCTCCGGCGTCGCGATGCGCGCCTCACCGGTGCGCGCCGTGTGGCCGCTGATTGTGGGCGCGGCGGTCGCCGGTGCGGTGCGTGGCCCGCTGCGCGGCGTCGTCCCGTCGTCGTTGGCGGTCTTCGGCGTGTCCGGCGGAGGTGGCGGCGGGTCCACCACCCGGTCGTACGCGGACAGGTCGTAACCGGCGGCCAGCTCGGCCACCACGTTCACCATCCGCTGGTGGGCCTTCTCCTGCTCTTCCTTGTCCTGCTGGTGGCCGAGGATGCCGCCGATCACGGCGCCGGGCAGGCCGAAGGCGCTGCCCCGCAGGGCGCCGTCGACCAACCTGTCGTTGTCGTCGGTCTCCTCCGGGCTCTCCACCTGCTTGTGCGCGGTGCGCAACTGGCCGGCCATCATCGTGAGCGCCTGCTTGACGTCGGCCATCCCCTCGCCGAGCGCGTCGGAGTGCGTGACGATCAGCCCGACCCGGCGCTGGAACTCCCCGCCCGCCGAGCCCGTCCAGGTGTTGCCGAGCTTGTCGAGGTCGCCGCTCAGCTCCCGGCCGAGCCCGTCCAGGATGCCCTTGAGCGCGGCCCACTGGGCGGCCACGCCCTCGATCTGCTCCGGCTTGCCGGCCATCACGGCGTCGTACAGCTCCTGGTGGCTGCGGCCCTCGTAACGCTGGGTGTACTCAGACACGCCCGTCCCCCTTCGGCTCCAGCGCCTGCTGGACGCCGGTCAACGCGGCGGTGATGTCGGTGGCGTTGGCCGCGTTGCGCGCCTCGGCGGTGCGGTAGTTGGCCAGGATGGTGGCGGTGGCCTGCTGCGCGGCCAGCACGGCCTGCCGGAGGCGCTCGGCCTGCTCTACGTACGACTGGTGGACCGCGCTGTAGCGGCGGGCGTTGTCGGTGGCGTCGGTGAACGAGCCCAACGCCGGTGGGCTGCACTGCATCTCGGTGTTGAGCTTGCGCAGCACCGAATCGGCCTGGCTCAGCCGGGCCGCCAGGTTCTTGTGGAAGTCCTCAAGGGACAGCAGGTCGACTTCCGTGCGCCCGGTCATGGCAACATCCCCGTCGTTCTGGTTGACAACCGTCAGCGACTCCCAGGTTAGTCCACCGCCGCGATCCCGGGCGACCCGAGCGAGCTCCTCAATCTTCGGCGTCGGTCGATGCCGCCGGCAGGCCCCCGCCGGCTCCCCCGTTCGGCGGCGTGCCCCCGACGGACGGTGCCGGGGTGGTCGTCGTGGGCGGCTCGCCCTCGGGCGCGAAGAAGGACGCCGCGTCCTCGGGGTCCAGAGTGGGCCCGGTGGGGATCAGGGCGAGCAGCGCACCGGGCACGGCCAGGGGGGTGACCCCCGCGTAGCCGAGCACGGCCATCGTCTCGGTCGAGGCGAGCGGGTACCGGACGCCCTGCGGGCTGATCAGGTAGACGGTCGACCCGGCGGCGCCGGAGCCGCTGGTCCCGGCGCCGGGCGCGGCCTGCGCGAGCACACCCTTACCGCCGGGCAGCAGCACCGCCTCGGCGGTCCGTACCGCGTCCCGGGCGGTCTGGCGTACCGGCACCGGACCGGGATCCGTCGCGGTCAACTCCGCCGGTGCCCGGTCGAAGACCTCCAGCGTGGTGATCGGCGGACCGCCACCGGTGCCCGCCCGGTACGTCGCGCAGAGCGTGGTCTGCCCGGCGCGGGCCGGGTACAGGTTCGGAAGCGTCTCGGGCAGGCCGTCCTCCTCCACCCGCTGCTCGGTCAGCAACCGGCCGGCCTGGTCCGGGGTGATGTCGGTGATCTGACCGCCACCACTGATCATCAACAGCGCGGTGATCTCGGTGATCGAGACGAGCCCTTCGCGGGTCAGCACGTAGTACCGGCCGGCGGCCTGGAACACCTGGCCGATGGTGGACGGCCGGTCGCCGACGCTCAGCCCGCTGCGGTCACCCTCGCCGGGCAGCGTCGGCTTGCGCAGTGGCGGCCCGGTCGGGACCGCGTTCAGCAGTTGCTGCCCGACCCGCAGCTGCGTGGCGTTCGGCATCCGCAACGCCGCGATCGTCTGGTCGCCACCGAGCACCTGGAGCCGCGCGTCGCCGGTCAGCAGGTACCGCTGGCCGTCCACGGTGACCAGGACGGCCCGGTCGCCCAACGGCGTGCCACCGGGCAGCGCCCGGTCGATGACGACCCGCGTCCTGGAACGCTGCGGGTCGGCCGGGTCCGGCACGTCGCAGACCGACCAGGGCAGACCGGTCAGGGACTTGCGGTCCGGCAGGGCGTCCGGGGCGCCGACGATGCCGAGCGTACGACCACGCGGACGGTCCCGCAGCGACGCCTGGGACATCGTCCGCACAGTCGGGTCCGCCACGTTCAGGATCAGTCGCGCGGAGGTGTAGTTGAGGGCCGGGTACAACTGCCCGCCCGTGAACACGTACGTCGCGCCGGTCTCCCGTTCGATGACGAGTGTCTTGTCCTCCAGCGGCGCGGTGTTGCCGGTCAACTGGCCGTACGCGCCCACACCGCCGAGCACCACCGCGGCGGCGATCACGCTGCCGAAGACCGCCATGCCGAGCCGACGCATCGGGAGGTTGGTGGTCTCCGGATCGCCCGACAGCAGCGCGGAGACGATCCGGCGGGTGACGAAGCGGTACGCCTGCACCTGATCGCGGCGGGTCCGCATGACTTACCTCCGGCGGGGTGGATCCGCGACGATGTCCTCGGGGTGCCGTCGCGGGCTTCCCTACGATAAGGGGCCGACGGCGGGTCTTCGGGCCCACCGCCCGTGGTCGGCACCGGACCGACGCGGCGCAGAGCCGTACCGTGCAGGAGGGACAGTCAGCGATGACGCAGGTTCAGGCGCGACCCGTCCGAGCGGCCACGAGCCCGTCCGACGTCCCGGCGCGGGCGACGCCTCGCCCCGACCGGCCCGGTCGGGGCCGGATCGGCCCGGTGCTCGTCGGGCAGCTCGTCCTGCTGGAGTTGTGCGCGCTTGCCGTCTGGGCGTCGACCGCCGGGCCGGTCTGGCTGCTCGCGGCGGTCGGCACCGTGGCGGCACTCGTCGTCCTGGCCGTCTTCGCCCGTCGGGGCGGGCGCTGGTGGTTCGAGGACCTGCTGCTGCGTCGGCGGCTGCGGCGACGCCGCGAACGGGCGGCGGCCGCGCGGACCGGCGGTGCCGCGGCCGATCCCCGGTTGGCCGCGCTCGCCCCCGAGTTGAGCGTCATCGAGCTGACCGACCGGGGCACCCGCCTGGGCATCGGGCAGGACGACAACGGCTGGTTCGCCGCGCTCGCGTTGCAGTCGGGCAGCGGCACGGCGGTCGGCTCGGTCGAGGCGTCCACCGTGGACCGAGCCCTGCGGGTGCTCCGGGACTTCGCCGCGCCGGTGTCCCGTACCCAGGTCGTCGCACACACCCTGGTCTGGTATCCGGCGCCCGGTGCGCCCCCGGCGGCGCACCGCACCGTCTGGGTGGCGCTGCGACTCACCGTGCGGGACGCCCGGGTGGAGGCGGTGAGCCGGGGCGGCGGACTGCCCGGTGTGCACCGGACGTTGGCCGCCGGGATCGGCCGGCTCGGCAAGGCGCTGACCGCCGCCGGGCTGTCTCACCGTCCGCTGGGCCGCGACGAGCTGCGGTCGGCGGTGGTGTCGGCCGCCGGGTTGGACCTCGTTCCGGAACCACCGACGGAGACCTGGCAAGGGCTGCGCGGCGGCGGCTGGACGCACCGCTGCATGGCCCTGCGGAGCCAGCCGGACGCGCCGCTCGGCCCGCTGGTGGACGCGATCACCGCCACCTCGGCGCCGTCGCACACGGTGGCGGTGTCGGTGTCGGCGGACGGCCGGGTGGCGGCGCCCCTGCTGCGGGTCGCGGCCATGGACAACCACGTGGAGGCGTTGGTCCGGGCGGTACGGGAGGTGGCCGATCGGGCCGGAGCGTCGGCCCGGCCGGTGGACGGCCAGCACGGCCCCGGCGTCTACGCCAGCGCCCCCGTCGGGTCGGTGCTGGGGGCGTCCACCCGGCCGCAGCCGCGCTGACCGTCCGGGCGGCGCGCGGCCGGCCGGGTCAGGGCCGCAGGTTGACGATCCAGCCGTACAGCCCGCAGACCCAGAAGGCGAGCGGCACCAGCGAGATGATCAGCAGGATCTCGACGATGTCGAGCAGCCGACCCCAGACCGGCGAGATGCGCTTGCCCGCCACGCTCAGCCCGTAGACCAGGCTGATCACGGCGGCCAGCAGCAGCCCACCGAGGACCAGCCCGAGCCGGACCGGCAGCGAACCGTCGGCGAAGGTGGCCGCCGCGGCGAGACCCAGCCCCACCGTGCCGGCGAGCAGCACCGGGACGCGCTGCGCCCGGCCCAGGAGCGGCCGGGCCCGCAGCAGTGAGAGCAGGCCCAGCACGAGGCAGAGCAGCACCGCCGCCAGCCGCCCGTCCAGGGCCAGCACCAGCTCCGCGCCGAGGACCAGCACCGACACCGTCCACAGCAGACCGGTGAGGAAGTCGTCGGCGCGTTCGCTCTGCTGGAGCACCTGTCGGCCGTCGACCGACTCGCTGTCGGTCTTCAGGTCGTCCGGGCCGGTCGGGATGGACGGCACCGGCAGCCGGGCCAGCCGGTACGCCGCCATCGGCAGTGCCGGCACCACACCGAACGCGACGGTCGCCACCACCGCGGCGGCGGCCGGCGCGTCGATGCCGAAGGCCAGGCAGAGCAGGGCGCCCACGCCCGTCGCCGCCCCCACGCCGATCGAGGCGAAGAACAGCGGGTACCGGTCACCCACCGCCAGCACGGCCACCGCGCCGGCGACCACCGCGGCGGTGGCCGCGAGCAGGACGTGCGGGCTCGCCAGCCCGGTCAGCGGCCGGTCACCGGCGAGCAGCAGCAGACCGCCGGTGCCCGCGTGCACAAGGCCGATCATGGCCAGCACGGCGCCGGTCCGGCTGTCACCGGCGGCCCGGGACAGCACCGCCGCGCCGACCAGCAACGCCACCGCCACCAGGAGGGCGGCCACCGCACCCGGCAGGTGTGGTGGACCGGCGAAGAGCGCGGCCACCGCACCGGCACCCAGCGCCGCCGCCGCGAACAGCACCGCGAAGGACCTGCTCGCGCCGGCCTGCCAGGCGCCGGGCCGCTGGTTGGTCGCCGTCGCGACCGCGTCCACCACGTCGTCGAAGACGATCTCCGGGGCCGCGGCCGCGCGGGGATTGAAGTAGAGGACCTCGCCGTCGCGTACGCCGAGCTGCACCGCCGTACGCCCGCCGTCCAGCGGTGCGCCGCCCAACCTGGACAGTGCCCAGCCGCCGTGCCGGACCCCCTCGTCGGCGAGGTCCTCGCCGGCGTAGCGCAGCAGGGTGGGCAGCAGGTCGGC
Organism: Micromonospora sp. NPDC005298; assembly: GCF_040607375.1. NCBI lineage: Bacteria > Bacillati > Actinomycetota > Actinomycetes > Micromonosporales > Micromonosporaceae > Micromonospora > Micromonospora sp. NPDC005298. The sequence goes on from NZ_JBEXGP010000001.1 coordinate 744,907, forward strand.
GAGCGGAACGTCCGAGGGCAGAGCCAGATCCATCCGGGTACGGGGAGCCACGATGGTGATCCGGCTCAGACCACCGGTCGCCGTCTTCGTCGCCACAGTGGCCTCCAGGTGTCCGTCTACGATCAGCGGGCCGCGGTGCCGCGGTGCGGGTCCACCGCGCCCACGGGAGATTACCTACGATGGCGTGCACGTACGATGCCCACCCGCAGACTCCCGTCCGCGGCGGCGCGTCGTCAGGGCCGCTTCTGGGGAGGAGACAGCCGTGAGCACGGTGGTGTTCCGCCGGCTCCCGCGTCAGCCGGGACCGGCTCTGCCGCGTGGTGAGGTGCTGCTGGAGTCCCCTCCCGAGCTACCGGAGCCGACGCCCCGCGGGATGGGGCAGCTGCTCATGATCCTGCCGATGTTCTGCGGGGTCGGCGCGATGGCCTTCCTGTACGCGGGCAAGGGCGGCGGCATGATGACGTACGTCGCCGGTGGCCTGTTCGGCGTCTCCATGCTCGGCATGGCGATCGGTTCGCTTGCCAACAGCGGCGGCAAGGACAAGGCCGAGGTGAACGCCGAACGCCGCGACTACATGCGCTACCTGGCCCAGATGCGCAAGCGCACCCGGCGCGCGGCGGAGCAGCAGCGGGCGGCGATGGCGTGGCGGCATCCGGAACCGGACGCGCTCTGGTCGATCGCCGCGTCCCGCCGGCTGTGGGAGCGGCGGATCACCGAGGACGACTTCGGCGAGACCCGGATCGCGCTCGGTCCGCAGCGGCTGGCCGTGGAGATCGTTCCGCCGGAGACCAAGCCGGTGGAGGACCTGGAGCCGATGAGCGCCATCGCGCTGCGCCGGTTCGTCCGGGCCCACTCGACGGTTCCCGACCTGCCGACCGCGCTGTCGGTGCGCGCGTTCAGCAGGGTCGTGCTGCGTGGTGACCGGGAGCCGGTGCTCGACCTGACCCGGGCGGCGCTGGGCCAGCTGGCCACCTTCCACGCCCCGGACGACCTGGTGATCGCGGTGGTCGCGGCACCGGACCGGCAGTCGGTGTGGGACTGGGTGAAGTGGCTGCCGCACGCGCACCACAGTGGACGTACCGATGCGGCCGGCGCGCGCCGGCTGGTGTTCGCGAGCCTCGCCGAGGCGGAGGAGTCCCTCGCCTCCGAGCTGGCCGGGCGACCCCGGTTCGCGCCGGAGGCCAAGCCGCTGACCACCGCGCCGCACCTGGTCGTGGTGATCGACGGTGGTGAGGTCTCGCCGACCGGCCAACTGCTGGGCCCGGGTCTGCTGGGCGCCACGATGATCGACCTGTCCGGGACGGTGCCGCGCGACGCCGGCCGCTGGCTGCTCTGCCTCGACGTGGGCGACGGCAACACGCTGGAGCTGGTCCGGGGCACCACCTCGTCGCCCCTCGGTCGTCCGGACCGGCTCACCGCCGAGGCCGCCGAGGGGCTGGCCCGACAGATCGCCCCCTACCGGCTCTCCCAGCAGCAGACCAGCAGCGAGGAGCCGCTGGCCCGCAGCATGGAGCTACCGGACCTGCTCGGCGTCGGTGACGCCGCGACGGTCGACGTCCGGCAGACGTGGCGGCCGCGCGGCCACCGGGACCGGCTGCGCATCCCGCTCGGCGTCGGCCCGGACGGCAACGTGGTCGAGCTGGACTTCAAGGAGTCCGCGCACGAGGGCATGGGCCCGCACGGCCTGGTCATCGGCGCCACCGGCTCGGGAAAGAGCGAGCTGCTGCGTACGGTGGTGGCGGCCCTGGCGGTCACCCACTCGTCGGAGGAACTGAACTTCGTCCTGGTGGACTTCAAGGGCGGTGCGACGTTCGCCTCGTTGGAGGCGCTGCCGCACACCAGCGCGGTGATCACCAACCTGGCCGACGAGTTGCCGCTCGTCGACCGCATGCGCGACGCGCTGGCGGGCGAGATGGTGCGTCGGCAGGAGCTGCTGCGGGCGGCCGGCAACTACGTCTCCCGGTTCGAGTACGAGAAGGCCCGCTCGGCGGGCGAGCCGTTGGCGCCGATGCCCAGCCTCCTGATCATCTGCGACGAGTTCAGCGAGCTGCTCGCCGCGAAGCCCGACTTCATCGACCTGTTCGTCATGATCGGCCGGTTGGGGCGTTCGCTGGGTGTGCACCTGCTGCTGGCGAGCCAGCGCCTCGAAGAGGGCAAGCTGCGCGGCCTGGACACCCACCTGTCGTACCGGATCGGTCTGCGGACCTTCTCGGCGGTGGAGAGCCGGATCGTCCTCGGTGTGCCGGACGCGTATGAGCTGCCGAACGCCCCGGGGCACGGCTACCTGAAGACGGACACCAGCACGATGCTGCGGTTCCGGGCCGCGTACGTGTCGGGGGCGTACCGCGCGCCGGGGCAGCAGGCGTCCGCCTCGCAGGCGCTGGTGCAGCGGCGGATCGTGCCGTACGGGCTCGACTTCATTCCGGCGCAGGCCCCGCAGCTGCCGGTGGACACCACGCCGGAGCCGGAGCAGCCGGCCGACGGCAAGGCCGTGGCGATGCTCGACGTGCTGATCGAGCAGCTCAAGGGCCGTGGTCGTCCGGCGCACCAGGTGTGGCTGCCGCCGCTGGCGGACCCGCCGGGCCTGGGCGAGCTGCTCGGTCAGCTGGCCGTGGACCCGACGTACGGGCTGTGCACCGCGTCCTGGCCGGGTCGGGGGCGGCTCACCGTGCCGGTCGGCGTGGTCGACCGCCCGTACGAGCAGCGCCGTGACCCGATGATGGTGGAGCTGGCCGGTGCGGGCGGCAACGTGGTCATCGTGGGCCGTTCGATGAGCGGCAAGAGCACCATGCTGCGGACGCTGCTGGCCTCGCTGGCGCTCACCCACACGCCGCGTGAGGTGCAGTTCTTCTGCCTGGACTTCGGCGGCGGCGCGTTGCGCAGCATGGAGCGGCTGCCGCACATGGCCGGGGTGGCCGGTCGGCGGGACGTGGAGGCGGTACGCCGGACGGTGGCCGAGGTGGTGGCCGTGCTCGACGACCGGGAGGCGCGCTTCGCCCAGCACGGCATCGACTCGGTGTCGAGCTACCGCCGTCGCCGTGCCGCGGGCGAGTTCGCCGACGACCCGTTCGGTGACGTGTTTTTGGTGGTGGACGGCTGGAACACGCTGCGCCAGGAGTACGAGGAGCTGGAGCAGACCATCACCACGCTCGCCAACCGTGGCCTCGGCTTCGGTGTGCACGTGGTGCTCACGGCGGTGCGGTGGGCGGAGATCCGGATCAACATGCGGGATCTGCTCGGCACCAAGCTGGAGCTGCGGCTCGGTGACGCCTCCGAGTCGGAGATCGACCGCCGTTCGGCGACGAACGTGCCGGAGAAGGCACCCGGTCGTGGCCTGACGCGCGACAAGCTGCACTTCCTCACCGCCATCTCCCGGATCGACGGCCGCCGGGACATCGACGACCTGACCGAGGCGTCGATCGCCCTGGCCGGGCACGTGGCGGCGAACTGGTCGGGCCGGCCGGCACCGAAGGTGCGGCTGCTGCCGCGCAAGCTGCCGGTGGGGGAGCTGGCCCGGATCATCGACCGTTCGGTGCCGGGGCTGCCGATCGGCGTCAACGAGTCGGCGCTCGCGCCGGTCTACCTGGATCTGGCGAACGAGCCGCACCTGACGGTCTTCGGCGACGCGGAGTGCGGCAAGACCAACCTGCTGCGGTTGATCGCCCGGGGCATCACCGAGCGGTACACGCCGGCGCAGGCCAGGCTGGTGATCGCCGACTACCGGCGCGGTCTGCTGGGGGCGGTGGAGGGTGACCACCTGCTCGACTACGCGCCGTCCAACCAGGCGTTCGCCCAGGGGCTCGGCTCGATCCGCAGCGCGTTGTCCAACCGGCTGCCCGGCCCGGACGTGACCACGGCCCAGCTGCGGGACCGTAGCTGGTGGAAGGGTCCGGACCTGTACATCCTGGTGGACGACTACGACCTGGTCGCCTCCGGTGGCAGCAATCCGCTCAGCGCCCTGCTGGAGCTGTTGCCGCAGGCTCGGGACATCGGCCTGCACCTGGTGGTCACCCGGCGGGTCGGCGGTGTGTCCCGGGCGCTCTACGAGCCGGTGCTGCAACGGCTGCGGGAACTGGACTCGCCGGGCCTGCTGATGTCCGGCAACCGGGAGGAGGGTGCGGTCTTCGGCGCGTTGCGACCGAGTCCGCAGCCGCCGGGTCGCGGCACTCTCGTGCGCCGGCGCGACGGCCAGCAGTTGATCCAGACCGCCTGGTCGGAGCCGTCCTGATCGGGTGTGGTGGGCGGTGCCGGTCGTACGGTCGCATTCCCGATTCACCACTATCCATCGAACGGCCCCGCTCAGGGCTGCGAGAGCTGGACAGCTTCGGCTACGGTCTCTACTGGAGTGTCCGTCGGTGGGGTGTTGCTGCCTTGCCGCGGGGGAGGGGTGCGGCGAAGCCGCCACCACAACAGACGGAAGGGTGTGAAGCATGGCGTTCGAGGTCGAAGCTGCGACTCTGCATACCGCCGCGAGTGACGTGCGGTCCACGCGCAGCGAGGTCGACGGCGAGCTCAAGAAGCTGTGGAACGTGGTCGACGACCTGGCCATGGCGTGGAAGGGTCAGGCGTCCACGGGCTTCCAGTCGCTGATGACGCGCTGGAACGAGGACACCGTCAAGCTGCTGACGGCGATGGACAGCATCGCCGACCTGCTCGACAAGTCGGGTACGACGCACCAGGTCAACGACGAAGAGCAGCAGCAGATGCTGGACAAGTTCCACTCTGCTCTCAACCCGTGATCCGTAGCCAGCAGAGGAGGAAATCGTGACGATCAAGGTTGACTACGCGGTCCTCGAGAGCAGCAACCAGCAGATGCAGGCGATCTCGAAGACCATCGACGAGAAGCTCGACACGCTGCGGTCGATGCTGTCCAAGCTGCACTGGGACGGCGAGGACCGGGTGGCCTACGAGCAGCACCAGGCCAAGTGGGACACGGCGGTCCGGGACATCAACCGGATCCTCAACGAGATCGGTGGCGCCGTGGGCATCGCCCGCGAGAACTACGTCTCCACCGAGATGAGCAACTCCAAGGTGTGGAGCTGAGGCAGCCCTCACGGCGGCTCCGGTCCGGGTGCGACCCGGGTCGGAGCCGCCGTGCGTTGCACGGCCCGTGCACCGGGGGCCGGCTCAGCCGGTGACGGCGGAATCCGTGCGCCGGCCGGGCCGCCAGCCGCGACGGCGGCCCCGGGCCAGTACCGGCCGGGCGATCAGCAGCAGCACGACGAGCAGGGCGCCGATGGCGGCGGCCCACAGCGCGGCGACGCGTTGCCCGCTCAGCGGGTCGTCCTCTTCGGCGGGCATCGGCAGCGCCCCGGCGGGTGGGTCGGTGCGGGTGCCGAGCACGCTCGACACCGCGCGGTACGGGCTGACGACTCCGTAGCCGACGTCGGCGTTGTGCCCGTCCGGCGGGTTGTCGGCCGTCCGTTCCAGCCGGTCGGCGACCTGCTGCGGGTCGAGGTCCGGGTACGCGGCCCGGACCAGCGCCGCCGTCCCCGAGACGTACGCGGCGGCGTAGCTGGTGCCGCCGTTGGGCTCGGCGCGGTAGCCGGCTCCACCGGGTGCCGGGCCGACGATGTTCAGCCCGGGCGCGGCGATGTCCACGTAGGAGCCGCTGACCGAGGTGCCCACGTGCCCGCCCTGCTCGTCGACGCCGCCGACGGCGATGACGCCGGGGTAGGCGGCCGGGTAGCCGGGTCGGTCCTGTTGGTTCTCCTGCCGGTTGCCGGCGGCGGCGACGAGCACGACCTGTTTGGCCAGCGCCCGCTCGACGGCCCGTTCCAGCTCGGGGCGGGGCAGTGTCGTCAGGGACATGTTGATGACGTCGGCGCCCTGGTCGACGGCCCAGTCGATGGCCGCGGCGACCTGGCCGGGCAGTGCCTCGTCGTTGGTGCCCTTGAGGTCGGGCAGGACCCGGACGGGCAGGATGCGGGCGGCGGGGGCGATGCCGCTGAAGGGTACGCCGGCGCCCTCCCGCCCGGCGATGATGCCGGCGATCATCGTGCCGTGGCCGACCAGGTCGCACTGCCCCTTGTTGGCGGGGAGGTCGTTGAAGTCGCGGCCTTCGAGCACCTGGCCCTTGAGCAGCGGGTGGATGGCGGAGACGCCGGAGTCGATGACGGCCACCGTCACCCCGTCGCCCCGGGAGAGCGGCCACGCGGCGGACGGTTCCAGCCGGCGCAGCCCCCACGGCATCTCGGTCAGGCCCGGGTCGCCCGCGGGGCCGCACGTGGGCGGTGCGGCGGCTGCCGGGGTGGGTGCCACCAGGGTCGCGCCGAGCAGGGCCGCCAGCGTTCCACTGAGGACGCCACGGGCGACACGCGCGGCGCGGTGGGGTGGCTCGGTCGCGCTCATCGGCAGGCTTTCGCGCACCCGCAGAGATTACCGCTGTGGTGGGCCGGGCAGCGGCCCGGCGGCGGCGGTCAGGACGGGCGGGTGGCGTGGGCGGGGGGTGCGTCGGCGAAGAGCGCGAGCAGATCGCCGACCTGCCGGTACGCCTCGGAGGGGTGCCGGAACCGGCCGGCCGGGTTGAGGGTGTACTCGTTGCGCCTGCCGACCCGGGTGCGGTGCAGGTAGCCGCCCGCTTCCAGGTCGGCGACGATCGCCTGCGCGGCCCGTTCGGTCACGCCGACCTCCGCCGCGACGTCGCGCAGCCGGGCCGTGGGGTCGCGGGCGATGGCCAGCAGAACATGTCCGTGGTTGGTGAGGAACGTCCAGTTCCGTCCGCCGCCGGTCGCACCCGTCGCCGTGCCCGTCATCGTGGGACCGCCTCTCCGGTTGTCCGTCCCACTCGTCACCCTGCCATCGAGAGTCGTCGGCCCTGCCTCCGGGGCGTCGGGCCGGGAGCGCCCCCGGCCCGAACGTATGAAATCTATATCACGCATACCTTGACGCATCTTGTGGTGCGTGTGACCGTGGAGCGGGCCAGCGCCCGCCACCGGCCGGTCGAACAGCCGGCTGACCAGGTCAGACGCGTGGAAACGAGGTGCGGGGATGAGCCTTCCCGGAGCATCCGGCGGGCAGCCGGGTCCGCAGCGGAACGCCGACCAGACGTCGACGCTCACCGAGCCGGCCCGGGCGTACGCCGAGCTGACCGCCGGCAACCGGCGCTTCGTCAGCGGCTCCCCGCGCCACCCCAACCAGGACGCCGGGCACCGGACCGCGGTGGCCGACGGGCAGCACCCGTTCGCGGTGATCGTCGGCTGCTCCGACTCGCGGCTCGCCGCCGAGATCATCTTCGATCGGGGGCTCGGTGACCTGTTCGTGGTCCGCACCGCCGGGCACACCACGGGCCCCGAGGTGCTGGGCAGCGTGGAGTACGCGGTGACCGTCCTCGGCACCCCGCTGGTGGTCGTGCTGGGCCACGACTCGTGCGGCGCCGTCCAGGCGGCCAGGGAGGTCTCCGCCACCGGCGTGGCACCCCAGGGGCACCTGGGCGCCGTTGTCGACGCCGTGCTGCCGAGCCTCCGTCGCGCCGCCGCCGAGGGAGTCGAGGACATCGACGACATCGTCGACATCCACATCGCGCAGACCGTCGAGACGCTGCTGGAGCAGTCGTCCGTGCTGGCCGACGCCGTGACACGGGGGCGGTGCGCGGTGGTGGGCATGTCGTACCGGCTCGCCGCCGGCGCGGTGCGCCCGGTCGCCGCCGTTCCGGCCCACGTCGCGGCGCTCGACGTACCCGACGGGCCGTCGGCGCCCGCCGCCGCCTGACGCGTCGAGGGCCGCCCCGCGACGCGGGACGGCCCTCGATCAGCTGGGTGAGCGGGTCAGAGCAGCGACATGTGGACGTGGTCGGTGTGGTTCGACGGCCCGCTGTACGACTTCCAGCCGGTCGCCGGGAACCAGATCTGCCGGTTCCAGATCACGTAGTAGATGCCGAGGCGGTCGGCGTTGCGGATGAGGAACGCGGCGACGTTGTTGCCGTACGTCCGGGTGTCGTCGTTGTGCCACGGGCTGAAGCCGCTCTTCTGCAACGACCAGTCGCAGGCGCGGCCCTTCGGGTGCTCCCACGGTCCGCCGGAGCGGTAGCAGCCCACGAACCGGTTGAAGCCGGCCCGCTTGACCTCCTTGTACGCGTGCAGCGTGCGCGGCGTGACGCAGCCGGACGTGGTCGGGTCGTCCTCGCTGCACGACTGCGGCTTCCAGTCGCCGTCGGCGGAGCGCCCCGGACCGATCCGGGCGACCGGCGACGTGGCGTCCACCAGACCGCCGGTGAAGCCCTTCCCACCGACGAGGGCGAGCGCCTTGTCCGCGTCGCGCTTCTCCTTCGCCATCAGGGCGGTCTGCTTCTGCTGCTCCCGTACCTCCGCGTCGAGAAGCAGCTTCGCCTGTTCGGCGCGGGCCTTGACCGCGTTGACCTCGGAGAGCTTCTTCTCGTTGACCATGTTCATCTCGTCGAGCGCGGCGGCCCGCCGGACGAACGAGTCGGGGGCGTCGCTCTCCAGCAGCATCGCGATGGCGCCGATCCGACCGGTCCGGTACGACTGGGCGGCGATCTGACCGACCTGCGGTGCGAGGGCGTCCAGCTCGGCCTTCGCGCGGTCCACCTCGGCCGCCAGCTCCGCCTGCCGCTTCCTGGACTTGTCCAGCTGGGACTTGGCCGCGACGTAGTCCCGGTTGGTCTTCTCGATGACGTCGTTGAGCAGCGTCGGCTCGCCGTCCTCCTCGTGCCCGGACGGCGTCGGCGTCGTCGGGGCTGCGTGCGCCGGGAGGGGGCCGGCGAGCACGGTCAGTGCGGCGATCACGGCCACCACGGGCGTCAACCAGCGGCGTAGGGGTGCCGTCACGATTTTCCCTTCCGTCGACCGCCGACCGGGTTAGCTGACGGGTTCGGGGCGGAAGTGGCCCCTACCGCTGACGCGGATTCACCCCACGTACCTGGGTTCCCGGCTCGCCGGCTGGCGATTGGGCGGTGGCACCGCAGGCGCCGATTCGCGCCTTCAGCGGTGACCGGCAGCGAGGTTACCCGAGAGTCGACCCGCTGAGCTACGTCCCGATGCCGACTAAAAGCGTCATTTCGCCATGGCGTTGAGTGACCAGTGATGCGGTTCTCAGGCCGGATGCCCGATCTGGTCACGCTGAGGAGTGTCACCATGCCGTATCCGTGCTCCTGTTCGACTCTGGCCACCGGGTGGTGGCGGCGGGCGGGGGTGTCGTCCGCGTCGGGTCCGGTCCGTCCGACGGGTCCGTACGCGGGGAGCTGAGTGCGGCCAGGGCCTCCGCGCGGTCCGGCCGTGGTCGGGGGGCGGGGACGTCGTCGGCCGGCGTGGCGGTCGACCGGCCGGCGGCCGTCACCACCGCGGCCAGCCCGGTGGTCAGCGGTACGGCGGCGATGAGGCCGAGAGTGGCCACGGCGCTGCGGACGATCTCCTGTGCCAGGAACTCGCTGGTGAGGATCTGCCCGAGGGGGCGCGTGTCGGCGGTGAGCAGGAGCAGCAGCGGCAGTGAGGCGCCCGCGTACGCCAGCACGATGGTGTTGACCGTGGAGGCGATGTGCGCCCGACCGACCCGGGTCGCCGCCCGGTAGAGCTGCAACCGGGTCAGCCCCGGGTTGGCGTTCGCGAGTTCCGTGACGGTGGCCGCCTGGGTGACGGTCACGTCGTCGAGCACCCCGAGCGAGCCGATGATGATCCCGGCGAGCAGCAGGCCGTGCAGGTCCACGTCGGCCTGGAACATCGACAGGGTGGTGGCGTCCTCGCTGCCGAAGCCGGTGAGGTGGGTGGCGGCGGTGGCGATGGTGGCCAGTACGCCGGTGAGCACCAGGCTGCCCAGGGTGCCGAGCACCGCGACCGAGGTCTGCGCGGTGACCCCGTGTGTCAGGTACAGCACCACGAACATGATCAGAGCTGCGCCGACCACGGCGACGACGAGCGGTGACCGGCCGGCGGCGATGCCCGGCAGCACGAAGGTGAGCAGGATGGCGAAGCTCGCGGCCAGTCCGGCGAGCGCGGCCAGGCCACGCCACCGGCCGAACGCGACGATCGCGGCGGCGAAGACCACCGCCAGCCACACCAGTGGGGTTCCGCGCTGGTGTTCGGCGATGTTCCAGGTGCTGGCGCCGGGGTCGGCCGGGTCGGTCAGCTCGACCAGGATCACCTCGTCGCCGACGTCCACCCGGGGCGCACCGGGGCCGTCCGGCACGGGTGTCTGGACCTGCTGCCCGGCGCGCGGCCCGTCCTGCACCCGGACGTCCACCGTGCCGCACGGCCCGTCACCGGCGTCCGGCGTGCCCTCCGGGGTCTGCGGCGCGGGCGGGCACGGTTCGGTCACCACGCGGGTCACCGTGCCGTGGTGGCGGGGGACGTCCGCGCCACCACCCGTCGGCGGTGAGGCGTCCCGGGGCCAGAGCACCACCGCCGCGAGCACGGTGGCGACGAACAGGGGTACCACGGTCGCGACGAGGATCCGCCGTACCCGCGGTGGGGCGGACGGAACGGAACGGCTGTGGTCGGAACCCAATGCGAGACTCCCAACGAATCCGGTGCGGGATACGTGCCGGCGGGCCGGTCGGTTCACCGCAACCGCGGAAACGCGGTGACGGGCGCGGCGGATCGCGGGATGCCGATTGCCTGATCACGTACGGTGAACGACCGGCCGGGCCGGCGGGAGGCGGCGCCGCGTCGGGGCGGCACCGGTGCCGGACTGCGCAGCGGGATCCGGAGGGCCATCGTCGGAATGCTAACGACCCCGGCCGTGGGTCGCAGGTCGTGCCGGGGTGTCGGGGTCCGCGAACCGCCCGCGTCGCGGCGCGCGGCCCGGGATCGTGGAGTCATGCACGCTGAGTCACCGTCTGATCCGCACGGCGCGCACCGCGGCGGGCACGACAGGCACGCGGGCCACGATCCGGCGATGTTCCGCAGCCGGTTCTGGGTCTGCCTGGTGCTCACCGTGCCGGTGGTGCTGACCAGTCACCTGGTGGCGGACCGGCTCGGTCTGCGCTGGGACGTGCCGGGGCGTTCCTGGGTGGGTCCGGTGCTCGGCTCGGTGGTGTTCTGGTGGGGCGGCTGGCCGTTCCTGGCCGGCGCGGTCCGGGAGGTACGGGACCGGGCGCCGGGGATGATGCTGCTGGTCGCGATGGCGATCACGGTCGCGTACACCGCGTCGCTGGCCACCAGCGTCGGCGCGTTCGACCTGGACTTCTGGTGGGAGTTGGCGGCGCTGGTCACCATCATGCTGCTCGGGCACTGGCAGGAGATGAAGGCCATCGGGCAGGCCCGGGGAGCGCTCGCGGCGCTTGCCGCGCTGCTGCCCGACGAGGCCGAGCGGGTGGCCGCCGACGGCCGGGTCGAGCCGGTTGCCGTCGGTGCGCTGCGGGTCGGCGACGTGGTGCTGGTCCGTCCGGGTGGGCGGGTGCCGGCGGACGGGGGCATCGTCGAGGGCGGCGCCGAGCTGGACGAGTCCATGATCACCGGTGAGTCGCGGCCGGTCGCCCGGGCGGCCGGCGACCGGGTGGTGGCGGGCACCGTCGCCACCGACTCGGCGATCCGGGTCCGCGTGGAGGCGCTCGGTGAGCGGACCGCGCTCGCCGGCATCCAGCGCATGGTCGCCGAGGCGCAGCGCTCGGGCGGTCGGGCCCAACTGCTCGCCGACCGGTTCGCCGCCGCGTTGTTCTACCTGGCCACCGGCACCGCCGTGCTGACCGTGCTGGTCTGGACGGCGCTGGGTCACCCCGACGAGGCGGTGGTCCGCGCGGTCACCGTCCTGGTGATCGCCTGCCCGCACGCCCTCGGTCTGGCCATCCCGCTCGTCGTCGCGCTCTCCACGGCGGTGGCCGCGCGGTCCGGGATCCTGGTCAAGGACCGGTTGGCGCTGGAACGGATGCGGACCGTCGGCGCGGTGCTCTTCGACAAGACCGGCACGCTGACCCGGGGCGAGCACGCCGTCACCAACCTGGTGACGGTGCCGGGCATCGGGCGGGACGAGGTGCTACGGATCGCGGCGGGTGTCGAGTCGGACGGCGAGCATCCGTTGGCCCGGGCGATCGTGGCGGCGGCCGGGCGGGCCGGCCCGGCGCCGGCCGCCGGATTCCGGTCGTTGCCGGGCCGCGGTGTGCAGGCGACGATCGACGGTACGGAGTACGCGGTGGGCGGGCCGGCGCTGCTGCGGGAGGTGGGGGTGTCGCTCCCGGCCGGCCTGGCGGCGGCGACCGGGCGCTGGTCGGCGCGGGGTGCCGCGGTGCTGCATCTGGTGCGGCTGCCGGACACCGTGCTCGGCGCGTTCGCGTTGACCGACGAGGTGCGTCCGGAGGCCCGGCGGGCCGTCGACGAGCTGCGGACCGAAGGTGTCCGGACCATCGCCATGATCACCGGGGACGCGCGGCCGGTGGCCGAGGCCGTCGCCGCCGAACTCGGGTTCCGTCCGGGCGTCGACGAGGTGTTCGCCGAGGTGCTGCCGGCGGAGAAGGACGGCCGGGTGGCCGAGCTCCAGCGGCGGGGGTTGACCGTGGCGATGGTCGGTGACGGGGTGAACGACGCGCCGGCGCTGGCCCGCGCCGACGTGGGCATCGCGATCGGCGCGGGCACCGATGTGGCGATCGAGTCGGCCGGGGTGGTGCTCGCCTCGTCCGACCCGCGTGGGGTGGGCGCGGTGGTGCGGTTGTCCCGGGCGTCGTACCGCAAGATGCGGCAGAACCTGGCCTGGGCGGCCGGCTACAACGTGGTGGCGCTGCCGCTGGCGGCCGGCGTGCTGGCCTGGGCCGGGGTGGCGCTGAGCCCGGCGCTTGCCGCTGTGCTGATGTCGGCGTCCACAGTCGTGGTGGCGCTCAACGCCCAGTTGCTGCGCCGGGTACGCCTCGACCCGGAGTCGGACTGAGCGGGGTCAGCCGCGCTTCATCAGCCGGCCGACTGCCGCCATCATCTCGGTGGCCATCTCGTCGGCCCGACCCTCGGCCGCGCCCTCGTGCATGCAGTGCCGGGCGTGGCCGTCGAGCAGCCCCAGCGCCACCTTGTCGAGGGCGGCCTGGATGGCGGAGATCTGGGTGAGCACGTCGATGCAGTAGCGGTCGTCGTCGACCATCTTCTCGATGCCCCGGACCTGCCCCTCGACGCGGCGGAGCCGCGCGAGCAGTTGGTCCTTGCTGGCGGTGTACCCGCGGATCGGGGTGGGTGCGGTCATGCCGACCAGGATAGCCTACCCCTGGGGGGTATGGTACGGTCCACGTGACGGATACCCCCACCGGGTACCGGTAGGTGAGGCGGAGGAGACGGTCTGATGGTCAACACCACGTACCAGGTGCAGGGCATGACCTGTGGGCACTGCGTCAGCGCGGTCAGCGCCGAGGTCGGCGCCCTCGACGGTGTGCGCGACGTCCAGGTCGACCTCGCCAGCGGTCAGGTCACCGTGAGCAGCGACCAGCCGCTGGACGTGGCGACCGTCCGGGCCGCCGTCGACGAGGCCGGCTACGACCTCGTCGACGGCTCGTCGGCAGGCCCTGCGTGAACACGGTGACCCGACTGGGCGGGTTCGCCCTCGGTCTCGTGGCGGTCTTCGGCGCGGCGTACGGGGTCGGCCAGGTGGTCGACCCCGGCGCCCCCGCCGCCGAGACCCGGCACGACGGCCCCGCCGCTCACCCGGCCGGGGAGCACGACGAGGTGGTCGACCGGCTCCCGGGCGGCCTGCTCGTCTCCGACCGTGGCTACACCCTCGACCCGGTGGCCGCCCCGGCCGGCGAGTTTGCCTTCACGATCGACGGCCCGGACGGCCGACCGGTCACCAGCTACGACGTCGCCCACGACAAGCGGATGCACCTCATCGTGGCCCGGCGGGACCTCTCCGGCTTCCGGCACGTCCACCCCGACCTCACCCCGGACGGCACCTGGCGGGTCGCCACCCCGCTGGCCGGACCCGGGCAGTGGCGGGCCTTCGCCGACTTCACCCCGACCGGGGGCGAGCCGTTGACCCTCGGCGTGGACGTCACAGTCCCCGGCGAGCTGACCGAACGACCGCTGCCCGCCCCGACGACCAGCACCAGCGTCGACGGCTACACGGTCACCCTGGCCGGTGAGCCGCAGCCCGGCCGCACCTCGCCGCTCACCCTGACGGTCAGCCGGGACGGGCGGCCGGTCACCGACCTGGAGCCGTACCTCGGCGCGTACGGGCACCTGGTGGCGCTGCGCCGGGGCGACCTCGCGTACCTGCACGTGCACCCGGACGGGACGCCCGGCGACGGCCGCACCCGCCCCGGCCCGACCGTCACCTTCCTCGCCGAGGTGCCGTCGGCCGGCGCCTACCGGCTCTACCTCGACTTCCGGCACGGCGGGGCGGTGCACACCGCCGAGTTCACAGTCGTCGCCGGCGCCGCCACGGCCGGGGGCGACCCCAACCCGAGCGGACCCGCGCCGACCGGGGAAGCCACGCACGGCACCCCCGGGCACGGGCACAACTGACGGGACCAGACGATGACCACCACCAGCAGACCGCTGCCCGAGGCACCGAACCGGATCGAGTTGGCGATCGGGGGGATGACCTGCGCCGCCTGCGCCGCCCGGATCGAGAAGAAGCTGAACCGGATGGACGGGGTGAGCGCCACCGTCAACTACGCCACCGAGAAGGCCACCGTCCGCTACGTCGACGGCGTCACCCCCGACGACCTCATCGACACCGTGCAGAAGACCGGCTACACGGCGGCGCTGCCGGCACCGCCCGACAGCGGCGAGGAGCCGGTGGACCCGCTGAAGGGGCCGCGTACCCGGCTCTGGGTGTCGGTGGCGCTCAGCGTGCCCGTGGTCCTGCTGGCCATGGTCCCCGCCTGGCAGTTCGACTACTGGCAGTGGCTGTCGTTGACCCTGGCCGCCCCTGTGGTGGTCTGGGGAGGCCTGCCGTTCCACCGCGCCGCCTGGACCAACCTGCGGCACGGCGCGGCGACCATGGACACGCTGGTGTCGCTCGGCACCCTTGCCGCGTTCGGCTGGTCGCTGTGGGCGCTGTTCCTCGGCGACGCGGGGATGCCCGGCATGACGCACCCGTTCCGCTTCGACATCACCCGCACCGACGGCGCCGGCAACATCTACCTGGAGGCCGCCGCCGGGGTGACGGTGTTCATCCTGGCCGGCCGCTACTTCGAGGCGCGTTCCAAGCGGACCGCCGGCGCCGCCCTGCGCGCCCTTCTCGAACTCGGCGCCAGGGACGTGGCGGTGCTGCGCGACGGCGTGGAGACCCGGATACCGGTGGACCGGCTCGTCGTGGGCGACCGGTTCGTGGTCCGGCCCGGGGAGAAGATCGCCACCGACGGGGTGGTCGACGACGGCACCTCGGCGGTCGACGCCAGCATGCTGACCGGCGAGTCGGTGCCGGTCGAGGTCGGCCCGGGCGACGCCGTGGTCGGCGCCACGATCAACGCGGGCGGACGACTGGTGGTCACCGCCACCCGGGTCGGCGGCGACACCCAGCTCGCCCGGATGGCCGACCTGGTCGAGCAGGCGCAGAGCGGCAAGGCGGCCGTGCAGCGGCTCGCCGACCGGATCTCCGGTGTGTTCGTGCCGATCGTCATCACCCTCGCGGTGGGCACCCTCGGCTGGTGGCTCGGCACCGGAGCCGGCCCGACTGCCGCGTTCACCGCCGCCGTGGCCGTGCTGATCATCGCCTGCCCGTGCGCGCTCGGCCTGGCCACCCCGACCGCGCTGCTCGTCGGGACCGGCCGGGGTGCCCAGCTCGGCGTGCTGATCAAGGGGCCGGAGGTGCTGGAGTCGACCCGGCGGGTGGACACGGTGGTCCTGGACAAGACCGGCACCGTGACGACCGGCCGGATGACCCTGGTGGACGTGGTGCCGGCAAGCGGCGAGGACCGCGCCGAGTTGCTCAGGTTCGCCGGGGCGGTGGAGGCCGCCTCCGAGCACCCGATCGCCCGCGCGGTCGCCGCCGGTGCCGCCGAGGCGGGCGCGCTGCCACCGGTCACCGGGTTCGCCAACCTCGAAGGGCTCGGCGTCACCGGCACCGTCGACGACCGGGCCGTGCTCGTCGGTCGGCCCCGACTGCTGCGCGAGCGCGGAATCGACGTACCCCCGGAGGTGGAGTGGGCCGTCAGCGAGGCGGAGGCCGCCGGTCGGACGGCGATCGTCGCCGGCTGGGACGGGCGGGCCCGGGGCGTGCTCGCGGTCGCCGACGTGGTCCGGCCGACCAGCCGCGCGGCGGTGGCCCGGCTGCGCGCGCTGGGGCTCACCCCGATCCTGCTGACCGGTGACAACACCACGGTGGCCCGCGCGGTCGCCGCCGAGGTGGGCGTGGACGAGGTGATCGCCGAGGTGCTGCCCGCCGGCAAGGTCGACGTGGTCCGGCGGCTCCAGGCCGAGGGGCGGTCGGTGGCGATGGTCGGTGACGGGGTGAACGACGCTCCGGCGCTGGCCCAGGCCGACCTCGGGTTGGCCATGGGCACCGGCACCGACGTGGCGATCGAGGCGTCCGACCTCACCCTGGTGCGGGGAGACCTGGACGCGGCGGTGGACGCGATCCGGCTGGCCCGGCGCACGCTCGGCATCATCAGGGGGAACCTGTTCTGGGCGTTCGGCTACAACGTGGCGGCCCTGCCGTTGGCCGCCGCCGGGCTGCTCAACCCGATGATCGCCGGCGCCACGATGGCGCTGTCCTCGGTCTTCGTGGTGGCGAACAGCCTGCGCCTGCGCGGGTTCCGTCCCGCTTCCGGTCAACTGTGACCGAGGTGATGGTTGGACCGGCGACGGCGGGGGTACTGCTGAGGGCGTAGCGACGCTCGCAATGGAGGTTGGCACATGGGTATCGACGACAAGATCAACAATGCCAGCGAGGACGCGGCCGGCAAGCTGAAGGAAGGCGCCGGTCGCGCCACCGACAACGAGCAGCTCGAGGCCGAGGGTCGTGCTGACCAGTCGACGGCCAAGCTCAAGCAGGCCGGCGAGAAGATCAAGGACGCCTTCAAGAGCTGACGTACGACGTAACCCCGCACGCCGGGCCGGTGATCTTCACCGGCCCGGCGTGTTGCGTGTCCGGCCTCGTCGCCGACCCTGAGGTTCCCCTGATTCCGTCCCCGGCCCCCACCGCGGCGCGCCGACACCTGCTAGCTTCTGTTGGCATGCGCAAGGGGTGGTTATGAGCAGCGCCGCGCCGCCGACCGGCGACGACCTGGTGCGGATCCTGGCCACCCTCGCCAACCCGCACCGGATGCGGGTCGTCGCCGCGCTGGCCCGTGAGCGTGCCTACGTCAGCGGGCTGGCCCGGCAACTGGGCATCAGCCGCGCACTGCTGCAGGTCCACCTACGGAAGCTGGCGGCGGCCGGGCTGGTCACCGCCAGCCTGGAGTTGTCGGAGGACGGGAAGGCCATGAACTACTACGAGGTGCAGCCGTTCGTGCTCACACTCACCCCCGAGGTCATCGCGGCGGCGGTCGGGACGCTCACCGTGCCCGACTCGGCCGCACAACCGGGAGCGGCGCGATGACCGGCATGAGCGACCACGACTGGACCGAGGTGGTCGGCGCGATCGGCATCTTCGCCCTGCTGATCACCGTGTTCGCGGTGAGCGTCGTCCAGCTCGCCAAGACCCGGCGGGCCCGTCTGGAGTCGTCCCGCTCGGACGAGTACCGCCGGATCGCCGAGACCGCCGCCCAGGCGCAGGCCGAGAACGCCCGCCTCCTCGCGGCGCTGGACGGTCGACTGGGCGGGATGGAGACCCGGATGACCGGCCTCGAACGCGTCCTGCGCGAGGTCGACTGACACCGCCGGACCAAGGCCCCGGGTCGTCGAGCGGCTACTCGACGACCCGGGTGGAAGAAGGCATCACCCCGCCCGATGGGCGGGTTCCACAGGCAACGCTCCTTCCAGGAGAGGACAGCACCTCATGCTGCGCGTACGCAAATCCGCCGTGGGCTGGGCCGTGGCCCTGGCCCTCACGGCCGCCGGCCTGACCCCGGCCAGCCCGGCCGCCGCCCACCCCGCGATCGACTGGCGACCGTGCCCGACGGACGCCACAGCCGAGTGCGGCACCCTGTCGCTGCCGGTGGACTGGGACCGGCCCCGGGGTGAGCGCTTCGACCTGGCGTTGGCCCGCCGCGTCGCCGACCCGGCCGTCCGGCAGGGTTCGCTGGTGTTCGGCCCTGGCGGGCCGGGCGACAGCGGGGTGGACCGGGTGGTGAACGGCATTTCCCGGTTCAGCGCCGACCTGCGCCGCCGGTTCGACATCGTCAGCTTCGACCCGCGCGGCACCGGCGGCAGCCATCCGGTGGTCTGCTCGCGGGACCTGCTCGCCCGGCAACCGCAACTGCTGACCGACCAGGCCCAGTTCGACGCCACACTCGCCGGGAACGCGCTGCTGCGCGCCGACTGCCGGGCCCGCACCGGCCCGCTGTACGACCACGTGGACACCACGAGCGCCGCCCGTGACCTCGACGCGGTCCGCGCGGCGCTCGGCGAGCGGCGGCTGACCTTCCACGGCAGCTCGTACGGCACCCTGCTCGGCGAGCGGTACGCGGAGCTGTTCCCGGACCGGGTGCGGGCCGTGGTGCTGGAGGCCGCGATGGACCACAGCCTCGGCACCCGCGCCTTTCTCGACACCCAGGCTGCCACCGTGCAGGACGCGTTCGACGAGTTCGTCGCCTGGTGCGACAGGTCAGAATCCTGCGCCCTGCACGGGCGGGACGTCCGGGCGCTCTGGGCCGGGCTGCGCGCCCGCGCCGAGCGCGGTGACCTGACCGACCCGAACCGGCCCGGAGTCGTCCTCACCCCGTTCGAGTTGACCCGGCTCACCCACAAGGCGTTCTACGAGACGTCGCGGTGGCCGGGGCTGGCCGAGTGGCTGGGCGGTATGGACGCCGCGCCCGCCGTGCGGGGCGTCGTCCCGTCGGCGGGTGACGCCGTGGCGCCGTACCCGTTCGCGGTGTTCTGCCAGGACTGGAGCCTGCCCGTCCGCGACTACCGGGAGTACGCCGGGCACCTGCGCCGGATGGCTCGACTCGCACCCGACCTGCGTTACCCGACTGCGGTGTTCGCCCTGGTGACCTGCCTGGGCGCGCCGACGCCGGTCGCCAATCCGCAGCACCGCCTGCGGGTCCGTACGGATGTGCCGCTGCTGATCGCCGCCACCGTGCACGACCCGGCGAGCGGGTACGTCTGGGCCACCAACGTGGCGCGGCAGTTGGGCCGGCACGGCGTGCTGCTCACGTACCACGGGTGGGGGCACGGCAGCTACTCCACCAGCCCGTGCGTGGCGCGGGCGGTCGACTCCTACCTGATCGATCAGGTGGTGCCGGCCCGGGGCGCCGACTGCCCGGCCGTCGACCCGGACGTGTGACCGGCAGTCAGGGCCGTCGCGTGGCGCGGACGACGACGTCGTGCAGCGTGTTCGTTCCCCGGCCCGCCGGGCCGGCGACCGCGCGGTGGTGCTCCCGGCCGGTGGTGACCTCCCAGCTGGCGTCGTCCAGGCCGGCGGTGATGTCGGCGAGGGTGACCGATGCCTCGGCGGGCGGGTGGTGCCCGTGCCCGGTGGCCGCCGCCGCGTGCAGGTGCCCGACGATCAGCAGGGTGCCGCCGGGCGCCACCCACCTGGAGATGCGGTCGTAGAAGGCCAGCTGCGGCATCGCCGGGTGCGCGTAGTGCGTCGTCACGAGGTCGAACGGCGTCTCCGGCTCCCAGGTCGTCAGGTCCGCCTCCACCCACCGCACCCGCTCGGACACCCCGCGGTCCGTGGCGTGCCCGGCGGCGAGGGCGAGGGCGGCGGACGCGATGTCGACAGCGGTGACCCGCCAGCCGTGCTCGGCGAGCCAGATGGCCTCCGCGCCGGTGCCGCACCCGGCGTCGAGTGCCGTGCCGGGCGTGAGGCCGGCGGTCTCGGCGGCCAGGTACGGGTGCGGGGGACCCGCCGTGGCGGCGCCGGAGTGGACGTGGTGCGCCTCCTGCCAGTGCCGATCCCAGTAGTCCCTGTCGAAATCGTGCTGCTCGGTCATCCGGCTGCTCCTTCGGGTGTCACCAGCGACTGTGACCGGCGGCGACGTCACCCGCAAACCTTCTTGCCGAATGGCAAAGTGGGGCCATGGACGAGCATTCGGACCGCACGCTCGACGCGGTCGGCCCGCGACTGAAGCACCTCCGGCTCCGCCACGGCCTCACCCTCACCGACCTCGCCGAGCGGACCGGTATCTCCGCCAGCACCCTCTCCCGGCTCGAAGCGGGCCTGCGGCGCCCCACCCTCGAACAGCTCCTGCCCCTCGCCCGCGTCCACGGCGTGACGCTCGACGACCTCGTCGACGCGCCACCCACCGGCGACCCCCGCATCAACCTGCGCCCCATCGCCTCCAGCGACGGATCGACGATCCTGCCACTGACCCGCCGGCCCGGAGGCATCCAGGCGTACAAGTTCGTGCTCCCGGCCGGTGCCGACGACCGCGCACCCGACCTGCGCACCCACGAGGGCTACGACTGGGTCTTCGTCCTCAACGGCACGCTGCGCCTGGTCCTCGGCGACCACAACCTCCTGCTCCGGCCCGGCGAGGCCGCCGAGTTCGACACCCGCACACCGCACTGGTTCGGTGCCACCAGCGCCGGCCCCGTCGAGTTCCTCAGCCTGGTCGGCAAGCAGGGCGAACGCGCACACGTACGGGCGGCACCGATCAGCGCAGGACCCGGTACGTCAGGTGCGTGACGGTTGGCCCGGCCACCACCGACACCTGCTCCAGGCGCGGCGCGATGCCGTCGAAGAGTCGCTCGCCGCCGCCGAGCACGATCGGCACGAGGTGCAGTTGCAGGGTGTCGATCAGCCCGGCGGCCAGGTACTGCCGCACCGTGCTCGCCCCGCCGGCGATCGACACCCGCCGGTCGCCGGCGGCCTCCCGCGCCTGCCGCAACGCCGACTCGATGCCGTCGGTGACGAACCGGAACTCCGTGCCACCCCGCATCACCAGCGGCGCCCGCTGGTGGTGGCTGAGCACGAACACCGGGGTACGGAACGGCGGGTCGTCGCCCCACCAGCCCTGCCACGTCTCGTCCCACGGGCCGTCGCCACCGCCGAACATGCGCCGACCCATGACGTACGCGCCGATGTCGCGGGTCATCTCCTCGACGACGTCCGCGTCGACACCCCGGTCACCGCCGCTGAGCCCGTGCTGCGCCCGCCAGGTGTCCAGGCCGAACACCCACTCGTGCAGCCCCAGACCTCCCCGGCCCAGCGGGTCCTGCCGACTCTGCTCCGGCCCCGCCACGTACCCGTCCAGCGAGATCGACAGCTGACTGCTCACCATGCCCATGTCCCCTCCACTCCGTCCCTCATCGTCGTGCCGCCAGTCGGGCGGCTCTCCGTTCCAGATAGCGCTGCTCGGGCAGGCTCGTCGTGCCGCGTGCCGCCGCCAGGTACGCCGTCCGCGCCGCGTCGGGCTCGCCGGCCAGCTCCAGCAGGTGCGCCCGGACGGCGGCGAGCCGGTGGTGCCCCGCCGTGCGCTCGTCCGCGTCCAGTGGTGCGAGCAGGGAGAGCCCGGCCCGTGGCCCGTCCACCATGGCGACCGCCACCGCCTGGTTGAGGGTGACCATCGGGTTCGGGGCGATCCGGGCCAGCAGCCGGTAGAGCGCCACGATCTGCCGCCAGTCCGTCGCCGCCGCCGTCGGCGCCTCGGCGTGCACTGCCGCGATTGCCGCCTGGAGCTGGTACGGGCCGGGCGGCGACCAGGTCAACGCCTCGGTGATCAGCGCGACGCCCTCGGCGACGGCGGTCGCGTCCCAGCGGGTGCGGTCCTGCTCGGCCAGCGGCACCAGCTCCCCGTCCGCGCCCACCCGGGCCGCCCGGTGCGCGTCGGTGAGCAGCATCAACGCCAGCAGTCCGGTCACCTCGCCGTCGTCGGGCAGCAGCCCGTGCAGGACGCGGGTCAGCCGGATCGCCTCACGGGTCAGGTCGGCCCGGCGCAGGTCGGGTCCGCTGGACGCCGTGTACCCCTCGTTGAAGATCAGATAGAGGACGCGCAGCACCGTCCGCAGCCGGTCCTCCCGTTCACCGGGCGCCGGCATGTCGAAGCGGGCGCCGGCCGCCTCGATCCGCTGCTTGGCCCGGCGGATGCGTTGGCTCATCGTCGCCTCGGGCACGAGGTGCGCCCGGGCGATCTGGGCGGTGCTCAGCCCGCCGACCGCCCGCAGCGTCAGCGCCACCTGCGCGGATCGGGCCAGCGCCGGATGACAGCAGAGGAACAGCAGGGTCAGGGTGTCGTCGGCGTCCGCCACCGCCGGCTCCGCGTCGGCCGGCGGCGCCACCTGGGCGTACGCCGGCTCGCGCAGCGCCACCGCGACCTCGCGGTCCCGGCGGGCGCTCTCGCTGCGCCACTCGTCGGTCAACCGGCGGGTGGCCACGGTGAGCAGCCAGGCGCGGGGACTGTCCGGTACGCCCTGCCCCGGCCACTGCGTCGCGGCGGCCAGCAACGCCTCCTGCACCGCGTCCTCACACCTGTCGAACTGGCCGTGCCGACGGACCAGCAGGCCGAGGACCTGCGGCGCGAACGTGCGCAGCAGCTCCTCGACCGTCCGGTCGTCGGTCACATCTCCGTCCCGGCCTCGTCCATGATCGGCCGGACCTCCATGGCGCCGCCGAAGCGCACGTCCGGCCAGCGGGCGGCGATCTCGGCGGCCCGTTCGGGGCTGTCGCAGTCGACGGACAGGTAGCCGGCGAACTGCTCCTTGCTCTCCATGAACGGCCCGTCGACGACCTCCGGGTGACCGCCGGCGAGGCGGACCGTCCGCGTCTGCGACGGGCCGGCCAGCGCCTGGCCACCGATCAGCTCGCCGGTCTCGGACAGCTCCTTCATGATCTCGTCGACCTCGCCGAACAGGGCGGTGCGGTCCTGCTCGGACAACTCCTCGGTGAAGCCGGGCCGGTTCCAGATCAGCAGCATGTACTTCACGGCGATGCTCCTCAGGTCCTGGTCGCACCCCGGTCGGGGCGCGGCTCAGCGGAGGGTCGGAGCCATCACCCCGTTCCCTACCGCCCACCGAAGAAAATCGCAGAAAACCTTCCCGGTGGCGGTCCCACGCCGGGAGGTCAGCTCCGGCCCGGCACCTGTCGGGGCTGTCGTGGGCCGCGGACGTCAAGCGACGCCCGGTCGGCGGCCGACGTGCCGGACGACCAGCCCTCGGCGTCGCGGACGCTCAGCCGGTGCCGCGTCACACCGGGAAACAGGGTCTCCAGCCGCTCCTGGACGGCCTCGCCGCGCTTGGCGAGCACCGGCAACAGCCGCTCCGATCCGGCCGTCTCGACCGCCTCCCGGTCCGCCGCCGCGGTGGCCGCCCGCAGCCGCTCACCGATGCGCAGCGCGAACGCGTTGAGGAACGACTCGTCCCACACCTTCGTCCGCCGTCCCGACCCCGGCCGCCGTTCGGCCCGTCCGCGCAGCATCGCGGCGGTGGCCTGGACCAGCAGCGACGTGTAGAGCAGCTCCACCGCCACGAGATCCGCCGGCCAGCCCAGCACGGTGGTGAACCCGAGATCGTCGGACCAGACCGCCTCGCACCGGTTCGCCGCCGCCACCTCCTGCACCAGCAGCGCCTTCGCGCCCGCGTACGGGGGGTCGGTGCTCAGGCGCACCCCGCCCGGCAGATCCCCGGTCGCCGCGCCGGCCGCCAGCAGCGCCTCGTCGATGCTGTGCCGCGCGATCAACTCCTGCGCCTTGCCGGTCAACGCCTCCGCCTCGGCCGGAAAGGTGGTCGACTCGGCCTTCGCCAGCAGCGCCCGCACCCGGTCCAACATCCGCGAACCGCTACGGGCCGTACCCGCCGCGCGGGGGACCGCCGCGCCGGTCGACCCGGGCGGCGGGCGCAGCACCGCGATCGGCGGCAGGCTCTCCACCAGGGCGAGGACGTCGACGGCGGTGCGCAGCGCGTCGACCCGGTCCAGTCCTTCGCGGGCCGCCCAGCCGGCGAGCAGGCCCCGGTCGTCGTCCCGGACCCCGGCGGTCAGCTCCCGCAACTGGTCGTCCCACCAGGCGGGGACCGGCTCGGCCTGCTCGCGCCGCTGGGCGACCATCGCGTCGCGGACCAGTCGGGCCGCCCGGGCGTCCAGCCGGCGACCGGTGATCCGGTCCACGTCGGCCGGCTGCCAACCGCGCGGCCACAGCCGCCCCAGGCTCCGGACCAGACGACGCAGCAGCGCCGCGTCCACCGCCGTGGTGCCGTCCGCCGCGCCGGTGCCGACAGTCAGCCGGTCCAGCTGCCGTTCGGCCTGCCGTACGTCGGTGCCGCGCACCGCCGCGAGCGCGTCGGCGACGAGTTCGTCCGCGTCCGGCACGGGCACCTCCTTCTCCGCCTGGCTGGTCGGTCGCACCTGCGGCTCGGGGTGGGCCGCACCGCCGGTTCCGCTGCACGCCGGGCGTCCCGGCCCGTTCCCCAGCCCCATGATCATGCCGTCACCCGCGCCGGCGGCAGGAAACGGGGATGTTCCCCGGCGACCGATCAGGGTGGCGTGGACCCCGCCGCACGGCGCGACGGCATGATTCAGCACCTCTGGGGTATTTCGGACCCCTACCGGACCTGGATGCGAGGTGTGTGTGGTGACCGATTTCCCCCTGTCGAACGCCCGTACCGCCGACACGCGTTCGTCCACGCTCGCCGGCGTCCTGATCGGCATCGCGGTCATGGCGGCCGTGGACGAGATCGTCTTCCACCAGCTGCTGGCCTGGCACCACTTCTACGACCGGTCCACCCCGTCGGTGGCACTGCTCTCCGACGGGCTGCTGCACGCCGCCGAGCTGATCATCCTGGTCGGTGGGTTCTTCTGGTTCGCCGACCTGCGCCGCAGGCGCGCCCTGTCGACCCGGCTGGCCTGGGGTGGCTTCCTGCTCGGCGCCGGCGGCTTCCAGCTCTTCGACGGGTTGGTCGACCACAAGGTGCTGCGGGTGCATCAGATCCGCTACGGCGTACACCTGGTGCCGTACGACGTGGTGTGGAACGTGGCCGGCGCGGTGCTGCTGCTGGCCGGTGCCGCCGTGGTGTGGTGGGCCCGGTCCCGCGACCCGCGTGACGGCTCCCGGTGACCGGCCCGTCGCCGCTCGCGCACGCCGGCCATCCGGCGGACGGCCCGAGCTGGTTCCCGCTGCTCCCGGTCGTGCTGCTGGCCGGTGGCTACCTGCTGGCCGCCGCCCGCGACCCCCGCGGCTGGGACCACCGGCGGACCGCCGCCTGGCTGGTCGGCTGTGCGCTGCTGGCGGTCGCCGTCGGGCCGCTGGCCCAACTCCCCGACGACCCGCGCGGACACATGGCCCAGCACCTGCTGCTCGGCATGGTCGCCCCGCTCGGGCTGGTGCTCGGCGCCCCGGTGACGCTGCTGCTGCGGGTCTCCCCGCCACCGGTACGCCGGGCGGTGGGCCGGCTCCTGCGGGCCCGGGGAGCGCACCTCATCGCCCACCCGGTCCCCGCCGCGCTGCTCAGCACCGGCGGGCTGGCCCTGGTGCTGCTCACCCCGCTGTACGCGGCGGCCGAGCGGCAGCCGGTCCTGCACCACGCCCTGCACCTGCACTACGTGGCCGCCGGGTACCTGTTCGCCTGGTCCCTGGCCGGGCCGGACCCGGCGCCCCGCCGCCCGGGCCTGGCGGTACGGGTCGGCGCGCTGCTCGGCGCCGCGGCCGGTCACGCGGTGCTCGCCAAGTACCTGTACGCGCACGCCGGAAGCCTCCCGCCCGGCCTCACCGACCGCGACCCGGAAGCGTTCCGGGCAGCCGCCCAACTCATGTACTACGGCGGTGACCTCGCCGAACTGCTCCTGGCCACAGCCCTCTTCGCCGCCTGGTACAACCGCCCGGCCCACAGGCGTACGCCGGGTGCAGGGGCCACCCCGGCGCCGGCGGACCCGGCGTCGCGACGCTCCTGATCAGCCCCGGGTGTGCAGGGCGGCGCCGAGCCGGGCCAGGAAGGCGCGGATGCTCTCCTCGGTGTGGTGCGTCTCGGCCTGGTCGTTGAGCGGCCCCGCGTGGCGCAGCGCCTGGTCGAGCGCAGCGAGCGTCTCGGCCCGGTCACCCGGATAACGCCCGTCGACCACCCCGTCCGCGACCCGGTTCACCACCGACCCGTCGAGCGTCCGGTCGAACTGGATCCCGTAGAGGATCCCGTTGACGTGGCCCTTCCAACTGCCCGTACCCGCCGCCACCCAGGGCTGCCGCCAGCCGGCGACGATCGCGTCCACCGGTACGGCCTCGCGCTCCGGGTCCGGTGCCGGGGCGGGCCGGCCGGTGGGTGTGCGGTCGAAACGGGGTGCCGGGGCCGGCTGGATCTCGCCACCCACCTCGACGAAGGTGCCTCGGGCCGCGTTGTGCGGATGCTGGTGCGCCTCGCCGGGGGCGAGCACCGGCGCGACGCAGGCGTCCAGGTCGGCGAAGACCGCCGTCCACTCGTCCCGGGTCCGTTCCGCGAACCGTTCGGTGAACCGTCGCCGCAGCTCGTCCCAGCCGCTCGGGTCGTACTGGGCGGGCAGGTCCGGGTCGTCGGCGAGGCCGAGGCCGGTGAGCAGGACGGCGTAGAAGGCCGGTTCCATCGCGCCGACGGCCATGAAGCCGCCGTCCGCCGTGGCGTACGTGTCGTAGAACGGCGCCCCGCCGTCGAACATGTTGCGCCCGCGCGGCGCGGCCCACAGGCCGGTGCCGAGCAGCCCGTGCAGGAACGACGTGAGCAGCGCCGACCCGTCCACCATGGCCGCGTCGACCACCTGCCCGACGCCTGAGCGTTCCCGCTCCAGCAGCGCGGCGAGCACGCCCACGGCGAGCAGCATCCCGCCGCCGCCGAAGTCGCCGAGCAGGTTCATCGGCGCGTACGGGCGCTCACCGGCGCGGCCCAGCGGCTCCAACGCGCCGGCGACCGCGATGTAGTCGATGTCGTGGCCGGCCCGAGCGGCCAGCGGGCCGTCCTGACCCCAGCCGGTCATCCGCGCGTACACCAGCCGGGGGTTGCGTTCCTGGCACACCTGCGGGCCGAAGCCGAGCCGCTCGGCCACCCCCGGCCGGTACGCCTCGACCAGTACGTCGGCCCGCTCGACGAGGCTCAGCAGGCCGGCCACCCCGTCCGGGGACTTCAGGTCCAGCGTGGTGACCCGCCTGCCGCGCTGCAACGGGCCGCCGGTCGGCGCGGCCAGCCGGCCCGCCCCCGGTGCGCCGGGCCGGTCCACCCGCACCACGTCCGCGCCGAGGTCGGCGAGCACCATGCAGCCGAACGGCGCCGGGGCGAGGCTCGCCAGTTCGACCACCCGCACCCCGGCCAGCGGCCCGCCCCGCGCCGCCGTCATGCGACGCCGGCCGGTTCGGCGGTACGGGCGGCGAGCCGGTCGGCCAGGTCGGCGGGGGGCGTGAACCGGTCGCCGTAGCGGTCGGCCAGCTCGGCGGCGCGTGCCGCGAAGCCGGCCGGTCCGCCCGCGTACTGCCGGACGTAGCGGATCACCCCACCGGTCCAGGCGGGGAAGCCGATGCCGAAGATCGAGCCGATGTTGGCGTCGGTCTCGGTCCGCAGTACGCCCTCGTCGAGGCAGCGCAGCGCGTCCAGCGCCTCGGCGAAGAGCATCCGCTCCTGCAGGTCGGTGAACGGCACCGCCCGGCCGGCGTCGGTGACCAGGTCGGCGAGGCCGGTCCACAGCCGTCCCCGGGTGCCGTCGTCGTACGAGTAGAAGCCGCGTCCGGCGGCCCGCCCCGGCCGGTCGTACGCGTCGACAAGCTCGTCGACGAGCCGGTGCGCGGGCAGCGGCAGGTACTCCTCGCTGGCCGCCTCGAACTGGCGGCGGATCCGCTGGATCAGCGTCAGGCTGACCTCGTCGGCCAGCGCCAACGGCCCGGTCGGGTAGCCGGCCTGCAACGCGGCCTGCTCCACCGACGCGGCCGGTACGCCGTCGGCGACCATGCCGACCGCCTCGTCGATGAACCGGCCGATGACCCGACTGGTGAAGAAGCCCCGGCCGTCGTTGACCACGATCGGGGTCTTACCGATCAGCCTGCCCAGGTCGAACGCGCGGGCCAGCGCCGCGTCGCCGGTGCGTTCGCCGACCACGATCTCCAGCAGCGGCATCCGGTCCACCGGCGAGAAGAAGTGCATGCCGATGAAGTCGGCCGGCCGGTCCACGCCCTCGGCCAGCTGGGTGATCGGCAGGGTGGAGGTGTTGGAGGCGATCAGTG
Organism: Micromonospora sp. NPDC005298; assembly: GCF_040607375.1. Classification (NCBI taxonomy): domain Bacteria; kingdom Bacillati; phylum Actinomycetota; class Actinomycetes; order Micromonosporales; family Micromonosporaceae; genus Micromonospora; species Micromonospora sp. NPDC005298. The sequence continues at coordinate 772,982 of NZ_JBEXGP010000001.1, forward strand.
CGTCCGGTGCCAGCACCGGCAGCACCTCGGCGAACACGGCCTTCTTCAGCGCCGGGTCCTCGAATACCGCCTCGATGACCGCGTCGCAGCCGGCGAGGGCGTCCACCTGGTCGGTGGTGGTGATCCGCTCCAGCACCGCGCGGGCGTCGGCCTCCGTGGCGCGGCCCTTGCGGACCTTGCGGGTCAGCAGCCGCTCGGCGTGCTCCCGCGCCCGCCCGGCCGCCTCGGCCGTGACGTCCCTGACCACCACGTCGAGACCGGCGCTGGCGCAGGCGTACGCGATGCCCGCGCCCATCATGCCGGCGCCGAGCACCGCCACCTTCCGCACCGGCGGCACGTCCACGGACGGTCGGGCGGCACCGCCGTTGACGGCCTTCAGGTCGAAGAAGAACGCCCCGATCATGTTCTTGGCGACCTGCCCGGTGAGCAGGCCGATGAGGTGCCGGGTCTCCACGGTGAACGCGGTGTCCACGTCGACCTGCGCGCCCTCGACGGCGGTGGCCAGGATCGCCTCGGGAGCGGGCAGCCGGGCGCCCTTGAGCTGCTTGCGCAGGGTGGCCGGGAAGGCGGGCAGCTGCCCGGCGAGGGAACGGCTGGCCGGGCTGCCGCCGGGCATCCGGTAGTCCGGCCGGTCCCACGGCTGCTTCGGCTGCGGGTTCGCCGCGATCCAGGCACGGGCCCGGTCCAGCATCTCCGCGTCGGTGGCGACCACCTCGTCGACCAGGCCGGCGGACAGGGCGTCGGCCGGGCGCATCCGCCGGCCGGTGAGCAGCACCGTGGTCAGCGCGCCGGCCAGGCCGAGCATCCGTACGGTCCGGGTGACCCCACCGGCCCCGGGCAGCAGACCCAGGGTCACCTCGGGCAGCCCGAGCCGGCTACCCGGCGCGTCGAGCGCGATCCGGTGGTGGCAGGCGAGCGCGATCTCCAGGCCGCCGCCGAGCGCGGACCCGTTGACCGCCGCGACGACCGGCCGGCCCAGTGTCTCCAGGCGGCGCAGGTCCCGCTTGATGGTGCCGAGCAGCTCGGCCAGCGCGGGAGCGTCCTCGCGGGTGGCCCGGATCATCTCCGGCAGGTCGCCGCCGGCGAAGAACGTCGACTTCGCGCTCGTCACGATGACCCCGGCGAGATCGGGTTCGGCCTCCAGCCGGTCGAGCACCGCGCTCATCGACGCGGCGTACGCCCGGTTCATGGTGTTTGCGGACTGGGTCGGGTCGTCAAGGGTGAGCGTGACGATGCCGTCGGCGCCGCGGTCGTACCGGATGGTGTCGGTCATTGTCGTCCTCCGGGTCAGCAGCGCTCGAGAACGGTGGCGACGCCCATGCCGCCGCCGATGCACAGGGTCACGACGGCGCGGCGCAGGTCGCGGCGTTCCAACTCGTCCAACGCCGTACCGAGCAGCATCGCCCCGGTCGCGCCGAGCGGATGGCCCAAGGCGATCGCGCCGCCGTTGACGTTCACCCGGTCCGGGTCGAGGCCCAGGTCGCGGACGTACTTGAGCACCACAGCCGCGAACGCCTCGTTGATCTCGAACAGGTCGATGTCGTCGAGCGTCAACCCGGCGGCGGCGAGTGCCTTGTGGGTGGCCGGGATCGGGCCGGTCAGCATCAGCGTCGGGTCCGCGCCGGTGACCGCCGCGCCGACGATCCGGGCGCGCGGGGTGAGACCGAGGTCCTGGCCAACCCGCTCCGAGCCGACCAGCACCAGCGCCGCGCCGTCCACGATGCCCGACGAGTTGCCGGCGTGGTGGACGTGCTCGATCGCCTCCAACCAGTGGAACTTCTGCAAGGCGACAGCGTCGAAGCCGGCCGCCGCACCCATCGTGGCGAAGGACGGCGTGAGCCGGGCCAACGCCTCCCGGGTCGTCTCCGGGCGCGGGTGCTCGTCGACGGTGAGGATGTCCAGCCCGTTGCCGTCGCGGACCGGCACCACCGAGCGGGCGAAGTACCCGCCGGCGATCGCCTTGGCCGCCCGCTCCTGCGACCGCAGCGCGTAGCCGTCCACGTCGTCCCGCGTGAAGCCCTCAAGGGTGGCGATCAGGTCGGCGCTGACGCCCTGCGGCACGAACGACGTGGCGAGCGCGGTCTGCGGGTCGGTGGCCCAGGCGGCACCGTCGGAGCCCATCGGCACCCGGGACATCGACTCCACCCCGCCGGCCAGCAGCAGGTGCTCCCAGCCGGAGCGGATCCGCGCGGCGGCCGAGTTGACCGCCTCCAGCCCGGAGGCGCAGAACCGGTTGAGCTGCACCCCGCCCACCTCGTCCGGCAGCCCGGCCAGCAGCGCCGCGGCCCGCGCCAGGTCGCCGCCCTGCTCGCCCACCGGAGTGACGATGCCGAGCAGCAGATCCTCCAACCGGCCGACGTCCAGGCCCGGGTTGCGCTCACGCAACGCGTCGATCAGACCGACCACCAGGGAGATCGGCTTGACCCCGTGCAGCGCGCCGGTGTCCCGGCCGCGTCCGCGCGGGGTGCGGACCGCGTCATAGACGTACGCCTCAGAGGGCACGGGCGATCAGCTCCTTCATGATCTCGTTGGTGCCGCCGTAGATCTTCTGGACGCGGGCGTCGGCGTACATGCGGGCGATCGGGTATTCAGTCGTGTAGCCGTACCCGCCGAACAGTTGCAGGCACCTGTCGACGACCTCGCACTGCCCGTCGGTGAGCCACGATTTCGCCATCGCGGCGGTCGCCACGTCCAGGTCGCCTCTGCTGTGCCGGACGATGCAGTCGTCCAGGAAGACCCGGCTGACCCGGGCGCGGGTTGCGCACTCGGCCAGCACCATCCGGGTGTTCTGGTGGCCCATCAGCGGCTTGCCGAAGGCGGTGCGCTCCTTGGCGTACGCGACGGTCAGCTCGACCGCGCGTTCCATGACGGCGACCGCGCCGACGCCGATCACCAGCCGTTCCTGCGGGAGCTGCTGCATCATCTGGATGAAGCCCAGCCCCTCGGCGCCGCCGAGCAGGTTGGTTGCCGGCACCCGGAAGTCGTCGAAGAACAACTCGGCGGTGTCGTTGGCGTGCAGCCCGATCTTGGACAGCAGCCGACCCCGGCGGAAGCCCTCGGGGTCGCCGCCGACCTCGCAGACCAGCAGGGAGATGCCGGCCGCCCGCTGCTCCGGGTCGGTCTTCACCGCCATGAGGATCAGGTCGGCCACGCCGCCGTTGGTGATGAACGTCTTCGCGCCGGTGACCAGGTAGTCGTCGCCGTCGCGGACGGCCCGCGTACGCATCGCCTGAAGATCGGAGCCGCCGTCCGGCTCGGTCATCGCGATCGCGCCGACCAGCTCACCACTGCACAAGCCGGGCAGCCAGCGCCGCTTCTGCTCCTCGCTGCCGTACGCCACCAGGTAGCCGGTGACGATGCCACTGTGGACGGCCAGCCCGAGGCTGCTCTCCCCGGTGTACGCCTGCTCGTGCAGCAGCACCGCCTCGTGGGTGAAGCCGCCGCCTCCGCCGCCGTACTCCTCGGGGACGGACAGGCCGAGCAGCCCCAGCTCACCGGCGCGCCGGTAGTGCTCGCGGTCCGGGTGGCCCTGCGCCAGCAGGCGGTCGGTGTGCGGCAGCACCTCCTTGGTGAAGAAGGTGCGGGCCAACTCGGCCAGGTCGTCGTGCTCGGGCTCACGCCAGGGCGAGGGGGGACCGTCGGGTGGGGGCATGTGCACCACCCTGACGCGCTGTTGGCGGCATGTCAATAAGTCTCGAGCAGGAGCCGCGCGCAGGCCTGCGGGTCGTCCGCGAAGGGCAGATGTCCGCAGCCCGGCAACGGCACGTGCCGGGCCGCGGGCAGCGCCGCGCGGGCCCGCCGGGCCTGAGTGGGGTACGGCAGAACGAGATCGCGCGTACCCCAGGCGACAGTCACCGGAATGTCGTCGAGCACGGCTGCCGTCTCCCGACGGAGCTGCCACCCGGCGAACGCGGCGCGTGCCGCCGCGAAGCCTGGCGCGTCGGCCAGCGCCGCCGCGGACTCGACGCACTCGTTCCGGCTGAGTCGTCCCGGGTTGCCGTAGAAGAGCCCGCAGAACGCCACCCGTCCCGCCCGGTTCGCCAGCAGCGGGGGCAGTGCCGGCCGCAACGCGACGGCGGCCGAGCGGGCTCCCCCGACCGTCAGTTGGCACCAGCGTCGCCCCACCGGGCCCCAGAACCCGATCGGCGAGAACGCGGTCACCGAGCTGGCCAGCCCGCGCCGCCCCAACTCCAGCGCGATGCCACCGCCGAGCGAGTTGCCGGCCACGGCGGGCCGCCGTACGCCCAGCGCGTCAAGGAACGCGGCGACCTGATCCGTCAGATGCTCCACCGAGCCGGGCGAGGGATGTGCCGGTTGCCCGGGCCACGGTGGCGAGGCGCCGAAGCCGGGCAGGTCCAGCGCGATCACGTCCCGGTGCGGGGCCACTTCGTCGAGCACCGGCGACCACACCTGCCACCGACTGCCGATCCCGTGGATGAGCACCAGCGGCGGGCCGTCACCCCGCCGCGAGTGGGTGAGCCGGCCCGGATCTCCTCGCCGCATCCGCCCACCCTCGCACGCCGCCCCCTTTGCTCTGCACCTGCGGAGGCGACGGTTACGGTCTGCTACCGGCGCCTATCGGGGTGCAGAGCAAAGGGAGTGGCCTGTGCACCCTCGTCTGGCGAGGGTGCGGCTGGTGATCAGGGTTTTTGCCTGGCTGGCCGCCGCGCTGACGCAACGGCTGCCGCTAGGGTCGGGCAGATGAGTGTCGAGACCGCTCCCCGCCGCCGCCGGTTGGAGCCGGACGCCAGGCGCGGGCAGATCCTGGCCTGCGCGGTCCGGCTGTTCGGCGAGCGCCCGTACGCGGACGTGTCGACCACCGACGTGGCCCGGGAGGCGGGCGTGGCCCGGGGCCTGGTCAACCACTACTTCGGCACCAAGAAGGACCTCTATCTGGAGGTCGTACGGGTCATGGTGACCATCCCGGAGGTCGCCGTGGAGCGGCTGCCCAAGGGGGATCTGCGGACCCGGGTCGACGCCAGTGTCTCCTGGTTCCTCGACGTGGTGTCCCGGCACAGCACCTCCTGGCTGGCCGCCGTCACGGCGCGGGGGATGGGCGGCGACGCCGACGTGGAACGCGTGCTCGCCGAGGCCGAGGAGGTAGCCGCCGACCGGATGCTCGTCGCCGTCGGCCTGGCCGAGGAGGCGCAGGACCACGAGGAGTTGCGAGGGATGGTCCGGGCGTACTGCGGGTTGGCGATGTCGACCGCCCGGGAGTGGCTCCAGCGCGGGGTGCTGACCCGCGCGCAGGTGCACCTACTGCTCACCACCACCCTGCTGACGATCGTGGAGCAGGTCGTCCCGCAGGTCATCGCGGGTGACGGTGCGGTGCGCCCGGGCAGCCCTCCCGCGTAGTCGTTGGCGCACTGCCAACAAGCTGCTACGGTCACCGGCACGGCTGAGGGAGCCCGCCATGACCGACACCGCACCAACCGGCACCGCCCGCGACGGCGGCACCCGGCGCCGGGTCCGGGTGGCGATCATCGGCTCCGGGTTCGGCGGGGTTGCGGTGGCCGCCGCGCTGACCCGTACCGGTGATGTGGACGTGGTGCTGCTGGAGCGGGCCGACCGGATCGGCGGCGTCTGGCGGGACAACACCTACCCGGGCTGCGCCTGCGACATCCCGGCGCCGCTCTACTCGTACTCCTTCGCCCTGAACCCGGACTGGTCGCGGCGCTTTCCACCGCACTCGGAGATCCTGGACTACCTGCACCGCTGCGCGGCCGAGCTGGGCCTGACCGATCGTGTGCGGCTGCGGACCGAGGTCACCGACGCGTCGTGGGACGAGGCGGCAGCGTGCTGGCGGCTGCGTACCGCCGACGGCGCCGAACAGACGGCGGACGTGCTGGTGCCGGCGGTCGGTCAGCTCTCCCGGCCGGTGGTGCCTGTGCTGCCGGGCGCGGAACGGTTCGCCGGGACGGCGATGCACACCGCCCGCTGGAATCCGACGGTACGGCTGGAGGGCGCCCGCGTCGCGGTGATCGGCACCGGGGCCAGCGCCGTGCAGCTCGTGCCCGCCGTCGCCGAGCGGGCGGCCCGGGTGACCGTGTTCCAGCGCACCCCGCCGTGGACCCTGCCCAAGCCGGATCGCCGGCACGGTCGCCTGGGTCGGGCGCTCTACCGGCGGGTGCCGGCCCTGATGCGGCTGCCCCGGGCCGCGTTCTGGTCGGCCACCGTGATCACCGGGCTGGCGGTGACCGGCAACCGGACCGCCGCCGCGCTGCTGCGCGGGCTCTCGCGGGCGCAGCGGTGGTGGCAGGTACGCGACCCGGAGCTGCGCGCCAGGGTCACGCCGGTCGAGCCGATGGGCTGCAAGCGGGTGCTGTTCACCAGCGACTGGCTGCCCACCCTGGCCCGCCCCGACGTCGACCTCGTCACCGAGAAGATCGTCGAGCTGACCGAGGACGGCGTACGGACCGCCGACGGCCAAGTCCACCCCTGCGACGTGCTGGTCTACGGCACGGGCTTCGCGGCCACCGACTTCCTGGTGCCGGTCCGGGTCACCGGTCGCGCCGGAAGGCGGCTCGACGAGGAGTGGCGCGACGGCGCGTACGCGTACCTCGGGATGGCCGTCCCCGGCTTCCCGAACCTCTTCCTCATGTACGGCCCGAACACCAACACCGGCAACACCTCGGTGATCTACTTCCTGGAGGCGCAGGCCCGGCACATCGCCCAGGCGGTCCGGTTGCTCGCCGCCGGCGGTCCACCCCTCGAGGTACGCCCCGAGGTGGCCGCCGCCCACGACGCGGAGATGCAGCGGCGACTGGCCGACAGTGTGTGGACGGCGTGCCGGAGCTGGTACCGCACGGCCAGCGGACGGGTCGTCATGAACTGGCCGGGGATGGCCGCCGAGTACCGCCGCCGCACCGCCCGACTGGACCCGGCCGACTACGGGCGTACCGGCTGACGGCTGCTCAGGCGGCTCGTCGGTCGGTACGTGCCGCCGGGGCGGCGTACCGGTCGGCCGCCTGCGCCGGATACGACTCGGGGCGTACCACCCGCAGGGGCCGGTCGACCTCGTCCGCGCCGAACCGCCAGCGCGACGGTGCCGGCTGCCGCTGTGGCGACGGCCCACCGGGGCGCAGCCCGGGCCGGGACAGCAGCACCGTGATCAGGTAACCGACCACCAGGAACCCGTGGCTGACCAGTCGTTCCCCGCCCACCGACCCGGTCGCCAGGTCGTTGACCGAGAGCAGCAGCAGCGTGCCGACGAAAGCGCTGAGCATCGGCAGCAGACCGGCTGGCGGGCTGCGGCGTACCGCGACGAAGAGGAACCCGGCACCCACCGCGACGTTCCAGGCGGCGGACTCGTGCCACAGGTGCTGGCCGGTGGGGTGCAGGTGGTCGGCGGTCGCCCCGCGGCCCACCTGGGCCAGGCCGAGCACCAGTTGCACCGCGCCGAGCAGCCCGAGCGCGGCGCGCAGGCCGGCGACCAGCGGGCCACGTCGGGGCAGGCGGGGTCGCCACCACGACCGGCGGGCCGGCGGTGCGGCGGCGGTGGCCGCCAGGATCGCCGCGGTCCGGTCGGGCACGTCGGTGACCAGTCGGGTACGAACACGGCGGGTCACCGAGGCCGCCGCGCTGAACCAGGCCCGACACTCGGCACACCCGTCGAGGTGCCCCTGCGCCGCCGTCCGCTCGGCGGCGGTCTCCTCCCCGTCCAACTGCGCGGACAGGACCTCCCGCCACTGCTCACACCCCATGTACCGGTAGTCGCTCCGGGGGCCGCTCCGGTTCCCGGCGACCGCGACGCGTTGTGGAATACTCGCCGGACCATGACGCGCTACGGCCTGCTGATCCTGCCCGCCACCAACCGGGTGTACGCCCGCTCCGCCATCGACCTCACCCGGGCCGAGCTGGAGATCTTCGGCCGGTCGGCGCTCGACGGCCGGATCGGCGACCTGGACACCGAGATCGTCGGCGGGGCCTCCTACGTCACGTTCACCGGCGACGGGTTGACCGAACGTGACCTGGCCGTCCTGGGCAACCTCTCCGCCGGGTACGCGCTGTTCGAGATCGTCGGTGAGCTGCTGCGCCCGGTCGAGTGGAGCCGGCTGGACCGGTATGACGACGACCTGCTCACCATCCAGAAGTACCCGGGCAAGACCAACGAGCAGTTCACCAAGCTGCTGCTGAACGTCACCCTGCTCGCCTCGGACTGGGCCGGCGAGCTGACCAGCCGGCGGTTCCGGGTGCTCGACCCGCTGTGCGGTCGCGGCACCACCCTCAACCAGGCGCTGATGTACGGCTTCGACGCGGCCGGGATCGAGCGCGACCAGAAGGACGTCGAGGCGTACCGGGCGTTCGTCACCACCTGGCTGAAGCAGAAGCGACTCAAGCACCGGGTGCTGGAGTCGGGGCCGGTGCGGCGCGAACGCAAGGTGGTCGGCCGGCGGGTGCGGATCGAGCTGGCGCCGACGCGCGAGGAGCACAAGGCCGGCCGGACGCAACTGCTGGACGTGGTCAACGCGGACACGACCCGCTCGGCGGAGTTCTTCCGCCCGGAGACCGTCGACCTGGTCGTCGCGGACGCCCCGTACGGCGTACAGCACGGCAGTCGTACCGCCGATCAGGGATTGTCGCGTGACCCGCTGGCGCTGCTCGCGGACGCCGCGCCGGTCTGGGCGCGGCTGCTGCGCCCCGGCGGGGCGCTCGGCATCTCCTGGAACACCCATGTCGCCAGCCGCGACGACGCGGCGGCGGCGCTGGCCGACGCGGGCCTGACCGTGGTGGACGACGAGCCCTACCGCGCGCTGCGCCACCGGGTCGACCAGTCGATCATGCGCGACGTGCTGGTGGCCCGCCGCCCGGCCTGATCGGCCTCGCACCGCCACGCATTGCGCCACCCGTCCGGGTCGCGTGCGGTCTCTCCCGTGCGTCCTTTGCTCTGCACCCGCGGGGGCGACGCTCACGGCCGGTAGCTGATGCCTCTGCGGGTGCAGAGCAAAGGGGGGCGCGCACACCCGGCCCCGCCCCGGCGCAGACCGGTCTGTGCCGCATTTCACCTGTTCAGTGAGCAGGCGTGAAAACCACGTCAAGAAAAGGTTCGCCGCCGTCATGGTCGCGTTATGACCCCTGCCGCCGGACGGATGGTGGGGCTTTGATTGCCCGGCGCGACCGGAAGGCGGTCGCGACGAACCTTTCCGGTAAGAGGAGTCAGCGTGTCTGACGTGGTGTTCGTGGTCCTGACGGTGGCGCTGTTCGCAGTGCTCGCCCTGGTGGTCCGGGCGGTGGAGAAGCTGTGAACGCGGTAAACGCCGTCGGTCTGGTGCTCGCGATCGTCCTGGGCGCGTTCCTGGTGTTCGCCCTGTTGTTCCCGGAGCGCTTCTGATGACCATGACAACAGCGGGCGTCATCTTCGTGCTGACGCTGGTGGCGGCCCTGGTGGCCGTGTACAAGCCGTTCGGCGACCACATGTTCCGGGCGGTGTCCGGCACGAGGCAGTCGCGCGTCGAGCGGGGGATCTTCCGGCTGGTCGGGGTCAACCCGGCCGCCGAGCAGACCTGGGGCGTGTACGCCCGCAGCGTGCTGGCCTTCTCCGCGATCTCGCTGCTGTTCCTGTACCTGTTCCAGCGGGTGCAGAACCACCTGTGGCTGTCGCTGGGATTCGACCCGGTGGTGCCGCACGGCGCGTGGAACACGGCCGTGTCGTTCGTGACCAACACCAACTGGCAGTCGTACTCGGGTGAGTCGACCATGGGTCACCTGGTGCAGATGGCCGGCCTGGCCGTGCAGAACTTCGTGTCGGCGGCGGTCGGCATCGCGGTGGCTGTCGCGCTTGTACGCGGCTTCGCCCGCAGCCGCACCGGGCAGCTCGGCAACTTCTGGGTCGACCTGACCCGGATCGTGCTGCGGATCCTGCTGCCCATCGCGGTGCTCGGCGCCATCGCGCTGATGATCGGCGGGGCGGTGCAGAACCTCTCCGGCGGCACCGACGTGACCACGCTGACCGGCGGCACCCAGACCATCACCGGCGGGCCGGTCGCCAGCCAGGAAGTGATCAAGGAGCTGGGGACCAACGGTGGCGGTTTCTGCAACGTCAACAGCGCCCACCCCTTCGAGAACCCGACCACCTGGACGAACTGGCTGGAGATCTTCCTGATCCTGCTGATCCCGTTCAGCCTGCCCCGGGTGTTCGGCCGGATGGTCGGGCAGAACCGGCAGGGCTACGCCATCGCCGCGGTGATGGGCATCCTCGCGTTCCTCAGCGTCGCCATCACCAACATCTTCGAGCTGGCCGGCCACGGCACCGTGCCGCAGGCGGTCGGCGCGGCCATGGAGGGCAAGGAGGTGCGGTTCGACGTGTCGAACTCGGCCACCTTCGCCGCTGCCACCACGCTCACCTCGACCGGTGCGGTCAACTCGTTCCACGACTCGTTCACCTCGCTCGGCGGCATGATGACCATGGTCAACATGATGCTCGGCGAGGTCGCGCCGGGCGGCACCGGTTCCGGCCTGTACGGCCTGCTCATCCTCGCGGTGATCACGGTCTTCGTGGCCGGGTTGATGGTGGGCCGCACCCCGGAGTACCTGGGCAAGAAGATCGGGTCGCGGGAGATCAAGTTCGCCTCGCTGTACTTCCTGATCACGCCGATCCTGGTGCTCGTCGGCACGGCTGCCGCGTTCGCCACCGGCAACAACTCCACCGCGCTCAACGTCGGCCCGCACGGCCTCTCCGAGGTGCTGTACGCGTTCACCTCGGCCAGCAACAACAACGGCTCCGCCTTCGGCGGCATCACGGTCAACACCACCTGGTGGGACACCGCGTTGGGGTTGTGCATGCTGCTGGGCCGGTTCCTGCCGCTCATCTTCGTGCTCGCGCTGGCCGGCTCGCTGGCCCGCCAGGCACCCACCCCCGCGTCCGAGGGCACCCTGCCGACCCACCGACCGCTGTTCATCGGCATGGTCGTCGGCGTCACCGTGGTCCTCGTCGCGCTGACCTTCCTGCCCGCGCTCGCGCTCGGCCCGCTGGCAGAGGGGCTCTGACCATCATGAGGAACGAGGACATGTCCGTCACGTCCGCCCCGACAGAGCAACTCCCCGGTACGCCCGCCACCCAGGGCAACCGGATCGGCGGAGGCCTGCTCGACCCCAAGCAGTTGATCCGGTCCCTGCCGGACGCGGTGCGCAAGCTCAACCCGACCACGCTGTGGCGCAACCCGGTGATGCTGATCGTGGAGGTCGGAGCGGCCTTCACCACCGTCCTGGCGGTGACCGACCCGTCGGTGTTCGCCTGGGCGATCACCGTCTGGCTCTGGCTGACCGTGGTCTTCGCCAACCTGGCCGAGGCGGTCGCCGAGGGTCGGGGCAAGGCCCAGGCCGCCGCACTGCGCCAGGCCAAGCAGGACACCATCGCCACCCGGCTTGTCGACTGGAAGCCCGGCGCCCGCGCCAACACCTACCGCGACGAGGCGGTGCCCGCGCCGCAACTGCGCCAGGGCGACATCGTGCTCGTCGAGGCGGGCGGCATCATCCCCGGCGACGGCGACATCGTGGAGGGCATCGCCAGCGTCGACGAGTCGGCCATCACCGGCGAGTCGGCCCCGGTCATCCGGGAATCCGGCGGTGACCGCAGCGCGGTCACCGGCGGTACGAAGGTGCTCTCCGACCGGATCGTCGTGAAGATCACCCAGAAGCCGGGGGAGAGCTTCATCGACCGGATGATCGCCCTGGTCGAGGGGGCCAACCGGCAGAAGACGCCGAACGAGATCGCGCTGAACATCCTGCTCGCCGCGCTCACCATCATCTTCCTGCTGGCCGTGGTCACCCTCCAGCCGCTGGCGATCTTCTCCAAGGCGTACCAGGCGGCCGCGCCGGACAGTGGGGCGATCACCGGTTCCGGAGTCACCGGCGTCGTGCTGGTCTCGCTGCTGGTCTGCCTCATCCCGACCACCATCGGCGCGCTGCTGTCCGCCATCGGCATCGCCGGAATGGACCGCCTCGTCCAGCGCAACGTCCTCGCCATGAGCGGCCGGGCCGTCGAGGCGGCCGGCGACGTCAACACCCTGCTGCTGGACAAGACCGGCACCATCACGCTGGGCAACCGGCAGGCCGCCGAGTTCGTACCCGTCGAGGGGATCGACGCCGCGACCGTGGCCGACGCCGCGCAGCTGTCGAGCCTGGCCGACGAGACGCCGGAGGGACGTTCGGTGGTGGTGCTGGCGAAGAACGAGTTCGGGCTGCGCGAACGCGAGCCCGGCGTGATGCCGCACGCCACCTTCGTGCCGTTCACCGCGCAGACCCGGATGAGCGGCGTCGACCTGACCCCGGACGCCAGCGTGGACGGCGGCGCGGTGGGCACGGCCCGCCGGGTCCGCAAGGGCGCCGCCGCCGCGGTGATGAAGTGGGTACGGGAGAACGGCGGCCACCCGACCGAGCAGGTCGGCGAGATCGTGGACGCGATCAGCGGCACCGGCGGCACCCCGCTCGTCGTCGCCGAGCACGTCGACGGTGAGCCCGCCCGGGCGCTCGGCGTCATCCACCTCAAGGACGTCGTCAAGTCCGGCATGCGCGAGCGGTTCGACGAGATGCGCCGGATGGGCATCCGCACCGTGATGATCACCGGCGACAATCCGCGTACCGCGAAGGCCATCGCCGACGAGGCCGGGGTGGACGACTTCCTGGCCGAGGCGACACCGGAGGACAAGCTCGCGCTGATCAAGCGGGAGCAGGAGGGTGGCCGGCTGGTCGCGATGACCGGTGACGGCACCAACGACGCGCCGGCGCTCGCCCAGGCCGACGTCGGGGTGGCCATGAACACCGGTACGTCGGCCGCCAAGGAGGCCGGCAACATGGTCGACCTCGACTCCGACCCGACCAAGCTGATCGAGATCGTGGAGATCGGCAAGCAGTTGCTGATCACCCGCGGTGCCCTGACGACGTTCAGCATCTCCAACGACATCGCGAAGTACTTCGCGATCATCCCGGCCATGTTCGCCGGCCTCTACCCGAGCCTGGACGCCCTGAACATCATGCGGCTCGCCAGCCCGGAGTCGGCGATCCTGTCCGCCGTCATCTTCAACGCCCTGGTGATCATCGCGCTGATCCCGCTCGCCCTGCGCGGCGTGCGGTACCGGCCGGCAGCCGCGTCGAAGCTGCTCAGCCGCAACCTGCTGGTGTACGGGCTGGGCGGCATCATCGTGCCGTTCATCGGGATCAAGATCATCGACCTGCTCATCCAGTTCATCCCGGGGATTTCGTGATGCGCCTACCCACCTGGATCGCCCAACACCTCGCCGCGCTGCGCGCCGTACTCGTCTTCACGGTCCTGCTCGGCCTGGTCTACCCGCTGGCCCTGGTAGCGCTCGGACAGCTGCCCGGCCTCAACCACAAGGCCGACGGCTCGCTGATCACCTCGGGCGGGACGACCGTCGGCAGCTCCCTGATCGGCCAATCCTTCACCGACGCGGACGGCAACCCGATCCCCCGCTACTTCCAGTCCCGCCCCTCGGCCGCCGGCGACGGCTACGACCCGACGTCCACCTCGGCCAGCAACCTGGGCCCGGAGAGCGTCGTCGACACCATCGCCACCGACCCGGAGGAGTCCAGCGAGAGCCTGCTCACCCAGGTCTGCGGGCGCAGCAGAGAGGTCGGCGAACTGAACGGCGTCGACGGTCGGCGCCCCTACTGCACGGCCGACGGGGTGGGCGCGGTGCTCGCCGTCTTCCGCGCCGACGGTCTGACCGGCCCGGTCACCCGGGTGGTCAGCGTCAACCAGGCCGCCCCGGCGACCCCGTTCGTCGCGTCGTACCAGGGGGTGCCGGTGGAGCTGGCCCGGCCGGGCGAGGACTACGTGGCCGCCGGCGGGGTGGTCACCCCGATCCGGGGCGACGCGCCCGCCGACCCGGCCGTACCCGCCGACGCGGTCACCGCCAGCGGCAGCGGTCTCGACCCGCAGATCAGCCCGGCGTACGCCGAGTTGCAGGTGAACCGGGTCGCGCGCGAGCGCGGCGCGGACCCGGCGGCGGTCCGCAAGCTGGTCGACGAGCACACCACCGGGCGTGCGCTCGGCTTCATGGGTGCGCCCGGCGTGAACGTGCTGGAGTTGAACATCGCGCTCGACAAGCAGTTCCCCGCCCGCTGACGGCGTAAGGAAGGGCACCTTCCTATCGCCCAGGCGATAGGAAGGTGCCCTTCCTTCTGATCGGAGAGGATTGACCCCGTGCCACGTGGAGAACTGCGCATCTATCTCGGGGCCGCCCCCGGCGTCGGCAAGACGTACGCCATGTTGGAGGAGGCCCAGCGGCGGGCCGCGCGCGGCACCGACGTGGTGATCGGTTTCGTGGAGACCCACGGCCGTCAGCAGACCGCCGCGATGCTCGGCGACCTGGAGCAGGTGCCCCGGCGCGCAATGGAGTACCGGGGCGTCGAGTTCACCGAGATGGACCTGGACGCGGTGCTGGCCCGCCGGCCCGAGGTCGCCGTGGTGGACGAGTTGGCGCACACGAACGTGCCCGGCTGCCGGCATGACAAGCGGTGGCAGGACGTCCAGGAACTGCTCGACGCGGGGATCGACGTCCTGTCCACGGTCAACGTGCAGCACCTGGAGTCGGTCAACGACGTCGTCGCGCAGATCACCGGGACCACCCAGCGGGAGACCGTGCCGGACGAGATCGTCCGCGCCGCCGAGCAGGTCGAGCTTGTCGACATGACGCCGGAGGCGCTGCGCCGGCGGATGGCGCACGGCAACATCTACCGACCCGACAAGATCGACGCCGCGTTGGGCAACTACTTCCGGGTCGGCAACCTCACCGCGCTGCGGGAACTGGCCCTGCTCTGGCTGGCCGACAAGGTCGACGAGCAGCTCGAGGTGTACCGCAGCCAGCAGGGCATCGCCGCCACCTGGGAGGCCCGGGAACGGGTCGTCGTGGCGCTGACCGGTGGCCCGGAGGGCGAGACGCTGATCCGCCGTGCCGCCCGGGTCGCGGCCCGCAGCAAGGGCGCCGACCTGCTCGCCGTGCACGTGGCCCGCAGCGACGGCCTGGCCGGCGCCGACCCGGCCCAGCTCGCCCGGCAGCGGGTGCTGGTGGAGAGCCTCGGTGGCACGTACCACCAGGTGCTCGGCACCGACGTGCCCGCCGCGCTGCTGGACTTCGCCCAGGGCGTGAACGCCACCCAGCTCGTGCTCGGCGCCAGCCGGCGGGGCCGCCTCGCGCAGATCTTCGCCCGGGGGGTCGGGGTGACCACCACCGCGCTGTCCGGGTCGATCGACGTGCACCTGGTCACCCACAAGCAGGCCGGCAAGGGCCGTCGGGCGGCGGCCGTGCCGGCTGCGCTGTCCCGGCGTCGGCGGCTGCTCGGCTTCGGCCTCGCGGTACTGGGCATGCCGCTGCTCACCCTGCTGCTCAGGACCCTGCCCGACCTGACGCTCACCAACGACATCCTGCTGTTCCTCGCCGGGGTCGTCGGGGTCGCGCTGGTCGGCGGGGTGTGGCCGGCCCTGGTCGCCGCGCTCGGCGGTTCGCTGCTGCTGAACTGGTTCTTCACCCCGCCGTACCGGACGCTGACCATCGCCGAGGCGGACAACCTGCTCGCCCTGGCCGTCTTCGTCGGTGTCGCACTGGCGGTGAGCTGGATCGTCGACGTGGCCGCCCGCCGTACCCGGGAGGCCGCGCGGGCCGCCGCCGACGCGCAGACCCTCGCTGCCGTCGCCGGTGGCGTCCTGCGCGGCGAACGGCCGCTGCCCGCCCTGCTGGACCAGCTCCGGGAGACGTTCGGGCTGCGCGCGGTGAGCGTGCTGGAGCTGGCCGAGGAGGCCGGCGGGCGCCCCGAACGGGCCCGCGAGGAACATGCCTGGTGCGTCGTGGCGAGCGTCGGCGACGAGCCGGCGTGCACACCCGACGGCGGCGAGACGGCGGTACCCGTCGACGACCGGATCACCGTCGTGCTCAGTGGTCGACGGTTGGAGGCCGCCGACCGGCGGATCGTCGAGGCGTTCGCCGCGCAGGCCGCCGTCGCGCTGCGCCAGGAACGGCTCGCCGAGGAGGCCGCCACCGCCCGGCCCCTCGCCGCCGCGGACCGGATGCGCACCGCGTTGCTCGCGGCGGTCAGCCACGACCTGCGTACGCCGCTGGCGTCGGCGAAGGCGGCGGTGACCAGTCTGCGCAGCCACGACATCGAGTTCGACGAGTCCGACCGCGAGGAGTTGCTGGAGACCGCCGAGGAGTCACTGGACCGGCTCGCCCGGCTGGTCGGCAACCTGCTGGACATGAGCCGGCTCCAGGCGGGCGTCCTGGGCATCTCGGCGACCGCGATCGGCCTGGAGGACGCCGTACCCCTGGCGTTGGACGAACTTGGTCCGGCGGCCGCGACGGTCGGGACGGACATCCCGGCCGACCTGCCGGCGGCCACCGCCGACCCGGGCCTGCTGGAACGGGTGCTCGTCAACATCGTGGCCAACGCGCTGCGGTACAGCCCGCCGGACCAGCCGCCCACGATCACCGCCAGCGCGCACGCCGGCCAGGTGGAGCTGCGGGTGATCGACCGGGGGCCGGGTATCCCGGAGGACCAGTGGGAGCACGTGTTCCTGCCGTTCCAGCGACTCGGTGACCGGGACAACCAGACCGGAGTCGGTCTCGGGCTCGCCCTGTCCCGGGGGTTGGCCGAGGCGATGGGTGGCAGCATCACCCCGGAGACGACGCCCGGTGGTGGGCTCACCATGGTGCTGCGGCTGCCGGCTGCCGCGCTTACCAGTTCGGAGGGGCCGCGGGAATGACGCGCATCCTGGTCGTCGACGACGAACCGCAGATCCTGCGCGCCCTGCGGATCAACCTGCGTGCCCGCCGGTACGACGTGGAGGTCGCCGCGACCGGGGCCGCCGCGTTGAAGGCCGCCGCCAGCCACCCGCCCGACCTGGTGGTGCTGGACCTGGGCCTGCCCGACATCGACGGCGTGGAGGTGATCCGGGGCCTGCGCGGCTGGACCACGGTGCCGATCATCGTGCTCTCCGGCCGGGCCGGCAGCGAGGACAAGGTGGCGGCTCTCGACGCCGGCGCGGACGACTACGTCACCAAGCCGTTCGGGGTGGAGGAGCTGCTGGCCCGCATCCGTGCCGTCACCCGCCGGCTCGGCGCGCCAAGCGAGGCGGTGCCGGCACTGCGGATCGGCCGGCACACCGTCGACCTGGCCGACCACCGGGTGCTGCGCGACGACGGCGCCGAGGTCAAGCTGACCCCCACCCAGTGGAGTGTGCTGGAGAAACTGCTGCGGCACCCCGGCAAGCTGGTCAGCCAGCGCCAGCTCCTCCAGGACGTGTGGGGGCCGGAGTACCAGAACGAGACCAACTACCTGCGGCAGTACCTGGCCCAGCTGCGGCGCAAGCTGGAGGACGACCCGGCCCGCCCTCGGCACCTCATCACCGAGCCGGGAATGGGCTACCGCTACCGCCCCTGACCGTCGACACCCGCGTACCCCGGCGGCCAATACCTACCCGTTCACGGCGGGGAACGACGGGAGCGTGCTGATCCGTACCGAGGACACCGACGGCCACGTGATCGCCGACGCGCTGCGGTTCGTCCGCGCCTGCCGGTCGACGGACTCCACCGGCGGTGCCACCAGCAGCGGGTCGACCTGGATGACGTCGATACCGAGCGGGCGCAGCATGCCCCGCAACGCGGACTCGGACAGCTCCTCCCACTGCTGGTCCGCGCCCATCGCGGTGACCAGCAGCTCCGGTCGGGTGAAGGCGATGCCCACCCGCCGGCCCTGCGGTGACCGTCCGGTGCGTACCGTCCGCACCTGCCTTCCCGGCAGGTCACGCACCGGAACGGCGTAGGTCATCGGTGCCTCGCCCATGGTCGGGTCGGTCCTCTCCACTCGCGCCGCACCTGCGGCGGTCATCGGCACCTGGCTCATGCCGCGGGCGTCGCCATCATCGGGGCGTCGCCGTGCGACGAGGTCAGGTCGAGCGCGCGGAGGATGTGGTGCGCCGTCACCACCTGCACGCCCGCGCGGCGGCGCAGATCGGCCACGGCGCGGTGCAGCACGGTCATGCTGTCGGCGGAGAGCCGCACCACGGCGTCGACGTCGGCGGCGATCCACCACGCGTCCACGGCGCACGGCTCGTGCCGCAGGTACTCGACCAGGTGACTGCCGGGCGCGGACGGCCCGAGCCGGACGCTGACCAGCGCCTCGTGTCGGCGTTCGGGCTCCCCGCCGGTGGCGGCGGGCGCCGCCGGACCGCTGTCTGCGTCGGCGCCGGGTGGCGGGTTCCCGCGCTCCCAGCGTGTCATCCGCCAAGGACTCATGGACCCATCGTCACCACCGCGGGGCGGCCCGGAGCCCGTCGATACGCCGTTTCGACGGTCCACCGCCGATTCTTGACGCCCCGTTCACACGGCTGCCGGCCGGGCAGACCGACACGGCGAGTAACGTGCGGAACGGACCAAGATCGGCGTACGAGGAGGCTCGGTGCAGACGACGACTGTGGACATCCCGACCAGTGACGGAGTGGCGGACGCGTGCCTCACCCGACCGGACGGCGACGGGCCGTTCCCGGCGGTGCTGCTCTTCATGGACGCCTTCGGACCTCGACCCCGCCTCGTGGAGATGGCGGAGCGGATCGCCGCCCGGGGCTACCTGGTGCTGACGCCGCACCTGTTCTACCGGGCCGGCCGGGCACCCCTGTTCGACCTGTCCCGCCTCGGTGACGCGGACCAGCGCGGAGCACTCTTCGCGAAGATCGCGCCGCTGGCCCAGGCGCTGACCCCCGAGGTGATCAGCCGGGACACCGCCGCGTACCTGGACTTCCTGGCCGCCCGCGACGACGTGCGGCCGGGCCCGGTGGCGATCACCGGCTACTGCCTGGGCGGCACGAACGCGCTGCGGGCCATCGAGGCGCACCCGGACCGCATCGCGGCAATCGCCAGCTTCCACGGCGGGCACCTCGTCACCGACGCGTCGGACAGCCCGCACCTGGGCGTCGGTTCGATCACCGGCGAGCTGTACTTCGGCCACGCCGACGCCGACCAGTCGATGACACCCGAGCAGATCGCCACGCTGGAGAAGGCGCTCGACGCCGCGGGCGTGCGCTACCGCTCCGAGGTGTACGCGGGCGCCCACCACGGCTACACCATGTCCGACACCCCGGCGTACGACGAGCAGGCCACCGAACGCCACTGGGCCGCCCTGTTCGACCTGCTGGGCCGTACCCTGCCCCGGTGAGCGTGACGCCGGGCCGTCAACCGGGGCGGCCCGGCGCTTCCGGGTCGGCGGACGACCGGCCGTAGGTGCGGGTGACGCTGAAGCCGCCATCGGACTCCATCCGCACCTCGCGGACGTCCGCGAGGTTGGCGATGCCCTGCTTGCGCAGCAGGGTGTGGAGTTCCTCGTTCGTGATCAGCTCCCGGCGCATGTTGTGGCGCAGGATCCGTCCGTCGCGCACCAGCACCAGCGACCCGGGCCGGATCAGTCGGGCGGCGGCCTGCCAGCGGTAGGCGATCGCGTTCAGCAGGTACGACCAACCGACGATCACCCCGACCAGCAGCACGCCGTCGGTGATCGAGTTGTAGCCACCGGACATGCCGTTCTGTGCGGCGTCCGCGAGCAGCACGATCACCAGCAGGTCGGTGACGCCCGTGGTGCCGCTCTCCCGCTTGAGGATGACCCGCAGCAGCGTGAACAGCGCGAGGTACATGACGCTGCCCCGGACCACGATCTCCAGCAGCGGGGTGTCCGGGATGAACATGTCTGCCCAGTCGGCCACCCGACGGGCTACCCGCCGCCCGACCGGCCATGCCTACCGGTCGCGCAGCAGCACCGGGCCGGCGTCGATGCGAGTGCGGAACAGCGCGTACGGCTTGCGCCGAAGGTCCTGGCCCCGCTGGTACTGCGGCTGCCGGTGCAGTTGGTTGGCGGTGACGTAGAGGTACCCGTCGGTGGCCACCGACATGGTGTCCGGCCAGAGCAGTCGCGGATCGTGGACCAGCGTCTCGTACCCGCCGTCCGGCAGCCGGCGCAGCACCGCGTTGTGCTCGTACGAGGTGAGGTAGAGCCGCCCCGCGTCGTCGCTCTCCAACCCGTCCGAGGCGGTGCCCTTGTCGCCCTCGTCGACCACCGTCGCCGCGACCGCCTCCTGGGTTGCCGACGGGTCGGCCAGCGCCTCGGTGGACACGCTGTACCAGCGTCGGGACGCCAACGGGCAGTAGTACAGCCGGGTGCCGTCGGCCGAGATGGCGATGCCGTCCGAGCCCATCGCCACCGGCTTCGGTGGCCCGTCCGCCGGCCGTTCGAGGAACGGTCGGCCCTCGACCACCGGGCGGAACGACGTCAGCGGCTCCGCCTTGGTCGACGGGTGGTCGTGCAGCCGCCGCCAGGAAGCCCCGCTGGCCAGGTCCACCACGATGATCCCGTTCGGCCCGGCGGTCGCCGAGTCGGTGATGTACGCGACGCCCGACTCGCCGCGCCGCAGGTCGAAGCGGACGTCGTTGAGGTACGTCGTCGGCAGCGCCACGTCCGCCGGGAAGGTGATCACCTGGGCCACCGTGTCGGTGTCCAGGTCGACCCGGACCAGCTTCGG
This sequence comes from Micromonospora sp. NPDC005298, assembly GCF_040607375.1. Lineage (NCBI taxonomy): Bacteria > Bacillati > Actinomycetota > Actinomycetes > Micromonosporales > Micromonosporaceae > Micromonospora > Micromonospora sp. NPDC005298. The sequence goes on from NZ_JBEXGP010000001.1 coordinate 793,497, forward strand.
GCCGCCCGGCTTCGTCGGCTGGAACATCGGGCTGCCGGTGTCCAGCACCCAGAGGCGGTCCGCCGGGTCGACAACGATGCTCTGCACCGACACGAACGCGCCCGCGTCGTCGTCACCCGACGGGTCGTTCCACGCCTCGTCGGGGTACGGCACCTCCCGGCCGTCGCGCAGTTCGACGACCGTGGCCGGCACCTCGTCGCCCCACTTGGGGAAGTTGACGAAGATCCGACCGGAGTGCGAGACGCTCACCCCGGTCGGCATCGGGCCGGTGAACGTGTGCACCAGCTCCAGCTCGCCGAGCGGCTCGTCGCCGACCGGCCCGTTCATGACGCCCGTCCCACGGTGCTCATCGTCCCGCCCCCTGCCGGTCGGCTGCCGCAGCTTGCGGGGCACTATTCCCGCCCGGGCGTCCGATATGCCTCCGGTCAGTCCGCCCCGGGCGCGGCGGCGTACGCGGCGGGCAGGCCGGGAACCTCGACGTCCACGGCGAGCAGCGCGCCGTCCGCCGGCCCGGGGGTGGCCAGTCCGACACGGGCGGTGCCCACGAAGAGGCGGCGCAGGCCGGGGCCGCCCAGGCAGATGCCGGCCGGCTGGGTCGCCGGTAGCCGGATCTCCCGGTCGAGGGTGCCGTCGGGCCGGTAGCGGCGTACCGCGGAGCCGCCCCACAGCGCGACCCACAGGTGCCCCGCCGCGTCGACGGTCATCCCGTCGGGGCCGCCGTCGGTCGGTGACAGCCGCACGAACGGTTCCCGCCCGTGCAGGTCCCCGGTGGCGGGGTCGACGGTGAACCGGTCGATCTCGCCGCGCGGTGTGTCGGCCAGGTACATGGTGGTGCCGGTGGCGTCGAACGCCGGCCCGTTCGGGATGGTCAGCCCGGTTACCGCCGGCACCGGGGCGGTGCCGGGGGTGAGCCGGTACAGCGTGCCCTCGCCGGGCACGGCCGCGTACGTCATGCTGCCGGCCCAGAAGCGGCCGCGCGGGTCGGCGACGGCGTCGTTCATCCGGGTCGGCTCGGGCGCGTCACCGACGAGGTCGGCGACCGGTCGGGGGTCGCCGGCGGCGGGAAGCACCGTGACGCCGGTGCCGGCGGCGGCCAGCCACCCGCCGGGCCGGTCGGCCAGCGGCGCGACGGCGCCGAGGGGGACGTCGAGGCGACGCAGCTCCCGCAGCGGGCCGGGAGCGGCACCGTCGGTCTCCAGCAGGCGTCCGGCGAGCAGGTCCACCAGGACCAGCCGGCCGTCGACCCAGCGCAGCCCTTCGCCCAGCTCCAACCGGTCGCTGCTCCAGACGGTCGGCTCGGTCAGCTCCATGGTGTCCCTCCAAAGGATCTCCGATTGGCGGTGGACGGCCCGCGCCGGTCGGCTCAGCGGACCGTACCGCCTGGCTCGTGGTCGAGCAGCGCCAGTTCCGCCCGGTCCGGTAGGCCCTCCCAGTCGCCCCGGGTGGCCACCGCGAACGCCCCGGTGGTGACCGCCCGGTCCAGCCGGTCCGGGACGTCGGCTCCGTCGAGCCAGCCGGAGAGCAGCCCGGCCACGAAGGCGTCGCCCGCGCCGACGGTATCCACCACGGGCACCGTCCGGGCTGGACGGTGGATCACGCCGGCCGCGCTGTGGCTGGTCGCCCCGCCCGCGCCGTGCTTGACGACGACCTCGCTCACCCCGGCGGCGAGCAACGCCGCGACCGGGTCGGCGGCGTCGGTGAGCACTGGCAGCTCGTCGTCGGAACCGACCACCAGGTCGATCGAGGGCAGCAGCGGTCGTAGCGCGTCGGCCGCCTCGGCTACCGACCAGAGCCGCTGCCGGTGGTTGACGTCCAGGCAGACGGTGGTGCCGGCCGCGCGGGCCCGCCGGACGGCCTCCACCACCGCCGCGTACGGCTCGGCGCCGAGCGCGCAGGTGATGCCTGTGACGTGCAGCAGCCGGGGTGGCGTGTCGAGCGCGTCGAAGGCGTGGGTGACGTCGGCGGGGCGCAGCCGGCAGCCGGCGGAGCCGGCCCGGTGGTAGGTGACCCGGTTGATGTCGGCGACCCGGGCCTCGAAGAGGATCAGCCCGGTGGGCGCGGCCGGGTCGACCCGGGACCAGGTCAGGTCGACGCCCTCGGCCCGCAGCGTACGACGGACCAGCTCACCGGGCTCGTCCGCGCCGGTGACCCCGACCCAGGCCGCCCGGTGACCGAGCCGGGCCAGACCGATGGCAACGGTCGACTCGGACCCGGCGACGGAGATCCCGGCGGTACCGCCCAGCCGCAGCGGCCCGGTGGTGCGGAACGCCGCCATCGTCTCGCCGAGGGTGAGCAGGTCGGTCACGGCCGGACCGCCGCGAGGAAGGCCGCGGCGCGTTCGCGCAGCGCCGTCCGGTCGCCGCCGCGCACGGCGTCGCCGAACAGCGGGGAGCCGACGCCGACCGCGACCGCTCCCCGGTCCAGGTAACGGCGCGCGCCGTCCGCGTCGACCCCGCCGACCGGCACGAACGCGGTACCGGCGAACGGGTCGCGCAGCGCGCCGAGATAGTCGGGGCCGCCGAGGGAGGCGGGGAAGAGCTTGACGGCGGCGGCGCCCCCGCTGGTGGCCTGCACCACCTCGGTGGGGGTGAGCGCGCCGGCGAGCACCGGCAGCCCGAGCCGGCCACCCTCGGCGAGGCTCGGCGCGAGCGCCGGGGTGACCAGGAATCCGGCGCCCGCGTCGGCCGCCGCCCGCGCGTCCTCGGCGCTGAGCACGGTGCCGGCGCCCAGGGCGTAGTCGGGCCCGAGGGCCGCCCGGGCGCGTCGGATGATGCCGAGGGCGTCGGCGCTGGTCAGCGAGACCTCGACGAGCGCCACGCCGCTCTCGGCCACGGTGAGCACGGCGGTCAGGGCGGCGGCCGGGTCCGGGCCGCGCACGATGGCCAGTAGGCGATGGGTACGCAGCTCGTCGAGCAGGTTCATCCGGGTTTCCTCAGGAGAAGCGGTGGGCGGAGATGGTGAGCCGCCAGGCGACCTCACCGGCGGGGGGAACGACAGCCGCGTCGGCGGGACCGGCGTCGGCCAGGTCGAAGGCGGCACCGAGCATCGGCTCGACACCGAGGCTGCGGTACGGGGTGTCGGCCGGCCAGCCGCCCAGGTTGCGCCAGAGGGCGGTGCTGCGGGGCTGGCCGTCGCACTCCAGCTCCAGGGTCAGCCGGTCGGCCTCGTCGACCAGCTGGACACGGGGGCAGTCGAGCAGCACCGCGCCGACGGCCGTGCCGTCGTCCGCGCCGAGGGTGTCGAGGGTCAGGCCGGCCGGAGACGGCCACGGTCCGGTGAGCCACGGGGCGCCGGCCGGCCAGGTGCCCGGTGGCAGCAGTGCGGCGGCCTCCGGGTGCAGCCGGGTCGGCGTGCCGGTGGGCGCGACGAGGCGAGCCGCGGGGGAGAGGCCGAACAGGGCGTGCGCGGCCCAGACGAACCGGTGACCCGGGTCGGCGGACAGCCGGTAGTCGGCCACCACCACGCCGTCGGAGTCGCTGATCCGGCGGGTCAGGACGAACGTCGGCCGCTGGATGACCACGGTGCCGGTGCCCGTGGTGCGCCAGGGGCGCGACCACACCTCGCCGTGGTCGGGAAGGCCGCGCACGGTGGGCAGGCACTCCTCCAGACCGCCGGCGTCGACGAACGCGTCGTCGGGGCGTACCTCGTCGCGGCCGGGCTCGGGGCCACGCCAGAGCCACTCCCGGCCGCCGCCGCGCAGGCTCGTCCACCGGCCGCCGTGCGCGGCGTCGTACGCCACGCGCAGCGGCACCTGCTCCGCGCCGGTCACCATTCGGCGAACGACCCGTCGGCGTGCTGCCAGACCGGGTTGCGCCAGGTGTGCGGGGTCTGCGCGGCCCTGCGGACCGCCGCCTCGTCCACGGTGATGCCCAGGCCGGGCCGGTCGAAGCGGACGATGTGCCCGTCGACGAACCGGAACGGCTCCCGGTCGACGAGATAGTCCAGCAGCTCGGAGCCCACGTTGTAGTGGATGCCGATGCTCTGCTCCTGGATCAGGAAGTTCGGTGTCGCGAAGGCCACCTGGAGGCTGGCCGCCAGGGAGATCGGGCCGAGCGGGCAGTGCGGGGCCAGCAGTGCGCCGTACGTCTCGGCCAGCGACGCGATCCGGCGGACCTCGGAGATCCCGCCGGCGTGCGACAGGTCCGGCTGGACGACGGCGACCCCGGCCTGCAACGGGGTGAGGAACTCGGACCGGCCGTAGAGGCGTTCACCGGTGGCCACCGGGATCGGCGTGCTGGCGACGATGTCGCGCAGGTGGTGGGCCTGGTCGGGCAGGACCGGCTCCTCCACGAAGAACGGGCGCAGTGGTGCCAGCTCGGGCAGGATCCGGCGTACGGCGGCCAGCCCGGCGCGGCCGTGGAAGTCCAGCGCGATGTCCCGGTCGGGGCCGAGGATCTCCCGGGCGGCGGCGACCCGGCCGACGACGGCGTCGACCTCGGCGGAGGTGGGGATGGGCGAGAGCCGTCCGCAGGCGTTCATCTTGACGCCGGTGAGGCCGGCGGAGACCTGCGCGGCGGCGGCGTCGGCCACCTCGTCGGGTTCGTCGCCGCCGATCCACGAGTAGATCCGCACCCTGTCGCGGACCGGCCCGCCGAGCAGCGCGTGCACCGGCGCGCCGTACGCCTGCCCGGCGATGTCCCAGAGTGCCTGGTCGAGGCCGGCGACGGCGCTGGCGAGGATCGGACCGTCCCGGTAGAAGCCGCCCTTGGTGAGCACCTGCCAGTGCTGCTCGATGCGCAGCGGGTCCGCGCCGATCAGGTATTCGGAGAGCACCTCGACGGCGCTGCGCACCACCTCGGCGCGCCCCTCCACCACCGGTTCGCCCCACCCGACCAGCCCGTCGTCGGTCTCCACCCGGCAGAACAGCCACCGTGGCGCGACCAGGAAGGTCTCGATCCGCTCGATCTTCACTGACTGCCCCTTCGTCCCCGTGCCTTCTCGACGTCGCGGACGGCCTTGTCCAGCAACTCCCGCATCGCGGTCTCGGCGGCCGACTCGTCCCGCTCGCGCAGCGCGTCGACCACCGCGCGGTGGCTCGGCACCGGGTCGTCGTGCGCGGCGCCGCCGTGCAGCAGCCGGTCCCGTTCGGCGAGCCAGATCGTCCTGTGATCCGGCAGGTGGCGGGCCGTCGACCGGCGGCCCGCCACCGCGCCCCGGCCGTCGACGCCGGCCTTCCGCAGCCGACGCACCGCGCCCCGGCCCTCGACCCCGGCCTTCCGCTCGCCGAGCGGCGCGTCACCCGCCGGGGCGCGTCACGCGCGGCGGATCAGACCCGGGCCGGCGACGATGTCGATGTCGCCGTTCTCGACCTCGTGACCGGCGGCGCAGCGGAGCACGGCGCGGACCGGCTCGCCGCAGTCGTGGTGGGTGGCGACGATGGCGGGGCCGGTGTCGTCGGCGCTCCAGGTGTCACCCCAGTTGCGCAGCGCGGTGATGACCGGCAGCAGTTCGCGGCCCTTGCGGGTGAGCTGGTACTCGTGGCGGGTGCGCTGCCCCGGCTCCCGGTACGGGATCCGTTCGAGCAGACCGGCGGCGACCATCTCCTTGAGTCGGGCGGCCATGGCGGGCTCGCCGATGCCGACCCGGCGGACGAAGTCGTCGAAGCGGCGTGTGCCCAGCAGCGCGTCGCGCATGATCAGGATCGTCGACCGGCTGCCCACGATGTCCATCGCCCGTGCGACCGAGCAGTTCTCCATCGACCAGGAGTCGCGGTCTTCCCGTAGGTCCTCCATGCCGCCAATCCTACCTGACTTGCATTCGCGCTAGCCAGGTGATTCACTTGGCGGCTGCTGGCTTGCTCCTGCAAAAGCCAGCGGACCTCCGACCCGAGGACGCCCTGTGACCACTGACACCACGGCACCGGCCCGACCGGCCGCCACCGCCCGCTCGTCCCTTCGCGGCTCCCGCCCGGTGACCCTGCTCGCCATGTGCCTGGGCGCGATGATCACGTTTCTCCAGATCACCGCGACGGTCTCCGCCCTGACCACCATCCAGCGCGACCTCCGGGTCGACCCGACCACCGTGATCTGGATCCCCAGCGCCTACACCCTGATGGTGGCGAGCCTGGTGCTGTCCGCCGCCACCCTCGGCAACCGGTACGGGCGCCGGCGGGTCTTCGGCGCCGGCGCCGTCGCGATGATCATCGGCGGCGCCGTCGTGGCCAGTGCCCCCACCGTGAGCTGGGTGATCGTCGGACAGTTGGTCGCCGGCCTCGGCGGCGCGCTGATCCTGCCGAACAGCCTGGCGATCCTCGGCGCCACCTTCACCGACCCGCACCGCCGCACCGAGGTCATCACCGCCTGGTCGGCCGCGTCCGGCGTCGGACTCGCCGTCGGCCCGCTCATCGCCGGTGCGCTGCTGCGACACCACCAGTGGCACAGCGTCTACCTGTCGACGATCGTGCTCGGCGTGGTCACCCTCGTCGTCACCGCGATCGGGGTGACCGAGTCCCGGCCGAGCGCGGCCCGACTCGACCTGCCCGGTCTGCTGCTCGGCACCGTCGCCATCGCCGCCGCCGTCTACGCCATGATCCAGGGCGGACGGGACGGCTACACCAGTCCGGTCGTGACCGCCACCTGGGTCGTCTCGGCGGTGGCGCTTGTCGCGTTCGTCCTGGTCGAGCTGCGGGCCAGCGCGCCGATGCTCGACGTACGGCTGCTCCGGTCAGCCTCGTTCAGCGCCGTCATGGTGGTCGCCGCGGTGTCGCTCTTCGGCTTCACCGGTGTGGCGATCCTGCTCGTCCTCTTCCACGAGCGGGTCCAGGCGCTCAGCCCGCTGGACACCGGCTGGCGGATGCTCGTGCTCTTCGGCACGTACGCGCTCGTGGCCTTCGCCGCCGGGCGGACGATCCGTCGTACCGGATTCAAGGCGCCGCTCACCCTCGGCCTGGTCCTCGGCGCGGTGGCCAGCTTCGGGCTGGCGGCGCAGGGACCGACCACGGCGTTCACGCACCGGTGGGCGTTGTTCGTCCTGTTCGGCGCGGCCTCCGCCCTGGTGGTGGCCCCGGCGACGGCGGCGGCGTTGGCGAGCGTGCCGCCCGACCAGGCCGGCATGGCCTCCGGCGCGGTCAACGCGGCCCGCCAGGTGGGTTCCGTGCTCGGCTCGTCCCTGCTGGGCACGCTGCTCACCACCACGATGCTGGCCGACCTGCCGGGCCGCCTCGCGGCACACCAGGTCGGCGAACCCACCCGCACCGCCGTGCGGGCGGCGGCGGCCTCCGGAGCGACCGGCGACCAACCGCTGCCCGATCCGGTCCGGTCGGCGATCGCCGAGGCCATGACCTCCGGGGTCCAGGCCGGGCTGCGGGTCAACGGCATCGTCTTCCTCGTCGCCGCCGTCCTCGCGCTCGCCCTCATCCGCAACCGGCCGCACCAGCCCTAGGCTCACCCGCGCCTCGGTGAGCTGACCGAGGGTCGCGCCCCGACCAGGCCCTCCTGCGCGGCCCGATCGCCGCCGGTAGGCGGGACGACATCCCGGACGACCTCGGGGCCGGTCGAGGGCGCTGGCGCGACGGCCCACCCGGAGGGCGTACGGTGGGTATGTCGCCCGGGGCCGCCGACGCCGTCGCCACCAGCCCGTCCGGGGCGTTGCCGATCGTCGTGTTGATCTCTCCACGCCGGCGTTCATCGCGTACGACCGCACGCCCGACCAGGGGAGCACACAAGTGACAATTGCCCGGCACAAGATCGTCAGCGCACTTCGCGACCGGGGCCAGCAGGCCAGGGCCGACTGGGTCGAGCGGGAGCTGCCCGAGCGGGTCGACCCCGCCAAGCACTCCGGGCTGCTCGCCACCCTGCACCTCGACCCGGCCGACCTCGCCGACGTGTCGTCCGCGTGAGGATGACGCCGCCCGGCCCGACGAGTGGGTGAGCACGCCGCGCCGACCCGCTGTGGCGGGGACGTCGTCATGCTCCTACGGTGGTGAGACCCGGTCTGCTCGTCTCCGTCGCCGGAGAAAGCGGGAGGTGGAGCATGGTCGACGCCGGCAACGCGGTGCGGTCGTTGCAGCTCAACGCACCTCAGGGCGGGCCGGACGACCTGCCCCTGCTGATCACCGGTGCCTCCTCGGCGATCAACGCCACCGAGATCGTGGTCTATCTGGCCGACTACACGCAGTCCCTGCTGGTGCCGATGCTCGGCGCGGGCGTCGTCCGGGGCGAGCAGCCGGTCGAGACGACCCTCGCCGGCCGGGCGTTCACCACCCTCGACATCCAGCGCGCCCCCGACAATCCCGACCGGATCTGGGTTCCGCTGCTGCTCGGCTGTGAGCGGATGGGCGTGCTCGAGGTCGTCACGCCGGCCGCTGCCGACCCCGCCACCGAGGGTCCGGCCTGGGAGGTCGCGGTCACCGTCGCCCAGATCCTGGTGAACCGCCGGCTCTACGGCGACGTGGTCGAACGGATGCGCCGTCGGCTCCCGATGCAGGTCGCCGCCGAGATCGTGTGGGGTCTGCTGCCGCCGCTGACGTTCGCGACCGACGACATGGTGGTCACCGCCATCCTGGAGCCGTGTTACGACGTCGGCGGGGACATCTTCGACTACGCGTTGAACGGTGACGTGCTGAGCGTCGGGCTGTTCGACACCTGCGGGCACGGCATCAAGGCGAGCACCCTGGCCTCGCTGGTGGTCAGCGCGTACCGCAACGCCCGCCGGTGTGGCCTCGACCTGGTCGACACCGCGATCAGCATCGACCGGTGGGTGCGGTCCGAGCATCCGAACCTCTTCGCGACCGGGCTGCTCGCCGAGTTGGACCGGACCACCGGGCGACTGCGCATGATCAACGCTGGTCATCCCGGGGCGATGCTGCTCCGCGACGGCAAGGCCATCCGGGAGCTGCCGGGGCCTACCGCGTTGCCGCTCGGCCTGGGGCACCTGTCGAGCCGACGCCCCCGGGTGCACGTGGAGGACCTGCACCCCGGCGACCGGGTCCTCGCGTACACCGACGGCATCACCGACGCGCGCAGCGCCGAGGGCGAGCAGTTCGGGGTGGACCGGCTCGTCGACTTCGTCAACCGCGCCCTCAACGACGGTCTGCCGAGCCCGGAGACGATGCGCCGGCTGGTCCGTGCGGTCGTCTCGTACCAGCAGGACGAGCTGGACGACGACGCCACCGCCGTGTTCCTGGAATGGCGACCGCCGCACACCCCGCTCGCCCACCTGCGGGATCTCAGCGCGCTGACCACCGGTTCGCCGTAGCGAGTGGGATTTTGCACTCCCAGTGCACTTGTCCGCGTACCCGCGGGTGTTTAGCGTCGGTCCATGGCTCCCTCCTGGACATTCGCCGTGGACCGCGCGGACCTCGGCCGGTGCACCCTCGTCGACGGCCCGTCAGCCGACCCGTCCGACGGTGAGGCGCTGCTGCGGGTCGACCGCGTCGGCCTCACCGCCAACAACGTCACCTACGCGGTGCTCGGCGACGCGATGCGCTACTGGGAGTTCTTCCCACCCGGCCCGCGCGGACTCGCGCCGGAGTGGGGGCTTCCCCCGCTCTGGGGCTTCGCCGAGGTGGTCGCGTCGACAGTCGCGGGCGTCGAGGTAGGCCAGCGGGTGTACGGATACCTGCCGCCCGCCGGGCACCTGCTGGTGCGACCGGACCGGGTGGACGCGTCCGGATTCCGCGACGCGAGCCCGCACCGGGCCGAGCTGCCCTCGCCGTACAACGCGTACCGCTCGACCAGCGGTGACCCGGCGTACCGGCCGGATCAGGAGGACCTGCTGATCCTGTTCCGACCGCTGTTCTTCACCTCGTTCATGCTTGCCGACCAGGTCGTCGACAACGGCTTCTACGGCGCGGAGTCGCTGCTACTGTCGTCGGCGTCGAGCAAGACCGCGTACGCCGCCGCCACCGAGCTGCACGGCCGTGGTCCACGCCTCGTCGGGCTCACCTCACCCGGCAACCTCGCGTTCACCAGGTCGCTCGGCTGCTACGACCAGGTCGTCGCGTACGACGACATCGACACGCTCGACGCCGTCCCGACCGTCTACCTCGACCTGTCCGGAGCACCGTCGACCCGCGCCGCCCTGCGTCAGCACCTCGGTGACCACCTGGTCCGGGACATCGCCGTCGGCCTCACCAACCAGACCCCGAACGCCGACGCCGCCGACGAGGTGTTCTTCGCGCCCGTGCAGATGCGCAAACGCGGTCAGGACTGGGGGCGCGACGGCCTCGACAAGCGGTTCACCGAGGCGTGGCGGCGCTTCACCGCTGTGGTGGACGGGTGGCTCGACGTCGAGGTCGGTGCCGGGCCCGAGGCCCTACGGCACGCGTGGCTCGACGTCCTCGCCGGCCGTACGCCGCCGCGGGTGGGTCACGTCGTGCAGCTCTGACGAGCAGCGGTCACGGGACTATCGCGTCGACGTATCCGCCGTCGACGCGGACGGCGGCGCCTGTCGTGGCGGAGGCGAGCGGCGAGGCCAGGTACGTGATCATGTTGGCGATCTCCTCGGGCTCGATCAGCCGCTGGAGCAGCGACTGCGGCCGGTGCAGTCGCATGAACTCGCGCTGCGCCTCGTCCCACGGGAGGCTGTCGCCGACGAGTTCGGCGACGAAGTCCTCGACGCCGCCGGTGTGGGTCGGCCCGGCGAGCACCGAGTTGACTGTCACGCCGGTGCCGGCGGCGGCCTTGGCGAAGCCACGGGAGACGCCGAGCAGGGCCGTCTTCGAGACGCCGTAATGGATCATCTCGGTCGGGGTGACGACCGCCGAGTCGCTGCCGATGAACTGCACCCGCCCCCCAGCCGCGTTCGATCATGGCGGGCAGGTACGCGCGGGTCAGCCGGACGCCGGCCAGCACGTTCACCTCGAAGTAGCGACGCCACTCCTCGTCGGTGATCTCCAGCGCGGGGGTGGGCCCGAAGATGCCGAGGTTGTTGACCAGGACGTCGACTGTGGGCAGCAGGTCGAGGGTGCGCGCGGCCCCCTCCTCGGTGGAGACGTCCGCGTCCACCTCCACCACGTCCGCGCCGGGGACCTCCCCGCGCAGGGCGTCCGCCGCGCGTTTGACGCTGGCGGCGGTACGGCCGTTGACGGCCACCCGCGCGCCGGCGCGGGCGAGGCCGACGGTGATGGCCGCCCCGATCCCCTGGGTCGACCCGGTGACCAGCGCGGTCCTGCCGGAGAGGTCGATGTGCAGGGCCATTCGTCGTCGTGTTCCTAGGAGGCGCTGTCGTCCGAGAGGTGGCGTCGCAGGGTCGCCAACGATCGGGTGATCAGCCGGGAGACGTGCATCTGCGAGACGCCGATCTTGTCGGCGATCTGGGACTGGGTCAGGTTGCCGTGGAAGCGCAGGCTGAGGATCTCCTGTTCGCGCTCGGGCAGCGTGGCGAGTGCGGGACCGAGGGCCACGCGGATGTCGACGAGGTCGAACTCGTGGTCGTCGCCGCCGAGGGTGTCGCCGAGTTCCCTGCCTCCGTCGGTCCCGATCGGGGTGGACAACGACGTGGCCCGGTAGGCGCGGGCGCCCTCCAGCCCTTCCAGGACGCTCTCCTCGGAGACGTCGAGGTAGGACGCGATGTCCGCCACCGTGGGCTGGCGGCCGAGGCTGTGGGTGAGGGTGCTGTTGGCCGCACTGATCGACAGGCGCAGTTCCTGGAGGCGGCGGGGCACCCGTACGGCCCAGGTGCGGTCCCGGAAGTAGCGCTTGATCTCGCCGATGATGGTGGGGATGGCGTACCCGCTGAAGTCGATGCCCCGGCTGGGGTCGAAGTTGTCCACGGCCTTGATGAGGCCGACCGAAGCGGTCTGGATCAGGTCGTCGTCGGGTGCGCCGCGGCCCGCGTAGCGGCGTGCCAGGTGCCGGGCGAGCGGCAGCCACGCCTCGATGGTGCGGTCCCGCAGGGCCGATCGGCGTGGGTCGTCGGTAGGGGTGACAGCCAGTTTGGCCAGGAGGTCCTCCGGGCTCTGGCTGGTGCTTCGCTGGCCGACGCGTGTGGTGGTCGCCGATTCGATCGTGGTGGACATGGGTGGTCCCTCCCGCGCTTGCCCGTCGATCGGGTCGACCGGAAGATCTCCGAACCGGCTGTCGCCGGGGCGCACGTGCGGGCGACGTGCGCTGTCGTCAGGCCACGAGCACGGGCCTCACCACCGCGTCATGTCGTTCACTTGATGAACGGGACACTACCCGAAAGAGTGAGTGATTGCCACCCGAAAGTACGATGTCGCGCTGGTGGGGTGGGGCGGGCGACCGGCTTGGTCAGTTGCCGTGGTCCGCGTCGTCGCCGGTGTTGCCGCCCGGCCGGGCCGGCGTCACGGTGAACGGGTGGCGGAGTCGGCGCATGGCCTCCTCGCTGCCGTCGACGGTCACCGCCGACCCGTCGACACCGTCACCGTTCGACGTGGCGAGGAACAGCGCGGGGCGGTCGTGGTCATTCGAAGTCATGCGGGAATCCTGTCTTCCGCGAAGGGAGGGTGTCCGGGTCTCGGCAGGGATCGCCGCACGACCTGGTGACGAACCGGTGTGCACACCGGCGCCCGATCAGGGTGTCTCGTTCACGGGCGAGCGCCCGGCGACACCGACACACCGCACCATACCCGGCGTCGACAACCGTCATGCGCCGCCGCCGGAACCTCGCGGCCGCCCCGGGTCGCACCGACCGACGGGTGACCGCAGAATTTTCGTAATCCGCCCGACTCCCGCCCGTCTCCGATAAGGGGCGGTCAGCACGTACCACGCCCCTTATCGACGATGAGCGCAGAAGGAGTGAGACTCATGTCGTCAGCCGGTCGGGGACTACCCGACGTCGGGGCCGTCGTCGCCGCCCGCCAGGGCGACCAGCGCGCCCTGGACGACGTCGTAGCGGCCTCGCTCCCGCTGGTCTACAACATCGTCGGGCGTGCGCTGCGCGGGCACGCGGACGTCGACGACGTGGTCCAGGAGACGTTGGTACGGGTGATCCGGCACCTGCCCGGGCTCAACGATCCGGCCGCGTTCCGGTCCTGGCTGGTGGCGATCACCATCCGCCAGGTGCGCGACTGGGAACAGCGCCGGCGGGTGGCGCTCAGTCGCGACGCCGGGCTGGACGCGATCCACAACGTGCCCGACCCCGGCTCCGACTTCGCGGCGTTGACGATCCTCCGGCTCGGTCTCACCGACCAGCGGCGCGAGGTCGCCGAGGCGACCCGCTGGCTCGACCCGGACGATCGGGAGCTGCTCTCGCTCTGGTGGCTGGAGGAGACCGGCGCGCTCGAGCGGACCGAGGTCGCCGACGCGCTGGGGCTCGCACCGGGGCACGTCGCGGTGCGGGTGCACCGGATGAAGGACCAGATCCAGACGGCCCGCGCCGTCGTCCGCGCGCTACGGGCCCGCCCCGGCTGCCCGGACCTGCGCACCGTGGCCGACGGGTGGGACGGCGTCCCCCATCCACTGTGGCGCAAGAGGCTGGCCCGGCACGTACGGGACTGTGCGGTCTGCGCACGGCTGGGCGCGACCCTCCTGCCGATCGACAGGCTGCTCGCCGGCCTGCCGATGCTGCCGCTGCCGGCCGGCCTGGGTGTGCACCTGCCGGTTGCCGCGCCGCCTCCCGATCCGTCCCCGGTCGCCGGGTCCCACCCCCCGGATCCGACGACCGGGGGCACCGCCGGGACGACCCCGCCCGCCGACGGCGACGGCGGGCAGTCGCTGGCCGACCTCGCGCTGAACCGGCCCCGTGGCCTGCTCCCGTCGCTCGCCGTCGGGGCCGCCGCCGTCGTCCTCGCCATCACCACCCTCGTGGTGATCCGGCCGGACGACCCGCCCGCGCCCTCGTGGGCCGCTCCGCCCTCCGCGACACCCGCCGACGTCCGCACCCCGGTCGCCCCGCCCACACCGAGCGCCCGGCCCTCGTCGCGGGCACCGGTCGCGCCCGCGGTCGGCTCCGGGCGCAAGGGCGTTTCGGTGTGGACCTTCGACGGGGTCAGCCAGGCGCTGGCCAGCTCGAAGGCCGACTGGTACTACACCTGGGGCACGCAGCACCAGGGCATCACCACCCCACCGGGGGTGACGTTCGTGCCGATGATCCGGGGCGCGGAGAACGTCACCGCGCCGGAGCTGGCGCGGGCCAGGGCGGCCGGCCCGTACCTGCTCACGTTCAACGAGCCGGACCTGCCGGACCAGTCCAACCTGACCGTCGAGCAGGCGCTCGAGCTGTGGCCCCGGTTGATGGCCACGGGCAGCAGGCTGGGCAGCCCGGCGGTCGCCTGGGGGGCCGCCGATCCGCAGGGCTGGCTGGGTCGGTTCATGGCCGGCGCGGAGGCCCGTGGGCACCGGGTCGACTTCGTCACCCTGCACTGGTTCGGCGCCGACTTCACCACCGCCACGGCGGTCGACCAGCTCAGGCGGTACCTCCAGGACGTGTACCAGCGGTACCGCAAGCCGATCTGGCTGACCGAGTTCGCGCTGATCCGCTTCGGCGGCGGCCAGCAGTTCCCCAGCCAGGAGCAGCAGGCCGCCTTCCTCACCGCGGCCACCACGATGCTGGGCCAACTGCCGTACGTGCAGCGCTACGCCTGGTTCGGTCTGCCCGCCACCGACAAGGACCGGTCGGGGCTGTTCCGTGGCGGATCCGACGCCACAGTGGTCGGGCGCGCTTTCCAGGCGGCACGATGACCGGTCGCCGGCGGGATTCGCGTGCCGGCCGCCCTGGCCGGTGCCGGCGGCCCTGGCCGTGTCGCGGGAGGGGCCCGGAGCGGGAGTCCGTCACTGCCTCGTTCGCCCTGTCCGTCTGATCAGGTGGGCCCGCCGCCGTCCTGACCCCTGCTCCCCGGGCGGCGTCCGGGCCTGCCGCAAACATCGCTTGTTATCGATAACATGCTATGTTTGCGTGGGGAGCGAAGGGCACGCTCCCGGTCACCCGAGCCATCCGGCGAGGACGCGTCGAGGGCATCGACCCTCCCGCCACCTCCCCGGCGGTGACCAGTCCGGGCCATCGGAACGATGCCTGATGACGTCGCCTTCGGCCGTATGCCCGGCCACCGACGTCCCGCCGCCGGCATCGCACCCCCACCACCGGCACCTGACGCCCAATCGCAAGGAGTCACGCAATGCCGAAACGAAGGCACCTCCTCACATCCATCGCGGCCGCGGCGGTTCTCCTCGCGGCCACCGCCGGCGGCGCGCTGAACGGCGGCCTCCGCGAAGCGGTGGCGGCGACGAACGGCACCCTCGCGGCCACCGCCGGCTGCGGCAAGGCCCCCACGCTGACCAGTGGGACGCGCACGATCCAGAGCAGTGGACAGAGCCGTACCTACAACCTGCGGATCCCGGACGGGTACGACCGGAACCACCCGTACCGACTGATCTTCGGCTTCCACTGGTTGAACGGCTCCGCCAACAACGTCACCTCGGCGGGCTACTACGGGCTCCAACCGCTGTCGAACAACAGCACGATCTTCGTCGCGCCGCAGGGTCTCAACGCCGGCTGGGCCAACACCAACGGTCGGGACCTGACCCTCTTCGACGACATCTCCCGCCAGATCGAGAACGACCTGTGCGTGGACACGACGCAGCGTTTCGCTCTCGGCTGGAGCTACGGCGGGGCCATGAGCTACGCGGTGGCCTGCGCCCGGCCCGATGTCATCCGCGCGGTCACCGTGCTGTCCGGCGCCAACCTCAGCGGATGCAACGGCGGTACGCAGCCGGTGGCCTACTTCGGCATCCACGGCATCTACGACAGCG
Organism: Micromonospora sp. NPDC005298; assembly: GCF_040607375.1. NCBI lineage: Bacteria > Bacillati > Actinomycetota > Actinomycetes > Micromonosporales > Micromonosporaceae > Micromonospora > Micromonospora sp. NPDC005298. The sequence continues at coordinate 809,147 of NZ_JBEXGP010000001.1, forward strand.
TGCTGAACATCTCCCAGGGCCGGCAGTTGCGTGACACGTTCGTCCGGAACAACGGCTGCACCGCGCAGAGCCCGCGCGAGCCGAGCAGAGGCAGCCTCACCCACATCACCACCACCTACTCGGGATGCCGGGCCGGTTACCCCGTGCAGTGGGCGGCGTTCGACGGGGACCACACGCCCAGCCCGGTCGACGGGTCCGGCAGCCCCAACGACTCCCGGACCTGGACCTCCGGTGAGATCTGGAGGTTCTTCAGCCAGTTCCAGTCGACCACGCCCCCGACGACCCCGCCGCCGACCACCCCGCCCCCGACCACTCCGCCGCCGACGACCCCGCCGCCGACGGGTGAGCCGGGCACCTGCGCCGCCACCTACCGGACGGTCAACACCTGGCCCGGCGGCTTCCAGGGTGAGGTGACCGTGGCCAACAACACGGCCGCGACCCTGAACGGTTGGACCGTGGGTCTGACCCTGGCCAACGGCCAGGCCATCAGCAGCCTCTGGAGCGGAACCAACACGGGCACCACCGGCAGCGTCACGGTCCGCAACGCGCCGTACAACGGTGCTCTGGCCGCGAACGCCTCGACCACGTTCGGGTTCACCGCCACCGGCGACGGCGCCACCGCACCGGGCAACATCACCTGCACCAGCCCCTGAGCGAGGGCGAAGGAGGGGCCCGGAGCCGGTCGGCTCCGGGCCCGCTGCCGGTCCGGCGCCGCCGGGCGGCCCGGTCGACGACCGCCCAGGCCATGTCGCGGGCCGGCCGGTACGGGTCCGCCCACACGGGCGGGGATCTACACCGGCCGAGGGCGGTTCACCTGCGGGAGAATAGGGTAAGTGGGGGACTGTCCGTGGGGAGGTCGTGGTTGTGGGTGTGGAGTTGTCGGTCCGGCCGGGCCGTGATTGCACGGTTCTCGAAGTGCGCGGTGAGCTGGACATGGCGACGTCCCCACAGCTGCGCGAGGGTCTGCAGCGGTTGGTCGACGCTGGCGACCACCAGGTGGTGGTGGACCTCTCGGGTGTGGGCTTCCTGGATTCCAGCGCGCTTGGCGCGTTGGTCGTGATGTTCAAGGCGTTCGGTGACGTCGGCGGTCGGCTGTGCCTCGCCGCGGTGCAGCCCGGCGTGCGCAGTGTCCTGACGATCACATCGGTGGACCGGGCGATCGACGTGTACGACAGCGTGCCGGCGGCCGAAGCCGAGATGCCGTCCACGGCGACGCGGCAAGCTGGTGGTCGCTAGGGCAGGGCGGCACTGGCACGCGCCTGGTCGGCGCCCGCGCTGCTACGCCTGTCCTCACGGTGACCGCCGTGCCAGTCGAGGATGAACAGGGTGGCGTCGTCGGCCAACGTCGGCCCGCTGACCTCGAGGACGGCGTCGGCCAACGCCCGTACGGCCTCGCGCGGGTGCAGTTCCGTGATCGACCGCAGCATGTCCGGTAGGTCCAGGCTGGCGGCGTTGCGTTCGCGCATGCCGTCGGTGACCACCACCAGGCGGTCACCCGGTCGCAGCGCGATCTCGTCGGCGTGGAAGTCGGCGTGGGCGAACATGCCCAGGGGGAAGTTGGCCGGCAACTCCAGCGTCCGGGTGTCCCCGTCGCGTACCAGCAGCGGTGGCACGTGCCCGGCGTTGAGCAGCGCGCACACCCCGGTGCGCAGGTCGAGACGACCGAGGGCCGCGGTGACGAAACTGCCGGGCGCGGTGGCGTGTTCGGCCACGTCGGTGTTCGCCGAGTCGGCCTGCCGCACCAGGTCGAACCCGCGCCGGCGGCTGTTGCGCAGGCTGCCCACACCCAGGGTGGCGGTCAGCGCGCTTGTCACTCCGTGGCCCATCGCGTCGGTGACGCTGAAGTGCAGCACGTCGCGGGACAGGCTGTAGTCGAAGGTGTCCCCGCCGATGCTCGCCGCGGGCTCCAACCAGCCGGACAGGGTGAACGAGCTGGCCTCGCAGGTGAACGAGGCGGGCAGCAGGCGGCGCTGGATCTCCCCGGAGAGGGTGAACGGGGTCGTGCGTTGCCCCCACTCGAAGAGGTCGGTGTGCCGGCGGTTGGCGATCACCACGAACGCCAGCACGTGCGCCGTGCGGGTGATCTCCTCCACCATGCGCGGGGTGGGTTCGTCCGGCAGGACCATCTCGAGGATGCCGATCGCCTCACCACGGTCGGTCACCGGCGCGAACACCGTCCACCGGTCCGGTGTCGCGACCACCTGCACCCGCTGGGTGCGCAGCGCCTGCTCGGTGGGGCCACCGTCGAACGGCATCACCGTGGCGACCTCGCCGCCCCGGCGTCCCACGCCGGCGTCGTCGAACGGGATGTGTGCCAACCGGACCAACGCCCGACCGCTGAGGTCAGCGATCAGAAACGCGACGGTACGCGCCCCCAGCGCCGCGCCCAGTGCCCGCGTGACCGACTCGACCGCCTCGACCGGCGAGGAGTTCTCCGCCGCGTCCAGCATCTGTGCCATGATTCGTCCTCGATTGCCTTCCACCGTCCGAGCCTACGAGACCCGATCGGTCGTCGCCGAGCACGTCGGCTGAGGGGCCTGGATCGGCACCTGGCGTTCCCGGAGTCCCCTGCGGGCGCTGCGCCCGTGGCGGCACTGGTCCGCCCGTTCCCGAGTGGCCGGGCACGGTGAGAGCGAACCGGCAATCGCATCGACGAGCCTTGACGTCTTGGCAGCGGCGCGCGCCTCCGCTACCGTCCATGGGAACGCTCCCATGAATTTGGATACATCCATGTAGTCAGGAGGAAACACGTCGTGGCTATCCTCTCCCTCCGGTTCCGCAGATCCGCGGCCCTCAGCGTGGCGGCCATCGCGGGCGTCACCGCCGCCGGCATCTGCCTCACCGTCGGCGGCGCGTCCGCGGGCACGGTGTCCGGCCCGCTCTACCGCGACCCGAGTTCGGCGGTCGTCCGCTGGGTCGCCGCCAACCCCGGCGACTCGCGTGCCGCCGTCATCCGCGACAAGATCGCGAGTCAGCCGCAGGCCCGCTGGTTCGCCAACTTCAACCCGTCGACGGTGCAGTCCGAGGTCTCCGGCTTCGTCGGCGCCGCCAACGCGGCGCAGCAGATCCCGGTGCTGGCGGTGTACGAGATCACCAACCGGGACTGCGGCGGGGCCAGCGCCGGCGGGGCGCCGGACCTCAACCAGTACCAGACGTGGGTGTCCAACTTCGCCAGAGGGCTGGGCAACCAGACGGTCCTGATCATCCTGGAGACCGACTCGCTCGCCCTGCAGACGTGCCTGAGCAGCGGCGAGCTCAACGCCCGAAACCAGGCGATCACGACCGCCACCCGGACCATCAAGTCGGCCAACCCCAACGCCAAGGTGTACCTCGACGCCGGTCACTCCACCTGGAACAGCGCTGGTGAGACGGCCAACCGGCTCCGGGCAGCGGGCGTGCAGTACGCCGACGGCTTCTTCAGCAACGTGTCGAACTTCAACTCGACGTCCAGTGAGGCGAACTTCGGCCGGGCGGTCATCTCCGCCCTCAACGGCATGGGCCTCTCGGGCAAACGCCAGGTCATCGACACCAGCCGCAACGGCGGCGCCAGCGGAGACTGGTGCGGCGACGACAACACCGACCGGCGCATCGGGCAGTACCCGACGACGAACACCGGCGACAGCAACATCGACGCGTACCTCTGGGTGAAGCCGCCGGGGGAGGCGGACGGCTGCCGCTACACGGCCGGCTCGTTCCAGCCGGACCTGGCCTACAGCCTCGCCAACGGCATGCCCAACCCGCCGACGACGACCCCGCCGACGACGACCCCGCCGACGACGACCCCGCCGACGACGACTCCGCCGACGACCACTCCGCCGACCACCACCCCGCCGACCACCCCGCCGAACTCCTCGCCGCCGGCCGGTGACGGCTGCTACGCGGACGTGGCGGTCAACCGGTGGGCCGAGGGCTTCACCGCGAACGTGACGGTCACCGCCGGCAAGTCGGAGATCAACGGCTGGACCGTGACCATCACGCTGCCCAGCGGCACCGCGGTCACCGGCACCTGGAACGCCCAGGCCACCGGTACCAGCGGAACCGTCCGGTTCACCAACATGAGCTACAACGGACGGATCGCCGGCCGGCAGTCGACCACCTTCGGCTTCCAGGGCACCGGCACCGGACCGGGCGTGCAGGCCACCTGCGTGACCAGCTGACCCACCCGACGACGCGGCCCGGCGCGGAGGACCACCCTCCGCACCGGGCCCGTCCCGTCCCCCGGCCGTAGCGCTCCCCGTGGCCCACCGTCAACGGCACCGCACGGCCACCGTGCGGAGCGACGCTGCGCTGGTTCCGTCCAGCCGCCCGGGGTGTGGACCCCTGCGTGCCGCCGCCGGCCTCCGCGTCACCGGCGGTCGGAGGACGAGGCTAGAAGATCAGCCGGGTGAGCGCGGTGGCCGCCGCCGCGCAGACGATCACGGCGAGGAAGGGTGCCCGGAGCAGCACGGCGACCAGCGCGACCGCCACCCCGACGAGCCGGGCGTCCAGCACGATCCGCTCCTGGCCGCCGACGGTCTGCACGACGATCAGGCTCACCAGCACCCCAACCGGCAGGAGGGCCGCCGCGGCGGTGACCCGGGGATGCTCCAGCAGCGGGGCCGGCATCAGGAAGCCGAGCAGCTTGAGCGCGTAGCACCCGGCCGCCGCCAGCAGGATCGCCACCCACATGCTCATCCGTCCACCCCGTCCGACGTCCCGTGGCCAGCCGTAACCACCCCGGCGAGCCTCGGCATGAGCGTCACGACGGCCATCACCACCGCCGCGGCCGCCAGCACCACCACCCCGGCAGGCTGGAACGGGACGAGGCAGAGGGCCACCACGGCGGTGGCCGTGGCGACCAGCCACGCCGGTCGGGTGCGGATCCGTGGTGCGACGAGGGCGACGAAGGCCGCCGGGGCGACGGCGTCCAACCCGATGGCCGCCGGGTCGGTGATCATGTCGCCGCTGAGGGCACCGAGCAGCGTGGCCAGGTTCCACAGCACGAAGACCGAAGCGCCGGTCGCCCAGAACGCCAACGATGCGAACTCCACGCGCCGCTGCCCGACGGCCATCGCGGTGGACTCGTCGATCACGAGATGCGCGCCGACCAGCCTGCGCAGTCCCCGTAGTCGCAGGAGCCGGTCCAGGCCGAAGCCGTAGAACGAGTTGCGCATGCCCAGCAGCACCGCGGGAAGGACGCCCGCGAGCGGCGCGCCGCCGGCGGCCACCGCCCCCACGAAGGCGAACTGCGACGCGCCGGTGAACATCAGCGCGGAGAGCGCGGCCGTCTGGGCGGTGGAGAGCCCGGCGGCGTCGGAGAGCGCCCCGAAGGAGAAGCCGTAGGTGCCGGTTGCCAGCCCGACCGCCAGGGCATCGCGGATGACGGTACGCCGCCGGGCCGGCTGCGCCTGAGGTCGGGCTGTCGCCGGCAGTGCCGGCTCGGTCACGGCAGCGCCCCGGCGTACGGCGGCAGCCCGGTCCACCGCTGGTCCGACGCCAGGTGGCTGACGTCGTTGTACGCGACCAGGGCGGGCGGCCGGTCGGGGCGGTACAGGATGACGGTGAGCGCGCAGTTCGCCGCGTTGAGACCCAACCAGCGGGCGTCCGGCGCGTCGAGGGCGTGCCTGACGAACCAGGCGATCAGGAAGTTGTGGGTGACGATCAGTTCGTGGGTCTCCACCGTTGCGGGAGTGGCGAACCGCTCGATGGCAGCAGCGGCCAGCCGGGCGCCCTCGGCGTGCTCCGTAGGGGAAACGTCGTCGAGGAACCGGGCGTACGGCTCCGGGAGCGCACCGGGGTCGGGCAACGGCGGTACGTAGTCCCCCACGATCGGGGAGCGGTGCAGGGGGACACCCGCGAGCTCCCGGCCCACCAACTGCGCGGTGTGGGTGGCACGGGGCAGCGGTCCATGGTGGACCGCGGTCAGTGGCACGGCGGCGAGCCGCCGTCCCAACGCCCGCGCCTGTTCCCGTCCCCGGGCGGTCAGCTCGCCCTCGTCGACGGCTTCGCCGTGTCGGGCGAGGTAGAGAAGACGGTTCGGCACGTTGCTCCTCGTCAGCGGTGGACGGTCGCCCGGCCGGAGCCGGCCGTCCGGGCAGTGGTGGACGGCGGGCCCTCGGGCCAGGTCACGGCGCGGCGCGCAGCTCGTCACCCCGCTGCCGAGGCAGGCCGCGCGGCGACGTCACCACGGCCGCCGGTTCGATCTCGTCGCCCCGGTGGACCGCGGCGACGAGCCGGTCGGTGAGATCCGACATGGTCACGGACGGCTGGAACGGGCCCCCGTCGGGAAGGACGTCCACGGGCCGGGGTGGCGCCCCGTCGGTGACCCGGCCGGTCTGCACCGCGCGGGCCAGCCCCGCCAGGCCGAGCAGGTCGGCCGCCACGCCCCCGGCCCGATCCGCCGGCCACGTGCGGTGGCCGGGTTCCCGGCTCGCCAGGGCGGAGGCGAGGCCGGCGGCGTGCCACCCGGTGATCCTGATCCGCGGGTCCAGCCAGCCCTGTTCGACCGTGCCACCCCGGGGCGGTCGGGGGTTGACGATGACGGACCACGGCGACAGGGCGGTGTGCTGCACGTCCCGCGCGTGGGCCTCGGCGAGCGCCGCCCCCAACTGGCTGATGATGCCGGACCTGCCGCGTTCGTCGAGGGCCGCACCGTGCAGTGCGAGGAAATGGTCGAGCCGGAGCGCCCGTTCCTGGTTCGTCAGCAGTGCGGGACCGGACCGGTGGTGGCCCAGCGTCACCACCTCGATGATGCCGGGATGCCGGAGGCCACGCAGCAGAAGGTGTTCACGAAGCGTCGCCTCCTCCAGCAGCGCCAGTTGCCGCGCGCCGCCGGCGGGACCGGACACGTACACCCGTACCTGGCGGGAGACCTTGTCGAGCACCGTGCTCCAGGCCGTGTAGTCCTGCCAGGCGGGGGCCACCTCGATGGGCTCCTCGGTGACCTGCCAGGTGCCGATCCGGCTCCACTCCTCGACCGGCCCGCAGCCGGCCAGGCGCAGCAGCTCCGGCATCGCCCGGGAGACGGCCACCGCGGCGTCCACCCACTCCGGCGGCGCGGGCCGGCTGAGCAGGTCGGCCTGCAACCGGGGGAGTCCGGCGGGTCCGCCCGGGTCCGGACCGTATACCCGGTCGGCCTGATCCGGGGTGAGGCGGACGTCGAGGCTCGGCTCCGGCAGGTAGACCGCGCCGTGCACGGTGGGTGCCGGCAGCCCCAGGGACGCCGCCGCCCGACCGAGAACGGCCGACAGGTGCGCCGCCTTGATGTCGGCGGTCCGCCGGGGGCTGTCGACGGCGCGGGTCCGGCCGCTGGCGGTCAGCAGCCATGTCCCGCCGATGTTGCGGACGCTGCCGCGCAGCGTCTCCACCTCGACCAGGCACAGCCCGGTGGGCGTCGCGACCAGCAGGTCCACGCTGTGCACGTGGCCGCTGTCGGCGACGAACGAGAAGTGCGACCAGGTCCGGTACGGCTCCTCGTCGGGCAGCAGCCGGTGGATCCCCTCGATCGCTCGCGGCTCGTCGGAGAAACGCCACGGCGTGATGGTCCAACAGCGGTCCTGCCGCATGTGATGTCGTCCCTTCGGGCTCTACAGGTGCGGGTCACCGGACGGCTCGACCGGAGGCGACGGCGCGGTCGCCCGGATCGGCCGTCCCGCTCAGGTCGGACCGCCGGTGGGCCGCTCTCCAGGCAGCTTCGCACAGCCCGTCTCGGCCGCGACGAACCGGGCCAACCGGTCGACGCCCTCGACGATCCCCTCCTCGGAGAGGCAGCTGAAGGAGAGCCGGATGTGGTGCGAGTCCCCGCCCTCGGGTTGGAAGTAGGACAGAGGCACCCAGATCACCCCGTGGTCCCGCGCCGACCTGGTCAGCGCCTCCTCGCCCGCCAGGAAGGGCAGGCGGACCACGAGGAAGAAGCCGCCACCCGGGTCGGTCCAGCTCACCCCGTGCACGTCCCGCTCGGCGGGCGGGAAGTGGTGGGCGAGCCGGTCCAGCATGACCTGCCGCATCCGCCCGTAGTGGGCCGCCGCCGGCCGGTTCGCCTCGGACAGCCGGCCCGCCGCCAGGAGCGCGCCCGCCACGACGGCCTGGCTCAGCGGTGAGGTGTTCACCGTGACCATGCTCTTGATCTTGACCAGCTCGGCGGCAAGCGGCCAGCGGCGACCGCTGTCGTCAAGCACCTCCTGGTCGGCGACGACGTAGCCGATCCGGGCGCCCGGGAAGACCGACTTCGCGTACGAGCCGAGCTGGATCACGGTACGTCGCCGGTCCATCGACTTCAGCGACGGCAGCGGGTCCGCGCCGCCGAGCAGACGGTACGGCGAGTCCTCCAGCAGCAGGATCCCGTGCTCGGCGGCCACGTCGAGGAGTTCCTGCCGGTGGGCCGTCGGGATCGTCCGCCCCGACGGGTTCGAGTGGTCGGGCACCACGTAGCAGGCCCGGGGTCGACGGCCGGCCGCCCGTTGCTCCCGAACCGCCGCCGCGACCGCGGCACCGGTCAACCCGTCCGGCCCCTCGGGCACCGGGACGATCGGGATGTCCAGGATCCGGGCCGCGCCGGAGATGCCGACGTAGCAGGGGCTCGGCACCAGCAGGACGTCCCGGGCGTCCGCGTGCAGTGCCCGCAGGACCAGCAGCATCGCCTCCTGGGCGCCGACGGTGACCACGATGCTCTCCGGCGACACGTCGACGTCCTCGTCCACGCGCAGCATCCGGGCCACGTGATCGCGGATCTGCCCGGCCGTGTCGCCGTACTGGAAGATCTCCCGGCGCAGTTCGGTCTCGCCGGCTCCCCGGGCGCGCCTGTCGTCCAGGTACCGCGTCAGGTGACGCTGCACGTTGTCCAGGTCGAAATCGGCCTCGTACGGTCGGCCCGGGCCGAACGAGACCGCGGCCGGATAACGCGACGTGACCTCGTTGAGGAATGTCATCGTGTCCAGCACCGGGTCCCGCAGGCTGCCGTGCAGATCGGCGACGTGCACGGTGCCGACGGGCCGGTGCACCCGGTCGACGGACCGGCGCAGGCGCGGCACACCGGCCATCAGCATGGCCTCGCCCAGCTCCTCGGTGAGCAGGTCGAGCACGTGGCCCACCCCCTTCTCACCGTCGACCGCCAGACCGTGCAGCACGGGCCGGCCGACCAGCACCGCGTCCGCGCCACGGTCGAGGGCGACCAGGACGTCGGTGCCGCTGCGCACACCCCCGTCCAGCAGGACCGGCACGGCGCCGTCGACCCGGTCCGCGACCGGGCCGAGCAGGTCGAGGGTGGCCGGGGCGGCGCTGAACTGCCGTCCACCGTGGTTGGAGACGATCACACCCGCCGCGCCGTGCCGCACGGCCAGCTCCGCGTCCTCGGCCGCCGCGACACCCTTCAGCAGCACGGGCAGCCGGGTCACCGACCGCAGCCACTCGACGTCGCTCCAGGAGAGCGCCGGCGCGAACGCCCGCTGACTGTGCGCCAGCGGCGAGGTCACCTCGTCGTCCGGAAGGTTCACCGCCCGTACGCCCGGTGGCAGTTGAAAGCTCCGCCGCAGGTCACGCAGGCGCCGGGCCATCCGCGGGGTGTCCACGGTCAACACCAGGGCGGTCATGCCGGCCGCCTCGGCCGCCGCGACGACGTGCCGGGTGACGCCCCGGTCGGCGAACGCGTAGAGCTGCAACCACAGTGGGCCGCCCACCGCGGCGATGTCGGCGAACGGCACCGACGCCATGGTGCTGACCACGTACGGCACTCCCCGTGCCGCCGCCGCCCGGGCGGTGGCCAGTTCTCCCTCCGGGTGGGCCATGGTCTGGAAAGCGGTCGGCGCGACCGCTATCGGCGCCGGCCACCGGTGACCGAGCAGGACCGTCGTCGGGTCGGGCTCCGCCGTACCGGTCAGCACCCGCGGTGTCAGGGTGGCCCGGTCGAACGCCTCGCGGTTGGCCCGCAGGCTCCGCTCGTCACCCTGGCCGCCCTCGATGAAGTCCCACACCGGCGGCGACAACCGCCGACGGGCTTCCGCCTCGTAGTCGGCCAGGGTGAAGAGCGCGCTCATGATCCTCCTCCGGGGTGGGGTGGGTGGTCAGCCGGAGATCCCGGTGCGGTCCATGTCCCGGCGCAGGGACAGCGGACGCATGTCCGTCCACACCTCGCCCACGTGCTCCAGACACGCTTCCCGGCTCCCCGTGAACCCCTCCTGCCGCCAGCCGGCCGGCAGGTCCCTGCCCTGCGGCCAGATGGAGTACTGCTCCTCGTCGTTGACCACGACGCCGAAGGTCTGCTCGTTGTCGTTCTCGTTCTCGCCGAACATGTGCTCTCCCCGATGTGCGGATGGGATGGATGTGCTTGTCGCCGACCACGGACCGGGCGCCGGAACGCTGCCCGGGCACCCGTCAGCCGACGGCGGCCTGCTCTTCGGCGACGGCCGAGTAGAGCGCCTTGATGTTGCCGCTGCCGAACAGGCGCGCACCCATCCGCTCGATGACCTCGACGAAGAAGGTGTGCCGCGGATGGGTCGACCGGGCGAAGATCTGGAAGAGCTGGCCGGCGTGGTCGGTGTCGGCCAGCACACCCAGCTCACGCAGCTCGGCGATGGAGTGCCCGATCGGGGTCAGCCGGCTCGGCAGCGCCTCGTAGTAGGCCCCCGGGATCGGAAGGAACTCCACGCCGTTGTCCCGCAGCCGGCGTACCGAGGCGACGATGTCGTCGGTACGGAACGCCACGTGCTGGACACCCGCGCCGCCGTGCCGGGCGATGAAGTCGTCGATCTGCCCGGCCGCGGCCGTGCTGTCCGGTTCCAGGATGGTGAAGGTGACGTCGCCGGCGGCGTTCTGCACCACCTCCGAGTTCATCGCCTGCTCGCCGACGAGCACCCGCTCGTCGAAGATCGACTCGAAGTCGAGCACCGTGCGGTAGTGGTCCACCCAGCGGCCCAGCTCACCCTCGGGAACGCAGACGGCGAAGTGGTCGGTGTCCAGCAGACCCGCGCTGCCCTCCGACGCCACGGGCCGGTGACCCGGCACCGGTGCCTCCGGCCCGGTCAGTTCCAGCAGGGTGTGCACCATGTCCCCGAAGCCGCCGATCGTCGCGGCGAGCGCTCCGCCGTGCCGGGGCGACGGTGCCGGCGCGGCGATCGGCACGGCGCCCCGCTCCACGGCGGCGGCGAAGGTGGCCCGTACGTCGGGGGTGGCAAGCGCGATGTCCGCGACCCCGTCACCGTGGCGTGCCACGTAGTCGGTGACCGGGTCACCCGCCACCTGCGAGGAGGTGAAGACCACAGTTCCGGCGGGAGGCCCGAGGACGACCGAGGTGACGCCCTCGGCAGTCGCCGGCTCCCCGGCCGCGAGGCCGTGCCGGGCCGCGAACTCGGCCGCCGCGCCGACCGCGTCGTGGACGTGGAACTCCGTGTACGCCAACCGCAGGTCCCTCATCGAACTGGTCATGCCAGCGCCTCCTTCGTCGTTGATTCGTCAGCGGGCCGCGTGTCGTCGGCCCTCTGGTCGCCGGCCGTCACGGCCGCTTCCAGGGCGGTGCCAACCGTGGTCACCGCGGGTGGAGCGAGCATTCCGAAGTGGTCCCCGTCGGCGGTGACCCGGTGTACGCGCCCGCCCACATACGGATGCCAGAGTTCGGGGCCGAACACCGCTGCCGCCTCGTCCCGGCCGGCGGTGACGAGGGTGACGTCACCGGGGAAGTAAGTCTTCCCCAGCTCGTCTGCGGCCGCCCGGTACCGCACCGCCGACGTCACCACCTGGTCCGCCTCGTCCGGGGTCAGCCCCCACAGGTCGGCGAGCGACGCGCGCAGCGTCTCCCCGTCGACGGGCACCGACCCGTCGCCGGCAGGGTGGCTGGCGGCGAAGCCGGCCAGGACGTCCGTGGCCGGATCGGACGCGGCGACCCCCAGCACCCGGTGCTGCTCGGCGAACGGATAGGCGTCGATCAGGGTCAGGCTCGCCACCCGGCCCCGCTCCGCCAGCTCCGCGGCGACCGCGTGGGCGACCACGCCCCCGACCGACCAGCCCGCCAGGTGGTATTCCGGGGCCGGGCAGGTCTGCTCGATCAGGTCGACCAGCGCCGGGACGAGACCCGGGCCGTCGCCACCCGACCACCCCGTGGCCTGCACGCCGTAGACCGGGTGGTCCTCCGGGATGTACGGCAGCAGCGACGCGTACCCCCAGCTCAGCCCGCTGACCGGGGGCAGCAGGACGAGCGGGGTCGCCTCCCCGGTGGCGCGCAGCGGGATCACCGGCGCGAGCAGCACGCCCCCGCTGGTCGCCGGAGCCAGCAGCAGCGGGGCGAGGTCCTCGACGCGCGGAGCCTCGAAGACGGCCCGCACCCGGGCCGGCACGCCCAGTTCACGGATCCGCGCGACCAACTGCACGGCCAACATCGAGTTGCCGCCGAGGGCGAAGAAGTCGTCGTGGGGGGTGACGTGGGGTAGGTCGAGGAGTTCGGCGAACAGGCCGCAGAGGATGTCTTCGCGGGGGTCGTGGGTGTCGTGGCGGCTGGTGTTCGGGGGTCGGGGGGTGGGCAGGGTCGGGACGTGTCGGGCGGTGCGTTCGGTCAGCGCGTTCAGGTCCGCCTCGGTCAGTGGGACCTGGGACAGGCGCAGGTCGGGGTCGGCGGCGACGGCGGTCATGAACTGGGTGAACACCACGGCGATGTGTTCGGCGGTGGCCTGGTCGAACAGGTCCAGGCTGAACTCCACCGACCCGCTGATGCCCGCCGGTCGGCCGAACGCGTCGCGGGATTCCTGGAACGACATCGCCAGGTCGAACTTCGCCGCGTACCAGTCGAAGTCCTCGACCACCGCGTCCACGCCGTCCAGGCGCAACTCCACCTCGTCGACGCCCTGCCAGGCCAGCATCACCTGGAACAACGGATGCCGCGCCAACGACCGTGGCGGGTTGACCATCTCCACCAGCCGCTCGAACGGCATCTCCTGATGCCCGAACGCGGCCAGGTCCGTCTCGCGCACCCGCGCCGCCAACTCCACGAACGTCGGATCACCCGCCGTCGAGGTGCGCAACACCAGCGTGTTCACGAAGAACCCGACCAGATCCTCCAACGCCTCGTCGTCGCGACCCGCCACCACCGTGCCGATCGGCACGTCCGTGCCCGCACCCAACCGGGTCAACACCGCCGCCAACCCCGCCTGCACCACCATGAACAAGCTGACCTTGTTCACCCGGGCGACATCCGCCAACGCCGTGTGCACCCCGTCGGCGAGAGTGAACTCCACCAACCCGCCACGACCCGTCGGCGCCACCGGACGCGGCCGGTCCACCGGCAACGGCAACTCCAACGGCAACCCCGCCAACGCCTCCCGCCAGAACGCCAACTGCCGCCCCGACACGCTGCCCGGATCGTCCTCGACGCCCAACAACTCCCGCTGCCACAACGCGTAATCCACGTACTGCACCGGCAACGGCGCCCACCCCGGCGCCACCCCCGCACGCCGCGCCGCATACGCCCGCGACAGATCCCCCAACAACGGACCCATCGACCAACCATCACCAGCGATGTGATGCACCACCACCACCAGCACCGACTCCGCCGGACCCACCTCGAACAACCACGCCCGCAACGGCGGATCCACCGTCAGATCGAAACCAGCCCCCGCCGCCTCACGCACCTGCCCGGCCAACTCCCGCGCCGACACCCGACGCACCACCAACTCCGGCACCCACTGCGCCAACACCACCTGAACCGGAGCGCCACCCACCTGCGGAAACACCGTCCGCAACGACTCATGCCGACCCACCACGTCAGCCAACGCCGACCGCAACGCACCCACATCCAACCCACCGCGCAACCGCACCGCGAACGGAATGTTGTACGCCCCCGACACACCCTCCAACTGACCGATGAACCACAACCGCGCCTGCGCGAACGACAACGGCACCCGCTCCGGACGCGGCACCACCACCACACCCGAACGCGCCGCACCCACCACACCCAACCGCCGCACCACACCCGCCACCGTCGGGAACTCGAACAGATCCCGAACCGCCAACTCCACACCCAACAAACCCCGCACCCGCGCCACCAACCGCACGGCCAACAACGAGTGACCGCCGAGGGCGAAGAAGTCGTCGTGGGGGGTGACGTGGGGTAGGTCGAGGAGTTCGGCGAACAGGCCGCAGAGGATGTCTTCGCGGGGGTCGTGGGTGTCGTGGCGGCTGGTGTTCGGGGGTCGGGGGGTGGGCAGGGTCGGGACGTGTCGGGCGGTGCGTTCGGTCAGCGCGTTCAGGTCCGCCTCGGTCAGTGGGACCTGGGACAGGCGCAGGTCGGGGTCGGCGGCGACGGCGGTCATGAACTGGGTGAACACCACGGCGATGTGTTCGGCGGTGGCCTGGTCGAACAGGTCCAGGCTGAACTCCACCGACCCGCTGATGCCCGCCGGTCGGCCGAACGCGTCGCGGGATTCCTGGAACGACATCGCCAGGTCGAACTTCGCCGCGTACCAGTCGAAGTCCTCGACCACCGCGTCCACGCCGTCCAGGCGCAACTCCACCTCGTCGACGCCCTGCCAGGCCAGCATCACCTGGAACAACGGATGCCGCGCCAACGACCGTGGCGGGTTGACCATCTCCACCAGCCGCTCGAACGGCATCTCCTGATGCCCGAACGCGGCCAGGTCCGTCTCGCGCACCCGCGCCGCCAACTCCACGAACGTCGGATCACCCGCCGTCGAGGTGCGCAACACCAGCGTGTTCACGAAGAACCCGACCAGATCCTCCAACGCCTCGTCGTCGCGACCCGCCACCACCGTGCCGATCGGCACGTCCGTGCCCGCACCCAACCGGGTCAACACCGCCGCCAACCCCGCCTGCACCACCATGAACAAGCTGACCTTGTTCACCCGGGCGACATCCGCCAACGCCGTGTGCACCCCGTCGGCGAGAGTGAACTCCACCAACCCGCCACGACCCGTCGGCGCCACCGGACGCGGCCGGTCCACCGGCAACGGCAACTCCAACGGCAACCCCGCCAACGCCTCCCGCCAGAACGCCAACTGCCGCCCCGACACGCTGCCCGGATCGTCCTCGACGCCCAACAACTCCCGCTGCCACAACGCGTAATCCACGTACTGCACCGGCAACGGCGCCCACCCCGGCGCCACCCCCGCACGCCGCGCCGCATACGCCCGCGACAGATCCCCCAACAACGGACCCATCGACCAACCATCACCAGCGATGTGATGCACCACCACCACCAGCACCGACTCCGCCGGACCCACCTCGAACAACCACGCCCGCAACGGCGGATCCACCGTCAGATCGAAACCAGCCCCCGCCGCCTCACGCACCTGCCCGGCCAACTCCCGCGCCGACACCCGACGCACCACCAACTCCGGCACCCACTGCGCCAACACCACCTGAACCGGAGCGCCACCCACCTGCGGAAACACCGTCCGCAACGACTCATGCCGACCCACCACGTCAGCCAACGCCGACCGCAACGCACCCACATCCAACCCACCGCGCAACCGCACCGCGAACGGAATGTTGTACGCCCCCGACACACCCTCCAACTGACCGATGAACCACAACCGCGCCTGCGCGAACGACAACGGCACCCGCTCCGGACGCGGCACCACCACCACACCCGAACGCGCCGCACCCACCACACCCAACCGCCGCACCACACCCGCCACCGTCGGGAACTCGAACAGATCCCGAACCGCCAACTCCACACCCAACAAACCCCGCACCCGCGCCACCAACCGCACCGCCAACAACGAGTTCCCACCCAGGGCGAAGAAGTCGTCGTCGACACCCACGTGCGGCTGATGCAGCAGCTCGGCGAAGAGGTCGCAGAGCGCGGCCTCCTGCGCGTTGCGCGGTGCCCCGCCGGCGCGTCGGCGCGGTGGTTCCGGCAGGGCCTGCCTGTCGATCTTGCCGTTGGCGGTGAGCGGCAGGTGCTTCATGCGGACGAACTCCTGCGGCACCATGTAGTCCGGCAGCACCCCGCCGACGTGCTCCTTCAACGCCCGCACGGAGAGGTCACCGCGGGGCGCCGGCACGACGTACGCGATCAGCCGGTAGCTTCCGGCGTGGTCGGGGCGGGCGACGACGACCACCTGCGACACCCCGGGGCGGCTGGCCAGCACGGCCTCGATCTCGCCGAGTTCCACCCGGTTGCCGCGTACCTTGATCTGTCCGTCGGCCCGGCCGACGAAGAGCAGCTCGCCGTTCGTCGCGCGCCGGACCAGATCGCCCGTGCGGTACATCCGCGACCCGGAAGGCCCGAACGGGCAGGGCACGAAGCGTTCCGCGGTCATCCCGGGCAGGCCGAGATAGCCCCGGGCGAGCCCGGCCCCGGCCACGTACAGCTCGCCGACCTCGCCCGGCGCCACCTCGGCCATGGACCCGTCGAGCACGTGCACCGACATCCCGTCCCGCGGCCGGCCCAGCGGCAGCGGCGCGGAGGCGGGTCGACCCGGGTCCAGCTCCGTCTGGCTGGCGATGAGGGTGACCTCGGTGGGTCCGTACATGTGCCGCACCACGGTCCCCGGGCAGGTGTCGAGGACCCGTCCGGCCGCGCTCGGGCTCACCACGTCGCCCCCGGCGGAGACCTCCCGCAGTTGGGCGAAGACCTCCGGCGTGGTCTCGGCCAGTGCGTCGAACAGGCCGGCGGTCAGGCTGACGGCGGTCAGGCCGAAGCGCGAGGTGAGCGTGCTCAGCACCTCGGCGGTGAGGACACCCGGCGGCGCCACCACCACCCGGCCGCCGTTGAGCAACGGCACCCAGATCTCGTACGTGGACAGGTCGAACGCGTGCGGCGAGTGGAACAGCACCGCACCGGTGCTGCTGTTGGCCCGCCAGCAGCTGTCCGTGGCGAGTTGCACCACCGCCCGCTGGGTGATGGCGACGCCCTTGGGCCGCCCGGTCGACCCCGACGTGTACATCACGTAGGCGAGCTGGTCCGGCGACACCGGCGTACCGGGATCGTCCGTCGCCTCGCCGTCCAGGTCCAGGTCCGCGAGGCGGACGATCGCGGCGGCCGAGTCGAACGGCGCCGGGTCGTTCGCCTCGTCGAGCAGCAGGAGGCGGGCGCCGGCGTCGGCCACCACGGCCGCCATCCGGTGCGGCGGGAACGCGCCGTGCACCGGCAGGTACGTGCCGCCCGCCTTCGCGACGGCCAACAGCGACACCACCAGGTCGACGGAGCGCTCCTGGAGCAGCGCCACCGGCTCCTCGGCCCGAAGACCGAGGCCGAGCAGGTGCCGGGCCAGCCGGTTGGCGCGACGGTCCAGGTCGGCGTACGTCAGTTCGCCGTCCTCGCCGACCACGGCGACGGCCCCGGGCGTGCGGGCGGCCTGGGTCGCGAACCGCCCCGCGATGGTCGCCGTGCGCTGATCGTCAGTCATGTGCTGCTCCCGTGTCGCCATTGCTCGGTGGTGGTGCGCTCAGACATCCAGGCTGTCGATCCGGCGATCGAGGTCTCCGGCGAACTTCCGGACGGCCCGGGTGAAGGCCGAGGCGAGGTCCTCGATGTCGGCGCGGTCGCAGATGTCGGCGCGGTACGTGATCTCGCCCCGCAGGCCGTCCGGCCCCGGGGCGAGGGAGACGGTCAGGTCGCTGACCGTCCCGTCGACGGGCAGCTCCTCCACCTCGATCCGCAGCCCCGGCCAGTCGGCCGTCCCCTCCCGTTCGGCGTCCTGGAGCACGAACGTCACCGGGACCATGGGCGGGACGGTGGTGTCGCGGTGCGGCTCCAGGTGGTCGACCAGCTCCGGGAAGGGGTAGTGCTGGTGCTCGTACGCCTCGACCGCCACGTCGCGGACCCGGCCGAGCAGCTCACCGAGGGTGGGGTCGCCGCCGAGGTCGACGCGCAGCACCACCAGGTTGACGAAGTAGCCGATCAGGTGCCGGGTGTACGGCAGCGGGCGGTTCGCCATCGGCGAGCCGATCAGCAGGTCCGTCGCGCCGGTGCGCCGGGACAGCACCACCGCGAACGCGGCGAGCAGCACCATGAACGGGGTGACCTGGGCCCGTCGGCACGTCTCGTCCAGCGCCGTGGCCGTCGTGGCGTCCACGCCCACGGGCACCGGCGTGCCGGGGGTGGCCGCGTAGGGCTGCCGGGGCTTCGTCGCCAGGTCCACAGGCGCCGGCAGGTCGGCCAGCCGGGTCAGCCAGTGGTCCCGGGTACGGCGGCACTCCTCGCCCGCCAGCCACTCCTGGTGCCAGCGGGCGTAGTCACCGAAGGTCCCGCCGAGGGCGGGCAGGTCGACCGGCTGGCCGGTCAACTCGGCCTGGTAGCAGGCGCCCAGCTCACGCAGGAACACCCCGACCGACCAACCGTCGAAGACGATGTGGTGGGTCACCACGAGCAGCACGTGCTCGTCGGCCGTGAGGCGTACCGCAGTCACCCGCAGCAGCGGGCCGGAGGCCAGGTCGAAGCTCTGCTCCGACCCGGACCGGAGGACCTCCCGCAGCTCGCGATCCCGGTCCGGCCCGGGTCGCGTCGACAGGTCCACCACCCGCAGCGGGGCGGTGGGCCCCTGGAACCGCTGCACCGGCTCGTCGTCGTCGGCGTCGAAGACCGCGCGCAGCGCCTCCTGGCGGGCCACCACGGCGGCGAGCGCGCGGTCCAGCGCGTCGAGGTCGAGGTGGCCGTGCAGCCGGTAGGCGATCGGGACGGTGTACTGCGACGACCCCGGGTCGAGCTGGTCGATCACCCACAGCCCCGACTGGGCGCCGGTCAGCGGGGCTTCGGCCCGTTCGCCGCCGGCCGGGGCCGGAGCGGTCGGCAGGGTGGTCCGGAGCTGCCGCAGCAGGAGCGAGCGCCGGTCGGAGCGGGCGGTCATCGCGACACGACCTCGCCGTCGAGGTGCCCGTCGGTCTCCGTCCGGCCGTCCACGCTGTCGTCAGCCGTGTTGTGCCGCAGTTCGGCGACCGTCTCCCGCAGTTCGTCGTAGCTGCCCTGGGCGACAACGACGCCGTCGCGGAGCACGATCACCCGGTCGGCCATCGCCAGTGCGGTCTCCCGGTGCGACACCGCCAGGCAGGTCGCCTCCGGGTCCGCCTTGATCCGCCGCCAGAGCTCCCGCTCGGTGTTCACGTCGAGCGCGCTGGAGATGTCGTCGAAGACCAGCAGGTCCGGCTGGCGGATCATCATCTGCGCGGCCGCCACCCGCTGGACCTGTCCACCCGAGAGGGTGGTGCCCCGGGGGCCGACGCGCGTCTGGAGTCCGTCCGGCATGACGTCCAGGTCCCGGTCGAGGACCGCCCGGTGGATCGCCTGCCGCAGTTCCTCGTCGGAGGCGTCCGAGCCGGCGCGGATGTTCTCCTCCACCGTGCCGGTCACCAGGTGCGGAACCTGCGGCGTGTACGCGCACCGGGGCGGTACGAACCCGGTGGCCGGGTCGTCCACCGTCCGGCCGTTCCACCTGATGGTCCCCTCGTCCGTGGGGAGGAGGCCCAGCAGGGCCCGCAGCAGGGTCGTCTTGCCGGAGCCCACACTGCCCGTCACCACCACCAGCTCGCCCCGGCGCACCTCCAGGTCCACGCCGGAGACACCGCGCCCGGAGCTGGGATGGCGGTACGCCAGACCGTCGACGCGCAGGGACTCCAGCCGGTCCAGTTCGCTCTCCGGCTGCCGGGGGCGGGGCGTGCCCGGACCGGGCAGGATCTGCGCGGACGCCACCACCGCCGGCATCCCCGCGTCGCCCTGGACGACCTCGTCGAGACGCTCGAGCGAGACGCTCGCCTGCTTGTACGCGGCGAGGCTCTGGCTGAACAGCGCGGTGAACTCGGTGATCCAGCCCAGGTAGGAGACGAACAGGACCACGTCACCGACGGTCAGGGTGCCCCGGTCGATCCGGCTCGCCGCCAGCAGCAGGACCAGACCGGCGCCGAGACCGGAGGTGCTGCTCCACACGGAACCGAGGAACACCTGGGAGAACATCCGGCTGCGCAGGCTCCGGGCCCGACGCGTCTCGCTGACATCGCGGACCCGGTCGGTCACCCGGTCCACGGCGTTGGCCAGCTGGATCGCCTGAACCGCCCGGAACAGCTCGCGGAGCAGGCTGCTCACCTCTCCGGCCGCCGTCCGGCTCTGCGCGTGGTAGCGCTTGATCTGGGTGCTGGTGAAGGTGATGAGCGCACCCGCCGCGAACATCGGCAGCGCCACGATGACCGTCATGGTCAGGTCGATGCTGGCCATGATGGCGAGCGCCACGATCGCCTGCACCGCCGAGCCGATCACGACCATGTTCGCGATCAGCATGTCCGCCACGGCCTGCGAGTCCGCCGTGATCCGGTTGACGGTGCCGCCCGTGGTGTTCGGCAGGGTCTGCGCGCCGGGCCGGCGGAAGATGCGGTCGAGCGCGTTACGCACCAGCAGGCCGTTGGTCATGCTGCTGGTACGGCCGTCGACGGCGACGCTCGCGAACAGGGCCGTGACCCGCGCGAGGACCGCGCCGATGAGCAGCGCGAAGAGCAACCAGAGGCCCGTGGTGAGACCCGGCGAGCCGCTGAGCCGGTCGAAGACCTCCCGGACCACGAGCGCCGGGATCAGCGGGAAGCCGCTGCGCAGGATCTGCAGGAAGGCGTTGAGCGCGTACCAGCCCGGCGCGAACCGGATCAGCGCGAACGTCGCCCGGATGGTGCTCATGCCTTGCCTCCTGAGAGCAGCGCGGCGAACCGCGAGTCGGGATCCGCCGCCAGCGCGCTCCGGTCGCCGCTCTCCCGCACGCGCCCGTCCTCGAGGATGAGGATGCGGTCGAGCCGCCGCACGGTCTTGAGCCGGTGGGCCACCACGATGCCGGTACGTCCGTCGAGCAGGCGGGTGGTGGCCTCCTCGACCATCTGCTCGGTCGACGGGTCCAGCCGGGAGGACGCCTCGTCCAGCACCACCACGTCCGGGTCGTCGAGGAACGCGCGGGTGAGCGCGACGAGCTGGGCCTCGCCCGCCGAGAGGCTGCCGCCGCCGTCGGTGAGCACCGTGTCCAGTCCGTCCGGCAGGCCCGCGTACCAGTCGGTCAGGTGCAGCTCGGCCAGCGCGGCGAGGATCCGCTCGTCGGGGACCGTGGCGTCGAAGAGGGTGAGGTTGTCCCGCAGGGAGGCGTGGAAGAGCTGGACGTCCTGGGTGACCATCGAGATCCGGGACCGCAGCTGCTCCAGGGTGAACTCCCGTACGTCGACGCCGCCGAGGCGTACCGTGCCGGCGTTGACGTCGTGGTCGCGGCAGAGCAGGCGGGTGATCGTGGTCTTGCCGCTGCCGGTCCGGCCCAGCAGGCCCAGGGTCTGCGCCGGGGCGAGCCGGAAGGACACGTCGCTCAGCGCCTGCTGCCGTTCCCCGTAGCCGAAGTCGACGCCTGTGAACTCGACCTCCGCGGCGCCGCGCGGGACGTCCCGACCGGGGCCGGACGGTACGCGCGTCTCGGTGCCGGTGAGCTCGCTGATCCGGGCGATGCTCGCGCCGGCGCGCTGGAGGCCGTCCATGTGCATGGTGACGACAGTCAGGCTGAGGCTGAGCAGCTGCGTGTAGTAGTAGCCGAGGTAGATCTGGCCGAGGGTGATCGACTTGCCGGGCAGCAGGTACGCCCCCAGCGCGAGCACGCCGGTACCGGCCAGCGCGACCATCACCTCCAGCAGGCTGGAGGCGTACCGGGAAGCCACCATGCTGGCCCTGGTGCGCTCCACCAGTTCGGCGATCTTCTCGTACAGCTGGTGGAACATGTGTCGCCGGCCGCCGTTGGCGACGATGCTCTCGCGCGCGGCCAGCCGCTCCTCCACGAAGCTGGACAGGTCGGCGCGGGTCTCGCGCAGCGCCCGGGAACGGGGCATCGCGATGCGCTGGGTCCGCCGCAGGATGACCACCACGGAGAGCGCGAACGCCAGCAGCAGCAGGCCGATGCGGTAGTCGGCCACGAACGCCAGCACGATGATGCCGATCGCGAGCAGCAGCCGGCCGATCACCGCGAACACGAAGAACGACAGGAACTCGTGCAGCTCGGCCACGTCCCCGTCCACCCGCTCCATCAGCTCGCCAGGGGTGCGGGAGCGGTGGAAGGAGAGGTCCAGCGAGAGGCAGTGCCGGGTCAGGTCGGTGCGGATCGCGTTGGTGGACCGCCAGCCGACGTCCTCGGCGAGGTAGCCGGCGAAGCCCATCACGATCGGTCGGGCCAACGTGAACAGCATGAAGACCAGGGCGATGCTGGTCAGCGCCTCGATGCTGGCCGCGTTCTGCACGCCGTCGATGAACTTGCTCATCCACATCGGCGCGACGAGTTCGAGCGCGATGTTGGCGAACAGCAGCGCCATGAGCACGGCGAGCTTGGGCCCCTGCGGCCGGAGGTATCTCCGCAGGAGGTGCTTGTGTTGTTGCACTCGGCAAACCTTCTCTCTCGTGCGGCCGGGTCGGCGGTGACCGGGTGCGGGGTCGCGCGGGCGACCCGACCGTCAGGACGGCGTGGCCGGTCCGACCCGCGCCACCGCGCCGGCGCGCCGGGTTCCGGCGGC
This sequence comes from Micromonospora sp. NPDC005298, assembly GCF_040607375.1. Classification (NCBI taxonomy): domain Bacteria; kingdom Bacillati; phylum Actinomycetota; class Actinomycetes; order Micromonosporales; family Micromonosporaceae; genus Micromonospora; species Micromonospora sp. NPDC005298. Next base: position 831,575 of record NZ_JBEXGP010000001.1, read on the forward strand.
AGGCCTGCGGCTGACGGACGACAGCGCGGCCCGGTCGACCTTGCCGGAGGCGGTCAGCGGCACCGCGTCGATGGACTCGAACCTGGCGGGCATCATGTGCGCCGGGAGCATCTCCTCGCAGCGGGTCCGTGCCAGGCGCTCGTCGAACCCGTCTCCGGGCACCACGTAGGCGACCAGGAACTGGCCGCCGGCGCGCCCGTTGACCACCTCGACGACCGCGTCCCGGACGCCGCCGACCCTGCGCAGCACCGCTTCGATCTCGCCCAGCTCGATCCGGAAGCCGCGCACCTTGACCTGACGGTCGGCGCGGCCCAGGTACTGCAACTGCCCGTCCGGCAGTCGACGGGCCAGGTCACCGGAGCGGTACCAGCGGACGCCGTCGCGCTCGACGAAACGCTCCGCGGTCAGCTCCGGGCGTCGCAGGTAGCCGACCCCGACGCCCGCGCCGGACACCCACATCTCACCTGTCGCGCCGTCCGGCAAGGGCGTGCCGTCCTCGTCCCGCACCTCGACGGTGAGGTGGGGCAGCGGGACGCCGATCGGTGAGCGGTCGGTGCCGTCCAGGGCTGCGGCGTCGAGTTCCTTGTACGTGACGTGCACGGTGGTCTCGGTGATCCCGTACATGTTCACCGCCACCGGGCGGCCGTCCGCCGGAAGCGCGTTCAGGAAGCGGGCCGTGGTGTCGAGGTCGACGGCCTCCCCGCCGAAGACGAGCCGGCGCAGGGCCAGTGCCGGGTGGCCGGCGGCGGTGTGCGCCTGGACCAGCGCCCGGAACACCGAGGGCACCTGGTTGAGCACCGTGACCCGGTCCCGGATCAGCAGCTCGACGAACTCGTCGGGGTCGACCGAGGCGATGGGGTCGACGATGACCACGGTGCCGCCGGTGGTGAGCGGGCCCCAGAGCTCCCACACCGAGAAGTCGAAGTTCATCGAGTGGAACAGGGTCCAGCGGTCGTCCGGACCCACGTCGAAGAGCGGCAGGGCGGCGGCGAGCAACGACACCACGTTGCGGTGCGTGATGACGCAGCCCTTGGGCCGCCCGGTCGACCCGGACGTGTAGATCACGTACGCGTGGTCGTCCGGGCCGGGTACGGGCAGGTCCGCCATCGGCACCGGCGCGTGGCCGCGGACCGGCACGCCGGTCGCGGAGATCGCCCGCTCGTCGTCGGGTACGCCCACGACGCAGCCGATCTCCGCCTCGTCGATCATGAGGCGGAGCCGCTCGGCCGGGTAGTGCGGGTCGAGCGGCACGTAGGCGGCGCCAGCGAGCATGATGCCGAGCACGGCGACCGGGACGTCGACCGTCCGGGTCACCTGTAGCCCGACCATGTCACCGGGACGGACGCCCCGCCGCCCCAGCTCCGCGGCGAGCCCCCGGGCCGCCGCGTCGACCTCGGCGTACGTCAGCGACTCCGGTCCGCAGAGCACGGCCGTGGCGTCGGGGCGTTCCGCGCGGCGACGGGCGAACAGTTCCGGCAGCGAGACGTCGGGCGACCCCCACTCCCCGGTCACGAGTGCACCCGCAGGTCCTCGGGGCGCGACCCGCACACCGTGGTGACCATGGTCAGCTCGCTGCCGTCCTCGGTCAGGTCGAGGGTCACCCCGACCTGACCGAGCTGCCCGGTCGACTCGACGTGGGTGCCGCCGCACGGCACGCGTACGGCGCCGTCCGGCAGCTCGCACACCCAGGTGCGGCGGTCCTCGACGAGCGCGCCACCGACGTCGACTCGTACCGCCGCGTCCGCCCGGACCCACTCGCGGAGCCGGTCCTGGACCGTGCGCGCCACGTCCGGGAGGGCGGCCCGCAGGTCGTCGGCGCGGAAACCCTTGCGGCGCAACGACTTGCCCAGGCGGTAGCGGTCCACCGAACCGTTCACGCCGATCCGGGAGAGGCTCAGCGCGGCGGCGTCGAAGTCGGGCACCCCACGGACGTCCCGGCGGTCCACCTTCGTCCAGAAGTCGCTCGTCGCCTCGTTGATGGCGAGGCTGACCAGCTCACAGGCGGTGTGCCCGGCAGACAGGCCAACCCGCCGGGCCGGGTCGACCACGCACTCGACCGGCTGACCGACCAGGTCGGCCCCCGACTCGGGGACCACGTGCACGACGAACCAGAGCCAACCGTCGTCGCCCCGCCGGGCCGGGATGTCCGCTCCGGTGAGCAGCGCCCCACCGGAGCGGGGCGCCGCGCCGATCACGCAGTCGACCACGGGGAGTTCCCGGTCGCCGAGGACCAGGGTGCCGTGGTCGGCCGGGTGGTCGGGCCAGGTGTGGTCGACCGGGTGGAACGAGGTCTCCCGGCAGATGACACCGCTTCGCCCGTCGTCGTACGGCAGCACCGCGAGCACCTGCGAGCGGGTCCTGGTCCCACCCGCCGGGAAGGTGATCCTGGTCGAGGTGTCCAACTCAGCGTGCATCAGCCGACATCCAGTCCGAAGAGGTCGTCGAAGGTCTCACCCCGGATGATCAGTCGCGCGACGCCGTCGGCGACGGCGACCACCGGCGGCCGGGGTACGTGGTTGAAGTTGTTGCTCAGGCTCCGGCAGTACGCCCCGGTGGCGGGGACGGCGACCAGGTCACCCACCCGCAGGTCCTCCGGGAGGTCGTCGTCGCGGACGATCACGTCGCCCGCGTCGCAGTGCCGGCCGACCACGCGCACCCGCATTCCGGGGGCGGCGGAGTCCCGGTCGGCGATCACCGCCGTGTAGACGCCGTCGTAGAGCGGGGGCCTGATGTTGTCGCTCATCCCACCGTCCACCGCCACGTACGTCCGCAGCCCCGGCAGGTGCTTGATGGTGCCGACCCGGTAGATGGTGCAGCCCGACGGGCCGCTGATCGCCCGACCCGGTTCGATCGCCAACCGGGGTACGCGCAGGCCCTCTGCCGCGCAGGCCCGCTCGACGGTGCCCCGCAGCCGCGCGGCGAGCGCCTCCGCCGGCAGCGCCTGGTGTTCCGGCAGGTATGCGATGCCGAACCCGCCGCCCAGGCTCAGCTCCGGCAGCTCGCCGCCGAGCACCGCCGACAACTCCTTGAGCAGGACCACCGCCCGCTCCGCGCCGACCTCGAACTCCCGGGTCCCGAGGATCTGGGAGCCCAGGTGGATGTGCAGGCCCCGCAGGTCGAGGACGTCGGCCGCGGCGATCTCCTCGACCGCCCGACGGGCCGCGCCGGCCGCCACCGAGAAGCCGAACTTCTGGTCCTCGTGGGCGGTGGCGATGTTGTCGTGGGTGTCCGGCCGTACCCCGACCGTCGCCCGGACCAGGACCGCCGGACGCACGCCCTGCTCCCGGGCCAGTTCGGTGAGCCGCGCGACCTCGTCGAAGGAGTCCAGGACGATCCGACCGACGCCGTGCTCGACCGCCAGGCTCAACTCGGTGGCCGACTTGTTGTTGCCGTGCAGCACGATGCGCTGGGCGGGGAATCCGGCGGAGAGCGCCAGCCGAAGTTCCCCCTCGGTGCACACGTCCAGGCTGAGGCCGGTCTCGGCGACGATCCGCGCGACCGCCCGGCACAGGAAGGACTTGCCGGCGTAGTAGATGTCGAAGTCGGCGAAGGCGGTCCGGAAATCCGCGCAGCGGGCCCGGAACTCCGCCTCGTCGAAGACGTACGCGGGCGTGCCGTAGGTCTCGGCGATCTCGGTCAACGCGACCCCGCCCACGGTGACCACGCCGTCCTCGCGACGCGCGGCGCCGCGGGGCCAGATGGTGGGAACCAGCGCGTTGGCGTCGGTACGCGCGACGTCCGGCGCGTCCAGGCCGATGGTTGTCATGCTCTGCCTCTCTGTAGGTGTCGCCGGGTCAGCCGCGGGTGGCGGGGACGGCGAAGTCCGGCACGACCGTCAACCGGCCGCCGCGCCGTGCCTCGGCCAGGACGAACGAACCGAGGGCCAGGTCGAGCACGCCCATCCCGAAGGGCGAGAAGATGCTCGGTCGCTCCGGGTCGAGGACGACCCGGCCCTCCAGCAGGGCCGCCATGTCGCCGTTGACGAAGTCCCTGTTCCCGGTGAGCTGCTCCGCCAGGTGCGGCGAGGTGTTGGCCTTCAGGCAGTGGTCGATGTCGTCGACCACGTTGTCCGCCGCCAGCAGCACCTCGGGGGCGAGGTCGCGCAGGGACAGGTGCAGCACGATCTGGCCGGCCCGGAACCGTCGCTCCGGCCCGATGTGCGGGGTGAGCGCGGTGGTGGCCAGCACCACCACGTCGGCGTCCAGCGCCTCGTCGGCGGTTGCCGCCGAGGCGACGACGCCCTGCCGCAGACCGGCGGCGAAGCGTTCCGCGGCGGCCCGGTCGGTGTCGTGGCACCGCACGTCGTCCATGGGCACACCCACGTGGGCGAGGAAGCCGAGCGTCTCGCGGGAGATCACCCCGCAGCCGACCACGCCCACGCTGCCGGCGGCGCGGCCGCCGAGCAGGTCGCAGGCGAGGGCCGCCGAGGCGGCGGTTCGCGCGGAGCTGATCCGGGCGCTCTCCAGCACGGCCACCGGAACGCCGGTCCGGTAGTCGTTCAGCACCAGGACCGCCGAGGCCCGGGGCAACCCCAGCGACCGGTTGGCCGGGAAGCTGGAGATCCACTTGATACCGACGGTCGGCTCGTCGCCGTCGACGAAGGCGGGCAGGGCGATGATGCGCGAGTCGGGCTTGTCGGGGAACCGCAGGAAGTAGCTGTCCGGGTTCACCGTCCGACCCGCCGCGTGGGCCAGGTACGCGTCACGCACGCGGTCCAGGACGGCGTCCTCGTGACCGTCCAGCACCTCGTCCACCACGGAGCGGGACACCACGGCGAAGTCAGTCATCGCGGGAAAGGTCCTTTCGTCGTACCGGAAGATGTCAGTCACCGACGACGTCGGGACCGAAGTGACGCCGCACCCAGGCGTTGCAGTAGATGTTGTCGAGGTAGCGCTCGCCCATGTCCGGTGAGATCACCAGCACCCGGCTGTCCGCCTCGATCAGCTGGGCGACGGTGAGCACTCCGGCGAGGGCGAGCCCGGACGATCCGCCGAGCAGCAGACCGTAGCGGCTGGCGATCTGTCGGCAGAGCCGGATCGCGTCCGCCTCCGACACCACCACCTTGTGGAAGGAGTCGTCGTCCCGGAACAGTTCGGGCAGGCGGCTGGCCCCGGCGCCGGGGAGCCAGCGCTTGCTCGCCCGGCCCCCGAAGATCACCGAACCGACCGCGTCCACGGCGACCAGCCGGGTCGGCGCCGAGATCTCCCGCAGGTGGGCGGCGAGACCCATCAGCGTGCCGGAGCTGCCGACGGTGACGAACAGCCAGTCCGGCAGCCCGAACTCCGCCACGATCTCCGGGCCGGTGTTGCACTGGTGCGCCGCCGCGTTCGCCGGGTTCGCGTACTGGTTGGGCCAGACCAGCGACGGCGTACGGGACAGCGCCTCGTGGATGTAGGCGATCCGGTTGCGCAGGTAGCCACCGTTGTCGTCGCGACGGTCGACGACGACGATGTCGGCACCGAGCGCCCGCATGTAGCGGACCGACTGCGGGTTGGTGTTCGGGTCCGTGACGAGGGTTATCCGGTAGCCGCGGGCGGCGCAGATCGAGGCCAGCGCGACACCGAGGTTGCCGGAGGTCGACTCGATCAGGTGCGATCCGGGGCCGATCCGACCCTCGGCCTCCAGGGCGTCGATCATGGCGAGCGCGGTGCGGTGCTTGATGGAGCCGGTCACCGTGAGGCCTTCGAGTTTGACGAAGGTGCTCGCGTGCGGCAACAGGTCGGGCAGCTCGACGTACTGCCGGGCGATCGTCCCGGTCAGCGGCGGCCGGACTGGCATTCGGTGCTCACATCCTCTCCGCTGTCGTTCGGCACCGGCCGGTCACGTCCGGCCGCCCCTCGGGCGGCGGCGGCCACGGCGTCGGGACGGGTCGCCTGCAGGTAGTGGCCGCCGTGGTCAAGTTCGACGATCTGCACGTCGGCGATGAGCTCCCGCCAGTCGGCGGCCCGGTCGGTGTGCCCCGCCGTCACCGGGTCGTCGGCCGCGAGCAGCACCGTCGTCGGGGCGTCGAGCCGGTGCGCCGCCGGTTCGCGCAGCGCCTCGGCGAGGTAGGCCCGGGAGGCCACCAGGTCCATCCGCAGGGCGACAGCCATCTCCCGCCGATCACTCTCGTCCAACACGTCGGCCCAGGCGAACCCGGTGTGCCCGACGAGCCAGTCGACCGCCTCGTCGTCACTGAGCGGAAGCACGTCGTCGGCCTGTCCGGTGCGGTCGTACTCGCCGAGCACCTTGCCGATCAGCACCAGTCGTCCGGCCGGTCGGCCCCGGCGTTGCAGGGCGAGCGCGGTGGCCAGGGCCAGCGCGCACCCGGCGGAGTGACCGACCAGCATGATCTCGCCGGGCACCTCGGCCACCAGCGCCCCGGCGGCGCGCTCGGCCAGGGCGGCCACCCCGGGGTGCGCCCGCCGGTCGTCGGCGGAGCGCCCGGGCAGGTCGACGGCGTACGTGCGAGCCGGGCGGGGCAGCGCGGCGGCGGCCCGGGCGATCTGCAGGGCGCTGATCGGACCGCCCGCCGCGAACGGGACGTACACGAGGGCGTCGTCTCCGGCCACCGGACTGCGGCTGATGGACGCGATGTCGACCAGGAGTGGCCGGCTCGCCCGGGTCGACGCCAGCCGTCCGGCGAGGGCGCGGGCGTCGGGGTGGTGGGTCAGCTCGGCGACCAGGCCGGCGTCGCCCAACCGGGCGGCCACCCGCATCGCGGCCAGCGAGTGCCCGCCCAGTTCGAAGAAGCTGTCGGTGGCGCCGACCTGCCCGACGGGCAGGTCGAGCACCTCGGCGAAGACGCGCACCAGTTCGGCCTCGGCGGGGGTCGCCGGCGGCTCCCGCCGGGCGTCCGGCTGCCCGGTCGGCACCAGCCCGGTGAGAGCCCGGCGGTCCACCTTGCCGTTCGCGGTCAGCGGGAGGGCTTCCAACCGGAGCACCAGATCCGGGATCATGTAGTGCGGCAGCCGGGCCGCCAGGCCGGCCAGCACCGTCCGGTCGTTCTCCGCCGCCGTGCCGGTGTGGAAGGCCACCAGCCGGTGCCGTTCGGCCGCTCGGTCCACGACGACCACCGGGTTGGCGACGCCCGGTTGCGCGGCGAGGGCGGCCTCCACCTCGGTCAGCTCGACCCGGTAGCCCCTGATCTTGACCTGGTGGTCGCTGCGGCCTGCGACGTCCAACGTGCCGTCGGGCAGCCAGCGCCCGATGTCGCCGGTGCGGTAGAGCACGGGGGACAGGTCGTCGTACGCGTTGGGCACGAAGACGGCGGCGGTGCGCTGCGGGTCGTTGACGTAGCCGAGACCCACCCCGGCGCCGGTGACCCCGACGTCGCCGAAGGTGCCCACCGGCAGCAGCCGGCCGTCCGGGCCCGTGACGTGGATACCGGTGTTGCGGACCGGGGTGCCCACCGGCACCCGGTCGCCGTCCACCGGTCCCCGCACCACGTGGTGCGTCACGTCGTCGGACGCCTCCGTCGGCCCGTACGCGTTGACCAACGGCACGTCGTAGCGGGCGAACCACCGGTGCGTGAGTCGGGGCGGGAACGCCTCCCCGGTGACCAGCATCCAGCGCAGGTCCGGCAGTGGCGTCGGGGCGTCACCGGCCACCGCGAGCAGGGCGTCCAGGTAGGACGGAACGGTCTCGGCGACGGTGATCCGGTCCGCCCGCAGCCGCGCCGCGAAGCCACCGAGGTCGGTGACGGCCGCGTCGTCGTAGACGACGGTTCGACCACCGACCAGCCACGCCACCAGGAGCTGCCACACGGAGATGTCGAAACACTGGGGGGCGACCTGGGACACCCGGTCGACGGCGGTCAGACCGAGGTCCTCGATCTTGGCGGCGAGGTGGTTGAGCATGCCGCTGTGCCGCAGCACCGCGCCCTTGGGCTCGCCGGTGGAGCCGGAGGTGAAGATGACGTACGCGGGGTCATCCGGGCGGGGGCCGCGCGGCGCCGGCGTGGTCCGCGCCGCCGCGTCGGTGAACGCCCCCTCGACGGCGATGATTCGCGGCTCGTCGGTGCCGCCGCCCAGCGGCCCGAGGCGCGCGACGAGGTCCCCGGAGGTCAACACGTGCCGCGCCCGGGTCCGGGTCAGCATGGCGCGCAGGCGCTCGGTCGGGTCGTCCGGCTCCTGCGGCAGGTAGACAGCCGCGCAGCGCAGCACCCCGAGCACGGCCACCGCCCAGTCGAGACCGCGTCGCATCGGCACCGCCACCACGTCCCCGGGCCGCACCCCGGAACGGACCAGCAGGTCGGCGACCTGCGCGGAGCGGCGCTCCAACGCGGCGTAGTCCAGGTGGTCGGCCCCGCAGCTCACGGCCACCGCGTCCGGCCGCTCGCCGGCCCGGTCGACGATCACGTCGACTGCCGTCCGGTCCGGCAACTCCCGCACCGCGCCCTGGTGCTCGGCGGTGACGAAGCGCAACTCCGACCCGGACATCAGGGTCCGGGCGCTCAGGTCGGCCTGCGGCGTGCCGGTGGCCAGCTCCAGCGCCCGTACGTAGTAACCCGCCAACCGGCCCATCTGCTCGTCGTCGAACTGGCGCCCGTCGTGGTGCAGGGCCAAGCCCAGCTCGTCGGTCACGCCGTCCTGCCAGAACTCGGCCCGGAACGGGAAGCCGGTGCGGCTGAAGATGGCGGTGCGGCTCAACCGCACGCCCCACGAGTCGCGCAGCTCCCGCAGGACGTGGAAGTGGGTGAAGTTGAAGACCGCCTCGAACAACGGCTCGCGGCGGCGCTGGTCCTGGATCATCCGGCTCATCGGGTACCGCCGGTACGGCAGCAGCTCCGTCTCCGCCGCGTACGCCGCACGGACCAGGTCGGCCCAACTGCCTCCCGCGCAGCGCAGGCGTACCGGGACCGTGTTGAGGAACAGGCCGGCCACCGACTCGCCGCCGGGCTCCTCGGCGCGTCCGCTGTGCTCGTAGCCGGTCAGCACGTCCTCGGTGCCGGTCACGAAGCCGAGCACGGCCACGTGCACGGCGAGCAGGACGGACTTGACCGGCACCCGCAGCTCGCCGGCCAGCCGCACCACCGCGGCCGACAGGCCGTCCGGTAGCGGCACGTCGCGCATGACCAGGCGTGGACGGTCCACGCCCGCGCCGGTCCCGATCCGGGGCAGCTGGGTCGGGGTGCTGCCGGCCAGCAGACGCTGCCAGAAGGCACGCTGCCCCTCGTCGGCGACCGCGGCCCGCTCCAGAGCGAGGAACCGGTCGTACCCGGGGTGCGCGCCGGGCTCGACGGTGTCGTCGGCGCCCAGGTAGGCGCGGAAGAGGTCCCGGATGACCGTGCTGACGCTCCACCCGTCGAGGGCTGCCGCGTGGTAGCTCAGGTGCAGGTAGAACTCGTCCTCACGCCGGTGCACGATCACCCGGAACAGGTCGGGCTGCCCGGGTCGCATCGGCCGGCCCAGCTCGACCCGCGCCACGTCGGCCACGGTCCGTTCCCAGTCCGCGTCGGCCCGGCCCCGCAGGTCCACCACCGACAGCTCCGGCCGGGCGTCGCGGTGCACCAGCTGGACCGGCTCGCTGAACCCCTCGGTGTGCAGGGAGGTCCGCAGCATCGGGTGCCGCCGGGCCACCTGGTCCAGGGCACGCCGGAAGCCCGCCTCGTCGAACCCGCCGGCCACCCGGAAGGTGGCCACGTCGTGGTAGAGGTCGTCCTCCCCGGTGGCCACGTCGTAGAGGATGCCGGCCTGAAGGGCGCCGAGCGGGTACGCGTCCTCCACCTCGGGCGGCAGCAGCGCGCGGTCCGCCGGCGCGAGCAGCGTGAACGGCTCGGTCGCCCGGTCCGCCTCCACCTCGTACGGGCGGACCAACTCGGCCAGCTCGGCGATCGTCGGATGGGCGAACAGTTCCTGGAAGCTCAGGTCGAGGCCGGCGGCCCGGAGCGCGGCGAGCACGGTGATGAACCGGATCGAGTCGCCGCCCAGGCTGAAGAAGTTGTCCCGGATGCCCACCCGGTCCCGGCCGAGCGCGGTCCGCCAGACCTCGGCCAGCAACTGCTCGCGCGGCGTTCGCGGCGCCTCCCAGCGGGTCTCCTCCGCGACCCGTACGAGCCGGGTCAGCGCCGCCAGGTCCCGCTTTCCGTTGGCCGTGGTGGGGATCTCCGGCACCACGGTGATCGACGACGGCACCATGTAGGCGGGCAGCGCCGCGGCGAGCCGCGCCCGTACCTCGTCCACGTCGACCTCGCCGCCGGCGACGAGGCAGAGGACCAGGGTGGGGTTGTCGCCGTCGCCGCGGACGAACGCCACGCACCGTCCGACCCCGGCCACCCGGCCCGCGACGTGCTCGATCTCGCCGAGTTCGATCCGGTAGCCCCGCAGTTTGACCTGACCGTCGATGCGCCCCAGGAACTCCAGCGAGCCGTCGGACCGCCACCGCGCGAGGTCCCCGGTGCGGTACATCCGCTCGCCGGTGCCCGTCGGGTCGGGCACGAAGGCCGCCGCGGTCAGCGCCGGATCGTTGACGTAGCCACGGGCGAGGCCGACGCCGGCGATGTGCAGTTCGCCGGGTACGCCGACCGGCGTCGGCGCGCCGGTCGGGTCCAGCACGGACAGCCGGATGTTGTCGATGGGCCGTCCCAGCGGCACCGGCCGGTCCAGCGGCAGATCGGTGCAGTCCTGGACGCTGACGTCGATGGCGGCCTCGGTCGGGCCGTAGAGGTTGGTCAGGGTGGCGTCGCAGCGCTTGCCGATCTCCGCGCGGAAGGCGGCGACCTGGCCGGCGGTCAACGCCTCACCGCTGGCGAAGACCTGCCGCAGGGTGCCGAGCCGGGTGTCGTCCCCGCCGGTGGCCAGGTGCTGGGTGAAGCCGTGGAGCATGGCCGGCACGAAGTGCATGGTGGTCACGCCGTACCTGTCGATCCAGGCGCCGATCCGCGCCGGATCGCGTTCGTCGCCGTTCGGCAGGCAGGCCACCGCGGCGCCCGCGAACGACCACCAGAACAGTTCCCACACCGACACGTCGAAACTGGTGGAGGTCTTGTGCAGGATGACGTCCCCGGCGGCCAGCGGGTGGGCCCGCTGCATCCAGGCGATCCGGTTCACCACCGCGCGGTGGCTCACCCCGACACCCTTCGGACGCCCGGTCGAGCCGGACGTGAAGATGACGTAGCAGAGGTCGTCCGGGCCGACCGGGACCGCCGGGTCGGTGACCGGACCCGCCCACACCGTGGCGTCGTCGACGTCGACCCTCTCCACGGCGGGCGGCGGCGCCTCCCCGGTGCGTCTGTCCACCACCACGAGCCGGCAGCCGGCGCGGTCGAGCATCGCCGTGGCGCGGTCGCGCGGCGTCTCCGGGTCGAGCGGCAGGTAGGCCGCACCCGCCCGGAGGATGGCGTGCGCGGCGACGATGAACTCCGCCGACCGGCCCAGGCAGATGCCCACCACGTCGCCCCGGACGATCCCCCGGTCCCGCAGGCGGTGGGCGAGCTGGTTGGCCCGCCGGTCGAGGTCGGCGTAGGTCAGGTCCGCGTCGAGGACGGCCAGCGTCGCCGGCCGGTCCCGCGCCTGCCGGGGCAGGAAGTCGTGCAGGACGGCACGGTCGGGAAAGGGCGCGGCGGTCTCGTTGACCGCCGCCACCAGGTCCCGGTCGGCCGAGGTCGGCCCGCACACCGCCGCGACGGGCGAGTGCACGTCCGTGGCCGCCGCCGCGACGGCGGCCCCGAAGGTGTCGAGCAGGCGTTCGGCGGTGCCGGCCAGGAAGAGGTCGGCACGGTAGGTGAGCCGCACGGTGGACGGATCGTCGGTGCGAACCGCGAGGTGGAGCGTCGCACCGGCCGCCGCCGCGGTCTCGAACGGCAGGTCACCGTCCACCCCGACCGCGAGGTCGGTGACCGCGGGGCCGTCCGCCGGCGACCCGACCAGCACTCCCCGCAGCGCCTCCCGGGTGGCGACCAGCAGACGGGCGATCGGCTCGGTGACCACCACCGGCACCGTCACGGGCACCGCGCCGCCCGCGAGGCCGGACGGGTCGGCGGTCAGCACGCTGACCGTACGCCGGCCGGTGGAGCGGGCCAGGACGATCGCGGCGGTGGTCAGCGCCACCACCCGGGTGAGGACGGCGTCGCCGCGGGTCAGCCGGGACAGCCCGTCTCCGACCTCGCCGGGGTGGGCGCGGTCGATCTCCGCGTACCGGGGCGATCCACCGGTGGGCAGCAGGTCGCGGGGCAGCAGGGCCGGCCCGGTGTCGTTGTCGCTCGCCATGGTCAGCACCGCTCGAAGTCGAAGGTGGGCAGGTCGGGCGGTACCGGTACGGCCTCGGCCGGTCGCACCGCGACGTCGTCCGGTCCGGTCACCTCGTCGAGCACGGCCACGTACCGCTCGACCAGGCGGTTCGCCGTCGCAGCGGTGAAGAGCGCGGTCGCGTACTCCAGGTCGACGACCAGCTCGTCGGGGCGCTGGTGCACCTGGAGGTTGAGGTCGAAGCGGGAGCACCCGGTGGGCAGCAGGTCGACCGAGGCGCGCAGCCCACCGACCTCGAACTCGTAGAAGTCGAGGTTCTGCAGGGCGAAGAAGGCGTCGAAGATAGGCGTCCGGGCCGGGTCGCGGTGGATGCCGAGCCGGTCCACCAGCACGTCGAACGGGTATCCCTGGTGGGCGATGGCCTCGCGGCTGCGCCTGTCGACCTCGCGGACCAGCTCGGCGACGGTCATCCCGCGGCGCAGCGGGACGCGCAGGCAGAGGGTGTTGACGAACATGCCGACGGTCCGGTCCTCGCCGGCCCCGTCGCGTCCGTGCACCGGCACCCCCACCGCGACCTCAGTGGCGGTGGTGAGCCGCGCCAGCAGGGTGACGTAGGCGGCGAGCAGGACGGTGAAGGTGCGGCTGCCGTGCCGACGGGCGGCGGCCTGGACCCGACCGAGCCGGGCGGCGCCACCGGACCGTCGGACGACCGCCCCACTGTCGTCGCGGCGCGGGCCGGGCGGCCGGTCGTACGGCAGGGCCAGCCGGGCCGGCGGGTCGCGGAACTGGGCGAGCCAGTACGCCTCGTCGCCGTCCGGGTCGGTCCGCAGCCGCCGCGCGTACCGGTCGGCGGCCCGGCGGTAGGAGCCCGCCGGGCCGGGCGGCGTCCGCCCGGCGTACTCGGCCAGCAGGTCCTCCACCAGCACCCGGAGCGACACCCCGTCGAAGACCACGTGGTGCACGTCGAGATAGAGGTGGTGCCGGGTCGGCCCGAGCCGGACGAGCAGGGCACGGGGGAGGGGCTCCAGCGCCGGGTCGAACGGACGGACGAAGGTGCTCTCCTCGTCCCCGGTCGGTTCGGCGCGGTACTCGAACGGCGGCGTCGCCGCCCCGGTGCGGCGCCAGCGCGGTCCCTCCGGCGTCAGCGCGAACCGGCCGTGGAAGGCGTCGTGGCGGGCGACCACCGAGGTCAGGGCGGCGCGTAGCCGCTCCGGCCGCACCGCGCCGTCGAGGCGGACCCGGAACGGCACGTTGTAGGCGAGTGACCCGGGGTCGGTCAGCCACCGGCTGTAGAGGGCGCGTTGGGCCGGGTGGAGCTGGTCGGTCGCCGGGCCGTCGGCCGGCACCTCACCGGCGGGGGGCGCCGCGGCCACCACCTCGGCCATGGCCGCCAGGTCCGCCGCCCCCATCAGGTCGGCCAGGGGTACGTCGACACCTGCCTGCCGGGAGATCCGGGCCGCCAGGCGGCCGAAGCCCAGCGAGTCACCGCCGAGCCCGACGAACGTCGACTGCGGAGTGATCGTGTCCAGGCGGACGCCGAGCACCTCGACCCAGAGGTCGGCAAGGGCGCGGTGGTCCGGCGCGAGCCGGTGTCCGCCGTCCGGGTCGGCGTCGGACTCGGTCGGGTCCGGCAGCGCCCGCCAGTCGACCTTGCCGGCGACGGTCAGCGGCAGGCGCGGCACGACCACCACGTGCTGCGGGCAGAGGTACGCCGGCAGTTGCGCGCGGAGGCCGTCCCGCACCTCCTGCGGGGTGACGTGGCCGACGACGTACGAGACCAGGCGGCGGTCGGCGCCGGAGTCGCCGGTGACCCGCGTCCAGGACGACCGCACCCCGGGGAGCCGGGAGAGCGTCGCGTCGACCTCCCGGGGGTCGACGAGTCGACCGGCGATCTTCACCTGGTCGTCGGCGCGCCCGTGGAAGAGGATCGTGCCGTCGGGGAGTCGGGTCGCCCGGTCACCCGAGCGGTACCACCGCCTGCCGTCGCAGACGACGAAGCGCGTCGCGGTCAGCTCCGGCTCACCGAGGTAGCCACGGGCCAGTCCCTCGCCGCCGACGTACAGCTCCCCCTCGGTACCGTCCGGCACCGGGCTGCCCGAGTCGTCGGCCACCAGCACCGTGGTGCCCGCGATGGGCCGGCCGATCGGCAGCGGCTCGGGCACCTCGGCCGGGACCTCGTACACGGTGGTGAAGGTGGTGTTCTCGGTCGGCCCGTACCCGTTGAGCACGGTCAGGTGCGGGACGGCGGCCCGGACCCGGCGGACGTGGGCGGGCGAGACCACGTCCCCTCCGGTGACGAGGATCCGCAGCGGCGCGAGGGTCGCGGGCGCCTCGTCCACGATCTGGTGGAACAGCGGCGCGGTCAACCAGGCCACCGTGACGCCCTGCTCCCGCAGGGTCGCCGCCAGGGCGTTCGGCACCAGCAGCGTCCCGTCCCCGACGACGTGCAGGCTGGCGCCGTTGAGCAGGGCACCCCACACCTCGAAGGTGGCCGCGTCGAACTCCGGCGCGGCGGCGTGCAGGAACCGCTGCTCGGGGCCGAACGGCAGGTAGTCCGTCTCCGTCACCAGCCGGAGCACGCCCCGGTGCTCGACCATGACCCCCTTCGGGGTGCCCGTCGTGCCTGAGGTGAACATCACGTAGGCCAGGCTGGTGGGCGTACCCGGGACCGCGTCGTCGCCGGCGGTGCCGGCCGGCGGTACCGCGCCGACCTCGACGACGGCGCACCGGTCGGACAGCGCGGCGCGGAGGTCCGCGACGTCCGGCCCGTCGCAGAGCACATGGGACATGTCACACATGGCGGCGATCCGGCGCAGCCGGGTGGGCGGATCGCCGGGTCGGAGCGGCACGTAGGCGGCTCCGGCGAGGATGACCCCGACCATGGCGACGACCGCGTCGGCCGAGCGGGCGAAGGCGGTGCCGACCAGGTGTCCGGGTTGGACCCCGCCGCAGGTCAGCAGGTCGGCGACCCCGCGCGCCCGGGCGTGCAGTTCGGCGTACGTCAGTCGGCGCGTGCCGTCGACCACGGCGGTGTCGTCGGGTCGGGCCGCGACCTGCCGGACGAAGCGTTCGCCGACGGACAGAAAACTCCTCACCGCAAGGTCCCCCGCACCGTGTTCCCCCGTGTTCGATCAGTGGATCAGGCCCTGAGAAGGACCGTCGTCGATGCTGCTCAGCACGTCGGCGGCGCGACTCCCCAGTCCCCACGGACCGGTCGCAGATCCCCGCGCACCGTGACTCGTCATCCACTCGGGAGCCAACGGTCGCCTAGTTAAGCACATCTCTCATGACACGCCTAGTCCTGGCTTCGTCGACGATCCGGCCGCCCATATCTGGGGCTGACAAGGTACTGGGCTTCCACTAAGGTCCAGTTCGCTCGCGGGCGAGGAAACCTATCGGGGGAGGGGGGATTTATGCGCTCGGACGTGTCCGCACAGAGCCCGTCGACGCCGTCCCCGGTGGCCGGGGAGGCCGCCGAACGCCCTCGGCCCCACCGCACCCGGTCGGCTCCGGTCACCCGACCCGGCAGCGGGCTGCTGCATGCGGCCCTGCCGCTGTGGGCTGCGAGGACTCCCGACGCGCCGGCCATCCACTGGAGAGGGCGGCAGGTCAGCTACCGGGAGTTGGAGGAACGCTCCGGTCGATTGGCGCAGGGCCTTGCTCGCGCCGGGGTACGCCCCGGTTCCGTCGTCGGCGTCTGCCTACGCAGAACTCCGGAACTCGTCAGCGCGCTTTTCGGCGTTCTCAAGAATGGGTGTTCATATCTGCCGCTGGATCCGGATTATCCGCCGGAGCGGTTAAATATGATGTTGCTCGATTCAGGCGCCGAAATTGTCATTGTCGACAGTTCGAGCGCACCCACTCTTTCCGCCGGCGTTCGGACATTCGACGTCGCTGACCTCGAATCATCAGATGTCCCTTGTGGACCTGCGCAAATGCCGGCGACATCGCCCCGGGAGGTCGCCTATCTGATCTACACGTCGGGTTCCACCGGCCGCCCGAAGGGTGTGGCCATCGAACACCGGTCGGCACAGGCGCTGGCGGCCTGGGCGGCGGAGACGTTCACCGGCGATCTCGACGGAGTGCTGGCTGCCACCTCGGTCTGCTTCGATCTCTCGGTGTTCGAGATATTCGGCACCATTGCCGCAGGTGGCCGGATGGTCCTGGTCGACAATGTGCTCGAACTCGTGCACCTGCCACCCGACGTCGGGGTGCGTCTGGTCAACACCGTGCCCTCGGCGATGAGCGAGCTGCTGGCCGCTGACGCGCTGCCGGCGTCCGTGCGGACGGTCTGCCTCGCCGGCGAGCGGTTCCCGGCGGCGCTGGCCGCCGCGCTCTGGCGGACCCCGCAGGTGCGGAGGGTCTGCAACCTGTACGGCCCCTCCGAGGACACCACCTACTCCACCTGGGCGGAGCTGGTCCCCGGTGCCGCCGGCGAACCGCCGATCGGCGCGCCGCTGCCCGGCACCCGGGCCCACGTGCTGGACGCGGACCTGCGGCCGGTGGCCGACGGCGCAGAGGGTGAGCTGTTCCTGACCGGCGCCGGCCTGGCCCGCGGCTACCTGGGCCGCCCCCGGGAGACCGCCGCGGCCTTCCTGCCCGACCCCCACTCGCCGCGGCCCGGCGACCGGATGTACCGGACCGGTGACCGGGTCCGCCGCGACCCGGACGGCACGCTGCACTACATCGGCCGCACCGACGACCAGGTCAAGGTCCGCGGCTACCGGATCGAGCTGGGCGAGGTGTCCGCCGCGCTGCACCTCGCGCCGGGGGTCCGGGCGGCGGCGGCGACAGTGGTCACCGGCCCGTCCGGGGAGAACCGCCTCGCGGGCTACGTCGTCGCGCTCGCGGGCGGCGCCGGCGACACCGAAGCGGTGCTCCGGCACCTGCGCGCCACACTCCCGTCGCAGCTCGTCCCCACGGTGATCGTCTGGCAGGACGGTCTGCCGCGCACACCGAGCGGCAAGGTGGACCGGGCCGCGCTGCCCGCCCCCCGCTGGGAGACCGCCGCCCCCCGTGGCGCGCCCGACGCGGTCGGTACGGCGGTGGCCGACATCTGGCGCGAACTCGTCGGGACGACACCCGAGGTGGACTCCGACTTCTTCGCCAACGGAGGCGACTCCCTCTCGGCGGTGCGCTTCGCCGTACGGGTCAGACAGGTCTGCGGCCGTCAGGTCCCGTACACCCTGCTGTTCGACAATCCCACCCTGGCGACGCTGCGCGCCGCCGTCGACGGCGCCCCGACCGCCGCCGACCCGACCGGCGACGACGGGGACCCGGCGGCCGGCCCGCTCACCCCGGCGCAGCACCGGCTCTGGTTCCTTCAGGAACTGGACCCGCAGGACACGTCGTACCTGATCAGCGTGCTGGTGGAGGTGACCGGTGTGGCGTCGGTCGAGCGCCTCACCGACGCGCTGCGCGCGGTGGTCGCCCGGCACGCCGCTCTGCGCACCGCATTCGTCGCGGACGCCGACGGCCATCCGGTGCAACACGTCGCCCGCGAGCCCGCACCCACCGTCTCCGTCGTCGGCCTCGCCCCCGGCGAGGACCCGACCGCACGCGCCCGGGACATCGCCGCGGCCGACGCCACCCGCCCGGTGCCTATCGACCGTCCGGGGCCGCTGCGGGCACACGTCGTGCACCGCGACGGCACCCCGCTGGTCCTGGCCCTGACCCTGCACCACATCGTCTTCGACGGCTGGTCGCTCGGGCTGCTCGTCCGCGACCTCGGCCGGCAGCTCGCCGGCACGACCACCGACACGCCACCGCCCGGCGGCCCGTTGGCTGCCGCGCGCCGGCACCGGCGGTGGAGCGCGGAGACAGGGGCCGCCGTCGCGACCGAGCGGCTGGCGGCGGCGGTGCGCGGCGCACCCACCGTGCTGGACCTGCCGGTCGACGCCCCGCCACCCGACGCGGCCGAGCCCCCCGGCCGGCAGCACCGCCAAGCCCTCGACCCCGCCCTGACGGCCGCCGCCCGCGCGTGCGCCGGCCAGCACGCGGCCACCCTCTACATGGTCGGGCTGGGCGCGTTCGGGCTGACCCTCGGCGCCTGGTGCGGTCGGGACGACCTGCTCGTCGGCACCGCCTTCGCCGGACGGACCAGCGCGGAGGACGAGGCCCACATCGGCTGCTTCGTCAACATCCTGCCGGTGCGGACACCCCTGGCCGCCGCCGCGACCTTCACCGAGCTGCTCGGCTCGATCCGGGAGAACACGCTTGTCGCCACCCGGCACCAGGACGTGCCGTTCGACCGCCTGGTGGAGCACGTGCGGCCACCCCGGCTCCAGGGGCGCAACCCGCTCGTGCAGGTCGCGTTCGGCGTACGGACCGAGGCCGCGCCCACGTTCGTCGCGGACGGGCTGCGGCTGCGCGGCCGCGAGGTGACCGCCGGGCACAGCCGCCTCGACCTGACCCTCTGGCTGGAGGAGAGCGAGGACGGCGTCGAGGCGGTGTGGACCTACCCGACGCGGCTCTTCCGGCCCACCACGATCAGCCGGCTGCACCAGCGTTTCGTGACCGTGCTCGCGGCCGCCGCCGCGGCTCCGGAGCGGCCGATCGGGGACCTCCAGGCCGCCCGACCGGCGCAGGGACCACTAGCAAGAAGGAAGAGAAATGGGTGACCACGCATCGACGGCACCGCCGATCCCGCGTCGGCAGCGCCGCCAGGAAGCCGTGTCCGTCAGCGAGGACTGGCAGGGAGACGGCCTGCCCGCCCTGGTCCGCAGCCGGCAACCGCTGACCGACCTCGCCGGGTGGATCGGCGCGAACCGGGACCTGGTCGACGACCTGGCGCGCCGCTGCGGTGCGGTGCTGTTCCGGGGGTTCGCCGTCCCCGACGCGACCGCCTTCCACGACGCGATCGGCGCGCTCTCCGACGAGGTGCTCAGCTACGGCGAGCGTTCGTCGCCGCGCAGCGAGGTGATCGGCGACAAGGTCTACACCTCGACCGAGCACCCGGCCAGTGAGCGGATCCTGCCGCACAACGAACAGTCGTACACCCTGAACTGGCCGATGCGGATCTCCTTCTTCTGCGAGACCCCGCCGGACACCGGCGGTCGTACGCCGTTGGCGGACAGCCGTCGCGTGCTGACCCGGCTGAGCGCGGCCACCCGCGCCAGGTTCGAGGAGACCGGCGTGCGGTACGTCCGCAACTACATCCCCGGCATCAGCCTCTCCTGGCAGGAGGCCTTCCAGACCGACGACCCCGCCGTCGTCGAGGACCACTGCGAACGGGACGGCATCACCTGCGAATGGTCGGGTGACGGAAGCCTGCGCACCACGCAGACCCGGCCGGCCGTGCATCGACACCCGGTGACCGGCGAGGCCACCTGGTTCAACCACGCGCACTTCTTCCACGTGCTCTCGATGCCCTCCGGTGTCGGCAACGACCTCCTGGACTCCCTCGGCGAGGAGAGACTGCCGTACCACACCTACTACGGCGACGGCGCGCCGATCACCGCCGAGACCCTCGACGAACTGCACCGGGCGTACGAGGCCGAGACGCGCTCCTTCGACTGGCAGCGGGGTGACGTGCTGGTGGTGGAGAACATGCTCGTGGCACACGCGCGGGACAGCTACACCGGCCCCCGTCGCATCCTCGCCGCGATGACCGACGCGCACCGTTCCGTGGCGGGTCGGTCGTGACCGCGCCGAGCGCCGGGCCCCGGCGCCGTACCCGGGGCGGCACCGACACCGTGCGACGCAGCACCCTGGCCGAGGAGTTCGGGCTGGTGCTGGAGGCCGGCGGGCCGGGCCTGGACCTGCGCGGGTGGATCGACGGCCACCGCGACGAGATCCGGGCCGACCTCGACCGGTTCGGTGCCGTGCTGTTCCGCGGCTTCCTGGTACCCGGTCCGGAGGGCTTCGGCGCCTGCGCCCGGGGCATCAGCCCCACCCTGCTGGACTACCTGGAACGGGCGGCGCCCCGCGACGAGGTGGCGCCCGGCGTCTTCACCTCGACGGAGATGGCGGCGGACCAGTGGATCCCGCTGCACCACGAGATGTCGTACTCGCACAACTGGCCGAGCCTGCTCTACTTCTACTGCGACGTGCCCTCCCGTACCCAGGGCGCCACCCCGCTGGCCAGCGAACGGACCGTGTTCCCGCTGATTCCCACGGAGATCAGGGACCGGTTCCTCCGGCACGGCGTGCGCTACGTGCGCAACTACAGCGAGGAACTCGACCTGCCGTGGCAGCAGGTGTTCCAGACCACGGACCGCGCCGAGGTGGAGGCGTACTGCCGCGACTCGGGCACGGAGTTCGAGTGGATCGGCCGCGACGGTCTGCGGACCACCGCCGTACGGCAGGCCACCGCCGTGCATCCCCGCACCGGCGAGACGGTCTGGTTCAACCACGCCCACCTGTTCCATCTCACGAACCTCCCGGCGGACGTGTCGTCGGCGCTGCTCAGCGAGTACGGCATGGCGGGTCTGCCGCGCAACGCGTACTTCGGTGACGGCGAGGTGATCGACGACGAGGTCGTACGCCTCGTCGGCGACCTGTACCGCGACAACTCCGTGCGCTTCCCCTGGCGTTCCGGGGACGTGCTCATCGTCGACAACTTCCTCGCCACGCACGGCCGGGAGCCGTTCGAGGGTGACCGCCGGATCCTCGTCGCGATGTCCGATCTCTACGTGAATCGAGGTTCCACCAAGTGACGGCCGACAGCTACCAGCTCTCCCCGGCGCAGCGTCAGTGGTGGAGCGCCCGGTCGGGAGTGGACCTGGCGCCGCTGCGGGCGCGGTTCGCGCTGCCGGCCGGGACCACGCAGGCCGACGCGCAGGAGGCGCTCGACCGGCTGAGCGATCGGCATGAGGCGCTGCGTCTGCGGATCACCGCCGACCCCCGGCACGAGCCCTTCCAGCAGGTGCCGGAGGAGCACCGGCCGCAGGTGTCGCGGTCCGCGCCCGACGCCGGGTGGGACTGGTGCCAGCGGCCGGTGGCGGCGGTGTACGAGGAGGGCGCTCTCACCCTGTACGCCGACCCCGTCGCGCTGGACCCGGAGAGTCTGCGCGTCGTCGGAACGGAGCTGGGGATCCAGCTCGCGGGCGGCGAGCTGCCCGACGACGAGGACCGGTTGCAGTTCATCGACGTGTCCGAGTGGGAGCTGGAGCAGGACCTGCCCCGCTCCGCCGGCACCGTCGCGGGGCTGACCGTTCCGGCGCTTCCGCAGGCCACGGCGACCGGCGCCGGTGCGGCCGTGACGCTGGAGGGCGATCTCGCGGCCCGGCTGGCCGGGCGCGCCGCCGACGCGAAGTCGACGGTGGAGGACCTGGTCCTGCACGCCTGGGTGACGGTCCTCGCCCGCTACGTCGGCCCGGATCCGGCGCGGATCGTGGTGGCCCGCTACCGGGACGGTCGGGACCTGGCGGGCACCCGGACGGTGGTCGGTCCGCTCGGCCGGTACGAGGCGGTCGCCGTCGCGTTGCCGGTGGGGGAGAACCTCGACACCGAGGTGCTGCCGGGTCTGGCGGACCCGGCGGTCTGCGCGGCGAGCTTCGCCACGTCTTCCGCGCCCGCTGACGCGGACGGCACTGTCGACGCCCCGGCCCCGCTGGCCGCCCTGCACCTCGACTGCCTGGTCACCGACAGCGGGGTCGAGCTGCGGGTGCGGGCCCGGGCCGGCGGTGACTACCCCGGCTGGCTCTGCGACGCGGTGACGCTCGCCCTGCGGACGGTGGCCGGTGACCACGCCGGCGACCAGCTCGTCGGTCCTGCGGAGCTCGCCGCGATCGCCCGGCTCGGCGCGGGGCCGGCCAACCGTGCCGACACCGCGGCCACGCTCCAGCAGGTGGTGGGGGACGGCATCCGTGGTACGGAGCCGGGCCGTCCGGCCGTCGTCGACGGCGACGACGTGCTCAGCTACGCCGAACTCGACGCGAGCGCCGAGGAGCTGTCGGGGACGCTGATCCGGGCCGGGGTGCGACCCGGTGACCGGGTGGCGGTGCTGGTGGACCGGACCTGGCGCACCGTGGTCGCCTTCGCCGGTGTGCTGCGTGCCGGCGGCACCTACGTGCCGCTGGACCCGGAGCAGCCGGCCTCCCGGCTGCACGACCTCCTGCGGCTGGCGGGAGCCACGGCGGTGGTCGGCGGGGCGGTCGCCCTGCCCGACGGCTTCGCCGCGGTCCCGGTCCCGCGCGTCGCCGTGGCGGTCACTGTCGAACCCGCTCCCCGGGTCGGCCCCACCGACCCGGCCTACGTCATCTTCACCTCGGGTTCGACCGGCACTCCCCGGCCGGTGCTGGTCGAGCAGGGCGCTGTCGCACGGCTGTGGCACGCCCTCGCCGACGAGGTGTACGGCGGGTCGGAGCGACCGCTGCGGGTCAGCGTGAACGCCCCGGCCACCTTCGACGCGTCGATCAAGCAGCTGATCCAGCTCGCCGGCGGGCACACGCTCTGTCCGATCGCCGAGGACGTCCGGCACGACCCGGCCGGGCTGCTGGCCCACCTGGCGCGGTACGAGGTGGACGTCCTCGACGCCACCCCCTCCCACCTGCGACTGCTCCTCGACGCACGCCGGCCGGGGGACTCCCTGCCCGGCCTGCTGCTGGTCGGCGGTGAGGCGATCGACGACGCGCTCTGGCACGAGCTGGCCGCGCTCGACGGCGTCCGGTCGGTCAACCTGTACGGCCCGACGGAGTGCACGGTGGACACCACCGCGGCGACCGTCACCCCGCAGGGCGGCCCGACGATCGGCCGCCCGCTGCCCGGCGTCGCGGTCTTCGTCGCCGACCCGGCCGGCCGGCCCCTGCCGATCGGCGCGCCGGGTGAGCTGCTGGTGACCGGTGGCCAGCTCGCCGTCGGCTACCTGCACGACGAGCCGGCCACGTCCCGGCACTTCGTCACCCTGGACGGTCCGACGGGCGAGCGGGTCCGGGCGTACCGCACCGGTGACCTGGTTCGCCTCCGCCCGGACGGTCGGCTCGACTACCTCGGGCGGATCGACGACCAGATCAAGGTGCGCGGGCTGCGGATCGAGCCGGCGGAGATCTCGCACGCGCTGCGCCAGCATCCCGGCGTCCGCGCGGCGGCGGTCACCACCCACGGCGAGGGTACGCAGCGACGCCTGGTCGCGTACGCGGTGCCGGGCAGCCGGGGCGTCGACCCGGACCAGCTCGTCGGGATCAACCCGCACGAGACCCGCTACCTGTACGACGAGATCTTCACCCAGGAGACGTACCTGCGGGGCGGGGTCACCCTGCCGGCGGGGGCCGTGGTCCTCGACGTGGGCGCCAACATCGGGGTGTTCTCGCTCTTCGTCCGCACCCTCGTGCCGGACGCGCGGCTGTACGCCTTCGAGCCGGTGGCCCCGGTCTTCGCCGCGCTGCGGCAGAACCTGGAGCCGGCGGGCGGCGAGGTGCACCTGTTCGACCACGGCCTGTCGGACCGGGAGGGCGAGACCACCTTCACCTACTACCCGGGCTACTCGATGATGTCCGGTCAGCGGGACTACGCCGACCCGGACGCCGAGAAGCAGGTGGTACGCCAGTACCTGAACAACGAGCGGGACAGCGCACCGGCGGGCGGCGCCGACCTGCTGGACAACCTCGACGACCTGCTGGACGACCGGTTCGCCGCGACCGAGCAGCGGTGCCGGCTGCGGTCGCTGTCCCAGGTGATCGACGAGCAGGGCATCGACCGGATCGACCTGCTCAAGATCGACGTGCAGCGTGCCGAGCTGGACGTCCTGCTCGGGATCGAGGACCGGCACTGGGCGCTCGTGCAGCAGGTGGCGATGGAGGTGCACGACGCCCAGGACGGGCCCACCCGGGGCCGGGGCGACCAGGTCACCAAGCTTCTGCGGTCCCACGGGTTCGAGGTGCTGTTGGAGCAGGACAGCCTGCTCACCGGCACCGATCGATACAACCTGTGCGCCTTCCGACCGCAGTACCGGGCCACGGTGACCCCGGCGCCGGCGGTCCGTGGCGACGCGGTCACCGGTCCGGCGCTGCGCGACTGGCTGGCCGACCGGCTGCCCGCCCACCTGGTGCCCGACTCGGTGGAACTCATCGACCACATCCCGTTGAACCGCAACGGCAAGCTGGACCGGGCGGCACTGCCGGCCCCGGACACCGGTGCCGCCGGCCCGTACGCGGCGCCGGCGAACCGGGCCGAGGAGATCCTGGTCGAGGTCTGGCAGGAGGTCCTCGGCATCCCCCGCATCGGGGTGGAGGACAACGTCTTCCAGATCGGGGCCGACTCGATCCGCGGCATCCGGGTCCGCGCCGCGGCCGCCAAGCGCGGGGTGAGCTTCCCGCTGCGTGACGTCTTCCGGCACCAGACGATCCGGGAGCTGGTCCGGCACGGTGAGCTGGCGCTGAGCGAGGAGGCGGTGGCCGACGTCGCACCGGTGTCGCTGATCGACGAGGAGGACCGGGCCCGGCTGCCCGAGGGCGTGCGGGACGCGTACCCGATGACAGCCCTGCAGCTGGGGATGCTCTACCACAGCAGGTTGACGGCCGAGCGGCACACGTACCACGTGGTGACCGGTCATCGGGTGGCGGCGGCGCTGGACCTGCCGGCGCTGCGCCGGGCGGTCGACGGCCTGGTCGCCGCGCACCCGGCGCTGCGGACCACCTTCGACCTGGCCGGCTTCCGGGAGCCGCTCCAGTTGGTGCACGCCAGCGCGGTCGTGCCCCTGACCCACGAGGACCTGCGCGGGCTTCCGCCGCAGCAGCGCGAGACCCGCACCGCGGACGCCTTCACCAGGGAGCGCGGGGACGACGTGGACCCGTGCGCCGGCCCGCCGCTGCGGATCCGGGCACTGGACCTGGACGAGCAGGAGTTCGAACTGATCGTCTCGCACCACCATGCCGCGCTGGACGGGTGGAGCCTGCACCTGCTCATCGACGAGCTGCTGGAGCGCTACGACGAGGCGCGCGGCACGTCCGGGCGGACGGCGGGCCCGTCCCCCATGCCGCCCCGGCGTCTGGTCGAACTCGAACGGCGGGCGCGCGAGGACCAGGAGTCCCGGCGCTACTGGCGTACGGTGCTCGCCGGGTTCCGTCCGGCGCCGCGCGCCACTGACGACGTGCCCTGCCTGACCGGGCGGCACACCGTCCGGTTGGGCGCGGACCTGACCGCCCGACTCCGGGACGCCGCCGCCCGGCACGCACTGCCGCTGAAGTCGGTGCTGCTGGCCGCGCACGCCCGGGTGGTCGGCGAGACGGACCACGTCGACGACGTCGTGACCGGTCTGGTGTGCAGCGTGCGCCCGGGCGAGGACGGCGCGGACCGGACCCTGGGGCTCTTCCTGAACACCCTGCCGGTCCGGTTCCCGCTGGCGGCGGCGAGCCCGTTGGACAACGCCGTGCGTGCCTGGCAGGCCGAACGGGACCTCATCGGCCATCACCTCGTGCCGCTTGCCGACATCGAGTCGGACCTGGGGGGTGGCCCGCTCTTCGACGTGTTCTTCAACTTCACGGACTTCTCGTCGCTGCGCTCCACCGACCCGCGCCGGTCCCGGGTGGTCGCCGAGCGGGAGGCGACGGTGGACGTCGCGTTCCGCCTGGCGGTCGACGTGGATGTGCTCCCGGATGAGCCGGGGCTGCGCCTCACCCTCCAGTACGACGAGCGGGCGATGTCGGACGAGGCGGTGCGGGCCTGGGCCCGGCGGTACGCGGAGGTGCTGGAACTCTTCGTCGACCGGCCGGACGGCGCGCTGCCGGCGGTGCCGGCCGCGACCGGCGCCACCCCGCCGGCGGACCCCACGGGCGAGGTGCCCGCCAGAGCCGTGGGCCCGGTGTCGGCGTTGGTCGTCGGCCTCTGGACCGAACTGCTCGGCAGACCGCCGCGGGACGGCGAGTCGTTCTTCGACGCCGGTGGCGACTCGCTGCTGGCTCTGCGGTTCGTCACCGCGCTGCGGGACCGGCACCAGGTTCCGGTCACCCTGGCCGGGTTCCGCCGCGATCCGCGGCCCGACCATGTCTCCGCCCTGATCGGGGCCGACCGAGAGGACGCCGCACGATGACCGGCTCGCCGGAGAGCTACTCGGTGGTGACCCAGCGGTCCCACCAGGCCGTGCTGCTGGTCCGCGACGGTTCGGGCTGGAGCCTGCCGGCGCACGCGGACAGCATCGCCCACCGGGTGGTCGCCGACCTCGCCGACCGGTACGGAGTCGCGGTGGAGATCGACGGCCGGGCGTGGGAACTGACCCACGACGGCCTCGCCTACGGCTACCTGGCCACCGCGTCCGGGGAGGGCACCGGCGTGCCGTCCCCGGACACCCGGTGGGTGAAGCCCGACGAACTGGCCGACCTTCCCCTCACGGTCGCGGAGCACCGCGCGGTGCTGTCCGACTGGGCGGCCAGCCGGACGCCCGGTGCCGACCCGCTGCTGACCCAGCCCTGGGCCGACGCCGGATGGCGCACCGCCGCCAGCGAGTGGATCACCGCCGGGGCCCGTGCGGCCGGACACGTCCCGACCGGTCCGGTGGAGCAGTTCGTCAGCTCGCCGTACTCGTACACCAGCCGGCTGCCCACCGACCGTGGCGCGGTCTGGTTCAAGTCGGCGACGCCGTCGTTCCGGCACGAGCCGGCCCTGGTGGACCTCCTGCACCGGCACGCCCCCGGCATCGTGCCGACGGTGCTGGCGCACGACCCCGAACGGCGGTGGCTGCTGACCGACGACATCGGGCCCTACCGGCTGGTCGGCGACGACCTCGACGACCTCGACGACCTGGACACCTACGCCGCGGCGGTGACCCGCTACGCGCGTCTGCAGCGCGCGCTGGTGCCGGCCGGGGCGGAGCTGGCCGAGCTGGGGGTACCCGACCGGCGGCTGTCGGTCCTGCCGGACCTGCTCGCCGAGCTGGCCGACGACCACCGGGTGCTGCTGCTGGACGACGCGACAGCGCTCACCCCGGAGGAGCACCGCCGGCTGGTCGGCTACCTGCCCCGCTTCGCCGACCTCTGCGCCGACCTCGCCGGGCTCGGCCTTCCCGAGGTCCTCCAGAACACCGACTTCTGGCGGGACTGCGTCCTGATCCGGGAGGACGACGTCGTCCTGCTCGACTGGGCGGAGAGTGTCCTGGCCAACCCGCTGAGCTCACTGACCATGGTGCACCGGGACCCGGCCCTGGAGGAGCATCCGCAGCGGCAGTCCATCCTCGACCGGCTCACCACGGCGTACCTCGACGCCTGGGCCGACCTGCACCCCCGCGAGCGGTTGGCGGCGGAACTCGAACGCGCCCGGCCCACCGGCATCGTCCTGCGGGCGCTGTCCTGGCGGTCCTGCATGGACACGATCCAGGACCTGAGCAGGTATCCGGGCACCCGGGGTGTGGTCGCCCGGAACATGCGCGCGCTGCTGGCCTTCGCCGACCCGGCGTGACAGCGGCCCCGAACCACGTCGTCGAAGGAATCGTCATGACCGTCACCTCCAGCGCCTCCCGGCCGACGCCCCGGCGAGCCCGGACCACGATCGAGAAGCTGCCGCTGTCCCTGTCGCAGCAGCAGATCTGGTTCGTCGACCGGCTCCAGCCGGGCACGTCGCTCTACCACATCCCGATGCTCTTCCGGCTGCGCGGCCCGCTCGACCTGGCGGCCCTGGAGGCGAGCTTCCGGGAGATCGTCCGCCGGCACGACGTGCTCCGGGCGGCCTTCCCCGACGAGCAGGGCGTGCCCGTCCAGGTGGTCGCCCCCACCGTGCCGGTCGGCCTGGTCGAGCTGCACCACCTGGACGACCGCACCGGCGACGACCGCGCGAAGGCGCTCGACGCTCTCGTGGACGAGGTGTGCGGTGCCGCCTTCGACCTGGTGTCCGGGCCGCTGATCCGGGTCGCCGTGGCACGTCTCGCCGAGGACGAGCACGTCCTCGTCGTCGTCTGCCACCACATCGTCTTCGACGGCGGCTCCCGCGGCGTGCTCCTCGACGAGCTGCGGGTCTGCTACGAGGCGTACACGCGTGGCCAGACGCCGGCCCTGTCGCCGCTGCCGGCCCGGTACGCGGACTTCGTCGCCCGGCAGCGTTCGGCCGACTTCTCCGACCAGGTCACCTACTGGCGGGAGACGTTCGCCGAGCCGCCGAGCCGGCTCCAGTTGCCGACGACGCAGCCCCGCCCGGCCGTCCAGTCCCACCGGGGCGCCTGCCTCCGGGTCGACCTCGACCGGTCGTTCGAGGAGCGTCTGGTCGCCTTCAGCGAGGCCGAGGGTGTCTCGCTCTTCGCCACCATGCTCGCCGGCTTCGGTGCGGTGCTGGCCCGGCACAGCGGCCAGCAGGACTTCGCGGTCAGCGTGCCGCTGCTCGGCCGGCAGGACGCCGCCGACGACGCCCTGATCGGCTGTTTCATCAACACCGTCCCGGTCCGGATCGACGCCGGGCAGGGCCGGACGTTCCGGCAGCTGCTCGACCGGGTGTCGGACCGCCTGTCCGGGGCCATCGAGCACGGCGAGGTGCAGTTCGACCAGATCGTGAAGGCGGTGCAGCCGGAGCGGGATCCCAGTTACTCACCGCTGGCGCAGGTCTCCTTCGGTCTGCTGGGCGACGACGTGCTCGGCACCCCGGAGCTGTCCGGCCTGGACGTGGAGGGCATGGACGACCCGCGGACCACCGCGAAGTTCGAGCTGAGCCTCGACGTCCTGCGCACCGCGCACGGGCTGCGGGTGGAGGCGGAGTACTGCACCGACCTGTTCGACGAGGCGACCGTGGCGCGGCTGGTGGGTCACTGGCGTCAACTGCTCGGCGAGGCGGTCGCCACGCCGGACCGGCGGTTCGACGACCTCGGCATGCTGACGTCCGACGAGCGGGCGCTGATGCTCGGCCAGTGGAACGCCACAGGCACCGCGACCCCGCCGGCCGTGTGCATGCACGAGCTGTTCGAGGCGCAGGCCGCCGCGACTCCGGACGCCGTCGCCGTGGTGGCCGGCGAGGAGCGCCTGACCTACGCCCAGCTCGACCGGCGGGCCAACCAGCTGGCTCACGCGTTGCAGCGTCGCGGGGTGCGGGCCGAGACGAGCGTCGGCGTCTGCATGGACCGCACCGCCGGCACCATCGTGGCGTTCCTCGGGGTGCTCAAGAGCGGTGGTGTCTACGTACCGCTCGATCCCGGCTACCCGGCCGAGCGGCTCGCCTTCATGCTCGCCGACTCGCGGGTCGACGTGCTGATCGTGGACGAGACGGTCCGCGACACCCTGCCGGTCGGCGCGGCCGGGCAGCTCTGCCTGGACCGGGACGCGGAGCTGATCGACGAGTGCCCGACCAGCAAGCCGCCCACGGCGACCACGCCGGAGAACCTGTCCTGCATGTTCTACACCTCGGGTTCGAGCGGGGTGCCGAAGTGCGCGATGCTGACCCACGCCAACTACGTCCACTACGTGACGTTCTGGCGGGAGCGCTACCTGACCCGGACCCCGATGCGGGTCCACCTCCAGATGACCAGCTACGCGTTCGACATCTTCATCGCCGACGCGACCCGGGCCCTCTTCACCGGTGCCACCCTGGTGGTGTGCCCGCACGACGTGGTGATGGCGCCCGACCGGCTGTACGCGTTGATGTTGCGCGAGGAGGTCAACAGCGCCGAGTTCATCACGCCGATCCTCGCCGCGCTCGTCGACCACGTCGAGTCGGTGGGCGGCCGGATGGACTTCCTCGACCTGCTCATCGCCGGCAGTGACATCTGGTACGCCGGTGACTACCTGCGGGCCCGGGGGCTCTGCCGCCCGGACACGAAGATCATCGCTGCGTACGGTCTCAGTGAGACGTCGATCGACAACACCACGCTCGACGGCGAGGAGGTCGGCGACGACCTCACCGGCATCGTCCCCATCGGCCGGCCGGCCGACCGTACCCAGATCTATGTGCTCAACGACCGGTTCGAGCCCTGCCCGATCGGCGTCGCCGGGGAGCTGTACGTGGGCGGCGACGGCGTGGGCCGGGGCTACCACCGCCGTCCGGACCTGACCGCCGACCGGTTCCTGCCCGACCCGTTCAGCGGGATCCCGGGCTCCCGCCTGTACCGCTCCGGCGACCTGGCCTGCTACCGCCCGGACGGCATCCTGGAGATCATCGGGCGGGCCGACAACCAGGTCAAGGTCAACGGGTACCGCATCGAACTGGGGGAGATCGAGTCGGCGCTGCGGGCGCACCCGGCGGTCGACCAGGCAGTCGTGCTGGTGCACCACGGCGCCACCGGGCACGCCCGCCTCATCGGCTACGCGACGTTCCGCGCCGGCACCCGGTCCGACGCCGAGGCGCTGCGGGAGCACATGCGCGCCACCCTGCCCGGCTACATGGTGCCGTCCGTCGTGATCACACTCGACGAGTTCCCGTTGAACGCCAACGGCAAGCTCAACCGGCGGGCCCTGCCCGATCCGGCCGAGCAGACGGCGCCGACGCAGCGCCGGCCGGTCAGCCCCACCGAGGACCTGCTGATCGCCGTCTGGTGCGACGTGCTGGGGGTGACCGAGCTCGGTGTCGACGACAACTTCTTCGCCCTCGGCGGCAGCTCCCTGCTGATGACCCAGATCGTCGCCCGGGTCCGGCAGGGCTGGAACCTGGAACTGCCGGTGCGGTCGATCTACCACGCGCCGACCGTGGCCACCCTCGCCGCCGAGATCGACCGGGTACGGCGGGAGCGGTCGAGCATGCCCACCGCTCCGCCGATCACCGCTGGTGAGCGCAGCACGGGCCGACCGTACCCGCTCTCCTTCGCCCAGCAGCAGCTCTGGTTCCACGAGCACCTGGACCCGCAGGGCGCCACGTACCTGGTGCCGACGGTGCTGCGGCTGCGCGGCGAGCTCTCCCTCCCGGCGTTGCAGAGCGCCTGGGACACGGTGCTCGCCCGGCACGACGTCCTGCGTACCGTGCTGGTCTCCGTGGACGGTCAGGTGCAGCAGCAGGTCACCGCCGTACGGTCGCAGCCGTTGGAGGTCGTCGACCTCGCCGGGCTGCCCGTCGACGCGCGGGAGGCGGCGGCGCGGCGACACGTCGAGGAGGACGCGCACCTGCCGTTCGACCTGTTCGCGGCGCCACCGGTACGGGCCGGGCTGCTGCGTCTCGCCACGGACGAGCACGTCCTGCTGGTCACCGCGCACCACATCGCCACCGACGGCTGGTCCGGGCACGTGCTGCTGGACGAGCTGTCCACCGCGTACGCCGCCGCGCTGCGCGACGAGCCGGCCGAGCTGCCGGCGCTGCCGGTCCAGTACGCGGACTACGCGGTCTGGCAGCGTGCCCTGCTCGACGGCGAGCTGGGCGCGGCGCAGGCCCGGTTCTGGCGTGCGGCGCTCGCCGACGCGCCGGCCGTCGTCGACCTGCCCGTCGACCGGCCGCACGGCGACCTCACCGGCTACGCTGGCGGTTTCGTGCCGGTGACCGTGCCGGCGGCGACGGCGGAGGGGCTGGCCCGGCTGGGCCGGCGGCACCAGGCGACCGTCTTCATGACCCTGCTCGCCACGTACCACCTGCTGCTGCACCGCTTCACCGGGCAGCGGGACCTGGTGGTCGGGGTGCCGTCGGCGAACCGCACCCGCGTCGAGGTGGAACGGCTCATCGGGTTCTTCGTGAACATGCTGCCGATGCGGGTCGACGTGGACGGCGAGCTGACCTTCGCCCAGCTGATCGGCCGGGTCCGGGACGTCGCCCTCGACGCGTACGCGCACCAGGATCTGCCCTTCGAGCGGATCGTCGAGGAACTCGCCCCACCCCGCCACCCGTTGCAGAACCCGCTGTTCCAGGTCGCCTTCACCGTCGACGACCCGGCCCGGGACGCGGCCGGACTGCCGGGCCTGGAGGTCACCGAGTGGCCGACCACCCTCACCACCGCCAAGTTCGACCTGGGGCTCTTCCTGACCGGTGGCCCCGAGGAGATCACCGGTGGCTTCTCGTACCGCAGCGACCTGTTCGACGAGGAGACCGTGCGGCTCGTCGCCGACTCGTGGCTGGGGCTGCTCGACGCGGTGCTCGCCGAGCCGGACCGGCCGGTGGCCACGCTCCCGCTGGTCGGCGCGGACACCACGGTGAACGGCCGGCTGGTCCTGAACGGCCACGGCGAGCCGGTCCCGCCGGGCGTGGTCGGCGCCGTGTACGAGCAGGGGCCGGACGGCAGCCGTACGCCCACCGGGGAGTTGGCCCGGCGGCGGCGCGACGGCCGGCTGGAAGTCGTCTGCCGGGTCGACGAGGAGGTCTGGGTCCGGGGGGCCCGGGTCGACCTGGGCCTGGTGCGGCGGGAACTGGCCGGCTACGCCGGAGTCCGGGAGAGCCGGGTCACCGTGGTCGGGCCCGAGGGGGCACGCGTCGTGCGCGCGGAGGTCGTCCTCGACCCGTCGGCCGACCGGCAGGGGCTGACCGAGCACCTGCGGCGGAGGCTGCTGCCGCACCAGCGCCCCGAGTTGGTGCTGGACGACGGTGCGTCGGTGGCCGACGGTGTCGCCCCGACCGGCGGGGAACCGGCGGCCGACCCGCTCGTGGACCTGCTGGGGGCGATCTTCGCCGAGCTGCTGGAACGCGACGACCTCACCGACGACGACGACTTCTTCGCCGCGGGCGGCTACTCGCTGCTGGCGATGCAACTCGCCACGACCGTCGGTGAGCTGCTCGGCCAGCGGGTCTCCGTACGCACGATCTTCGAACACCCGACCCCACGGTCGCTGGGCGCGGCCCTGTCACCCCGGTTGTCCCCCGAGGTACGGCAGCGGCTGGAGCAGGCGGCGCTCGACGTGGCGCAGACCGGCCCCGGCGGGGCCTGACCAGCCCGCCGGCCGATCGACGACACGAGGAAGGACACGGACGTGGCTCTGACGCTCGTCAGCGCGGTGGTGAGCGACACCGGGCCGTACCGGACCAACAACGAGGACGTCGCGATCGCCGGGCGGCGGCTCGCGGTGGTCGCGGACGGCATGGGTGGGATGCCGGACGGCGAGGTCGCCAGCGATCTCGCCGTCCGCGCCCTGGAGCCGATGGAGCGCCTCGGCGACAACGATCCGGTCGCGGCGCTGCACGCCGCCTTCAACCGGGCCAACGACGCCATCGGGGCGGCGGCGGCCGGGTCGACCGAGCGTCAGGGCATGGGTACGACGATGACGGCCCTGCTCGCCGCCGGCAGCCGCATGGTCGTCGGACACGTCGGTGACTCGCGGTGCTACCTGCTGCGCGAGGGGCGTCTGCACCAGCTCACCCGGGACGACACGTACGTGCAGGCGCTCGTCGACCAGGGGGTGATCCGGCCCGAGCAGGCGCGCACCCACCCGCACCGGGCACTGGTCACCTGCGCCCTCCAGGGGACACCTGTCGATCCGACCATCACCGTGCTGTCCCACCTGCAAGGCGACCGGTTCATGCTGTGCAGCGACGGCCTGACCGACGAGGTGGACGACGAGACCATCGCGCACCTGATGAGCACCGTCGAGGAGCCGTACGAGTGCGCCGCGGCGCTGGTACGGGCGGCGATCGCGGCGGGCAGCCGGGACAACGTCACGGTCCTGGTGGCCGACGCGCGGCCGGTCGACTGAGGACATCGCACCAGGTCCCCCGGGGGCGGTCGGCCCGTCCGCACCGCGCCCGGGGCCGGGCCTAGCGGCCGGCGGGCTGCGCGTCGAGGTGACCGACGAGCCGGCGGATGCTGGGGTGGCGGTAGAGCTGACGCAGCGGCACCGGCGTCATCCCCCGGGTCCGCATCGCGGCGCTGATCCGCACCGCCAGCAGCGAGTTCCCGCCGAGTTCGAAGAAGTCGTCGTCGTCACCCACGGCCACCCCGAGCACCTCGCTCCAGACCGTCCGCAGCACGGTGGCCAGGTCGTCCGGGCCGGCGGCGGACTGCGTCGGCGGGGCCGGCACGGCGGCGGCCACCGGGGCGGGCTGGGCCGGCGGGGGGAGCCGGTCGGCGTCGAGCTTGCCGTTCGGGGTC
The DNA here is from genome assembly GCF_040607375.1 of Micromonospora sp. NPDC005298. Lineage (NCBI taxonomy): Bacteria > Bacillati > Actinomycetota > Actinomycetes > Micromonosporales > Micromonosporaceae > Micromonospora > Micromonospora sp. NPDC005298. The sequence continues at coordinate 865,583 of NZ_JBEXGP010000001.1, forward strand.
AGCGGCAACGCCGGTACGACGGTGACGGTGGCCGGCAGCATGTAGTCCGGGAGCACGGTCGCGGCCCGACGCCGGACCTCGGCGGGGTCCGCCTCCGTCACCACGTACGCGTGCAGCCGCGCGGTGGCGGCATCGGCGGCGTCGTCCCGGCTGACCACCACTGCCGCCGCCCGCACCCGCGCGTCCTCCAGCAGCACGGACCGGATCTCGTCCAGTTCGATCCGGAACCCGCGCACCTTCACCTGGCTGTCGATCCGGCCCAGGTGCTCCAGGGCGCCGTCCGGCCGGAGCCGGCCCAGGTCGCCGCTGCGGTACATCCGGCCCTCGGCGTACGGGTCCGGCACGAAACGCTCATCGGTCAGCTCCGGCTGGTCGAGGTACCCGGCCGCGACACCGACACCGCCGACGCAGATCTCCCCGGGTACGCCCACCGGCGCGGGCCGGCCGGCGGCGTCCAGCACGTACAGGTGCCAGCCGGGCAGCGCCGGCCCGACGGACCTGGACGCCGACAGGGCGTGCCCCCGGTCCAGGGTCTGCGCGGTGACGTGGACCGTGGTCTCGGTGATGCCGAACATGTTCACCAGCCGGCAGGCGGACTCGGGGTGCCGGTCCAGCCAGCGCAGCAGCATCCGGGTGTCGAGCGGTTCGCCGCCGAACACCACCAACCGGGCCACCACCTCGTCGTGCGGCACGTCGAGGAGTTGGGCGAACGCCGACGGCGTCTGACTGAGCACGCTCACCCGCTCGGCCACCAGCAGGTCCCGGAACCGTTCCGGCTCCCGGGACACGAAGAACGGCACCACCACCAGCCGCCCACCGGTCAGCAGGCAGCCCCACATCTCCCAGACGGAGAAGTCGAAGGCGCTGGAGTGGAAGAGGGTCCACACGTCGGTCGGGCCGAGGCCGTACTCGTCGCGGGTGGCGTCGACCAGGGCGACGACGTTGCGGTGCGGCACCACGACGCCCTTGGGGCGGCCGGTGGATCCGGAGGTGTAGATGACGTACGCGGGGTCGTCCGGACCGACCGAGGGGAGCGGCTCGTCGTCGGGCGTGGCCACCAGGTCGGCCGGCCGGACCACGGGTACGACCGCCGGGAACCCGTCGAGCCGGGTGACGACGAGCCGGACCCCGGCGTCCCGGGCGGTGTGCGCCAGCCGTTCGGACGGGTACGCCGGGTCGGCCGGCACGTAGGTGGCGCCGGCCTTGAGGACGGCGAGCAGGGTGCAGACCAGTTCGGCCCCACGCTCCAGGCAGACGCCGACGCGGTCTCCCCGTCGGACGCCGGCGAGCCGCAGCCCGTACGCCATGCTGGTGGACCGCTCGTCGAGCTGCCGGTAGGTCAGCGAGTCCCCGTCGTCGGTGAGCGCGACGGCCTCCGGATGGGCGGCCGCCACCAGGCCGAACGCCTCGTGCACCGGGCGTGGGGTGGTGACCAGCGCTGGCGTGGGGCGGCCGAGGGCCACCACCCGGGTCGACGCGTCCGGATCGAGGAGGTCCACCTCCGTGGCGGGCAGCTCGGGACGCGTCAGCACCTGCCGGTGTACGTGCCGGAGACTGTCGACGAACTGGGCGGCCTGCGGCGGTGACACGTCCCGCAGGGAGTGGTCGCAGCGCACCTCGACGCCGCCGTCCGGAGTGGACTGGACGGTGACCGCCACGGCGACTCCGGCTAGGCGTCCGGGCCGGTACTCGTCGCCGACCGCCGCGACGAGCGCCGCCGTGTCGAGCGTGGCGGCGACCGGTCCGCTCGCTGGCCGGCTCCGCAGGTCGCCGAGCGTCCCCTCCAGCCGCACCTGAAGCGCGGTGGCGCCAACACCGATCAGCACCTGTCCGGTGGCGTCGTGGCCCCGGTACCCGTCCAGGGTGACGGCCAGTGCGGCGAGCCAGCTGGCCGGGGTGCCGGCCTCGTCGGCGGGAACCGTACGGCACACCGTCCCGTCACCCGTACCGTCTCCGTCGCCCATTCCCCAACTGGGCGGTGGGCCGGCGCTTACCGACGTCGGGCCGACGTGGGTGCCGCCGGCCGCCGGCTCGTCGGCAGCGGCCGGCGCGACGCCCCGCACGACGGCGGCCAGGTCGCGCAGCGCGGAGACCCCGAGCCGCTCCCGGTCGGCCAGCACCAGCAGGTCGCCCACCCCGTCGGAGTAGCGGAGCAGGACGGCGCGCGCCCCGGCGACCGGTCGCGCCAGCTCCCGCTCGCGGAGCCGGACCGATGCCGGGTGCGCGGCGGGGAACGGGCACTCCTGCACCCACAGCGGCACGTCGCCCACAGCGGACAGCTGGGCCGCGACAGAGGACGGATCGGCTGGCGCGGCCAACCGGACCCGTACGGCGTGACACGACAGGCCTGACACCACTGCTCTCCTCGGTGTGGTCAACGGACGGAGAAGCCGCCGTCCACGGTCAGTACGGACCCGGTGACCTGACGGGACTCGTCGCTGGCCAGGAACACCACCGCCGCGGCGACGTCCTCGGGCTCGATCAGCGCGTTCATCGGTTGGGCGCCGACGAATGTCTGTTCGTGGTCCGCGACGGGCACGTCGAGCGACCTGGCGATCTCCGCGAGCATCCGGCCCTCGACCTCCGGGGTGTCCCGCACCGAGCCGGGGCAGATGCTGTTGACCCGCACCTTCATCGGCGCGTAGTCGAGCGCGGCAGCCCTGGTCAACCCGATGACGCCGTGCTTCGCGGCGACGTAGCCGGCGAAGTTGCGGTAGCCGACCAGGCCGGCCGTGGAGGCGATGTTGATGATGCTGCCGGACCGGCGGGCGCACATCTGCGCACCCACCAACCGGATCATCCGCCACACGCCGGTCAGGTCCACGTCGATCATGAGGGCCCACTCGTCCTCGTCGATCTCGTGGATCGGCTTGCCGGAGGGCGCCGCGATGCCGGCGTTGTTGACCACCACGTCGATCCGGCCGAAACGGTCGACGGCGCGCTCGATCGCCGCCCTCAGTGCGGCCATGTCGCGTACGTCGGCGGTAACCGGCAGCACGGCGGCACCGGCCTGGCCGCACAGCGACGCGGTGTGGGCGAGCTGGCTGGCGGTCCCGAGCGGGTACGGAACCCCGGGCAGGTCCGCGCAGGCGTCGAGCAGGACCAGGTCCGCCGCGTTCTGCGCGCAGGCCACGGCGGTGGCCCTGCCGAGGCCGCGGGCGGCGCCGGTGACCAGGACGACCTTGCCCTCCAGGCGGCCGCGGCTCGGCTCAGTCAAGGGTCGACGTGAAGAGTTGGACGACCCGGGGTGCGGCGTCGACGAGGTACATGTGGCCGCCCGGAACCTCGTGGTACGTGAAGGTCCGGTCGGTCGCCTTGGACCAACCGGCCGCATCGTCGGCGCTCACCAGGCTGTCCTCGACCCCCCGCAGCGACGTGATCGGCACCGGCAGGGGTTCGGTGGTGCTGGGCAGGTAGTTCTCGTGCATCTCCACGTCCGCCCGCAGGGTCGGCAGCACCAGCTCACGCACCTCGGGATCGTCCAGCGCCTCGTGGTCGAAACCGGCGAACTCGGCGACCCCGGGCAGGAAGTCGTCGTCCGGCAGCCCGGTGATCCGGCGGGACCGCTGCACCGACGGCTGCGGCGACCCGCTGACGAACAGGTGCCGCACGTCGAACCCGGGGAGCCCGGTGAGCCGGTGCGCCAGCTCGTACGCGAGGACCGCGCCCAGGCTGTGCCCGAACACCGCCACCCGCGCCGGTGCCGTCACCACATCAAGCAGGTCGGTCAGCAGGCTCTCCGTGGCGGCGCGGGCGTCCCGCAGGGGCTCCTCGTCGATCCGGCGTTCCCGGCCCGGCAGTTGCAGCGGAAGGATCTCCAGCGTGCGACCGGCGAGCTCGCGCCACGGGTGGAAGAACGAAACACCGGCGCCCGCGAAGGGTACGCACACGACGATGGTCTTGCTCAGATCGGCAGTCAAGAGTGGCTCCATGCAACGTCTACGTAGCTGTGGTCCGTGGTGGCGACGGGCCGTTGATGCCTGACGCTCGACGGTGTGGGCCCGTGCCCGAGGTCGACGTCCCGCGCCGTCGGAGGTGGGCAGGCAGGGCGAAGGCCGCCCCGTTCACTCGTCGGCGGCAAGCCTAGCAAGGAGCCTGCCTGCGCAGGTGCCCGCGCAGGGGATGGCCGATCCGGCCGCACACCCCGATCGGCGACCTCCGGCGGTGTGCGGGAAGGAGGGGACAGGCCGTCGCCGCGCTCAGCACCGAGGTGCGGCGGGTCCGCCGTGGCTCGCGACAACTCACCTCGAGCGCAAGGCGGTCACTGGCGGTGCCGGTTCTGCCGCAGGGCCTCCTCGAGCTGGTCCTCGAGGATGATGATCCGGCACGCGGCCTCCAGCGCCGTACCTTGGTCCACCATCTCCCGGACCCTCGCGGCCAGCCGCAGCTGATAGCGGGAGTAGCGGCGGTGCCCGCCGGACGAACGGTATGGATCGATCAGCTTCGCCTCGTCCAACCTGCGCAGGAACTCCTGCGTGGTACCGACGATCTCCGCGGCCCGACCAATCGTGTACGCGGGAAAATCCTCGTCGCCGAACATGTCATCGGGACCTCGGCCCATGTCACCTCCACGTCGAGGGCCCCGGCGCTCACGCGCCGGGGCCCAGGGTTACGGGTCTTGAACACCATCTACCGACAGACGCGTCGGCTTGTCCTGTCCACACCAGCCATTCGTGCAGGCTTCAGGTGCGAGGATCGCGTAAGCGTGACCGGAGACCACCTCTCGTTCGATGGAAACTGCGGTGTCCGCCCGGCCCCAACAGCGACCGGTAGCGGGCGATCCAACGGTGTAGAACCTTCCCTTTCCTCTGCTTCTACTTGCCGAACTGTCAGTTGGCGTGAGAGCCCCACGCAACGTCATGGCTCCACACGCGCGCGAACTGTCAGCTGGAGCCCTGAACGTGCCTCGGCCCCACCTGCGGCGCCCCATCATGCGAATCAGGGGCTTGCATACCTCTACCGCCGTTCTGGCGGGAGCGGCCACCTGCACCGATCCCCACCTCTGACCGTCGCGACATCGCAGCCGGTCAGCCCGTCTTCGTCTTCACGTGCTCATCCATCAACAGGAGCAACCTTAAACGAGCCGATCCAGAAAGTCTAGGAGACTGGGTACAGGTTTTTTGTTGCCCGAGCGGGGGAGTCTCGGCTGGCGGCGGGGCTGTGGCCTGAGGCGAGGGATGACGTGTCCGGGTCGGCGTCGAGGAGTTCGCTGACCCGGGGCCAGCGGGACCCCCGTCTCGGCGATGGTCCCGATCCGGATGAGTCGCACGACCGCGGCCGCGTGGTGCCCGTGGTCCCGGGTACTGATCGGCCAGCCCGGCTCGGGACCCTGCGGGATCCCCTCCGAAGTCCTTCGCCGCGGGCGAGGCGGTCGGGCGCGCCGAGCGCTGGCGTTTGTGGATGACCGTGCCGGGGGTCGGTCCACTCGCCGCCACGGGATCGACGGCCGGTGATATGCTACGGTAGTCGAGTTGCAGTTTTGATTTCCGTAGACGTTTTCCGGCGCCTGATGGGGCATCTGAGACCCATCCAGGCGCCTTTCGTTTTTCGTGTCGTTTCGGCGCGGGTGATCAACGCGGCGGCGTAGGGGTCCGCACAGTGCGGTCCCTAACAGCCTGCGAAGGAGCAGACATGACTACAGGCACCGTGAAGTGGTTCAACGCCGACAAGGGCTTCGGATTCATCAGCCCGGACGATGGCGGCGCAGACGTCTTCGCCCACTTCTCCGCGATCTCGGCGAGCGGCTTCCGCAGCCTCGACGAGAACCAGAAGGTGGAGTTCGACATCACGCAGGGCCAGAAGGGCCCGCAGGCGGAGAACATCCGCCCGCTCTGATCCAGACTCTGTGAACGGCGGCCCGACTGGTTCAGCGGGCCGCCGTTCGGCGTTTCATGCGCTCGCCACGGCATCGCGAGACTCCTCCAGCGGATGCCACCCCGGGTGAACCGGTGCCAACGCGGGTCACCGAAGCAGGCCGCCGGCCCGCAAGCCTGGGTTCGTGTGCTTGAGATGTGGCCCTGGGCTGGGAGAACGGCGGTCCGGGGAACGCAGGCGAACGTGGGCCACTCCCTGCCACCCCAGGTGAACCCCCGGTCGCTAGACTAGGCGCTCGCGCCCTCGTAGCTCAGGGGATAGAGCATCGGTTTCCTAAACCGTGTGTCGCAGGTTCGAATCCTGCCGGGGGCACCTCGAAGATCAGCCAAACGGCCACTGAGCTGCGGATACGCCTCTGCGTCGATCGCTCGACCTGTGCAGCTGAATGCCACCCTGGGCCGCCGGTTGCAGCCGTCCGTGCAGAGTACGTGCAATGATCTTGGGCTCTCTTGCAGGGCTCTTTGGGCAGGCCAGCAGCCCTGCAAACGAGAGGGGCCGTGGCGTCAGCCACGGCCCCTCGTGCCTGGTATCTCAGCGGGCGTTGCGAGCCAAAGCGCGGGCGAGGAGGCCATCGTCCCGCTCATCGTTCCATGTGATGACCTCCACGCCTCCTAGCTCTGGTTGCGCCTCCGAGTTGTGCTGACGAGCCTCCTCGGAGAGCGGAGCGTTGGTGACGATGAGATGGCCGCCGTCGAAACCACTAGCGCGCATCTTGGCAGATGCCGTTGCGATGTCACGAAGACCGAGCGCGCCTCGGCTTCGGTACTTGACCTGGACATTTACCTTGCCGCTTCCAAGATGAACGCGGGCATCTACGCCACGGTCTCCAGGCCCGTCCTGATGCGTTGGGTCGATCGACCCGCCTACTCGTCCGATCGCCTGCCCTACTGCTTGGGAGTAAAGGAGCGAAGGTGGACGGCTGATGGCGACACCAGGATCGATCGATCCGACAGCATCGGCGACCGCCGCCGCAACTTCAGGGGATTCCTGCCGCGCGGCCTTGTCGATCGCCCGTACAGCACGGAGTCGAAGCCGGGCCAGTTGAATCTGATAGTCGCCACCCCCCAGGCTGCGTAGCGGCGTACCTTGCAGGCCGAGTAGGAGCAGCACGACGCTGGCGACAAGCAGGAACGCCGTACCGGCTTGGTTGTCCGAGGCGAAGACGGCGTAGCAGCCGAAGCCTCCGCCAGCAATACCCAGCAACAGGGCGCTTGCTCTTGCCCAGGTAGCAAGCGGATCCGCGAGGTCATCCAGTTCGGCGTCATCTTCTGTTGCAGGAGGCGGGTTGTCACTGGCTGCTGTCACAAAGAGTCACCGTATCGACGTCTAGCAAGCCGAGTCATCGACACAGCGCCGCTTCGATCCGCTCGTTCATACGACTTCGGTCCCCGTCGAGGCACTTCGCGTACACCTTAAGCAGGACATCGACGGAGTGCCCGGCCCGCTGCGCGACCTCGGGCGCCGGCAGCCCGGCGTTGAGCCAGAGCGACACCCCGGCATGCCGCAGGTCGTAGGGCCGCCCGGCCAGGGGAGAGGCCACCCGGTCCGGGGTCAGGCTCAACGTCCGCGCCTCCTCCCAGATCCGGGAGTACGTCGACGACGCCACCACGTTGCCCCGGTCACTGCGGAACAGCCGCCCGTCGGCGGCCACGCCGAACCGGTCGATGTGCGCCCGCAGGATTGCCACCAGCTCCGGCGGATCGGCGCCTCCCGCGCTTCGGTGTCGCCCCGGTGCTTGAGTCCGCGATCGTCGTGCACCTCGCCGCTGTCGGTGTAGCGCTTACCCGCCGCCGGCCGAGACTTCTCCACCGTCAACAGGCCCCAGCCCTTCTCGGGAAGGTGGCAGTCCCGCTCCCGCAGACCCATCGCCTCACTCGGCCGCAACGCCGCGAAGTACAGGCAGGCGTAGAAGGCGACCAGGCGCTCACCGCGCCGGCCGTTCTTCCCGCGCTGGCCGACTTACGTAACCCCGACCAACAGCTCCCGCGCCTGCCGAATGTTCACCACCACGCGCCGATCCACCTCGCCGGCCACCTTCCGCCGACTCGACCGCACCCGCAGCTTGTCGACCGGGTTGAAGTCCAACAGCTCCAGCTCGACGGCGTACTGAAGGACGTTGTAGAAGACCGAGCGCCGCCGCCTGGTCGTCGACGCCGCCGCCGGCCGCCCGTCCAACGTCAACCCGAGGGTGTCCAACGCCGGACGCACCACCGCGGCCTCTGCCAGCGCCGACAACGGCACGGACGCCTTATCAAGGGGCCGCGCAAGCGCGGCCCGCCCGCCGCACTCGGCCTGCTGGCGGCCTCCGGCCGGCATCGGCCGGCACGGCGGGCATGCTCTCAGCTCAACTGCTCAGTTCGTACTCGTCTACATCGAGAGCGGCTCCGGTCTCGGCGAGGAAGGTCAACACGGGTTGGCCGAGGTGCCATCCAAGCCCAGGCCCACCGTGGTTTGGCATCGCTGTAGTCGATGCTGAAGTAGCCGCAGGCTCCTCGGCCGCGAGATGTCGAACGAGATGCAGGCAGGCGGTGGAGCCATGTTCAAGACGATCCAGGTCGACGACCAGCGCCCTGATGCGGTCCTGGTAGGGCGCGAGTCGTTCAAGGAGCCAGGAGACCCTGCTCGTCGAGGGGACTTGCCGAGAGGGGGCAGGTGACCTCCCAGCCATGTGCACGTGGGATGGGTATCTCAGGCATACGACTGCCCCGCACCATGACGCGGTCCGGTTCCAGCCCTACGCGGGCCGTCATCTCCTGGGCGCTGAGCCGTTCGGAGCGCAGGGCGAAGTACGCGTACTGGTGGACTCGCACAGACGTAGGGTACGGGCGGCCGAAGTGTTGCCGAGAGGTTGAGTGCCAAGCGAGGCCGGACGATCGCGGGCACCGGACCACCGTCGGGGCGGGGGCGATCGCTGCCGCGCCGCTGCGCGGCTTGCCACCGGGAATCGTGGTCAAGGCGCACGGAGAGCTGGCGACACGGCAAGCCGCCCCCAGCCCGAAAGGCCGGGGGCGGTAAGCGCACGTCGCCGGACAACCGCGCGCCCACCGTGCAGCCGTGCCAGCCACGTGCCAGTAGCCGGTGTCCCAAGCGGTCAAACTGACGTTCTGTACCTTGGCGGGATGAGTGAGAACGCCTTCGTGTTCCCTGCTGTACCACGGTCCGAGGCCGTCCGACTTCTCGACGAGCTGGCGGTAGCGGGGCATGGCGGCTGGGCTACAGACACTCGGCTGTTTATCTGGCTGATGGATGTGGCGAGCGGCCTGTACCAGGACTGGGAGCCGGAGGACATGGCGAACCTTGAACAGGCCGTCGGTCAGCGGCCTGAGTGGGCCGTGCAGATCAACTACCGACTCTCGCGCCGGAGGGATCTGGTGGCGCTGGCTGTCGCCCTCCTGGACGATGGAGGTGTTGCAGTCGACAACTTCTGCTCCCATGTGTGGACGGCTGTCGAGATCGAGACTGACACCGTTATCAGCGGTGGCCGATTCGGCGAGGGTCCTGTCCGTTGAGCGTTGGTGCTCAGTGTGCAGAGTAAGTGCAATGATCTTGATGCACACGGCGAATGCGTTGGCCAGGCGCCCAGCTCATGGCGCTTTCCGGCACGCTGCCTCAGTCGCCTTCCTAAACCGTGTGTCGCAGGTTCGAATCCTGCCGGGGGCACGTCACAGAACTGCAAACGCGAAACGCGACTGGTCAGTCACTGATCGTGGAAGCTGGTTTCGGGTTCGAGTAGACGATCAAGGATGCCCCGGCCGCTCGGCCGGGGCATCGGACGTTGGCTCGATGTAAGGGCGCCCAAACGCGCCCGGATCGCGGCATGAGAGTGCACCGCCGACCAGTGAGTGCGAGAGCCACGGTGCGCTCCGTCGCGCGGCCGATGCTAGGTTCGCCGGCATGACGGTGCAGATCACGGCCGGGCAGTTCCACGCGGCCGGCGGTGTCGAGGACTGACGCTGCCTCTACCACGTGGTCTCGGCGTATTTCCGCACCGGCTCGCTGGCCAAGGGCATAGCGCTCGTCGATGAGGTCGGCCGCCTCGTCGGTGGCGCGGAGCAGCAGTACGTCAACGTCGATCTGCGTCATGCCGGCGTCACGGTGTCCCTGTTGTCGCGCGACGTTGCGCTGGCCCGGCGAATCTCGGCTGCCGCCAGGGAACTGGACATCCCCGCCGACCCGACGCCGTGCAGCTCGTCAACGTCACCCTCGACGCCCTCGTCGGCGCGGACGTGCTGCCGTTCTGGCGGACGCTGCTGGGCTACCGCCACGTCGATGACGACTATCTGGCCGACCCGGTGCGCCGGGGTCCGGGCTTCGGGTTGCAGCCAATGGACGCCCGGCGCCCACAACGCAACCGCATGCACCTTGATATCGCCGTCCCGCATGATCAGGCCGACGCCCGCATCGCCGCCGCATTGGCTGCGGGCGGCCAGCTGGTCTCTGATACGCACGCACCGAAGTGGTGGGTCCTGGCCGACGCCGAGGGCAACGAGGCGTGCGTCGCCACCTGGATCGGCCGAGAATAGCGGCCTACTCGAAGGTTCACGGCCACAATCGACCGTATCGACGGGCGCTCGCTGACGTGGTCCGGTGCCAACGGACACTCTGGATTGACGGTCGGCCACACTTGCGGCATGACGACGACGGTCGTGCCGATAGCCTCTGCCCATCCGGCGTTCGATCAGGTAGCTGCTCTGTTCGACGACTACCGGGCGCACTACGGCCAACCGTCAACCCCAGAGATCACCCGCTCCTGGCTGCACGACCAACTCGCACAACACCGGCTCTCCGCCGCTGCCGCCACCCGATCTGATCACGTCTGCGGCTTCATCACGGTCACGATCATGCCGGCATCGCTCATGCTGGGCACCTCATGGTCGATCCGCGACCTCTACGTGGCCCCGCACCACCGCCGCAGCGGTATCGCGAACGCCCTGCTCCAGCACGTCATCCACAACGCCCGTGCCGCTGGCGCGCATCGCATTTCACTCCAAACCGAGACCCACAACACCCCCGCTCTGACGCTCTACACCGACATCGGCTTCCAGCCGGTCACCGGCCTGGAACTACTCAACCTCACCTTCGATCCCACCCGCCAAGATCCAGAAGACGCGACCTGAACAGGCCAGTTCCACCACCCCGTCTCGATCGAGGAGGTACAGAGATGCGGTGGCAGATACCTCGGAGCCCTCACGTCGCGGTCCGAGTCAACAGCTGGTGAAGCACGCTCATCGGCATGACCGCGCGTCGAACTCCATCGCTCACCGTGACGCTCGCTCGGCGGCAGCGCACCCTTCGGCACGCCGCACCGATGCTGGACGTTGCCGCCGGCCTGGCGCAGAACGGTGACAGTGCGCTGTCGACCTCTCGCGGGCCTCGGCGACCTCGGCGGATGCCGGCGGGCGCTCGACCAAGCCGAAGAGGTCAACCACCTGCCCGGCCATGTGCACAACAGCGGATGGTTGCGCTTCGACGGCTCCCGACTCGGCGAGGAACGCGGAGCCTGCTACGTCGGTTGAGGCGCCCAGATCTGGCCGAGCCGGTGCTGTCCGGTGCTCTGTCGCAAAACGCCTCCGGCGGGGGCGCTCCGGCTCCAGGATGGCCGCGGCCATCGGCGGCTTGCGGTCCGTGGATGTGGCGGTGGGAGTCATCCCGCCCGCCGTCGACCCAGGCGAGCCGAGCAGGCCACCGCCCGACCCGCCGGCGTCCGTACGAGCCGTCAAGTCCGTCGTGACGTGGCGGGCCGAGCGGCGGCCCGCTCCCTAGGAGGGCGGGCCGCCGGCAGACGGGATGAGAGGCGGAGCGTCGAGGTTGCTGCAGCACCCTCACCTGGGCTGGTGGCGCCGGCTGCAGCGGCGACGATGGGCATCAGGGGTCGGGCCACCGGTATCCGGGATCCCAAGCGTCGATTCTGAGTCCAAGACAATCTCTGCGGCCTGGAACGATTCTATGAATCCCCCCAGTGGCACGGTTCGAGGACGACTTGACTAACAGCGATTGGTGGCGCCGCCATTGCTGAGGTACGCGTCTGACATCCAACCGTACTCGGTGTCGCCGAAGCCCCACATTGACACATATGACCAAGTGGAGGTGCTACCACCGGAAACTGTTACGGTGTCTCCAGTCGTGTAACACAGTGCATTCCAGATCGTGCCGTTGCCTGACCGGCCATTCAAGCCGCACGACGTATGGGGTCCCGTGCGGTAAGCGACGTCACTTCCAATTTGGGTGAGAAGTCTAGACCCTTTGTCCGAACGGGCGTGGCTGCATGAGGCGGATGCCGGCGTTGCTACGCCACCAACTACGGCAGCCGTTGTGGCCATCAGCAGGGCTGGTGTTGCAACAGAAAGCCCGACCCTGGCCCTGGAAAGAAAATTCATCGAGTCCACCCTCCGTGAAGGAACCTTGCGATCGACGCTATCCGATGCGGAGCCTTGGCGCAAGCATTGGAGATCAAGTCGCGCAGACTGAATCCGGGCCCGAAATATTCTGCCCTGATGCACCGATCGGCATATCTCGCGGAACGGCTCGAAGCCTTATGGAGCTGATACTCTCGGCGGTAGAAGGCTGCGGAGTTCGCTGGGTGCCTCTGAACGCTCGGAATCGCCCAGCGGGAATTCGTCCTGAGCGCCGCGACGACCTCGGTCCTGCACGCCGCCAATGGCAACGCAGCCGGGCCAAGCGACAGCGCCGATATCAGTTCTGGCGTCCAGCTCGTGTCCCGCCGGCTGGCCAGGCCCGGATCCTCAAGAGCTCGAAAGCGAGTGGTCAGGCCACCGCAAGATCCAGAACATGCACGGAATCTTCAGGCGCGTCAGCCTGGAGCAGTTCGACGTACGTAGTGATGGGACGCTATGCGGAGCACGGGGCGCTAGCTCCTTCCTGAACCGGTGTCGCAGGTTCGAATCCTGCCGGGGCACCAGGTCGCAGCCTTGATCACCGATCACCGCCGGTCTGCCGGGCGTGGCGACGTGGGTCAGAAGTACTTGTACATCTCCTCCTCGGCCGCCTCGGTGTCCTTGGCGGGCGGGGCGGTCACGGTGATGGTCTCGCCGAAGCCGCTCATCCGCATGTCGGTGACGAGGTCACCGAGGCTCTTCGTGGCGACGGTGTAGGAGAGTGCGGTGAGGCGGCCCTCGGCGTCGACGGTGGCCTCGAACGGGATCGCCTTCGGGTCCTTGGCGAGCTTCGCGGACGACTCGAGGCCCTCCCGCATCCCGCCGTCGGTGCCGGCGGCGGCGGCCGCCTTGTCGAGGTCGGCGGTGCCGGTGTAGCGGCCGCCGCCGGTCTCCTCGGCGGAGACGATGCCGCCGACGATGCCGGTCTGCGACTTCAGGTCGAAGGACTGCCGCAGCGAGCTGCCCGGCTTGAGCTTGGTGAGGTCGAGCTTCTTCCACGGCTTGCCGCCGTCGGGCGATTCCATCTTGATGTAGGCGGTGTCGCCGATCAGCCGGGCCTCCATCGGCTCGGGCGTCTCGCCGGTGACCTGGAGGACCTTGGCGACGGGATCCATCTTGCCGTTGAGGGTGAGCGCCCTGGCGCCGGCCTTGACCGTGGCGTCCATCGTGAGCGTGCCGGAGAAGCTGCGGTTCATCGCCTGCTGGATGGCGGCGACCGGGTCGAGCTTGGACGGTGTCGCGTTCGGGGTGCTCGATGCGGAGTCGCCCGAGGTGGTGCCACAGCCGGCTACGAGAGCGGCCAGGGCAATCGACAGGACAGGGATCAATCGACGCATGGAGGCGACCCTAACGGTCCGCCGCCACAAATTTTGCCCCGGACCGACGTGCCGCCTCCGGCGAACGGCCGGGTCAGACCGCCGGTAGCTGTTCGGCCCGGGCGAGCACCTGGTCGATGAGGCCGTACTCCCGGGCCTGCTCGGCGGTGAACCAGCGGTCCCGGTCCCAGTCGCGCTGGATCTCGTCGAGGGTTCGTCCACTGTGCTTCGCGATCAGCTCCTGCATGGTCCGCTTCACGTGCAGCATGTTCTCGGCCTGGATGGTGATGTCCGAGGCGGTGCCCCCCATCCCGCCGGACGGCTGGTGCATCATGATCCGCGAGTGCGGCAGCGCGAACCGCTTGCCGGCCGCGCCCGCGCACAGCAGGAACTGCCCCATCGAGCCGGCGAACCCGAGCGCCAGCGTGGCCACGTCGTTGCGGACGTAGCGCATGGTGTCGTAGACGGCCATCCCCGCGCTCACCGAGCCGCCCGGCGAGTTGATGTAGAGGTAGATGTCCCGGTCGGCGTCCTCGGCGGCGAGCAGCAGGATCTGCGCGCAGATCTGGTTGGCCGACTCCTCGGTCACCTCGGTGCCGAGGAAGACGATCCGCTCCCGCAGCAGCCGCTCGAACACCTGGTCGCCGAAGGACGGCTGCCCGCCGTCCAGCATCCTTACGCCGTATCCGATCATGTGCCGCCGCCTCTCGCCGCGCCGGTGGGCGGCGGGACCGCCCGGTGGACCGGCCCCACAAGCGTCGCCCGCCGGCCGCGGTCGGCCCAGCGAATCTGCCGCCGGCAGATTCGCCGACGGCAGAACCCGCGCGGCCTACGCGACGGTCACCGCCCGCGCGCCCGCCCGGGCCCGCGCGCAGGCCATCAGGCCGGTGGTACGCGGACCGGGGCGTGAGCCGCCAGCGGAGGCCGTCGTCCCGACGCGGAGGGTCGGCCCGGTCGCGCCGTGCCCCCGCTCCATGATCGGCCTGTTCGTACGCAGGGTGCGCTGGGCGGTGGCGCGGTGGGTCGCTTCGACCCGCTCGCGGTGGGTCAGCGTGGCCCGGGGTGTGCTCGGGATGCGCGGCTCGACGCGGCGCAGGTCGTCGCGGGCCTCCTCCAGCAGGTCGGAGAGGCGGATGCCGAGCGCCCGGCAGATCGCCGCGAGCACCTCCGAGGAGGCCTCCTTGCGGCCCCGCTCGACCTCGGACAGGTAGGGCACGGAGACCCCGGCGGCGGCGGCCACCTCACGCAGCGTGCGGCCCTGGCTCTGGCGCAGTCGGCGGAGCACTCCGCCGATGACTCGTCGCAGCAACGACATGCCGGCCTCCCTTTCGCGGTCGTCGTCGGGGAACCACCCCCATCATGCCCGTCTCGGGCGTTCCGGACCGACCCCTGCGGGTTCGTGCTGCCCGGTGGCGCACGCGGTGCGGGTCGTCGATGCCGGCCCGGACGTGCGGTGTGCGGCGTACCCGCTATGTTGTGCTCGTGCAGGCGACGGCGGGGGAGCAGGTTCGACGGTGATCCATTTTCCCGCGCAGCGCCGGGGCCCACTGAGCGCGCTGAGCCTCCGGCTCGCCGCCGCCCTGGGCCTGGTCTTCGCCGTGGTCGCCGCGGTGTACGTGGGCCGGGACGGCTACCGTGACGTCAACGAGGACGGCCTGACCCTGCTCGACTGCTTCTACTACGCGGTCGTGTCGCTCTCCACCACCGGCTACGGCGACATCACGCCGGCCTCCCAGTCGGCCCGGATGGTCAACGTCCTCTTCGTCACGCCCGCCCGGGTGCTCTTCCTGATCATCCTGGTCGGCACCACCCTGGAAGTCCTGACCGAGCAGTACCGGACCGGCCGTCGCCTGTCGCGGTGGAGGAGAACCGTGAAGGACCACGTCATCATCTGCGGCTACGGGACCAAGGGCCGCAGCGCGGTCTCCGCCCTGATGGAGAACGGTCTGGACCGCTCCCGCATCGTCGTGGTGGAGCGCAGCGCGGCCGCCCTGCGGCAGGCCACGTCGGCCGGTCTGGTGGCGATCGAGGGTTCGGCGACCCGGTCGTCGGTGCTGAACGAGGCGCACGTCCGCACCGCCAAGGCCGTGATCATCGCGACCGACAGTGACGACGCGTCGGTGCTCGTGGCGCTGACCGTACGGCAGCTCACCGCCGGGCAGGTCCGGATCATCGCGGCGGCCCGCGAGGCGGAGAACGCGCCGCTGCTCAAGCAGAGCGGCGCGCACCACGTGATCGTCTCCTCGGCCACGGCCGGTCGTCTGCTCGGCCTGTCCACGTCGGCGCCGCCGCTGATCGACGTGGTGGAGGACCTGCTCACCCCCGGTCAGGGCATGGCGTTGGCGATGCGGTCGGCCGAGCGGGACGAGGTGGGCCGTTCGCCGCGCGAGCTGGAGTCGCTGGTGATCGCCCTGGTGCGTCGGGGCAAGGTGGTCACCCTGGCCGACCGGGCGGGTGCGGTGATCGAGACCGGCGACATGCTGGTGCACGTACGCGACGACCGCCCCCAGTCCACCGCGACGGTCTGATCCTCCCGCCCCGGCGCGGCGTCAGCAGTTGTCGACGTCGGCGCGGAGCGCCTCGGTGCAGATGAAGGGTGTCGTGGAGGCGGCCCGTCGGAGCAGCTCGTAGAGCGTCTCCCGTTCGGCGGGATCCAGTGCGGCCAGGACCTCGTCCTCGGCACCCGCGAGGGCGCATTCGGCCTCTTTGAGGTGTTTCGCCCCATCTTCGGTGAGTTCGACGACGTGTCGTCGGCGGTCCTCCGGTGAGCGGCGACGCTCGACCAGGTGCTTCGCCTCAAGGTCGTTGAGCAGCCCGACGATGTTGGTGCTGTCCATTTCCAGGGTGCCGGCGAGCGCCTGCTGACTGGTGCCGCCACTGTCGCGCAGCACGGTGAGGGCGACGAGATGCCGTGGCCGCAGGCCCAGTGGCGCCAGCACCGACTCGGATCGCAGCCGCATCCGCCGGGCGAGGTGGTCCAGCAGGGCGCCCGAGCGGTGCTCCGAGGGATCTGAGGCCAGGGCCGACATGTGAGCCAGTCTACCGAGCCAACGGAACATCCGCCTGGTATAAATAGTTGATGCTGCACAGACGATCCTTAGAGGGGGAATGATGCACCTGCTGCATATCGATTCGAGCATCCAGGGTGAGTTTTCGGTCAGTCGGCGGCTCACCGCCCGTGCCGCCGCCGCCTGGCGCGCGGCTCACCCGGACGGAACGGTGACCTACCGAGATCTTGGGGCCGAGCCGCTGCCGCACCTGGATGCGGTGGCCGCCCAGGCTCGGATGACGCCGCCGGACCAGCACACCCCGGCGCAGCGCGAAGCCTGGCAGCTCAGCGAGCGGCTGGTCGACGAGGTGAAGCAGGCCGACGCGGTGCTGCTCGGACTGCCGCTCTACAACTACGGCGCACCCAGCAGCGTCAAGTCATGGGTCGACCACCTGACCGTGGCTGGCCTGTCGTACGACCCGACGAGCCAGCAGGGCCTGCTCAGCCACTGCAACTTCATCGTGCTGGCCAGCCGGGGCGGCGGCTACGGCGAGGGCACCCCGCGCAACGGCTGGGACCACGCCGAGCCCTGGCTCCCGCACGGCCTGTCGCTGACCGGCATGGCACCGCGTTTCATCACCGCCGAACTGACCCTCGCACCCGTGGTGCCGGCGATGGCCGAACTTGTCCCGCTGCACGAGGCCAGTCTCGCGGCAGCCGAGAAGGAGATCGACAACCTGTGGACGCCGGTCGCCGCCCAGCGCTGACGTAGCCGGTGCAACGAGAGCGGCCGCCCCCGTTGGCAGGGGCGGCCGTTCTCGTCGTGAAGGTACGGGTCAGACGATCGTCCACGTGTCGCCGCTGCCCAGCAGGCCGGCGAGCTGCTGCTCGGGAGTCTCGGTGACCTCGGCCTTCGCGGCGGCCAGCTGACTCTGCACCACGCTGTCGTAGGACGGCCGGTCCACCGAGCGGAACACCCCGATCGGCGTGTTGCGCAGGTCCAGGCCGGGCAGCCGGGACAGCGCGAACGCGTACGCCGGGTCGGTGACCGTCGCGTCGTGCACGACGATCTCCTCCGGACGCACCGAGCTGGTCTCCCGGACCTCCAGGCCGAAGGCACCGGGCGGGTGCACCACGCAGAAGCGCCCGTCGGCCCCGAAGGTGATGGGCTGGCCGTGCTCCAGACGGATCAGGTAGTCGTCCCGGGTGCTCGGGTCCTTGAGCTGGTCGAACGCACCGTCGTTGAAGATGTTGCAGTTCTGGTAGATCTCCACGAACGCCGAGCCCTGGTGCTCGGCCGCGGCCCGCAGCACCGACTGGAGGTGCTTGCGGTCGGAGTCGATGGTCCGGCCGACGAAGCTGGCCTCCGCGCCCAGGGCGAGCGAGAGCGGATTGAACGGGGCGTCCGCCGAGCCCACCGGAGTCGACTTGGTGATCTTTCCGACCTCCGAGGTCGGCGAGTACTGACCCTTGGTCAGACCATAGATCCGGTTGTTGAACAGCAGGATCTTGAGGTTGACGTTGCGCCGCAGCGCGTGGATCAGGTGGTTGCCGCCGATGGAGAGGGCGTCGCCGTCACCGGTGACGACCCAGACCGACAGGTCCGGGCGGGACACCGACAGGCCCGTCGCGATCGCCGGGGCACGCCCGTGGATCGAGTGCATGCCGTACGTGTTCATGTAGTACGGGAAGCGCGACGAGCAGCCGATCCCGGAGACGAAGACGGTCCGCTCGCGGGGGATGTTCAGCTCCGGCATGAACTGCTGGATCGCCGCCAGGATCGCGTAGTCACCGCAGCCGGGGCACCAGCGCACCTCCTGGTCGGACTTGAAGTCCTTCGCGGTGAGCTTGAGGGCGACGGGCTCAGACATTCTTCAGGACCTCTTCCAGCGTCGTCTCCAGCTCGTTGGCCGTGAACGGCAGGCCGCGGACCTGGTTGTAGCTGATCGCGTCGACCAGGTAGCGGGCCCGGATGACGTGGGCGAGCTGGCCCAGGTTCATCTCCGGAATGACCACCCGGTCGTAGGAGCGCAGCACCTCACCGAGGTTGGCCGGCATCGGGGCCAGGTGCCGCAGGTGCGCCTGGGCGATGGACAGGCCGCGCTGGCGCAGGCCACGACAGGCCGCGCCGATCGGCCCGTACGTCGAGCCCCAGCCGAGCACCAGCACTCGGGCGCCGCCGTCCGGGTCCTCCACCTCGAGGTCCGGCACCGGGATCGTCTCGATCCGGGCCGCCCGGGTGCGCACCATGAAGTCGTGGTTCGCCGGGTCGTACGAGATGTCGCCGGTCTTGTCGGCCTTCTCCAGACCGCCGATCCGGTGCTCCAGCCCCGCCGTGCCGGGGATCGCCCACGGGCGGGCCAGGGTCTCCGGGTCCCGCAGGTACGGCAGGAAGGTGGTGCCGTCGTCGCCGTTGGGCCTGGTGGCGAACTCGACCCGCAGGTCGGGCAGCGACTCCACGTCCGGCAGCAGCCACGGCTCGGAGCCGTTGGCGACGTAGTTGTCGGACAGCAGGATCACCGGCGTGCGGTAGGTGAGCGCGATCCGGGCCGCCTCCAGCGCGGCGAAGAAGCAGTCCGACGGTGACCGGGGCGCGATCACCGCGACCGGAGCCTCACCGTGCCGGCCGTAGAGCGCCATGTTGAGGTCGGCCTGCTCGGTCTTGGTCGGCATGCCCGTCGACGGGCCGGCGCGCTGCACGTCCACGATCACCAGCGGCAGCTCCAGGGCCACCGCCAGGGAGATCGTCTCGCTCTTGAGCGCGACACCGGGGCCGCTGGTGGTGGTCACGCCGAGCGACCCGCCGTACGACGCGCCGAGAGCGGCGCCGATGGCCGCGATCTCGTCCTCGGCCTGCATGGTGAGCACGCCGAACCGCTTGTGCTTGCTCAGCTCGTGCAGGATGTCCGACGCCGGCGTGATCGGGTACGCCCCGAGGAACACCGGCAGGCCGGAGCGGACCCCGGCGGCCACCAGGCCCAGCGAGAGCGCCGCGTTGCCGGTGATGTTGCGGTAGGTGCCCGGGTGCATCTTCGCCGGCTTGACCTCGTACCGGACCGCGAAGTCCTCGGTGGTCTCGCCGAAGTTCCAGCCGGCCTTGAACGCGGCCACGTTCGCCGCGACCAGCTCCGGACGGGACGCGAACTTGCGCTCCAGGAAGCGCAGCGTCGACTCGTACGGCCGGGAGTACATCCAGGAGAGCAGGCCGAGCGCGAACATGTTCTTCGAGCGTTCGGCGTCCTTCTTGGACACCTGGTACGCGGCCAGCGCACCGACCGTCATCGAGGTCAGCGCCACCGGGTGCACGACGTAGCCGGCCAGCGACTCGTCGTCGAGCGGGCTGCTCTGGTAGCCGACCTTGGCGAGGTTGCGCTTGGTGAACTCGTCGGTGTTGACGATGATGTCCGCCCCGCGCGGCAGGTCCGCCAGGTTGGCCTTGAGCGCCGCCGGGTTCATCGCCACCAGCACGTTCGGCGCGTCGCCAGGGGTGAGGATGTCGTAGTCGGCGAAGTGCACCTGGAAGCTCGACACGCCGGGCAGTGTCCCGGCGGGTGCCCGGATCTCGGCGGGGAAGTTTGGCAGGGTGGAGATGTCGTTGCCGAGCTGCGCCGTCTCCGAGGTGAACCGGTCGCCGGTCAGCTGCATGCCGTCGCCGGAGTCACCGGCGAACCGGATGACCACCCGGTCGAGTTGACGGATCTGCTTGGTCACTGTGCCTGCACCTCGCTTCGCTGCGCGCGGTCGCGCGGGCGGCTGAACATGATGGTGACCTCGCCTTGCCCGGCCACGGGACCTCCTTGACGCAACGTTGCACCGCACCGCCCCAGGTGGTCCGGTCGCTGTCGTTCCTCATCTGAGAGCCTACGTCGAGCAGACCCCCGAGCCTCCCCGGAGGTCCGCCGACTGGGACCGGAATGGGCCATGATTTGCGCAGCAATGCGACGTTTCGCCCGGCACGCCGTAATCCAGATCACCCGGATCCCGGGTCGAGCGACGCCCGTCAGTCCGTGGGCGCCGGACCCGGATCCGGTGCCGGGTCACGCAGCCGGCGCCGCAGCGAGGTGGTGGCGAGCGTGAGGGCCAGCACCACCAGCAGCACGGACACCGCGATCAGGATGATCGCGGTGCGCTGCACCGAGGACATCCCGCTGCCACCGGCGGCCCCGCCGGCCGGGAGTACGCCCTGCGAGCCGGTCGGTGCGGGAGGCGACACCACGGGGGTGGCCAGGGCCGCGGCGGCCGTGATCCGGAAGCTCATCTGCACCTGCCGCGTCGGGCCGCTGCGCGGGTCGAGCTGGCCGATCACCGCACCGGACAGCGGCGCCTCGCGCTGGGCCTCGGGGGTCGCCTCCACGGGCAGCCGCAGCTCGGTGGTCCGGTCCGCCGGCACCGTGCCAGCGTCGCAGCGTACGCGCGTGGGCCCGACCGCCACGCAGCCTGCCGGTGGGGTCGGAACGCCCACCCCGGACGGCAGGACGACCTCGATCCGGCCGGCGGCGTCCACCGTGCCGGTGTTGCCGAGCTGGACCGTGAGGGTGCTCGCCGCGCCGCTGATGTCGAAGGCCACCTCGTCGGCATCGAGCGAGATCCCGGGGACCGGCGGGCCGGGCGGGAAGAGCACCGCGAAGCCCTGGTTGTCGGTCACCTCGCCGGTCACCCCCGGCGCGCTCGCGGTGACCCGGACGGTCCCGCTCAGCGGCATCTGCCGCCACGCGTCGCCGGTCACCTGGAGCCGCAGGAGGCTGCTGAACCGCGCGCCCACGCCGGCCGTCCAGGCCCCGCACCGGTAGGTGCCGCCGCCGACGGCGGCGCACCCCTTCGTCCCGGCGTCGCTCAGGCCGGGG
Organism: Micromonospora sp. NPDC005298; assembly: GCF_040607375.1. Classification (NCBI taxonomy): domain Bacteria; kingdom Bacillati; phylum Actinomycetota; class Actinomycetes; order Micromonosporales; family Micromonosporaceae; genus Micromonospora; species Micromonospora sp. NPDC005298. The sequence continues at coordinate 887,001 of NZ_JBEXGP010000001.1, forward strand.
GGCACGGTGTAGGAGAGCCGTACCCGCTGCGCGGTGCTGCCGGTGTTGGTCACCGTGACGCGCAGCGTCGCGGTCGTGCTCGCCGCGTTCCAGTACGCCCTGGTCAGGGTGATGTCCTCGGTGGTGACCTGCACGCCCAGCGGGCTCGGCGGCGTTCCCGGGGGTGCCGGCGGGGCCGGCGGCCGGGGGGTGGACGGCCCGGTCGTGCCGCCCGGCGCGGGGGCGGTGTTCGTCGGCGCCGGGGGTACCTCCGGCGCGGTGGTCACCGGTGCCGCCGGGGTCGTCTCGGGCGGTGGCGCGGTGGTCTCCGGGGCCGGCTCGGTGGGCGACGGATCGCCTCCCGGGTCCTGGGTCGGGGTGGGCTCCTGCGCCGGTGTGGTCTCCGGGTCCGTCCCCGGTTCGATCACCGGGTCGGTCGCCGCGGCGGCCACCGGGTACGCGTGCGGCACCGCCGCGCTGGCGAACGTCGGGGCCACGGCGAGCGCCGCCGCCAGGCCGAGCGTCAGCGAGGTCAGCAGCAGAGCTGTGGGACGCGGCCCTGCGGCCCGGCGATCGGGCGAGACCTTCACGCGGGCCATCTGTCCTCCGGTTACATGGGTGGGATTCCAATATTCGGTAACAGTTGCCCCAGTGCACTAGTCCCGTCCGGAAACAAATCCGTAACGTGTTCGAGCCGGCCGCCCCGCTTGGGCGTTAGGCTGCCCATGTGACCGGTTACCTGGGCTCGTACGCGACGCTCGGGCTCCTCCTGCTCGCGAGCGTCCTGTTCTTCGTAGTGGCGTTCGCGGCCAACCGGGTGTTACGTCCCGCCCGTCCGGCCGACCCGCCCGGCAAGCGGACCAGCTACGAGTGCGGGCTCGACCCGGTCGGCGCGGACTGGGCGCAGATGCAGATCCGCTACTACGTGTACGCCTACCTGTACGTGCTGTTCGCGGTCGAGGCGGTGTTCCTCTTCCCGTGGGCGGTGGTCTTCGACCGGCCGGGCTTCGGCCTGGTCACGGTGGTGGAGATGGCGGTCTTCGTGGCGGTGCTGGCGCTCGGCATCCTCTACGCCTGGCGCCGGAACATCCTGCGCTGGACCTGACCGCCGGAACATCCTGCGCTGGACCTGACCGCCGTACCCTCCGGCGATCGTGCCGGCCCGGCCGACCGTTCGCGGCCGGTCACGGCGACGACCGGTCAGGCCAGACCCCGGCGGGTCGCCGCGGGCGGACGGTCACCGCGGATCGAGGCCACCATGTCCAGCACCCGGCGGGTGGGCGCCACCTGGTGGGCGCGGAACACCCGGGCACCCAGCCATGCGGACACCGCAGTGGCGGCGAGCGTCCCCTCCAGCCGCTCGGCCACCGGCAGGTCCAACGTCTCGCCGATGAAGTCCTTGTTGGAGAGCGCCACCAGCACCGGCCAACCCGTCCCGGTCAGCTCGTCCAGTCGACGGGTGATCTCCAGCGAGTGCCGCGTGTTCTTGCCGAAGTCGTGCGCCGGGTCGATGAGGATGCCGTCGGGGCGTACCCCCGCCGCCACCGCGCCCTCGGCGAGCCCGGTCACCGTCGCGACCACGTCGTCGACCACGTCGTCGAACGCGGCCCGGTGCGGACGCGTCCGCGGGACCAGCCCGCCGGCGTGCGAGCAGACCAGGCCCGCGCCGGTCCGCGCCGCCACCCGGGCCAGCGCGGGGTCGGCGCCCGACCAGGTGTCGTTGAGCAGGTCCGCCCCGGCGGCCACCGCCTCCGTCGCCACCTCGGCCCGCCAGGTGTCGATGGAGATCACCACGTCCGGGAAGGCGGCCCGGACGGCGGCGATGGTGTCCACCGTGCGCCGGATCTCCTCCGCGACGTCCACCTCGACGCCGGGGCCGGCCTTCACCCCGCCGATGTCGATGATGGCCGCGCCCTCGTGCACCGCCCGCTCGACCGCGCGCAGCGCGCTGTCGGCGGCGAAGGTGGCACCCCGGTCGAAGAACGAGTCCGGTGTGCGGTTGACGATCGCCATCACCACCAGCTCGTCCGGGGCGAACGTCCGCCCACCCAGCCGAAGCGCCCCGGTCATGCCCGCCTCCTGAGGATCCGCGCCGGCGCCGCCGCGTCGGTGCGTCCCGACGCTAGCCGGTCCATCGGCCGCACCGCAGCGCGCCGTGGGCGCCGATCGTGATCGGGGTGGTGGGGTCGCTACCTGCCGGCCGTCGTGCCACGATCAGTGCATGGGTCAGCTTCTGCTCCTCCTGGTCGTCGCGTTGACCGTCGCGGCTGTCGTTTTCGGTGTGACGGTGCTGGTCAGCGGCCGCGACCCCGGCCTGGTGCCGGTCGAGCCGGATTCCCAGGCCGTGCCGCTGCCCGGCACCCGGCCGCTGCGCGAATCCGACGTGGGAGCGGTCCGTTTCGACACCGGCCTGCGCGGGTACCGGATGGCGCAGGTCGACCAGGCGATGCGCCGCGCGGCGTACGACATCGGCTACAAGTCGGAGCTGATCGGCGTACTGGAGTCGGAGGTCATCGCGTTGCGTGAGGGCCGAACCGCCGACGCGGACATGCTGCGCCAGGCCCGCGAGCAGGCGGCGAGCGCGGCCGAGCGTCCCGACGCCACCTCCTCCCCGGCGGACGCCGACGGCGTGGCCCCCGTCGACGACTCCGAGCCGGCGGTGACCCCGCTCGGCTCGACCGACGCCGACGAGCGGCCCGACGCCAGCTCCTCGGCCGCGGACGCGGACGGCGTGGCCCCGGCCGACAACGACACCAGCAGGAACGACGCGGTGGTCCGGTCGGAGTCGGCGTGACCGATCCCCAGGGCGCCGACGATCTCCGTGCGGCGGCCCAACCCGGTGCCGGCGAGGTGACCGCGACCGTGATCGTCGACGCCCCGGCCGAACGGGTCTTCGCGGCGCTGCTGGCCTGGGAGCGTCAGTCCGACTGGATCCCCTTCACCCAGGTGCGCGTCGTCGAGGGCGACGGCCGTGAGGGCAGCCGGATCGAGGCGGTGACCGCGCTCGGGCGGGCGACCCTGCGGGACGAGATGCGGGTCGTACGGGTCGACGAACCGTACGAGATCGGCGTGGTGCACTACGGCCAACTGCTGCGCGGTCCGGGTGTGCTGCGCTGCACCCAACTGGACCGGGCCCGCACCCAGGTCGTCTGGCACGAGTGGTTCCACCTGCCGGGCGGCCGGGCCGGTCGGCTGGCGTGGCCGGTGCTGTGGCCCGGCTCCAAGCTCGGCCTCACCCAGGCGCTGAAGAGGTTCGCCCGTCTGGTCGAACAGGGCCGGCTGCCCTGACCACACCGGGCGTCGGCTGCCATCCCGGAGCCCGGAACAGGTGCCCGGCGCGGTGCCGCCAGCTCGTCGCGGAGCGCAGGTCCCGGCCGATCGAGGCGTACTCGTGCAGGGCCACCCGGACCGGGTTGTAGCTGCCCAGGTTCTTGGTGAGCCCGTACACGCAGCGCTCCCGCTCCGGCGCGAACGAGCCGAACAGCCGGTCCCAGACGATCAGGATGCCGCCGAAGTTGCGGTCCAGGTAGCCGCCCTGCGAGGCGTGGTGCACCCGATGGTGGGACGGGGTGTTGAACACGAACTCGTACCAGCGCGGCATCTTCTCGATGCGCTCGGTGTGGATCCAGAACTGGTAGAGCAGGTTGACCGATCCGCTGAACGCCACCACGGCCGGGTGTACGCCGACGAGGATCATCGGGATGTAGAAGACCCAGCTGGTCAGGCCGGTCCATGGCTGGCGCAGCGCGGTGGAGAGGTTGAACCGCTGCGACGAGTGGTGCACCACGTGCGAGGCCCAGAGGATCCGGATCACGTGGTGGCCCCGGTGCGACCAGTAGTAGAAGAAGTCCTGCGCGAGCAGGATCAGCGGCCACGTCCACCACAGCTCGGTCACGCGCAGCGGCGTGAGCGCGTAGAGCAGCGCGTACGCGGCGGCGATCGGCACCTTCCAGAGCAGGTCGGTGAAGACGCTGCCGAGCCCCATCGCCAGGCTGGTGGCGGTGTCCGCGCCGCCGTAGCCGACCTCGTCGTCGTCGCGGTGCAGCAGGTAGGACACCCGCTCCAGCACGATGAGCAGCAGGAAGGCCGGGATCGACCAGGCGATGACGTCCGGGAACTCCTTCATCGCGCCACCTCCAGTGCCGTCGGTGGTGGGGGAGCACCGGTGGGTGACCCCGTCCTACCGGTCGGTAACAAGCACCATAGGCAGCCGGACGGCCGGTGGCAATGGGCTGTCGGTGCGATGGCCTAGCGTGGTCGGGGTGACTGACCTGGTGATCGGCGCCGACGGGCTGGCCCGCTGCGCCTGGGGGGCGAGCACCCCGGACTACGCCGTCTACCACGACACCGAGTGGGGGCGGCCGCTGCGCGGCGACGACGCCCTCTACGAGCGGATGACCCTGGAGGCGTTCCAGTCCGGCCTGTCCTGGCTGACCATCCTGCGCAAGCGCCCGGCGTTCCGGCTCGCCTTCGACGACTTCCACATCCCGACCGTCGCCCGGTACACCGACGCCGACGTGACCCGGCTGCTCGCCGACGCCGGCATCGTCCGTAACCGGGCCAAGATCGAGGCGGCGATCGCCAACGCCCGCGCCGCGTTGGAGCTGCCCGAGGGCCTGTCCACGCTGCTCTGGTCGTACGCGCCGGAGCGGCGGCCCGCCCGTCCCGCCTCGTTCGCCGAGCTGGCGCCCATCACGCCCGAGTCGACGGCGATGGCCAAGGCGCTCAAGAAGCGGGGTTTCCGGTTTGTCGGCCCCACCACCGCGTACGCGCTCATGCAGGCCACCGGAATGGTCGACGATCACATCGTCGGCTGTCACGTCACCCTCGCCCCGACGGCGTGATGAGATGGCAGGCATGACGACCGAGACCGCGCACCGGGCCGGTGCGGCCGGCAACGCCGACGGGACGGGCACCTGGGCCGTGCTTCTGCCCGCCGAGCGGTACGAGGCCGAGCGGCTCGTGCACCACGACGCGTTGGAGCTGACCGGCCTGACCGACGTGGGCCGGCCGAGGCCGGGTGACCGGGTGGCGGTGCTCGCCGACGCGCCGCCCCGGCTGGTGGCGCTCGGCCGGGTCGCCATGCCGGCGCAGCGGCACTCGGAAGACCCGGACGACCCGCAGGCCCCGGTGGAGCCGGCGACGCTCGTCGTCGCGTACACCCGGCGAGCCTTCGACGAGCCGGTGCCGGCCGACCTGGTCACCCTCGACGGGCCGGTCACCGCACTGGAGCCGGCGGCCTTCCGGGCGCTCGCCGACCAGCTCGGCCCGCCCCCGGCGCGGCGCACCTGGCTGGTCAGCCTCGACCTGCCCATCGAGGCCGACACCCCGGCCGAGGCGGTCCGCCTGTTCTGGTCGTACGTGCAGGAGCTGGGGCCGCGTGAGCTGCCTGCGTTCGTCTCACCGTCCGGCGACGAGCTGGCCATGCAGGCGTTCGTGCTGGGCGCCGAGGCCAACCAGGACCCGGAAGAGGACGACTAGAACAGCCTGTCCAGTCGTCCCCGCCAGTCGGCGAGCACCGGGCCCGGGTCGGTGTCCAGCACCCGCTCCAGCAGCGTGGCGTAGACGTCCCGGAAGTCGGTGGTGTATTTCAGGTCGCCGTCGTCGAGGTCGGTGAGGCTGGGCGCCTCGCCGTGCCACCCGCCGCGCACCCCGGCGCCGAGCAGCAGCACGTCCGACGCGGTGCCGTGGTCGGTGCCGTCCGAGGCGTTGGCCTTCACCCGGCGTCCGAACTCGGAGTAGACCGCCACCACCACCCTGCGGCCCGCCTCGGTGCGGGCCATCCGGTCGGCGAACCCGGTCAACGCCCGGTCCACCTGCCCCAGCAGGACCGCCTGCAACTGCTTCTCGTCGGCGTGGGTGTCGAAGCCGCCCAACGACACCGAGAAGGCCCGGGTGGACACTCCCGCCTCGACGCACTGGGCGACCAGGTCCAGTTGCGCGTCGAGGGGCGTACGCGCGCCACCGGTGGCGGTGGCGGGCGCCTGCTCGCCGTCCGGGTCCGCCGCGTCCGGGTCGGCCGAGTCGCGTACCTGGCGGATCATCTCCTCCACCGAGCGCAGGTCGGCGAAGCAGGCGGCGGCGCGTCCCCGGGCCGCCGACTCGCCTGCCTCGGGGGCGGCGAACGCGGCAAGCGTCTCCGCCGACAGCCCCTTGGCGGCCTTGCGGTCGGTCACCGGTACCGCGGCGCCCGCGCTGCGCTCCCCGGCCAGCAGCGGCGGCAGCGCCGGCTCGAAGGAGACCGCCAGTCGGGGGTCACCGCCCGCCCGGTCCAGCCACCGGCCCAGCCAGCCGGTGGTGCCCGGCCGGTCCGGTTGCGCGGTGTGCCAGATGTCCATCGAACGGAAGTGGCTGCGGTCCGGCTTCGGGTAGCCGACCCCGCGCACGATCGCCAGCCCGCCCTTCGACCAGCGCTGGTGCAGACCCTCCAGGGCCGGGTTGAGGCCGAAGTCGTCGTCCAGGCGCCGCACCTCCGAGTCCGGGTACGCCAGCTCGGGACGGGCCGCCCGGTAGGCCGGGTCGCCGTACGGGATGACCGTGTTCAGGCCGTCGTTGCCGCCGTACAGGGTGACCAGCACCAGCGTGTGCGACTCCGGGTCGCGGTCGCCAGCGGTGTCCAGCAGGTCCCGCAGGCTGTACGCGCCGGCACCGGCGGCCAGCGCGCCCGCGCCGACCACCCCGCTGGTGAGCAGGAACCTCCGTCGGGTCAGGGTGTCCATCTCTCGACTCCTCCGCTCAGCTGACGGTGTATTCGGGACTGACCAGGCCGGCGGCGAGCAGCTTGCGGGGCTCGCCGGCCAGCGGGGTCAGGGCGGCCCGGGTGCGGGCGCCCCAGCCGTCGACGACGAGCAGCCGGGCCAGCGCGTCGGGTCGGCCGGCGGTGGGCGCGGCGGTCAGCCGGTCGAGCACCGCCGGTGCCGTCGCGGCGGCCAGCATCCCGGCCAGCCGGAGCCGGGCCTGCAACGACGAGGTGGTCAGCCAGGCCGGCCCGGCCGGCCAGCCGCCCACGCTGGGCGGGCGCAGCGGCACCTGGTCCAACGCGTTCAACCCGCCCAGCAGTTGCTTGCGCTGCTGCTCGGGCAGCGCGGCGGGACGGACACCGAGCTGGCGCAGCGCGCCGACCAGCCACTCCACCGGCTGCTTCACCAGGGTGCCCCGGCTCTGTGCGAAGGCCGGCGCGGAGAGGACCGCGCGAAGGGTCGCCACGGTGTCCGCGCCGGCCAGGCCGTCCGGTGCGGGGGCCTCCGCGCCGGCGTAGCGGAACCACAGCCGCCCCGCCACGAACGTCGCGGCCGCGGGCTGGGCGGCCAGCAGTCCGGCGTACGCCTCAGCGTCGAACCGGCCGCCGCGCCCGAGGATCGTCTTCTCCGCGGGGTCGTGCCGGCGCGCCTCGAAACGGGCGGTGCCGGCCCGGCGGTCCACCACCCACCCGGTCAGCGCCCGCGCGCCGGCCTTCACGTCGGCCTCGGTGTAGGCGCCGATGCCGAGCGTGAACAACTCCATCAGCTCGCGGGCCAGGTTCTCGTTCGGCGCCTTGCGGGTGTTCTTCTGCCCGTCCAACCAGATGATCAGCGCCGGGTCGCGCACCATCGCGGCGACCAGCGGGCCGAGCGGCCCCCGGCCGTGCCGGCGCAGCGTCTCCAACTGCCCGAGCATCATCGAGGCCGAGCGCACCTTCTGCGCGCTCGTGGCCCAGTGCCCGTGCCAGAAGAAGAGCAGCTTCTCGCTCAGCCCGTCCTCGGCGGCCACCATCCGGTCCAGCCACCACTCGGTGACCTGCTGGAGCTGCTTGCGGCGCTCCCCGTTGGCCTTCTGCCGCTGCTCGCGGGTGGACTCCTTGGTCAGCGCGGCGTACGGGTCGGCGGGCAGCGCCGGCGGCGGGGTGGCCGCCGCGCCCCGGTCCGGCCGGCCCGGCGCGAGCAGCCGGTCCAGCGTCGCCGCCGGTCCGGCCCGCTCGGCCGCGTCCACCTCGTCGGCGGTCGGCCCGAAGGTGGCCCGGCGCAGCAGGTGTGCCACCGCTTCACGATCGCTCATGGGCCCCGACGCTAGGCGGCCCGTGTTCGAGGACGGTAAGGCCGAGGTGCGAATCGCGTTCAGTGTCCCTCGAAGACCGGTTTCTGCTTCGCGACGAAGGCGAGGGTGGCCGCCCGGTGGTCGTCGGTGGCCCCGCAGATCGCCTGCGCCTGCGCCTCGGCCGCCAGGGCGTCGGCGAGGGTGCCGGCGTCGGCGATGGAGAGCTGCCGCTTGATCGCCCCGTACGCGACTGTCGGTCCGGCCGCCAGTCGGGCGGCCAGCTCCTGCGCGACCGGCAGCACCTGCTCGTCGTCGTCCGTCAGCCGGTTGAGCAGGCCCAGCTGGCAGGCCTCCTGGGCGCGTACCGGCTCGGCGAGCAGTAGCAGCTCCACAGCCTTGGCGTGGCCGACGAGCCGGGGCAGCGTCCACGAGGCGCCGGTGTCGGCGGCGAGGCCGACCTTCGCGAAGGCCATCAGGAAGCTGGTGCTCGGCCCGCCGATCCGGATGTCGGCGAGGAACGCCAGGGAGGCGCCCGCCCCGGCGGCCATCCCCCGGACGGCGGCGACGACAGGCTTGGGCAGGTTGGCCAGCCGCGCGGCGATCGGGTTGTAGTGCGCCCGGACGGTGCCCAGCGGGTCGGCGGAGCTGTTCTCCAGCGTCGACACGTGCTCGCGCAGGTCCTGACCGGCGCTGAACGACCCGCCCGCCCCGGCCAGCACGACCGCCCGGCAGGACCGGTCGGCCTCCAGCTCCGCCAGGGTGTCCCGCAGCGCCTCCTTCAACGCCACGTCGAGCGCGTTCATCGCGTTCGGGCGGTTCAGCGTGAGGGTGACGACGGCGTCGGTCCGGTCGACGAGCAACGGCTCGGTCACGTGTCTAACGACCCTTCTGTCGGACGATGCGGTTGCCGGCGTCGAGGCACTGCTCGACGTACCGGTCGGCGGCCGGACGCAGGCGGGCCGCGTGCCGGTCGAAGAAACTGGCGGCGGCGGTGCCGGGCCAGCGCTCGGGCAGCAGCGCCGGGGGCAGCTGCGGGTCCCGGAACAGGAAGGTACGCCACGCGTGCACGAGCCGGAACCGGGCCGCGTACGCCTCCTCGTCGCTGCTGCGCACGGTGACCGCGGCGAGCAGGGGGCGTTGGTCGGCGACGAAGCGTTCGTAGGCGCGGCCGATCTCGGTGAGGTTCCACGCCCGGCGGACCACGCCCATCGCCCCGGGCGTGCCGGAGTAGTGCGACGCGGTGAACCGCTCGAACCGGATGCCGGCCTCGGCGAGCAGCAGGTCGACGTCCTCGCCGGGCCGGGTGGCGACCCAGGTCTGCTCGTCGAGTGTGCCGTAGCCGAGGAAGCTCAGGGTGGCGGCGAGCCGCTGGCGGTCCCGGCGGGAGCCGGGCGCCTCCAGGACGAGCAGATCGAACCGGCCGTCCCACGTGACGCGGCCGGTCCGGTAGATCCGGGCAGCCGCCTCGTCCAGTCGTCGGGCAGCTTTTGGTGTGATCGAATATCCCGGTCCGGATGCCAGACGGAGCGGGTCGAGCCAGCCTTGACGCACCATCCGGGACACGGCGGTGCGAACGGCCGGCGGCGCGATTCCCAACGGTGCCAGTAGCTTGACCAGGGCGGCGACCGGTGCCCGGCCACCCCTCGGCCGGAGGTGGTCGCCGTACAGGTCGAAGAGTGCCGACCGTGCCTGCATGACCGCACATTGTGACAGGCCTTCTCAAGATAAGCTAGATGCTGTTACATCAATGCTGCTCCGGTTTGGGTCCGGCGGTGTTTATCAGGGAAAATCGTTGGTCGACACCCCCGCGACCGCTGCGGGTGGTCAAGACGAAGTGGCTGTGGGGCAACCCACCGACCCTGGTGTAGGTCTGAGGGGAGACAACATGGCGGCGATGAAGCCGCGGACGGGCGACGGTCCGCTGGAAGTCACCAAGGAGGGTCGGGGCATCGTCATGCGGGTCCCGCTGGAGGGCGGTGGCCGGCTCGTCGTCGAGATGACTCCCGACGAGGCCAACGCGCTCGGTGACGCGTTGAAGGCAGCCGCTGGCTGAGTGAGGAGTGGTCCGGGCGGTGCACGCCGCCCGGACCGTTCGCCAGACCCTGAGCCACCGGTACCGCCGGTGGCTCAGGGTCTTCATCGGTGCGGACCGGCCGGCCCGGTGCCGCTCCGCGACACTTCCTGGAGGTGCGGTTCCGCGTGCTCGACATCCGTCTCGTCGCCGAGTCCGACCGGCTCGACGTCCTCGTGCTGCCCGTCCGTCCCACCGGTCCAGCCACCGGGGGTGCGGCGTCGGCAGTGCCGGCACCGACCGCCGTGGCGCTCCCGGACGGCACCGCCGACGAGGCCGCCGCGCTGACGCCGGTGGCCCGCCTGACCGGTCGGGCCGGCGAGATCCGCACCCAGCTCCGCCCCGGACGCACCCCCGGACGGCTGCTGCTGCTCGGCATCGGCGACGGTGACGAGGCGGCCTGGCGTACTGCCGGAGCGGCCCTGGCGCGCTCCTGCGCCGATGAGACGCATATCACCATCGCGCTGCCGGCCGAGGTGACCACGACGGCTGTCCGCGGCCTGACCGAGGGTCTGCTGCTGGCGTCCTACCGGTTCCGGCTCACCGAGGCCGGCGACGCACCCGCGCTCGACGGCGTCGACCTGCTGCTCACCGACCCGGCCGCGTACGAGTCGACGGTCGCCACCGCCCGGACCACCGCGGCGATGACCCGCCTCGCCCGCGACCTGACGAACATGCCCTCCTCGGTGAAGAACCCGCAGTGGTTCGCCGAGCAGGTGACGACCGCCGCGGCCGACCTTCCGGGTCTGCGTCTGCGGGTCCGTGGCCCGGACGAGCTGGCCGCCGAGGGCTTCGGTGGGATCCTCGCCGTGGGCGGCGGCTCGGCGAGCGGCCCCCGCCTCGTCGAACTGGACTGGCACCCGGCCGGCGCGCGTACCCACGTGGTGCTGGTCGGCAAGGGCATCACCTTCGACACCGGCGGCCTGTCGATCAAGCCGGTCGCCGCGATGACACTGATGCGCAAGGACATGGCGGGCGCGGCGGCGGTCGTCGCGGCCACGCTCGGCGCCGCCGCACTGGAACTGCCGGTCCGGATCACCACGCTCGCCCCGCTCGCGGAGAACGCGGTGAGCGGCTCGGCGTTCCGCCCCGGCGACGTCATCCGGCACTACGGCGGCGTGACCAGCGAGACGACCAACTCCGACGCCGAGGGGCGGCTGGTGCTGGCCGACGCGCTTGCGTACGCGGTGCGGCAGCTCCAGCCCGACCTGCTGCTTGACCTGGCCACGCTCACCGGCGCCAACGCCGTGGCGCTGGGCAAGCGCACCGCCGCCCTGTACAGCGACAACGACGAGCTGGCCGCCGACGTCCTGGCGGCCGTCGAGTCGGCCGGCGAGTCGGCGTGGCGGATGCCGCTGCACACCGACTACGTCGAGTACCTGGGCAGCGAGATCGCCGACCTGTACAGCGCGCCGACCCAGGGCGCCGGGTCGGTGCTGGCCGCGCTCTACCTGCGCGAGTTCACCGGCGACCTGCGGGACCGCTGGCTGCACCTGGACATGTCGGCGCCCTCCTGGGCCGACGGCGACCAGGCCGAGGTCAGCCGCGGCGCCACCGGCTGGGGTGTGCGCTCGCTGCTGCGCTGGCTGGCAAGCGTCGACTGACCGTCAGCACTTCACCGCGGCGAGCACCCCGTTCCCGACCGGTAGCAGCGCCGGGATCCAGTGCTCCGACTCCCGGACCGCCTTGATCGTCTCGCGGACCGTCACCGTCTCGGCGTCCCGGGCGGCCGGGTCACCGATCCGGCCGCCGGCGAGCATGCCGTTGAGCGCGAGCACTCCTCCCGGGCGCAGCAGGCGCAACGCGGCCTCCACGCAGGCGTGGAATCCCGTCGCCTCCGCGTCCACGAAGACCAGGTCGTACGCGCCGTCGGCGAGCCGGGGGAGCACGTCCAGCGCCCGACCGGTGATGATCCGGGTACGACCGGCGGCGAAGCCCGCCTCGGCGAAGATCCGCCGGGCGATCCGCTGATGCTCCACCTCCAGGTCGATGGTGGTGAGCACACCGTCGGCGCGCATGCCGCGCAGCAGCCACACACCGCTCACCCCGGTGCCGGTGCCGATCTCCACCACCGCGCGGGCGTTGCCGGCGGCGGCCAGCAGCCGCAGTGCCGCGCCGGCGCCGGGGGTGACGGCGTCGAGGCCCACCTCGTGGGCCAGGCTGCGGGCGGTACGCAGGACGAGATCCTCGGTGACGTACGACTCGGCGAACTGCTGAGCCTGGGTCGTCGAATTGCCGGGACCGGCGACCGTGGCGATGGGGCACCTCCGGGGGCGGTGCGTGGTGCGGGGGCGGGTTGGCACTGTGAGCGTAGAGGCGACCGTCGCGGGACGCAGCCGCGGCTTCCGTCGTCAGCGATCACCGGGGGCAACCGCTGACTCCACCGCGCGCATCCGTGCAATCCTGGAGGCGGTATCCCGTCAGCCGCGCCCACACCGGACCGTGGCCGGACGACGCGGCGCGGGATCCGGGGATGGACTGGGAGGCACCGACGTGACCGACGGCTGGGACTGGCGCCGGGGCGGTGAGACTCCGGCGCCGGCGCGACCGCCCGGGGCAGGGTTTCCGCCCGTGGGGCCACCGGGCGCCGGCAGCGCCCCTGTGGCGCCGCCGGTCGGCGTACCCGTGGCAGGGGGCCCGCCACCGGTGGCTGCCCCGTACGCGGGGTCGCCGGCACCGGGTGGGTCCGGTGTCGACGCGTCGCCGTGGTGGTCGGACGCGCTCGCCGACCCGTGGCGGGATCCGGCGGCGCCCGCCGCGGTGGTGGTACCCGCCGTGGTGGCCGCCGGCACCGAACCGGAGCCGGTCACCGACCCGGACGCCGCGCAGGGGCGTCCGGCGCTGCGTCATCTGCTGCTCATCCCGCTGATCACCGCCCTGCTCGCGGGCGCCCTCGGCGGCGCGTTGGGGTACGCGTTCGCGGTGCGCGGCGGGGCCGGCACGTCGGTCCTCGGTCAGGAGGCGGCGCAGCCGCCCGCGCTGGCCCAGCGCAAACCGGAGTCGCTGGCCGGGGTGGCCGAACGGGTCCTGCCCAGCGTGGTCACGGTGCGGGTGAGCAGCCTCGGCGGCACCAGCGAGGGTTCCGGGTTCGTCGCCAGCGCCGACGGCCACGTGATCACCAACGACCACGTCCTGGCCGGTGGCAGCGGAAAGGCCTCGGTGGTCTTCAACGACGGCAGCACCGCGCCGGCGACAGTGGTCGGTCAGGACCCGGAGTCGGACATCGCGGTGATCAAGGTGAGCCGGTCGGGGCTGCGGCCGGTGGAGTTCGGCAATTCCGACGCGCTGGCCGTGGGTGACCCGGTCCTCGCCGTCGGCTCGCCGCTCTCCTTGGCGAACACGGTCACCGCCGGCATCGTGAGCGCCCTGGACCGCACGATGCAGGCCGGCGAGCCGGGTGGGCCGGTGCGCTACTACGCGGCGATCCAGACCGACGCGGCCGTCAACCACGGCAACTCGGGGGGTCCGCTTGTCGACGGGGCCGGCCGGGTGGTCGGCGTGAACTCCACGATCAAGTCGTTGGTCGCCGAGGGGCAGGAGGCCGGCAACATCGGTCTCGCCTTCGCCATCCCGATCAACCAGGCCAAGCGGGTGACCCAGGACATCATCGGCACCGGCAAGGCCCGCCGTACGGTGATCGGCGCCCAGGTGGGTGGCCCGGGGGCGGGTGCCGGCGGCGGCGTACGGCTGGCGGCGGTCGAGCCGTCCGGGCCGGCGGCCGGTGCCGGGCTGCGGGTCGGCGACGTGATCCTCAAGCTCAACGGTCGACCGATGACCGAACCGACCGATCTGATCGCCCTGGTCCGCAAGTTCGCGCCCGGTTCGGTGGTGACCGTCGAGTTCCGGCGCGGGTCCGACCGGCAGAACACGTCGGTCACCCTCGCCGCGGATGCCAAGTGAACAGCAGCGCACCCCCTGCCCGAAAGGGGCCTCGCGTGCGTAGTCTTGCTGCTGACGCCGAGAGGAGGCCCGGGGGATGCTCGACAACCTGAACTGGTGGGAGATCGGTGCGCTGCTGCTCCTGGCGCTGTTGATCTTCGGTGACCGGCTGCCCGCCGTGATCACCGACGGCCTGCGGATGGTGCGTAACCTGCGCAACATGGCCCGCAACGCCACCGGCGACCTGAGCCGCGAGCTTGGCACCGACATCCAGCTGGAAGATCTGCATCCCAAGGCGTTCATCCGCAAGCACCTCCTCAGCGAGGAGGACGAGGCGGCGATCCGAAAGCCCCTGCAGGGCGTCTACGACGACCTGCGCGCGGACGTCAGCGGCGTGCACAAGGACCTGAAGGACGTGGCCGACGCTGCCGACCTGCGGTCGAACGGGACGCGCCCCGGCACGGCCACCGGCACCCCTTCGGCGCCGGCGCCCCGGGTCAGCTACGACGACGCCACCTGACCGGTCGAGCACCTCGACGAGTACGCCCCGCACGGCCAGGTGGCCGGCGGGGCGTCGTCGTCGAACGGGGGCTCAGCGCCCGGCGGGCTTGAGGCCGAGGGGCTTGCCGAGCAGCGACTCGCGGCGCAGCGCCAGCCGGTCGGCGATCGTGCCCAGCGCCTGCGCGGCCGGCGACTCCGGCTCGGCCAGCACGATCGGGTTGCCGGCGTCGCCGGCCTCGCGGACGCGGGTGTCCAGCGGGATCTGCCCGAGCAGCGGCACCTGCGCGCCGATGGTCCGGCTCAGCGACTCGGCCACAGCCGTACCGCCACCGGCGCCGAAGATCTCCATCCGGGAGCCGTCCGGCAGCTCCAGCCAGGACATGTTCTCGATGACGCCGACGACCCGCTGGTGGGTCTGCAGGGCGATCGCCCCGGCCCGTTCCGCCACCTCGGCGGCGGCGGTCTGCGGGGTGGTGACGATCAGGATCTCCGAGTTGGGCAGCAGTTGGGCCAGCGAGATGGCCACGTCACCGGTGCCCGGCGGCAGGTCGAGCAGGAGCACGTCCAGGTCGCCCCAGTAGACGTCGGCCAGGAACTGCTGCAACGCCCGGTGCAGCATCGGACCCCGCCACACCACTGCGGCGTTACCGGAGGTGAACATGCCGATCGAGATCACCTTCACGCCGTGCGACTGCGGCGGCATGATCATGTCTTCGACGCGGGTGGGGCGGGCGTCCGCGCCGAGCATCCGGGGCACCGAGTGGCCGTAGATGTCGGCGTCGACCACACCCACGGAGAGCCCACGGGCGGCGAGCGCCGCCGCCAGGTTGACCGTCACGCTGGACTTGCCGACGCCACCCTTGCCGCTGGCCACCGCGTACACCCGGGTCCGTGAGCCGGGCTGGGCGAACGGGATGACCGGCTCCTCGCTGGCACCGCCGCCGCGCAGCTGCGACTGCAACGACTGCCGCTGCTCCGGGGTCATCACACCGAAGTCGATCTCCACGCCGGTCACCCCGGGCACCGCGGCGAGCGCGGCGGTGATGTCCGCCCGCAGCTTGTCCTTCAGCGGGCAGCCGGCGACGGTGAGCAGCAGCTCGACCCGTACGACCCCGGTGTCGGCGATCGTGGCCGAGCGGACCATGCCCAGCTCGGTGATGGGCCGGCGGATCTCCGGGTCGTTGACGGTGGCCAGGGCGGCCTGGATCGCGTCCTCGACGGTGCTCACGGGTGCTGACATGCCCGCAATGCTACGTCGCGGGGCATCCGCTGCCGCCTCTGCCCGGGGCGGTGTGAGCCATTCGATGGCCTGTCGGTCAGCCCTCGGACCGGCGCGGGCCGGTGCCGTCCGGCCGGGCGTCGCGGGCGAAGTCGCCGTCCAGGTCGTCGCGCGGCTCGTCCAGCCCCACGCCGTCGGTCGCCCGCTGGGCACGCCGCTCCTGCCGGCTGTCCTTCTCCTGCTGGCGCCGCTCCAGCCGTTGGCGGCGCTGCCCCGCCTCGTCCAGTTCCTCGGCGAGCCGGGTCAGCTCGGAGCGCAGGAAGTCGCGGGTGGCGACCTCGCCCAGCGCGATCCGCAGGGCGGCGATCTCCCGGGCCAGGTACTCGGTGTCCGCCTTCTGCGCGGTTGCCCGCCTGCGGTCCTCCTCCGACGCCAACCGGTCCCGGTCGGCCTGCCGGTTCTGGGCCAGCAGGATCAGCGGCGCCGCGTAGCTGGCCTGCAACGACAGCACCAGGGTGAGGAACGTGAAGGTGTACGGGTCGAAGCGCAGACCCGCCGGGGCCAACGTGTTCCACAGGAACCAGATCGCGATGACCACCGTCATGATCACGATGAAGTTCGCGGTGCCCATGCCCCGGGCGATGCCCTCGGACCACCGGCCGAACGCCTCCGCGTCGAACCGGGGCAGCTTGAATCCCCGGGGCTCGCGCGGCTGATCGAGCCGCTCGGCCCGCCGCTGCTCAGCCATCCGCGCCGTCCAAGGCCGCCTCGGAGACGCCGGGAGCGGTCAGGGCGTCCCGGTCCCGCCAGTCCCGGGGCAGTGAGTGGTCCAGCACGTCGTCCACCGTCACGGCGCCGACCAGCCGGTTGTTCCGGTCGATCACCGGCATGGCCACCAGGTCGTACGTGGCCATCCGGCGGGTGATCTCCGGCAGCGGGGTGGTGGGCCGCAGCGGGTCGATGTCGTTGACCACCACCTTGCCGAGCAGGTCGGCCGGGGGCTCGCGCAGCAGCGCCTGGAAGTGCACCATGCCCAGATAGCGGCCGGTCGGCGTGTTCTGCGGGGCGCGGGTCACGAAGACCTGGGCGGCCACGGCGGGGGAGAGCTGCGGCTCCCGGATCCGGGCGAGTGCCTCGGCGACTGTGGCGTCCGGTGGCAGGATGACCGGCTCGGAGGTCATCACGCTGCCCGCCGTGCCCGGCGTGTACTTGAGCAGCTGACGTACCGGGTCGGCCTCGTCCGGCTCCATCAGGTCCAGCAGGACGTCCTGCTCCGGCGGGGGCAGTTCGTTGAGCAGGTCGGCGGCGTCGTCCGGGTCCATCTCCTCCAGGACGTCGGCGGCCCGTTCCCGGTCCAGGGCGGCGAGGATCTCCACCTGGTCGTGTTCCGGCAGTTCGCTGAGCACGTCCGCCAGACGCTCGTCGTTCAGCGCCGCCGCGACCTCGTTGCGCCGCAGGTCGGGCAGGTCCTGCAGGGCGTTGGCCAGGTCGGCGGGGCGCATGTCCTCCAGGACGGCGAGCAGGTTCGCCGTACCCCGGTTGTCGGCGATGCCGCTGAGACCGCGTACCCGGTCCCATTCGACCTGGTGCAGGTGGCCGCGGCGGCTGAGCCGGCCGGTCTGCTCGCGGACCGCGACCCGGCTCAGCGACCACTCGCCGCCCCGGCTGCACTCCATCGCGACGTCGACCACCGCGCCGGGCTGGCCGCCCGGGTCGAGGTTGACCCGCCGGTCCAGCAGCTCCTGGAGCACGAGCAGCTCGTTGGGGCGCTTCTCGAACCGGCGCAGGTTGAGGGTGCCGGAGCCGAGCACCACGGCGTCCGCGTCGATCGACGTGATCCGGTTGATGGACAGGAAGATCCGCCGACGCATCGGCATCTCGGCGACCAGGCCCACCACCTCCGGGGGACGTTTGGTCGCCCGGAGCCGGGCCACGGCGTCACGGACCCGGCCCACCTGGTCACCGTTCGGATCGAAGACGGCGACTCCGGCGAGGCGGGCGATGTAGACCCGGGTCGGCGTGCTCACGGGCACCAGCCTAAGCGCCTAGTGTTTATCAACATGTCGACCTTGGCGTACGAGATCGTGGACGTCTTCACCGACCGCCCGTTCGCCGGCAACCCGCTGGCCGTGGTGTTCGGCGCGGAGGCGCTGGCGACGGAGCAGATGCAGGCGCTCGCGCTGGAGTTCAACCTTTCCGAAACGGTGTTCGTGCTGCCGTCCACGCAGGTCGGCGCCACCTACCGGGCCCGGATCTTCACCCCGGCCGAGGAGTTGCCGTTCGCCGGGCATCCCAGCGTCGGCGCGGCGGTGACCGCGAGCCGGCGGGGAATGTTCGGTGTGGGGCGGATCACCCAGGAGTGCGGCGCCGGGGTGCTGCCGATCGAGGTGACGGCGTCGGGCGCGACGCTGACCGGCGGCACACCCACCCTCGGCCCCGAGTTGGACGCCGAGCCGCTGCTGGAGATCGCCGGACTGGGCGCGGACGACCACGCCGGGCCGGCACCCCGCGTGGCGGGATGCGGGCTGGAGTTCCCCTACCTGCCGGTGCGGCCGGACGCGATGGCCCGGGCACGGGTGAACCCGGCGGCGGCGGAGCGGTACGGGGTGGTGCACCTCAGCGTCTTCTCCTGGGACGCGGCCGCGCAAACCGCGCACGCCCGGGTCTTCGTGCCGGGGCTCGGCATACCTGAGGATCCGGCGACCGGCTCGGCGGCGCTCGGTCTCGGTGTCTGGTTGGTGGCGAGCGGTCTGCTGCCCGGTGAGGGAAGGTCGGAGTACGCGGTCCGCCAGGGTGTGGAGATGAACCGTCCGTCCGCGCTGGCCTGCACGGTCACCGCCGCGGGTGGCGTGGTGGTCGGCGCGACGGTCTCCGGCCAGGTGATGCCGGTGGCGCGGGGCGAGATCGCCGTGCCGCCGTTCGTGGGCTGACCGTCGGGCGGCCGCCGATGCGGGAGAATGCGGGTGTGACGGACGAGGATGCCCCCGGCGGCACGCCGCTGGTCGACGAGGCGATGAAGAAGGCCGCAGTGGCCTGGGTCAGCGTGGCCGGGGGGCCGGCGCTGGCGCTCTGGTGCGCCCCGCTGGAGGGTGCGCTCTTCGTGGTCAGCGGACCTGGTGAGCAGGCCGCGCCGGGCCTTGCCGACGCGACGGAGGCACAGGTCACCCTGCGCGGCGACCACGGTGGTCGGATCGTCACCTGGCCGGCCCGGGTGACCCGGGTGCGGCCGGGCACCGAGGCGTGGGACACCACCGCGCCGCTGGTCGCGGGCAAGCGCCTGAACGCGCCCGGTCCGACCGCCGACCTGGTCGCCCGGTGGGCCGGCGACGGCTGCGCCGTGAACCGGCTCGCCCCGGCCGGTGCGCCGTCGGCGGGTGCCGACCTGCCGTCCGACGCGCAGTCCGAGCCGCCCCGCCCCACGCCGGCGGTGCGTGCCACCCGCAAGCCGTTCCGCCTGCACCGGGTCCGCCGCCGCTGACGCCGGTCGCCGGGCGGTCAGGCCGCACCGATCACCTCGGCGTCGGAGTCGACGAGGTCGAGCACCTCGCGCAGCGTGCCGAGCACCGGCCCGTGCCAGTCCCGGTCGGCGTTGAACACCATGTGCTCGCCGAGGTCGGGCGCTGCGAGTCGAACGGCCGTCATCCCGGCCCGCTCGGCGCCGGTCAGTTCCTGACTGCCGCCGTCGCCGACGTAGAGGCAGTCGCCGGGCGCCAGCGCGAGCCGGCGACAGGCGGTCAGGTAGAGCGCCGGATCCGGCTTGCACTGTCCGACCTGCACGGAGAAGACCCGCACGTCGAGCAGCGGGGCGACCGCGAGCTGCGGGAGGAACGCCGGCAGTTCGTGCGTACAGTCGCTGATCACGCCGGTGCGCAGGCCGCGCCCGCGCAGGGCCGCGAGCACCGGCACCGCGTCGGCGCGCAGCCGGGTGTCCGCGCGGACGGCCCGGTGCCGGGACGCCACGGCCGCGCGCAGCGCGTGGTCGCTCGGGTGTACGCCGGCCTGGGCGCACACCCACCGCAGCGTCGCCTCGGCGTCACCGAGGCGGCCGGTGGCCCGCTCGTAGTAGGTGCGGTCCAGCACCTCGGTCAACGTGTCGGTGGAGCATCCGAGCAGTTCGGCGGTGCCGAGGTGGGCGACGCCGCGTTGCACCGAACGGGTCAGCGTGCCGAAGAAGTCGAACAGCACCGCCTGGTAGCTGGGCATGAGGGGAACGCCTCCGAGCGGTCGTGGTCGCCGGCGTGACCGCGTGATGGTAACGGAGTGCTGACCGTCCGTGTTCGGCGTCATACGTGTGAGGATTGCTTCCCGTGCCTCCATCCTCGGATCGTCCGTCGCCGGACCCGCTGACCACCGGCGCGGTCGGCCTGGCCGTCGTCGCCGTGTCGTCGTCCGCGCCGTTGATCGCGTACGCGGCCGCTCCCGCGCTGGCCATCGCGTTCTGGCGCAACCTGCTCGCGGTCGCCGTCCTGAGTCCCTTCTCCCTGGCCCGGCGCCGGGCCGAGTTCCGTCGGCTGACCGTCGGCGCGGGCCGGCGCGAGGGCCTGTTCTGCGTCCTCTCCGGGGTGGCGCTGGCCGCGCACTTCGCCACCTGGGTGCCGAGCGCGCAGCTCACCTCGGTCGCCGCCGCCACCGCCCTGGGCGCCACCCAGCCCATCTGGCAGGGGTTGATCGCCCGCGCCCAGGGGCGGCGGCTGCCCCTGGTCGTCTGGATCGGTGTCGGGGTGGCGGCCGGCGGCGCGGTGATCGCCACCGGGGTCGACGTGGGCGTGTCCGGCAGGGCGGTCGTCGGTGACCTGCTGGCGGTGACCGGTGGGATCTTCGCCGCCGTCTACACCGCCTTCGGGGAACGCGCCCGAGCCAGCATCAGCACCACGACCTACACCACCATCTGCTACGGGATCTGCGCGCTGATCCTGCTGGTGGTCTGCCTGCTCGGCGGCGTACGACTTGTCGGCTTCGACCCGCGTACCTGGCTGGCCATCCTGGCCCTGGTGGCCGGTGCCCAACTGCTCGGGCACTCGATGTTCAACTACGCCCTGCACAAGATCTCGGCGACCACGGTGAGCGTGCTGATCCTGTTGGAGGTGCCCGGCGCGGCGCTTCTCGGTTGGGCGTGGCTGGGCCAGTCACCCCGCCCGTACGCGCTGCTGGGGATGGCGCTGCTGCTCACCGGGGTGGCGGTGGTGGTGCTGGGGGGTGCCCGGGTCGGGCGTCGTGCCTCGCCCACCGCGTTGCCGGCCGACCCGGCCCCGCTGGACGGCTGACGATCCTCACAGGTACGCGGCGAAGTGCTCGGCGACCAGGTCGGTCAACTGGTCGCCGTCGAGCGTCCCGTCGACCGGGATCACCCGTACGCCCAGTCGCTCGGCCTGGGCCACCGCGTCGGCCGTCACGAGTTCGTCCCGCGCCCAGCGGTTGCGGACGGCCCGGTCGGGGTCACTGAGGCCGGGCATGGCGAAGCTGGCCCGGGGCAGCCGCGCCATCTGGTGGGCGCGGAACTCGGCGGTGGGCGTCAGCACCACCATCTGCCGTACCGACTCGACGACCGGCGCCACCAGTTCGGGGCGCAGCCCCCACCCCTCGGCCACCACGCGGTGGCCGGGCACCAGGGCGCTCAGGTCGTCCAGCACCCAGGCGAAGCGGCGGGGGAATCCCGCCAGGGTGTCGGCCGCCATCCGGGCCGGGTCGGTGCGGACCCAGGTGGTCTCCGGGTCGGGCCCGGCAGCAGGTTCGCCGCGCCGGACCCGGTCGGCGATGCGCCGGTCGTCGTGGCCGCGTGCGTCGTGCCGGTCGTAGAGGTAGGCGGTCAGCCCGTGCCGCAGGGCGAGTGTGACGGCGACTGTGGACTTGCCGGCCCACTGTCCGCCTCCGATCCACAGGGACCGTCGGGCGGTGGCGTTCGCATCGAATTCCATGCGTCGAGACTGGCCGCCACAAGCTGCAAGATCAAGTCTTGTTCTTGCTGGTGGGCCGTGATGAAGTAGGGGAAGAGGGATGACTCTCGCGCCCCTTCGTGTCGGCGGCCCCGGGCCGCGACGATCTCCGTTACAGATCCATCGCATAGACCCGGACCGTGCGTCCGGTGTCCGGCTGCACGGTCTGGCGCTCGAGCGACATGCCCAGCTTGACCATCACCCGCGCGGACGCGTCGTTGCCGACGATGTGGATGCTGACCAGCCGCCGCAGGTCGAGCTCGGCACGAGTGTGGGCGACGACGGCCCGTGCCGCCTCGGTGGCCAGGCCCCGACCCCAGTACGCCCGTCCGAGCCGCCAGCCGATCTCCACGGCCGGCATGATCTCGGGCAGGAAGGTCGGCACCGCCAGTCCGGTGAACCCGGCCAGGTGGCCCGATTCCTTGATCTCCACCGCGTACAGGCCGAAGCCGTGCTCGTCCCAGTGTCGCTGGTAGCTGGCCAGGCGCTCCGCGGTCGCGGCCCGGTCCAGGGTGCGGCCGTCATGGATGTGGCGCATCACCGCGGGGTCCGCGTTGACGGCGGCGAGCCCGTCCAGATCGTCGCTCCGCCAGCGGCGCAACAGCAGCCGCGGAGTCTCCAGGGACGTGGCACCGGGGGAGCCTGTCGGGTTGGGCACGCCCCTTCGTAGCATTCCCGCGTCCACTGGGCGATTGGGTATCAGGCCAGCATCCGCCGTCTAGACCTCGTGCACCTCGATGACCCTGGTGTCCGGGGCGTCCGCACCGAGGGCGGCACGCAGCGCGGCCCGCTCCGGGTCGACGAGGAACGACTCGTAACCGGCCCGGTCCGCGAAACGGATCACGTGCACCTCGCACTGCCCGCCGACGCCGCGCAGCCGCCGCTCCAACTCGCCGCCGTGCCGGCCCAGCAGTGCCAGCACGGTGTCCTCGTAGCGTTGCCCGGCGGCCTCGGCCCCGGCGGGGTACTCCACGACTGCGACGAGAGTGAGCATGGCGGTCACGCTACCCATCGATGCCGCCGGCCGTGGCCCGCGCGGCCCGGCAGCGGGGCCGTGCCGGTCGGCGACCGGGGGCGTCAGGCGCGGTGGGCGACCACCGCCACCCGGGGCAGCGCCTCGGGGTCCGGCACGTCGGTGAGCAGGTCGTCGATGGCGGCGACGTGGCTCAGCACCCAACCGGCGTCCGTCAGGGCGGCGAGCACGTCGGCGACCCGGTGGGCGGTGTTGGTGATCGTCGTGGCGAACGGCGTCGTACGGCCGTCGTCGGTACGCAGCTCGCCGGTGATGTGCAGCGGACGGCGCTCCCCGTCGAGCGGGCCACGGGCCGCCACCACGGAGGCCGTACCGTCCTCCCGGGTGACCGGTGGGACGTCGGCGTTGAGCCCTCTGATCGTGGACATGTCGAAGCCGAACCAGCCGCCCGGGGTGACCGCCGCGTGGACACGACGCAGGTAGGCGTGGACCCGGTCGAGCTCGCCCACGTGGTTGACGATGTCGTACGTGGAGAGCGCGAACGCACAGGGGCGCGGCACCTCGAAGTCCGTGGCGTCCGCGGTCAGCAGCACCGCGTCGGTGCCGACCAGCCGTTCGCGCGCGTGGGCGATCATCGCCGCCGAGATGTCGACCCCGACGACGCGGTAGCCGGCGGCGGCGAACCGGGCGGCCACGATGCCGGTGCCGCAGCCGACGTCGAGCAGGCTCCGTTCGGCCCCGGGTGCCACGTGCGCGTGCACCCGCAGCCACGCCTCGCCCATCCGCTCCGGGTACGGCGCCCAGAAGCGGTCGTACGCCGTGGCGAAGGCGTCAATGTACTCGGCCATCGGGTTGCCTTTCGTAGTACCGGACGGAGGAGCTGGCCAACGGGACGAGCGCGGCGACGAAGATCACCGCGGCCAGGCAGAGCAGGGCCGGCCGTACGCCGATCTCGGGTATGACGAAACCGGCGGCGATCATGACCGGTGGCCCGAGACCCACAGCCCCCAGCCACTCGTAGGCGCTCACGCGGGACATCGCCTCGACCGGCACCTCGGACTGGACAGTCGTCTCCCACAGCACCCCGAAGACGTCGAACGCCACACCGGCGAGTACGGCGGCGAGCACCACGAAGGGCAGTGCGGCGCCGGCGCCGAGCAGCAGTGCCGGCAGTCCCAGCATCGACACGGCGAGCACCGCCACGCGCAGCGGCCGGGCCGTACGGACCCGCATCGCGACCAGCACCCCGGCGAACATGCCCACCGCGTACCCGGCGAGGATTGCCGACCACGCGCCCGCACCACCGAGCTGGGTCCGGGCGACCAGCGGCCCCGCGAGCCCGAAGGTGACGCCGACGGCGGCGTTGACCACGGCCGCGGCGAGCACGATCTGCCACAGCCAGCGCCGCCGGACGAACTCGCGCCACCCGTCCCGGAGCTGGGCGGGCAGGTTCCGCCCGGTCGTCCGACGGGCCGGGTCGAGGCGGAGCCGCGCGAGCAGCCCGGCGGCGACGGCGAAGGTCGCGGTGTCGAGGGCCAGCGCCCAGCCCGGCCCCAGCCAGGCGATGAGCGTGCCGCCGGCGGCGAAGCCCGCCACCGTCGCGGTGTTCGTGCCCAGCCGCAGCACGGCGTTGCCGCGTTGCCGTGCCCCGGGCGCGACCAGCTCGGCGGTCAGCCCGTTCAGTGAGGGCAGCAGCAGCGCCGAGGCGGTGCCGGCGACGGCGGCGCAGAGGGCGAGGGTGGCGATGCCCGCACGCCCGGTCAGGACGAGGACGGTCATCGCGCCGTACGCCGTGCCGCACATCAGCTCCGCCGCCACGAGTACGCGGTGGCGCGGCAGCCGGTCGCCGATGACGCCGCCGAGCAGCATCAACGCGATCCGGGGCACCGAGATCGCGGCGAGCACGAGCGACAGCGCCGGCGCCGACCCGTCGGGCAGGTCGAGCACCGCGAAGGTCAGCGCGAGCGGACCCATGGCGTTGCCGAAGACGGAGATCGTCCGGGCGGCGGCGAACAGGACGAACCGCCGTTCGCGCAGGGGATCCGTGACCTCCACCGTGTCGGTCACGCCCGGTGCCGGCGGACCGGCGCCCGCCACCGTGTCGGTCACGCCCGGTCCGGTTGGACCAGCGCCTGCCACCGTGCCACCGGCTCGCCCGAGTCGAGTACGTGCAGGAGCGGCCGGCGGGCCACCACCGGGCAGACGTGCCCGGGCAGCACCCGCACCTCGTCGCCCACGGTCAGCGTTCCCGCGTCGACAGGCGTGCCGTCGAGGCCCGTCATCACGACACCGCTCATCCAGGTCTGGTCGGCGCCCGCGAGCAGCTCGTCGGCGTCGGTGCGCGGCACCGGTCCGACAGTGCCGGTGACGGTCGCGGTGACGGCGATCGCCACCGCCGCGACGTCGCACTCGCCCAGCCGGGCGAGCCCGGCGTCGAGCAGGGCGTACGCGCCGGCGCAGACCTCGGTCACGCCGGCGACGCCCAGCGCGCCGAGCAGGGTGGGTGTGCCGCCGACGCTCACCGTCGGGCAGGCCGCTCCGGTGGCCCGGATGCGCCGCGCGACAGTCACCAGCAGTTGCGCCTGGTGGCGGCCCAGGTCGACGCGGTCGCGGGCGGCGGCGGAGTCGGTGAGCCCCACATAGCCGGTCACACCGGCCAGGCGCAGCCCGTCGGTCCCGGCGATGGACTCGGCCAGCTCGCCGGCCGCCTCCGGGTCGACGCCGAGCCGGTGCAGGCCGGTGTCGACCTCGATCCGTACGTCGAGTGCGACGCCGTGCGCCACGGCCGCCGCGCCGAGGCCGGCCACCGTGTCCGGGTGGTCGACGTGCACCGTCACCGCGCAGCGCCGCGCGAGCCGGGCGAACCTGTCCCACCGCCACGGGTCGCGCCACGGCCACGCCACCACGACGTCGGTCACACCCACCGCCAGGTAGGCCTCGGCCTCGGCCGCGGAGTGGACGGCGACGCCCACCGCGCCGGCGGCCATCTGCCGGGCGGCGATCTCGGGTGTGCGGTGCCCCTTGACGTGTGCGCGCAGGGCGACGCCCGCCTCGTCGGCGAGGGCGCTGTACCGCGCGATGTTCGCGTCGAGCCGGGCCAGGTCGACGGTGATCCTCGGCGTCATTCGCCCCGTCCGTGCCAGGCGTCCGGGGGGAAGGAGAAGGCCGCGTCGCCGCCGTCGAGCATCGCCGCCTGCCGGTCCCGCTCGGCGGGATGCGGCACGCCGACGCCGGACACCCCGAGGAAGATCTCCTCGGACCAGGACAGCCCGAGGGTGTCCTCGACGGGCTCGTCGCGGGTGGCGGCGGTGAAGAACGTCCCGAGGCCGAGCGCGGTCGCGGTGAGGTACACGGTCTGACTCAGGTGGCCGACATCGAGCAGGAGCGCCCGGTACGCCCGCGCCGCCGGATATTTCCACACGGTCCGCTCGAGGACCGCCGCGTACATCAGCAGGAACCCGGCCTGGGCGGCGTGCGGCTGCCCACCGCACCACTCGCGGAGCCGGTCCTCGCCGCCCGCGTCGGCGAGTCGTACCAGCTCGTGGCGGCGTACGGAGTAGTGGTAGACGCCGGGTTCCACGCCGGCCACGTCCCGGATCACCGGGTAGACCTCGACCGGATGGCGGGATCCGCCGGACGGCACGGTCTTCAGCAACGCCGTACCGACGCCGGCGACGTCCACCTCGCGCCGGACCCCCGCCGTCCACCGCAGGAGGGCGGCGAACGCCGACAGCGGCACCGGGGTCTCGGGATCGAACCATCGGGTCGACCGCCGGGCTTCGAGAACCCGGGTGAAGTCGACGCCGGGCGGGTCGGTGCGGGGCAGGGCGATACGGGGCCCCTGGTATTCCTTGACCGGATCCGGCTGGGTGGTCTTGGCACGCAGCACGGCGGCGTCCTCGGCGGCGGAGCGGAAGACGTCCTTGCCGAGGGTCCGGCTGGCCAGGTGGTAGTAGGTGGCCGCCGGGCCCAGGTCACGCCAGGCGGCGAGGCGCTCCTCCTGGGCGTGTTCCGGTGAACCCTCGGCGACCAGGACGTGCGCGGAGAGGAGCTGCTGCGCGAGCTTGCCGGTGGGCTCGGCCCAGTCGGCGTAGTCGCGCAGCAGCCGCTCCGCCTCCACAGTCAACGCGAACTGCCGGTGCCGCAGCGGATCGTCGCAGACGAGCTGGCCATCACGCCACAGGAAGACGACCAGCCGCGACACACGGACTCGCACGACTGCTCAGGACTCGACCGGCGGCTCCAGGCAGGTCAGTTCCTGGTCGTAGTCGTCGGACGCCACGGGCTCGAAGGCCTCAACCTGCTCGGTCATGCGGGTCTCCTCATCAATCGGCGTTGATCACTGGGACGTATCGACCGTATCAGTAAGTCCCTTGTGAACAAACCCCTGTGGACAGTCCACATCGCACTGAGTTCCGGACCGCTCACCGGCGACAGCGAACCGTCGGGCGGCACCGCACGGCTACGCGGGGATACCGACCGCCTCGGCGCTGGCGGCCCAGAGCCGGGCCGCGAGCCGAGGGTCGGCCGCCTTGCGGTACGGCCGGCGCAACCGGCGGTTGTAGTAGTAGCCACCGCCGACCAGCCGGCCCGGATCCTGGTTGGCCAGCCAGGCCAGCGTCTCGGCGGCCTTCTCGGGGCTGCGGAACGGCAGGACCCGCATGCCGAACGCCACGAGCCTGCTGTCGTTGGCGAAGCGGGTACGCACCACCCCCGGGTGGAAGCTGTACGCCGGGATGTGCGGCCAGCGGCGGGCCGCCTCGGCGGTGAACAGGATGTTCGCCTGCTTGCTGGTGCCGTACGCGCCCATCGGCCGGTATCGGCGCAGCGGGCTGTTCAGGTCGTCGGGGTTCAGGGCGCCGAAGCGGTGCGCGCCGGAGGCGGTGACCACGATCCGGCCGATCCGGTCGGCGAGCAGGTTGGTCAGCAGGAACGGGGCCAGGTGGTTGGCCTGGATCGACAGCTCGAAGCCGTCGACGGTGGTGAGGGGTTGCAGCGCGATGGCGCCGGCGTTGTTGGCGAGCACGTCGATCCGGTCGTACGCGTCGCGCAGCCGCTCGGCGAGCCCGCGTACGTCGTCGAGCACCGCGAAGTCGGCCCGGAACAGCTCAGGACGCTCACCCGAGGCCTCCCGTACGCGTTCCGCGGCGGCCTGGAGTCGGGCCGGATCCCGCCCGACCAGCACCACCCGGTCACCCCGGCACGCCAGGTGGACGGCGGCGGCCAGCCCGATGCCGGAGCTGGCGCCGGTCACCACCACCAGTCGACGCCCAGTGAGATCTTCCACAGGTCCATTCACCCCGGTCATGGCGCGAGGTTACCGTGGCGTCACCACGACCTTTGGGATCGTTAAGTTTTTTCGGAACTGTCGTCAGGTGGCGTCGGCGCGCCCACCGGACGCTGGAAGGAGCGCATCCATGGCCGCAGTCGGTCGTCCCCGCCGGTCCTGCCTCGCCGTACCCGGTTCCAGCGTCAAGATGCTGGGCAAGGCGCAGGGCCTCCCGGCCGACCAGGTCTTCCTCGACCTGGAGGACGCCGTCGCCCCGTTGGCCAAGCCGGACGCGCGCAAGAACATCGTGGCCGCGCTCAACGAGGGCGACTGGGCCGGCAAGACCCGGGTGGTCCGGGTCAACGACCTGACCACCCCGTGGACGTACCGGGACGTCATCGAGGTGGTCGAGGGCGCCGGCGCGAACCTGGACTGCATCATGCTGCCCAAGGTGCAGAACGCCGAGCAGGTGCACTGGCTGGACCTGCTGCTCACCCAGATCGAGAAGACCCTCGGCCTGGAGGTCGGCCGGATCGGCATCGAGGCGCAGATCGAGAACGCGGCCGGCCTGGTGAACGTGGACGCCATCGCCGCCGCGTCGCCCCGGGTGGAGACCATCATCTTCGGCCCCGCCGACTTCATGGCCTCGATCAACATGAGGTCGCTGGTGGTCGGCGCGCTGATCCCGGACTATCCGGGCGACCCGTACCACTACATCCTCATGCGGATCCTGATGGCCGCCCGGATGCACGACAAGCAGGCGATCGACGGCCCGTTCCTGCAGATCCGCGACGTCGACGGCTTCCGCGAGGTGGCGAAGCGCTCGGCGGCGCTGGGCTTCGACGGCAAGTGGGTGCTGCACCCGGGCCAGATCGACGCCGCCAACGAGGTGTACCAGCCGGCGCAGGCCGACTACGACCACGCCGAGTTGATCCTCGACGCGTACGAGCACTACACCTCGGAGGCCGGCGGCAAGCTGGGCGCGGTGATGCTCGGCGACGAGATGATCGACGAGGCCTCCCGCAAGATGGCGCTCGTGATCGCCGCCAAGGGGCGCGCCGCCGGCATGAGCCGTACCTCGTCGTTCACCCCGCCGGAGTGACCGGGCGGGCCGGGGTGCGTACCGCTGGTGATCACCCCGGCCCTCGGCGCTGCGCCGTCAGTAGCTGCTGCTGCTGCCGCTGCTCGCGCCCGTGGTGATCGCGAGAACGATCACCACGATGTAGAAGATGATGACCAGGACGAGCAGCCCGGTGAGGATCCAGCCGATGATGATGGCGGCCTTCGCCATCCCCGCGCCGCCCTCACCGGTGAGCCGGATCTGCTTCTGGGCCACGTGGCCCAGGATCGCGCCGACCGGCGCGGTGATGCAGGACGCGAAACCGACCAGGGCCAGCACCAACGCCGCGATGGCCATCCCGTTGGTCTTCACGGGCTGCTGGTAGCCGTAGCCGGGGTACTGCGGTGGATAACCCGGCGGCGCGTACCCGGGGGCGGGATATCCGGGGGCGGCGTAGCCGGGCACCGGCTGGCCCGGTGGGGGCTGCGCGCCGGCGTACGGGTCGACCGGTGCGTACGGGTCCGCCGGGCCGTGCTGCGCGGGCACCGGCTGGCCGGCCACCAGGGTCGGGTCTGGAGGTGCGCTGGACGGCTGCGCCGACCACGTGGGATCGGTCCAGCCGCCGGGCGGTGGGGAATTGGTCATGCGAGGTCTCCGTCAGGTCGGGGTGCGCCGTCAGGGTAGCCAGCGCCGGGTAAACACGACGCCCCCGCTACCGGGTGCCGCGTTGCTCGGGCCGGTCGCAACGGGCAGGATCCCTGGCATGGCAATAGACGCGCGCGCTGCGGACCGCTCCGGCGGTCGACCGAGACGGGACGTCAGCCGCCCCGGCATGGCGCGACGGGCCCGTGCGGCCGCACCGGCCGGCGCTCCCGGCCCCGACGAGCCGGTCGCGCTCGCCGACCCGGTGACCATGCGGCTCGACGGGCGGGTCGCCCTGGTGACGGGGGCGGGCAGCGCGGACGGCATCGGGTACGCGACGGCTCGCCGTCTCGCCGACCTGGGCGCCCGGGTGGCCATCGTGTCCACCACGCGGCGCATCCACGACCGGGCCGGTGAGCTGGGTGTGACCGGCTTCGTCGCCGACCTGACCGACGAGTCCGAGGTCGGCGCCCTGGCGGACGCGGTCGCCGAGCAGTTGGGCGACGTGGAGGTGCTCGTCAACAACGCCGGCCTGGCGAGCCGGGCCAGTCCGGAGGTGCTGCGGCCGGTCGCGCAGTTGACCTACGACGAGTGGCGTGGCGAGATCGACCGCAACCTGACCACCGCCTTCCTGTGCAGCCGGGCGTTCATCGGCGGGATGGCGGAGCGGGGCTGGGGTCGGATCGTCAACCTGTCGGCCACGGCCGGCCCGGTCAACGCGCTGCCCACCGAGGCCGCGTACGCGGCGGCGAAGGCCGGGGTGGTCGGGCTGACCCGGGCGCTGGCCATGGAGATGATCGCCGACGGGGTGACCGTGAACGCGGTGGCGCCGGGCACCATCTACACCGCGGCGTCCACGATGGCCGAGATCAAGCAGGGGCTGGGCACACCTGTGGGTCGACCGGGCACTCCGGACGAGGTCGCCGCGGCAATCAGCTTCCTCTGCTCACCGGCCGCCTCGTACATCACCGGTCAGATGCTCGTGGTGGACGGCGGCAACAGCGTCCGGGAGGCCCGCTTCCGCTGACCGGCGTGGCGGATCAGTAGCCGCCGCTGTCGCCGGAGTTGCCGATGATCACCAGGGCCAGCCAGCCACAGCAGGCCAGCAGGGTGATCCCGGTGAAGACGTACCCGAGGATCAGCCCCCACGTCGCGAGCTGGTCGCCCTCCTCGCCGCTGGCGCGGATCTGCCGCTTGGCCACGTGACCGAGGACGGCGCCGGCCGGCGGGAACACGAAGGCGAACACCAGCGACAGGATCGCCAGGACGTTGGTGCTGCGCCCCGGGCCGGCCGGTGGACCGTACTGGCCGTAGGGGCCCTGCGCGCCGTACGGCGGCTGGTGGCCCCAGTGTCCCGCCTGGTGCGGGCCCGGCTGCCCGTACGGCGACGGCTCGTCCGGCGGTGGTCCGTAGGGCGAGCTTCCCGGGGGTGGCTCGAAGGAGGGCTGGCCCGGCGCGTACGGCGACTGCTCCCGGGGTGGCTCGTAGGGTGACGGCGGCGGCTCGTCGCCGGCAGGTCCAGACGGCGGCGGCTCGTCCCCCGGGGGTCCCGACGGCGGCGGGTGGCTCACGGCGTCCTCCTGCCAGTGTCGGAAAAGTCCCTCTTGCCGGACGCTACCCGCAGCGGTGAACCTTTTCACAGCGGTTGTGTGGACTGGTCACCTTGGCCTCGCCGGCCCGGGAGACCGATACTGACCGAGCGTTCAGTTACCCATGAGTAGTGCGCTGATCCCCGGAGGCTGAGATGGCTCGACTGGCCCAGACACCCGGCCTGACCGACGTGCAGCAGTCGATTCTGGAGACCGTCCGGGAGTTCGCCGACAAGGAGATCATCCCGCACGCCCAGCGGCTGGAGCACGCCGACGAGTACCCCACCGACATCCTCGACGGGATGCGCGAGATGGGGCTGTTCGGTCTCACCATCGACGAGGAGTACGGCGGGCTCGGCGAGTCACTGCTCACGTACGCGCTGGTGGTGGAGCAGTTGTCCCGGGGCTGGATGTCGATCTCCGGCATCGTCAACACCCACTTCATCGTTGCGTACCTGATCTCCCAGCACGGCTCCGCCGAGCAGAAGGCCCGCCTGCTGCCGAAGATGGCCACCGGCGAGGTTCGCGGCGCCTTCTCGATGTCCGAGCCGGAGACCGGTTCCGACGTCTCGGCGATCAAGTCCCGTGCCGTCCGCGACGGCGACAGCTACGTGCTCGACGGGCAGAAGATGTGGCTGACCAACGGGGCGTACTCCTCGGTGGTGGCGACCCTGGTCAAGACCGACACCGGCGCCGAGTCGGTGTACGGCAACATGAGCACCTTCCTGCTGGAGAAGGAGCCCGGCTTCGGCGAGACCGCCCCCGGCCTCACCATCCCCGGCAAGATCGAAAAGATGGGCTACAAGGGCGTCGAGACCACCGAGATGGTGCTCGACGGCGTGACCGTGCCCGACTCGGCGATCCTCGGCGGCGCCGACAAGGTGGGGCGCGGCTTCTACCAGATGATGGACGGCATCGAGGTGGGCCGCGTCAACGTTGCCGCCCGCGCCTGCGGCATCTCCATCCGCGCCTTCGAGCTGGCCGTGCAGTACGCCCAGCAGCGCAAGACCTTCGGCCAGCCGCTCGCCAAGCACCAGGCCATCGCGTTCAAGCTCGCCGAGATGGGTACGAAGATCGAGGCGGCGCACGCCCTCATGGTCAACGCCGCCCGGCTCAAGGACGCCGGCCAGCGCAACGACGTCGAGGCCGGCATGGCCAAGCTGCTCGCCTCCGAGTACTGCGCCGAGGTCGTCCAGGAGGCGTTCCGCATCCACGGCGGCTACGGCTACTCCAAGGAGTACGAGATCGAGCGGCTGATGCGCGAGGCCCCGTTCCTGCTCATCGGCGAGGGCACCTCGGAGATCCAGAAGACGATCATCTCGCGTGGCCTGCTCAAGGAGTACAAGCTCTGACGTTCGCCCGTCGAGCCACTGATGGCCGTGAAGGTGATGACTCAGAGGTATGAAAATGACTCTGAGGTATCAGGCCCACCCCACTATCGTCCGCCACATGCCCAGTGCTCCGGCTCGACCGTGAGGCCCATCCCGCCCTGGTGGGCGGACCTGATGGCGATCAGTGACCTGCTCGCCGCCGAGGACGAGATCGAGGCCGTGCGGTGGCGGGAAGAGTCGGAGCCCGGGTGCGACCTGCCCCTACTTCTGCGCCTGACGCACCTGGCCGAGGTGTTCGCTGAACGGGTGCAGGATCTGACGCCACAGCAGCGCAGGAACGTCCTCCACCTGGTGGACGAGGTCCTGGGATCCGGTGACCAGCACGAGGCAGACGCCGTCGCGACGGGTTTCCTCGAATCCCTCATGACCGCCGCCGATGCCGGGTTCGACCTGCGGCAGATATGGAGCGATCTCGGACCACGATCACAGGCCTACTGTCGTGCCTGGGACGCCTTCCTGGGGATCGCGTCACCCGACTGGATGCGTGAGCCGTAGCGGGCGGGGGAAGGGCTGCTCAGCTGAGGCGGGTCAGGCCTGCGGCGGCGCGTTCGACGATGAGGCAGCGGTCCTCGACGTAGTCCATGCCCGCCTCCTCGGCGATCCGCCGCGCCTCGGCCGAGACGATGCCCAGCTGCAACCAGACGGCCGGGGCGCCGATCGCCGCCGCGTCCCTGACCACCTGCACGGCGTCGGCCGCCGGCCGGATCACGTCCACCAGGTCGACGGGGTGCGGGATGTCGGCCAACGTCGGGTACGCCCGCTCGCCGAAGAGTTCGTCGACTGTCGGGTTGACCGGGATGATGCGCCAGCCGTACCGCTGCATCTGCAACGGCACGCCGTGCGCGGCCTTGCGCGGGTCGCGGGACGCGCCGACGACGGCGATCACGGCGGAGTCGGCGAGGATCTGCTGAGCGGTACGCACCCGCCGACTGTAGCTCCGGACTCGGGCTAGATCAGGGTCAGCTGCTCGGCGTCCGGCGATGGTGGCGGCTCGGGCAGGTTGCGGTTGTCACCCGGCTCGGCGCGGTGCAGGCCGTGGCGGCGGGCCGCGATGCGCACCCGCGCGGTCAGCTCCCGCTGGTACGCCTGCGGCGCGTAGGAGCCGGCCCGGTACAGCTCGCGGTAGCGGGGCACGAGGTGCGGGTACTCCCGACCCAGCCAGTGCGCGTACCACTCCCGGGCGCCCGGACGCAGGTGCAGGGCCAGCGGCGTCACACTGCTGGCCCCGGCGGCGGCGATCGCCGACACCGTCGCGTCGATGGACTCGTCGCTGTCACTGAGGCCGGGCAGGATCGGGGCCATCAGCACCCCGACGGAGAAGCCGGCGTCGGTGAGCGCGCGGACCGCGTCCAGTCGGCGGCGCGGGTGCGGTGTGCCCGGCTCGACGCTGCGCCACAGCTGCTCGTCGACGAAGCCCACGGAGAAGGAGATGCCGACCCTGGTCACCTGGGCGGCCTCGCGCAGCAGGGGCAGGTCCCGAAGGATCAGCGTGCCCTTGGTCAGGATCGAGAACGGGTTGGCGAAGTCGCGCAGGGCCGCGATGATCTGCGGCATCAGCCGGTAACGGCCCTCGGCGCGCTGGTAGCAGTCCACGTTGGTGCCCATCGCCACGTGCGCGCCCCGCCACCTCGGCGCGGCCAGCTCCCGCCGCACCAGCTCGCCGGCGTTGACCTTGACGATCACCTTCCGGTCGAAGTCGACACCGGCGTCAAGATCGAGATAAGTGTGAGTGTTTCTCGCAAAACAGTAGACGCAGGCATGGGAACAGCCTCGGTACGGGTTGATCGTCCACTCGAACGGCACGCGGGACTGCCCGGGCACCCGGTTGAGGATGGACTTGGCCTGCACCTCGTAGAAGGTCATCCCGGCGAACTCGGGGGTGTCGAAGGTGCGGACGACGGCGCCGGGCAGCGCCAGCGGCAGGGGTGGCGTCGCTGGCGCTGCCCGCTCGGGGTCTCCCTCAACCGGGGGAGCGGTGAGGTTGTCCCAGCGCATGGGCACTATTCGAACACGTGTACGAGGTCGGCGCAAGTGACCCGCCGGACATCGGTGACTGATCCACGGTGCGGCGGGGGAGGATGGACGGCATGGAGACGTCGACCTTCGTCTACGACGGTGACTGCGCGTTCTGCACGACCTGCGCGGAGTTCATCGAACGCCGGATCCCCACCACCGCGCGGGTGGTGCCCTGGCAGTTCGCCGACCTCGACACACTCGGCCTCACGATGGCCGAGTGTGAGGAGGCCGTGCAGTGGGTCGGCGCTGACGGCTCCCGTGCCGCCGGCCCGGACGCCATCGCGAAGCTGCTCGCCGCGAGCGGCCCGTTGTGGCGGGTCGCCGGGGCCGGCCTGCGGTTTCCACCGGCCCGCGCGGCGGCCTGGCCTCTGTACCGCTGGGTGGCGCGCAACAGGCATCGCCTGCCGGGCGGTACTGCCGCCTGCTCGCTGCCGCAGGAGGCCCGGGAACGGCTCTACGGCCCGGCCGGTCGCCCGACCACCGGCGCCTGACCGCCGAGCGACGCGGGTGCCGGGTCCGTGTCGGGCTCGGCCTGGTCGTCGTCGACCGCGTCCGTCACGGGCGCGGGGCGGCCGGCGAGGCGGCGGGCCCAGATGATCGGGCGGACCCGTTCCAGCGGCAGGAAGCTGGTCATCGCGGCCAGGTGCGGCGCGAACGAGATGGTGATGGTCGCGATGGTGACCGCGTGGAACGAGTAGAAGAAGCCGACCATGGCGAGTCGCCAGCGGGGTGGCAGGAAGAAGACCACCGGGCTGAGCAGCTCGAACGCCACGATGCCGAACTGCGCGACGATCAGCAGGTACGGCACCTGGGCGATGAGGTCGGCCAGGTCGGTGCCGCGTCTGATGATCGCGCGGGCCAGGACCGAGCCGGTCAGCCAGTCCAGGCCGCCGAAGCGCAGCTTGGCGAAGGCGGCCAGGAAGTACGTGCAGATCACCGCGATCTGGGTGACGCGTAGCGCCCAGCCGCCGGCCTCGGTGCGGGTGGAGTCGCCGTGCCGGGCCCGACCAGCGGTGGGCAGCACGGCCAGCGCGACGAGCAGCCCGAACCGGTCGTGGTCGACCTTCCCGTAGCTCATCGCGATGATCATCCACTCCAGGTACAGCGCGCAGACCGCCCAGCCGAGCAGTCGGGGCGCCCGTCCGGTCGCGGCGAGCAGCGCGAGCGCCAGCAACGACCAGAAGATCACCGCCACCATCGCCGCTGTCGGCGTCGGCAGGGGGAGCAGGCGGCCGATCAGCAGCGGTTGGTAGAGATCGCCGGGCACGCTGACCCGGGTGCGTACCCACGGGGTGAAGATCGCCAGGTCGGCGGCGACGAAGAGGTAGACCACGGTCCGGAACGCGGCGATGCGGCCGCGCGGCACCGCCTCGGTCAGCCAGCCGGTCATCGGGGTGCCTGCCAGCGGACGACGGTCTCCTCGGTGTGCTGCCCGGTCGGGCGGCCGGCGCGGATGCCGTGCCAGCGGATCACGATGCGGACCTCGACCAGCGCGGGGGCGTCCGGGTGTCGTCCGGCGTACGCGTCGGCGACCTCGGTGAGCAGCGTCGGGTCGGCGGCGTACCGGCCCTGCTGACCCTCGATCTCGGCGCGGCGGATGCCTGTCGCGTTCTGGTCGAGGTCGATCACGGCCCCGGAGCTGTCCACCCCCTCGACCCGGGTGTCCGGAGCGGGTGCGTTCGGCGGGTTCGAGGTGGAGTACATCCGGAACGGGCCGAACGGGAAGTCGTCGTCGCTGCCCCAGAAGGTGCCAGCGACCAACAGGGCGAGGCCGAGTGCGGTCGCGCCGAGCCGGGTCACGCGCCCGCGGGTGGTCAGGGTCTCCATCGGGTCGTGACGATACGGGATGTACCGGCCGTGCCGGGTCCCACCGACGGTCAGTTCGGCCTGCCCAGCCAGGTGATGATGCGCAAGCTCGCGGGGGTACGACGAAGGCCGGGCCCGTACCGGGCCCGGCCTGCGCGTGTCGTCGTCTGGGCGACTCAGTGGTTGTGCTCGGCCAGCTGCTTGCGGACGTCGTCCATGTCCAGCGCCTCGACCTGCTCGATCAGGTTCTCCAGGGCGGACTCGGGGAGGGCGCCGGGCTGGGCGAAGACGATGACGCCGTCGCGGATCGCCATGATGGTCGGGATCGAGCGGATGTCGAACTTGGCACCCAGCTCCTGCTGGGCCTCGGTGTCGACCTTGCCGAAGACGATGTTCTGGTGCTTCTCCGAGGAGCGCTCGTAGACCGGGGCGAACCGCTTGCACGGACCACACCAGTCGGCCCAGAAGTCGACCAGGACGATGCCGTCGTTGCCGGTCACCTCGTCGAAGTTCGCCGAGGTCAGCTCAACGGTTGCCATTGCACTCTCCGATCACCGCGGTTTACCTACGTCCCGTAGAACCAGGGCTGACCGTATCGAATTCCCGGGCGGTGGGGCGTGAAACGTGCCCCGGGCTGCCCGGGGCCTCCGGAAGCCATCGATCCATGTCTGTTCGTCTCGGTCGTGCGGAACGCAAGTGCACGACGCACTTGCGTGACCAGCCGTGATGGGAGCGTTTCCAGGGAGATCGACCCGATTGAGCTCTACGAATCGGTAACTTGAGCCCTGACAAGGAGGTATCCGGCCTGCGGAGATCGCCGATCAACTCGTGTTTCGTCACCGAGAGTAGTGTTACAAAAAGATAAATGTGACCTCGATCTCTGTTGAACCTACGCCGCCGTAGGGCAGAATTCCTCGCATCAGAGCGTGGGCGGCGGGTGCCGGGGAGGGCCCCGCCGCTCATTGCGTCCCCCCCCGTGCGAGTGACCGGTGTGACATTTCCGCCGTGGTCGCGCCCCGCCGATCGCCTTAACCACCGGTAAGGCATGCTGTGCCGAACTCCATCGCCGCCCGTCGAAGGGGACCAGGATGCAGTTCGGCCGCTACTACGAGGAGTTCGAGGTCGGCGCGGTCTACCGGCACTGGCCGGGCAAGACCGTCACCGAGTACGACGACCACCTCTTCTGTCTGCTCACCATGAACCACCACCCGCTGCACATGGACGCGCACTACGCCGAGACGGCAAGCCAGTTCAAGCGCAACGTCGTGGTCGGCAACTACATCTACTCGCTGCTGCTCGGCATGTCGGTGCCGGACGTCAGCGGCAAGGCCATCGCCAACCTGGAGGTCGAGTCGCTGCGGCACGTGGCGCCCACCTTCCACGGCGACACCATCTACGGCGAGACCACCGTGCTGGACAAGCGTGAGTCCGGCTCCAAGCCCGACCGGGGCGTGGTGTCGGTGGAGACCCGCGGCTACAACCAGGACGGCACCATGGTCTGCGTCTTCCGCCGCAAGGTCATGGTCCCCAAGCGGGAGTACGCGGCCAGCGCCGTCCCCGACGGGGTGGACCCGGAGCGGCCGAGCTTCCCCACAGCGCGCTGAACGGGACCGGGGCGTCGCGTACGCCTCGGACCAGGGCTCCTTCCCCGGCGGCTTCTGCCCGGGTCGGGGCCCTGTCCCGGTTTCGGGGCATATGCTGACGCCGGAGGTTCCGATGAGCCACTCCGTCGCCGGAGAGCCGTCCTCTGCCGGCCGCCGCCGTGCCGCACCCTTGACCACCGCTGTCTACTCCGCCGCCGAGTGGGACCTGCTCACCAGCCTGCCCGGTCGGGTGCTCGTGGCCGCCGCCGCTCCCGGGCCGGGCCGTCCCGAGCGGGGAGTCCTCGCGGGCCTCGCCGGCCTGGACGCTGTCGCCGCCGGGCGGGCGTTCGACAGTGATCTCGTCCGTGCCGTCGTCGCCGCGATCTACGCCCGCCACGACGGCGCCCCGCAGCCCGGCGAACAGCTCACCGACCTGGTGGACCTGCTGGCCGCCTGCCGGGCGGGGGTGCGGGTCCTGCACCGACGCGCCGACCCCGCCGACTCGGCCGCGTACCGCCAGTGGGTGCAGTCGGTCGCGGCCCGGGTCTGCCGGGCGGCACCGGGCGCCGCCAACCAGCCGCCGGGCCCCGCCGACCGACGTTTCCTGGACCGGCTCGGCGGCGCGCTCGGACTGGGCTGACATCGGTGGGCCGTCGCGCGGGGGCGCCGCGATGGTCCGTACCCTCTGATGACCGTGACCGACGACCAGCTTGAGGTGGGTGTGGGCCCCTGGCCGGGGGACCCGCCGGACGACCCCCGCTACGACCCGCGGTTGCTGGCCGAGGGCGACCGGCGCAACGTGGTCGACCGCTACCGCTACTGGCGGCACGACGCGATCGTCGCCGACCTGGACCGGCACCGCCACGGCTTCCACGTCGCCATCGAGAACTGGCAGCACGACTTCAACATCGGCACGGTGGTCCGCAACGCCAACGCGTTCAACGCCGCCGAGGTGCACATCGTCGGACGCCGGCGGTGGAACCGGCGCGGCGCGATGGTGACCGACCGGTACCAGCACGTCCGTCACCACGAGACGATCGAGGAGTTCGTCGACTGGGCGGCCGGGCGGCGGCTGCCGGTCTTCGGGATCGACAACCTGCCCGGCTCGCTCCCGCTGGAGACCGGAACCCTGCCGCGGGACTGCGTGCTGCTGTTCGGCCAGGAGGGGCCCGGCCTCTCCGAGGCGGCCCGGGTGGCGTGCGACCAGCTCTACTCCATCGCCCAGTACGGCTCCACCAGGTCGATCAACGCGGGTGTGGCCAGTGGGATCGCCATGCACGCGTGGATCCGTACCCACGCCGGCCCGCCACCGGACTGATCCCGCGCCGCGCCGGCGCGTTCGGACGGTCCGGCTTGACGTGCCGGCGGTACGGGGTGACGGTGGAGATGTGAGTGTCGCGGTGAGTTGCCCGAGATGCGGGGGCCCGGTACGGGCGCCGGATCTGATGCACACCGAGTCGAGGTGCCTGGGTTGCGGGCCGGTCCCGCCGCTGCACGTGCCCGAGCACATCGGAGCGGAGATCGTGGCGAGTGTGGTGGAGCGGATCACCGCGACCGCCGACGCGCCGGTGACGCCGCTCTGGTGTCCGTGGCCCCTGCCGCCCGGCTGGACGCTCACCGGCGTGGCGTACGCGGGGGACGAGCGGACCGGGGTGCGGGCGACCGCCGTGGCCTGCGCCGGCCCCGCGCCGCTCGGCAAAGGCCCGGCCGACCTGGTCTTCGTGGCCGAGGAGCCGGGGGTCGGGCTGGGTACGCGACTCGCCGGACTGTCCGGTCCGGACCCCGGACCGCAGCTGGTCGACGCGCTGACCGACCCCGGGCCGGGCCACCCGGAGCACGTCGGGCAGGCCCGGATCAGGGTCGGCGGGCATCCGACTCCACTGTGGTTGGTTAATTCACAGACGGATCGAAGCGCGTACGCCGGCGAGGCTCGGGGAATGTGGCTGCATGCGATAGCCTGGCCGGCGAGTGCGGGACACCTGCTCGCGGAAGACGTCGTGCTACACGACCTGACCGAGTGGACTCCGCCCGAGCTCGTGTACGGCGCACCGTCCCCGCACCTATCAGGTAGGGCTTGAGAACCCTCCCTGATTGACGGAGAACGGACGCAGATATTCACTGTACGACACCACACTGATACTCTGGGTGCCGCTGCGGTAATGGGACCCGGCGCCGCGCGAGAGGATGGCCCGCCATGGTCAAGAAGGTCCTCACCTGGGCCGGAATCGCATTCTTGATCTTCTTCGTCGCCTACCGGCCAAACTCGGCGGCGGATGTGTTCAAGTCGCTCGGCGGTGGCATCGTCGACATCGCCCAGGGATTCGGCGACTTCTTCACCAGCCTCGTCGCCTAACCGCCGATGGGTAGCCCCTCCGGTCCACCCTTCGACCCGGACGACCCCGACCGGGAACGTCGCGAGCGTGACACCGAGCCGATTCCGCGGATCGGGCCGGACGACGGCCCGGGCTACGGTGCTGGCCCTGGCCTGTCCGACGGTCCGTCCCTGTCGGACGACGTCGGCTACGGCGACGGGCCCGGCTACGCCGGTGAGGGCCGGTCCGGCCGGGCCTGGATCCGCGATCCGGAGGCCAGCTACCAGCCGCCGCAGATCTCCGAGGACGAGCTGGCCGGGCTGCGCGCGGACGCGACCGGCGCGGCCCCTCGCCGGGTGCTGCCGCTGGAGGACGAGCCCAGCTCGCTCGTCGCCCGTTACCTCTTCCCCACCGAGCGCTACCGGGGCGAGTGGAAGCGGCACTGGGTCCACCTCACCACCCCGCTGCTGATCGGTGTCGCGGCGACCTTCGTGCTCGGCTACCTCTCCGGCTTCCTCGCCGGGCAGAACGTGGGCGCGCTGACGACCATCGCCGTGCTGCTCTGGTTCGCGGTGATGGGCTGGGTGGCGTGGAAGGTCGCCGACTGGTGGTATGACCGGTTCATCCTGACCAACAAGCGGGTCATGGTGGTCAACGGCATCGTCACCCGCAAGGTCGCCATGATGCCGCTGGTCCGGGTCACCGACATGAAGTACGAGCAGACACCGACCGGTCGGGCGCTCAACTACGGCACGTTCGTGCTGGAGTCCGCCGGCCAGGAGCAGGCCCTCCGGGAGATCAAGAATCTGCCCAACCCGAACGAGCTCTACCTGCGTGTGGTGGAAGAGATGTACGAGCCGCAGGCGGTGGAGGCCCGGCTGGGCAAGGAGGCCGACGAGGCCAAGGCCGACGACGGGGCGTGAAGGTTTTCGTCCGAACATCGGAGCAAGTGCGCACCTTTCGTCATGGACCCGATGGCCTCTGACGTGGCACTCTGCCAGGACGGCCGGGTGGCGGGAGGTGAGCGGTGGCGAGCAGGGACTCGTTGGAGGAGGAGTTCCGCGAGTTCGTCGCGGCTCGCTCCGCCGCGCTCCTGCGCACCGCCTACCTGCTCACCGGTGACTGGGCCACGGCCGAGGATCTGCTCCAGACGGCGCTCACCAAGACCTACCTGGCGTGGAAGCGCCTCGGGGGGATCGAGGCGGTCGAGCCGTACGCCCGGCGGGTGATGGTCAACACGTCGACCAGCTGGTGGCGGCGGCGCTGGCACGGTGAGCGCCCCACCGAGGTGCTGCCCGAACGGGCCGGCGTCGACGAGATCGAGCAGCAACTGGACCGCGACCTGCTCTGGCGACACCTCCGGGAGCTGCCCACCCGGCAGCGGGCGGTGCTGGTGCTGCGCTACTACGAGGACATGTCGGAGGCGCAGACCGCCGCCATGCTGAACATCTCACCGGGCACCGTGAAGAGCCAGGCGTCCCGGGCGCTGTCCACCCTGCGCCGCCGGATGGGATCCGCCGCGCCGGACCTGTCCGCCGGAGCCGTCCCGCCCGCCGAGGCGAACGCCACCCGCCGGGCGGCACCCGCCGGCTCGGCGAACCGGCGGGTGCCCGGTGCCGCGCCTCGACCCCGACCGACGTCCGACCGGTCGGCGTCCAACCCGGCCACACCCCGTCCGGCCACCCCGCGCCCGATCGGCCCGCCG
Source organism: Micromonospora sp. NPDC005298 (assembly GCF_040607375.1). NCBI lineage: Bacteria > Bacillati > Actinomycetota > Actinomycetes > Micromonosporales > Micromonosporaceae > Micromonospora > Micromonospora sp. NPDC005298. The sequence continues at coordinate 928,942 of NZ_JBEXGP010000001.1, forward strand.
ATCGAGCTGCCCCCCGCTCCGGCGGCCGTGCCCGTCGGCACCGGCCCCGCAGAGAAGCAGTGAGCGGGTACCGGGGCCGGTCCGACAACCTGACGGACCGCCCGCCGCGTCCATACGACGTGCGGCCTGACGAGATCGAAGGTGCGGTGCGGGAGACCCTCTCGCGCCAGGTCGTCGTCGCCCGCCCGATGAGCGCCGACCCGGCCGGCCAGGCCATCCGCCGCGGGAACCGGATCCGCCGCCGGCGTACCGCTGCCGGTCTCTCCCTCGCGGCGATCGCCACCGTTCTGGTCAGCACCGGCATGGCCCAGCTCGGCCAGGACTCCGGCCGGCAGGGCTCACCGATCGTCGTGATCGGTGACCCCGACCCGTCGGCCCGGCCGATCCCCACGGCCACCGTGCCCGCCCCCCTGCCCTCGCCCGGACTGTCCGCCGACCTGCTCGTCGGCGGGACGTTGATCAGCGCCGACGGGAAACGGCTGGAACTGCCCACCGTCGGCCCGGCGGAGAGTGCCCGACCGCTGCCGGCGGGCGCGGGACTGCTCGTGGTCGGCGCGCCGACCACCGCCGGCCGATCCCTCTGGGTGGCGCAGACCGACGGGCTGGTGCAGGTGCTGCTGGCCGGCGCGGGTGGGATCGTCCTGGCGCCCGACGGCCGCCAGGTCGCGTGGCGGGACGGCAGCGACCTGCTGGTGGCGGGAGTGATCGGCACCCAGCTCATCGGTTCGGCGCGTACGCCGGTGCCGGCCGGGGCGGAGCCGGTCCGGTTCGTCGGCGACAGCGTGCTGGTCAAGCTCGACGCGGACGCCCCGGGGCACGCCCTGTGGCGGCCCGGTGCCGGGCAGCTGACCCAGGGCGACGATCACCGCACCCTCAACGTCTACGGCACCCTGCCGGACGGGCGGTTGGTCGGCCAGGTCACCACCACCGGCTCTCCGGACGCCACCTGCCTGGCCGTGCTCGACCCCACGCCCACCCTGAAGACGGTGGGCACCAGCTGCGGCCCACAGGTGAGCTCGGACGGCGCCGGTGGGGTCTCGCCCGACGGGCGGTGGCTCCTGGTGAACGGGCGGGCCGGCAAGGCCGACCGGTCCCTGCTGGTCGACCTGCGCCGGCTCGGTCCGGCCCTGACCGCCCTACCGGCCGGCCCGCCGGTGACCGGCGCGGTCGCCTGGACGACCGAATCGGCCGCCGCCTACGTCGACGGCGCCGGCCAGCTGGTCCGGGTGGACGTCGACCAGGTACGGGCCGGGAAACCCGCCGAGCCGACGCCCGTCGCCGACGTGCGTCCGGGCGACCGGCCGGTCCTGGTGACCGGCTCCTGACCGTGCCGCCGGCGTCCTGGGTACCGTCGGGGCCGTGATCTCGCGTACCGGCCCGACCGCACGGATCGACATGCACACCCACTCCACGGCCAGCGACGGCACGCTGAGCCCGGCCGAGCTGGTCCGGGCGGCCTCCCGGGCCGGGCTGGACGTGTTGGCGATCACCGACCACGACACCACCGCCGGGTGGGAGCCGGCCGTGCGGGCGCTACCGCCGGGGCTGCGCCTGGTCCGGGGAGCGGAACTGTCCTGCCGCTGGTCCGGCACCGAGCCGGCGGTGCCGCTGCACCTGCTGGCGTACCTGTTCGACCCGGGCCACCCGGAACTCGTCGACGAGCTGGCCCGGGTGCGCGCGGCCCGCGAGGAACGCGGCGAACGCATCGTCGCGCTGCTGCGCGCCGACGGCATCGACGTGAGCTGGCCGGACATCCTGGCCGGCGCGGGCGGCGGCACCGTGGGTCGCCCGCACATCGCGCAGGCGCTGATCAGGGCGGGCCTGGTCGGCAGCACCGGGGAGGCGTTCGGTCCGGACTGGCTGGGCGAGCGGTACCGGCTGCCCAAGGAGGACATCGACGTGTTCCGGGCGGTCCGGCTGGTCCGGGCTGCCGGCGGGGTGCCCGTCTTCGCCCATCCCCGGGCCACCCGACGCGGGCGGGTGGTGCCCGACGAGCTGATCGCCGACCTGGCCGCCGCCGGGCTGGCCGGCCTGGAAGCCGACCACGAGGACCACAGCCCCGCCGAACAGGCGCACGTACGTGCCCTCGCCGCCGACCTGGGCCTGCTGGTCACCGGCTCGTCGGACTTCCACGGCACCCACAAGACCGTCCAGCTCGGTGCCTTCACCACCGGGGCCGAGGCGTACGAGCGGATCGTCGACGCCGGGGTGACCGAGGTCGCTTCGGGCTGATCCGAGCATTTCGTCCACCGCGCCGCAGCTAGGTTGATCACGTGGATCTGAAGCTGTTCGGCGAGGTGTTCGTGACCCTGCTGGTGATCACCGACCCGCCGGGCATGATGCCGATCTTCCTGGCGCTGACCGGCCCGCTGCCCGCCCGGGACCGCAACCGCGCCGCCTGGCAGGCTGTCGCGCTGGCGCTCGGCGTCATCGTGATCTTCGCGGTGGCCGGCCAGACCCTGCTCGACTACCTGCACGTCGACCTGCCGGCCCTCCAGGCCGCCGGCGGACTGCTGCTCGTACTCGTCGCCCTGGAACTGCTGACCGGCAAGGCCGACGACCCGAGCCAGCAGGTCACCTCGAACATCGCGCTGGTGCCGCTGGGCACCCCGCTGCTCGCCGGCCCGGGCGCCATCGTGGCCACCATGCTCTTCGTCCAGCAGGCCGACGGGCTCGGCGAGTTCAGCGCGATCGCCGTGGCGATCCTCGCCGTGATGGTCGCCGTCTGGATCGTCCTGCGCTTCTCCGGCGGGATCGTGAAGATCCTGCGCCCCGGCGGCATCGAGGTGCTGACCCGGATCGCCGGACTGCTGCTGGCCGCGATCGCCGTACAGCTCATCGCGGACGCGGTGGCCGCCTTCGTCACGCAGTACGTGAACATGACCTGACCGGGGCACCCGCTCTGTCGGGGGTGGATGGCAGGATCGCAGGCGTGCGACGAGCCTCTCCAGCCGGACGACCCGCCGCCGGCGGCGGCCGGCCCCCACACCAACGCGCCGGTGTCCCCGAGCAGCTCGGCTTCGAGGGCATGCCGGAACGGCTGTTCGTCTGCACCCCGAGCAAGCTCGGCGCGTACGCGGACTGCCCACGCCGCTACCGCTACTCCTACGTCGACCGGCCGACCCCGCCGAAGGGCCCACCGTGGGCGCACAACTCCCTCGGCGCCAGCGTGCACACCGCCCTGAAGAACTGGTACGCGCTGCCCACCGAGCGGCGCGGGCCCGAGGTGCTGGCCACCCTGCTCAAGGGCACCTGGGTGCGTGAGGGCTACCGCGACGACGAGCAGGAGCGCGCCGCGTTCCGGCGGGCGTTGGGCTGGCTGGAGGCGTACGTCGAGACGCTGGAGCCGGACGCCGACCCCCTGGGTGTGGAGCGGGTGGTGGCGGTCAAGACCGCGGTGCTCGCCTTCAACGGTCGGGCCGACCGCATCGACTCCCGCCCCGGCCCGGACGGCCCCGAACTGGTCATCGTCGACTACAAGACCGGCCGCACCGGGCTGGACACCGACGACGCCCGGGGGTCGCAGGCGTTGGCCCTCTACGCGTACGCGGCCGAGCGGGTGTTCCGCCGGCCGTGCCGCCAGGTGGAGCTGCACCACCTGCCGACCGGCACGGTCGCCGGCCACACCCACACCGTCGAGTCACTGGCCCGCCAGTTGACCCGGGCCGAGGAGACGGCCCGCGACATCATGGCCGCCGAACGGGCGGTGGCCGACGGCGGCGACGCGGACGAGGCGTTCCCGACGGCACCCGGCCCGCGGTGCGGCTGGTGCGACTTCCGGCGGCACTGCCCGACCGGTTCCCAGACTCCCGGCAAGGAGCCGTGGGCGGCCGTGGACCGTCCCGCCGACGGCTGACCGGGGCGCCTCTCCGTGGCTCGCGGTCAGTCGGCCGGCAGCGCCGCGACAGCGTGCCGCTCGTCCTGCGGTGCGGCTGTCCGTGGGGTCGCCGACCGGAGTGCGGCGGCGTGCCGTTCGGCCCGCTGCTTGGCGGCCTGCGTCAACGGCCCCTCCAGGTAGCGGCGGGGCACCGCGGCGAGCGCGAGGCGCAGGGCGCGCACACTCAGGTCCGCCGTCAGCGCGGTGGTGGGCAGCCCGAGCCCGCCGTACATCCTCCGGGCCCACGCCGGCAGCAGCCCGAGCGCGGTGCCGGCGATTCCCAGGTACGCCCAGCGCGGCGGGCCGAGGGTGAGCCCGAGACGGGCGGGCAGGCTGAGCTTCCACGGCAGCGGCGGGGCGGTGAGGAACAACGCCGTCTCGGCGGCCTCCCGGGTCATCCGCAGCTGCGGCCGCACGGCCCGGTAGTACGCGTCCACCTCGGCGGCGGTGCCGGGGACGGTGGTCGGGTCCAGGCCGACGAGCGCGGCGGAGCGCCGCTGCTCGGTGTAGTAGCGGTCCACCTCGTCGTCGGTCAGGGACAGCCCGGCCCGCCGGGCGGTGTCGAGGAACGACTCGACCTCGGCGACGTGCACCCACAGCAGCAGGTCCGGGTCGTCGATCCGGAACTCCTCACCGGTGCGCGGATCGGTGGCCCGCAGGCGGGCGTGCAGCCGACGCAGCCGGGCGCCGGCGGTCTCGGCCTCGGCCGTGGTGCCGTACACGGTGGTCCCCACGAAGGTGGCGGTGCGGACCAGGCGGCCCCAGGCGTCGGTACGGTAGTCGCTGTTCTGCGCGACCCCGGCCATGGCCCGGGGGTGCAACGCCTGGAGGTAGAGCGAGCGCAGGCCGGCGACGATCAGGATCGGCTCGTCGTGCACCTTCCACGTGACCGAACCCGGACCGAAGAGGCCGAGGTCATCGGAGTCCACCGCCCAAGAGTGCCACGCCCGTGCCGAACCCGCTGCTCGCCGGTGCCGCGCGGTGACGGTCAGCGGTCGGCGGACCGGCGGGACTGACAGCCCGGGCAGAGCCCCCAGAACGTCACCTCGGCCTCGTCCACCTCGAAGCCGTGGGAGACGTTCGGCTCCAGGCAGGGGGCGCCGCCCACCGCGCAGTCGATGTCCGCGATCTCACCACAGCCCCGGCAGACCACGTGGTGGTGGTTGTCGCCGACCCGCGCCTCGTACCGGGCGGGACTGCCGGCGGGCTCGATACGGCGGGACAACCCGGCCCGGGACAGCGCGCCGAGCACGTCGTACACCGCCTGGACGGAGACCGAGTCGAGGCGTTCACGGACCCGCCTGGTGATCTCGTCGACCTCCAGGTGGCCGCCGCCGGCCAGCACGTCGAGCACCGCGAGGCGCGGTCGGGTGACCCGCAGACCCCTCGACCGCAGCAGCTCCTCGGCACCTGACATGCGCCAATGACAGCACGGACGTCAGGCATCGACAACCGGCGTGCCGCAGTGGTGGCCGCGGACACAGCCGGCGGACGGAACCGATCGATGAACCCGAGCGCGCCGCCGCACGTGTCTGAGTTCGAGAGCTCGGAGGCGCCGGCCGACCATAGGCTTGCGCCCTGCGACCGTGATCCACCTGGAGGTTCGATGTTCGAGGAGATCCTGGGTCTACCGGTCCACGTGCTGGTGATCCACGCGGTGGTCCTGTTCGTGCCGCTGCTGGCGGCGTTGGCCATCGCGTACGTGGGTCTGCCCCGCTGGCGGAACCGGCTGGACTGGGCGCTGGGCCTCCTCGCCGTGGCAGCCCCGGTGACCACATTCGTGGCCGTCGAGTCGGGTGAGGCGTTCACCGACGCGCTGGTGGCCCGGGGCTTCCAGGGGCCGATCCTCCAGCAGATCTTCGACCACTCCCGGTACGGCGACATCCTGTTCCGGATCGTGGTGCCGCTCGGGATCGTGGCGATCCTGCTGCTGGTGGTGACCAGCGGGCATCCCCGGGTGCCGCGGTTGCCCGCGTTGGTGACCCCGGTGCTGGCGGTGGCCGTCGTCGCGCTCTCCATCGCCGCCCTGGTCTACGTCTACCTGACCGGTCACTCGGGCGCCGAGGCGGTCTGGGGCACCACCCTCTGATCCCTGCGGTCAGAAGATGATCCGCGAGCAGAGCAGGCAGACCAGCACCACCAGCACCACACCGGCCGCCGCGCCGAAGCCGTAGGTGACCCGCTGCGAACGCTGTTCGGCCGCGTCCAGACCGGCCATGTCCTGGACGGGCAGCCGGCGGGGCGGTGTCGGCTCCAGATGGACCGGCGGACGCCAGCCGGCCGGCGGTGGTGTGCTCGGCGGAGGGCCCGCGTACCCGCTCGTCGGTGCGGGGGCCGGCCCGGCGGGGGAGCGCTCCGCCGCGTCACCGTCGCCGGTCCCGGGCCGCCGCCAGTAGTCGTCCGGGGTGCTGGCACCGCTGGGGGTCGTCACGCCGTCCGACGCTACCAATCAGGCCGACCGCCCGGTCGCTTCTGGCCGGCGCGGCCTCCGCTCGATCGCCTCCCGCGTCGACGGGACCGGCGGCGGTGCCGGCTGCGCTAGTCTTTCCGCTCGTGAGCACCGAGGACCCCGGCACGCAGGGCGCGCGCGGCGACGACGACCGCACCGTCGACCTGAGCGACGACTTCGTGGTGCTGCCCGAGCAGACGTCCGACGACACCGATCACGGGTGGGGCGAGCGGGCCGACGGCAACGACGACTGGCTGCTGTCGCAACGCCCCCCGCACTGGGACTGACCCGGGCGACTCCCGCCAGCCTCGCGGGCCCCGCGTGGGTGGAGCCCGTCCGCCCGCGCACTGCGGGGCGATGATCCACTCGGGGATCGCGACCCAGGGCAGCGCGGTGGCCACCTCGGTGACGAGCAGCAAACCGACGGTACGGACCACCACGTGGAGGTCGGCGACATCGGGCCGGCGGGGCATCACCGGATCGGCGACACCGTGTCGATCATTGGTCAACCGCGGATGACGATGGCGAAGCGGCTGCCCTCGGGCATGCCGACCGTGCGTCGTGCCTGGTCCGGGCGGAGTGCGAGATACAGCGCGGCGGACCCGTCGGCCGCGTCGGCGCCCAACACGTCCAGGACCAGCGCACCGGGGGCCAGCAGCGCCGCAGAGGTGGCCGACCCACCGGGTGGCGCGGCAAGGAGGTCGACGCGCGCCCCGGGGCGGACCACCGCCAGCGCCGCCGGCTCGGCCAGCCGGACCGGAACCCCGACCGCGCCGCTGGGCAGCGGCAGCGGCCTGGAGGCCCCGCGTGCCCCGTCGGCGTCCGTGCCGGTGGATCCTGGGCGGTCGGCCGGGTCGACTGGCCCTCGCTCCGGCCCTGATCCCGTGCCCGGCCCGGATCCTGAGCCCGGCCCGGAACCCGACCCGGGCTCCGAGTCGGAGCCCGGACCCGAACTCGGACCCGATCCTGAGCCCGGACCAGCGGCGGACCCGGCTCCCGTGGTGGGGGTCCGCTCTGCGGCGCCGCTGGTGGGCGGGCATCCCGTCGGAGTCTCGAGGACCGCGGCGGCCAGGCCGAGCAGTGCGGCGACCAGCCCGGCCCGGAGCAGGGCGCGTCCGCCAGGCAGGGCGAGCCGACGTAGTGGACGCAGGGCCCGCGCGGAGTCTGGATCGCCCGTCGCCATGAGCCGTCTCCCGTCCCGGACGTCACAGCGACATCCCAGGGCGGCAGATTAGGCAGGCGCAGGACCGGACGGTCGACCGTGAGCCGGTGCCTGTGGACAACCGGCCGGCCTGTGGACAACGCCCGCCGGTCGGCTGGATCTGCTACGCGCGGAAAGCTGGCTCCATGATCAACCCGAGCCGGGACAGGTCGATCTCACGGTGTGCTCGGCGAGCGGGTGCGGCGCCCGCCCACGACACACGCTCGCGGACGGGGCACACGGTCACGACGCGGAGCTGGCCGCCGCTGCCTTGCCGCCGCTCGACCCGCCGGACGACGACGAACCGGACGAGGAACCGGACGACGAGGACGATGAGGACGACCCCGACGACGAACCGGACGACGACGAGGAGGACCCGGAGTCCCCACCCGAGGACGACGAGGACGACTCGGACTTGGCCGGCTTGCCGGGCGTACCGCCGGCCGTGGTCTCGGACCCGGAGGCACGGGAGTCGGTGCGGTAGAAGCCGGAGCCCTTGAAGACGATGCCGACCGAGTTGAAGACCTTGCGCAGGCGCCCCTGACACGCCGGGCACTCGGTCAACGGCTCGTCAGAGAAGGACTGCACCGCCTCGAGCTGGTGACCGCACGCGGTGCAGGCGTACTGGTACGTGGGCACGTTCTCCTCCGGATCTGGGCTCGGTCAGTTGGCACTCGACGTATTCGAGTGCCAATGGTGCGTCATTCGCCCCTGGTTCGTCCAGCGGACGTGTGGGGCGCGACACCACGCGACAAACCCGGGCCGCCGTCAAGCGTACGCATCCCGTCGGCGGGGGTGACCACCGCGCGGACCGGACGGTCGTGCGGTTCGGCGGGCAGCGCCTCGACCAGCTCCCCGTCGTGCAGCGGGACCACGGTCAGCGTCGACGCCGGCACCCGGGCCAGCGCCCGGTCGTACGAGCCGCCGCCGCGACCCAGCCGCCGGCCGTGCCGGTCGACGGCGACCGCCGGTACGACCACCAGGTCGGCCCCGGCCACCGCGTGCACCCCCAGTCGGGGCCCGTCCGGCTCCCGGATGCCCCGACCGGCGGCGACGAGGCCCTCCGGTCCGGTGTACGCGGCCCAGTCCAGGTCCAGGTCGGCCACGAGCACCGGCAGCAGCAACTCCGCCCCGGCCGGTAGCGCAGCCCGCAGCACCGCCGGCAGGTCGGGGCCGCCCGGTTCGGAGCCGACCGGCACGTACGCGGTCATCCGGCGAGGGCGCAGCCGGCGTACCAGGGCGACCAGCTCGGCCTGGACGCGCCCGGCGGCTGCGGTCCGGGCCGCAGCGGACAACGCCCGACGGCGGGCGAGCAGCTCGGCGCGGGCCTCCCGCTTCGCCTCCCGGGTCACTTCCGCTTCATAAGAAAATTCCGGCACGCAACACTCCTGACGCAACGCCTCCACCACGGTCGCTCTGTGTCAGCATCGCAAGCAACGGAGGCGGAACTTCCGGGGGGACCGAGTGACGCTACGCGGGCGGTTGACGGCAGCCTTCCTCGTGGTGGTGCTCGGCCCCGTCCTGCTCGGTGCGCTCTTCGTGGCGTCCACGGCCACCGCCGTGGACCGCAGCCGCTCCACCGAGCGTCTCGCCGTGGCAGCGTCCACCGTGCGCACCTCCGTCGACGCGCTCTGCCAGCAGCTGCGCGCCACCGCCGACGCGGTCGCCCTCAACGGCGACCCGTCCGCCGCCGCCACCCAACTGGTCAGCCGAGGGCTGGCAGCCGCCGTACGGATCACGGACGTGACCGGCCAGGTCACGTACGCGTCGGCCGGCGCGCCGTCGACGCCCTGGCGGGACTGCGCCGGCACCGGCGAGACGCAGGGCGGCCCGGTGCGCGCGCTGGCCGCCCGGGTGGACCTGCGCGACCCGGCCGGCGCCCTGCTCGGCACGGTGGCCGCCGCGCAAGTCGTCGACCCGGCGTTCGTGGCCCGGCTCGCGGCGGTCACCGGGGTGGCGGTCACCCTGCTCGGCGGCGCGGGCAACGACCGGGTCAGCCAGTCCACCGAGTCCCGGGAGGTCCGCGACGCGGTGCTCGCCGCCGCCGGTGCCCTCGACAGCGAACGGGTCACCGAGACCACCGAGGGCCGGTACGTGCGCAGGGTCGGCCCGTCCACCGGGCAGCCGCTGCCGCTGGTCCTGTCGGTGCCGAGCGAACGGCCGCCGGGGCTGTACGCCACATTGCTCGGTGCGGTCGTGCTGGCCGGCCTGCTCGCCGTCCTGACCGCCTGGCGGCTGGCCCGGGTCACCACCCGACCACTCGTGGAGCTGGCCAGCGCCGTCGACCGGGTGGCGTACGGCGACCTGACCGCCCGGGTGCCGGTGCGCAGCCGCGACGAACTGGGCCGGCTGGCCGCCGCGTTCAACCGGATGACCCGCGAGACCGGGTCGTACGTGGCGGCGCTGACCAGCAGCCGCGACCAGTTGCGTGGTCATCTCGCGGTGCTCGGCGACACCCTGGCCAGCACGCACGACCTGCAACGCATCCTGCGGGTGATCCTGCACAGCGCCATCGCCGCCACCGGCGCACGCGCCGGCGCGGTCCTGCTCGTCGAGGCCGGCGGGATGCTCGCCGCCCAGTGCAGCGAAGGGCTGGACGGTCGCTGGCCCGACGGCGACCCGGACGAGCCGCAGACCCTGCGGGTGCCGGTGGGCGTCGGCGTCGTCGGCGCGGTGGCCGCCACCGGCGAGCCGCAGCGGGGGCGGATGGAGCCGACCGAGGTCCCCGCCGGGGAGCCGCGCTGCCGCACGTACGTCGCCGTGCCGTTCGCCACCCCCGGCGGCACCGCCGTGCCGGCCGGCACCTCCGGCGTCGACGAGGCCGGTACGGCGGCGCTCGGCGTGCTGGCCCTCTACGACCGGGTAGGCGCGGACGAGTTCGACGACGACGACCTGGTCACCCTGCGCACCTTCGCCGGGCACGCCGCCGTGGCGGTGGAGAACGTCCGGGTGCACGAGGAGGCCCAGCGGCTGTCGCTCACCGACCCGCTCACCGGCCTGTGGAACTACCGCTACCTACGCGAGTCGATCCGGCGGGAGGTGGAGCGAGCCAGCCGGTTCGGCCGGATGCTCAGCGTCCTCGCCCTGGACCTGGACCGGTTCAAGGACGTCAACGACACCTACGGGCACGCGGCGGGGGACACCGTGCTCGCCGAGTTCGCCAGGCGGGTACGCGGCGAGATCCGCGAGGTCGACCTGGCCTTCCGGCAGGGCGGGGAGGAATTCGTCCTGCTGTTACCGGAGACCGACGCCCGGGGCGCGGCGATCGTGGCCGAACGGCTGGGCGCCGCCGTACGGGAGGCACCCATCGCCGTCGAGGCGTACGCCGGGCCGGTCATGGTGACCGTGTCGGTGGGCATCGCCGTCTACCCGGACCACGGCAGCACCGGACGGGAGGTGCTGGAGGCCGCCGACGACGCGCTCTACGCCGCGAAGGCGGCCGGCCGGGACACCTACCGGGTGGCCGAGGTACGCCCCGACGTGCCCACCCGGGAGTTGCCGGTGCTCGCCGGCGCCTTCAGCCCACCGGACGGGCTGCCGCGCGCCGGCCGGCCCGTGCAGGCCCACCGGGAGCCGGGCGGCCACGCCCGGTCGGAGCCGGCCGTGGGCGTACCCGAATCATCGCCGGCGGGGCCGGCGCACGCCCGGCCGGAGGCGACCGACGACCCGGCGGCCGATGCCGGGGAGGGCGCCCGGGCCGGTCCGGACGCCGCACGGCCGGGACCGGGCGGCGGCGCGTCTTCTGGGCCACACCCGCCGCGGCAGAGCCGTGGCCGATAGTCTCGCGGCATGTCGGAGCACTCAGCGAACCCCTCATCGACGGTCGCCGCAACCGGCCGCCCCCTGGCGGTCAAGGCCGTCATCCCGGCCGCCGGACTGGCCACCCGCTTCCTGCCGGCCACCAAGGCGGTGCCCAAGGAGCTGCTGCCGGTGGTGGACCGGCCGGTGCTGCAGTACATCGTCGAGGAGGCCACCCAGGCCGGCATCGGTGACGTGTTGCTGATCACCGGTCGGGGTAAGACATCAATGGTGGACCACTTCGACCGCCGCCCCGACCTGGAGACCAGGCTGGAGGAGAAGGGCGACGCCGAGCGGCTGGCCGCCGTGCGCCGGCCCAGCGAGCTGGCCGAGATCTACACGGTCCGCCAGCCCGAGCAGCTCGGCCTCGGACACGCCGTCGGGTACGCCGAGTCGCACGTCGGCGACCAGCCCTTCGCGGTGCTGCTCGGCGACGAGTTCGTCAAGCCGTCCGAGCCGCTGCTGCCGGCGATGATCGAGCTGCAGGCCCGCACCGGCGGTGTGGTGCTCGCCTTCTTCGAGGTCGACCCGGCCGACACCAAGCGGTACGGCATCGCCTCCGTCGAGCCCGCCGAGTCGGAGCTCACCGACATCGGCGAGGTCGTCAAGGTGACCGGGATGGTGGAGAAGCCGCAGCCCGAGGACGCGCCAAGCAACCTCGCGGTGCTCGGCCGGTACGTGCTGCCCGGCACGATCTTCGACGCGATCCGGCGCACCAAGCCGGGCAGCGGCGGTGAGATCCAGCTGACCGACGCCATGGAGCTGCTGCGCACCGAGGGCACGCCGGTGCACGCGATCGTCTACCGGGGCACCCGCTACGACACCGGCATGCCGCTGGGCTACCTCCAGACCGTGGTGCAGATCGCCGCCGAACGCGAGGACCTGGGCACCGAGTTCCGCTCCTGGCTGGCCGAGTTCGTCAAGGCCGACGCGGCAGGCGGAACTGGTACATGACCGCGACGGCCGACGCCGAGGCGGCCGCGAACGAGTTGACGCCGCTCGCCGACTACCTGGGCAGCGTGCTGCGCAGGTTACGAGCGCTGCCGCCACTCGACCTCGACCTCACCCAGGCGCACGGCAACGTCCTCGCCGAGGACGTGGTCGCGCCGCACGCGTTCCCGGCCTTCGACCAGGCCGCCGTGGACGGGTACGCGGCGCGCTGGGAGGACATCTCCGGAGGGGGTCGGGGCCCCAGCTACGTCCCGGCCCCCTCCGGCACGCCCGGTGGGCGGACCATCCGGCTCAACGTGGTCGGCGACCTCGGCGCGGCGAGCTGGCGACCGGTCCGGCTCACCCCCGGCTCGTGCTTCTCGGTGGCCGCCGGGGCGCCGCTGCCCGTCGCCGCCGACGTGGTGGTCCCGGTGGAGTGGACCGACCAGGGCATGGCCGCCGTGGAGATCTTCCGCACCCCCAAACGGGGGTACGGCGTACGCCGCGCCGGTGAGGAACTGCCCGCCGGCACCCTGCTCGCCCGCGCCGGCACGTACGTCTCGCCGGCCCTGGTCGCGGTCTTCGCCGCCACCGGAATCGGGCACGTGGTGGTCCGACCCAGCCCACGGGTGGTCATCGTGGCCACCGGCGACGAACTCGTCGACGTGGGCCGGGGCAGCCAGCCCGGCCAGGTGGTGGACGCCAACTCGCACGCGTTGACCGCCGCGGCGGCCGAGGTGGGCGCCCTGGCGTACCGGGTGGGCATCTGCGACGACGACCCGGAGGGGCTGCGCGGGCTGCTGGAGGACCAGACCCTGCGCGCCGACCTGATCATCACCACCGGCGGCACCGGCACCGGTCCCGGCGACATGGTGCGCCGGATCCTGTCCCGCCGCGAGGGCGGCCGCGCCGGCCCGGTCACCTTCACCGACGTGGCGCTCTACCCCGGCACGGCGCTCGGGTTCGGCACGGTCGGCGCCGAGGAGGTGCCGGTGGTCTGCCTGCCCGGCGACCCCGGCGCGGCGCTGATCGGCTTCGAGGTGCTGGCCCGCCCCGCCATCCAACTTCTCGCCGGCGCCGAGCCGGTGTTCCGGCCCAGCGTCCGGGCGCACCTGCTGGAGACCGTGTCGTCACCGGGCGGGCTGCGCGAGTTCCGCCCCGCGCACGTCGCCGAGCGGCGCGGCGGCGGGTACACGGTGCAGCCGCTGCGCGGCGGGCCGTTCACCCTCTCCGGTCTCGCCGAGGCGAACGGCCTGCTGGTGCTCGGAGAGCGGGTCACCGCCGCCGCCGCCGGCTCCACCGTGGACGTCCTGCTGCTGGACCGCCGACGGTGACGGCCCCGCGCGTCCACCGGTCCGTCGCCGGTCCACTTGCGCGCGACACGGTCCCGCGCGGGAGACTGTACGGGTGAGTCTCTTCGGACCAGCCCGGGTGCCCGGTTGGCCGGCGGTGCTGGTCGACGGTCCGGTGCTGCTGCGGCCGTACCGGCGCTCCGACGCGGCGGCCTGGTCGGAGGTCCGCCGGGCCAACCGGGCCTGGCTGGCGCCCTGGGAGTCGTCGCTGCCGGGCAGCTGGGACGAGATGAACTCACCTGCCGCCTTCCGCTGGGTGCACCGCGACCAGCGACGGTCGGCACGCGACGGTGAGGGGATGCCCTTCGCGGTCTGCCTGCGCGAGGCCGACCGGGACCGGCTGGTCGGGCACATCAACGTGGGCAGCATCGTGCGGCGGGCGTTCTGCTCCGGGTACGTCGGCTACTGGGTGGACGCCCGCGTCGCAGGCCAGGGAGTGATCCCGACGGCGCTCGCGCTCGCCGTCGACCACGCGTTCGGCCCGGGTGGCCTGCACCGGGTGGAGGTGAACATCCGTCCGGAGAACCGGCCCTCCCGGCGGGTGGTGGAGAAGCTCGGCTTCCGCGAGGAGTCGTACCACGTGCGCTACATGCACATCGACGGCGCCTGGCGGGACCACATCGGATACGCGATGACCAGTGAGGAGATCGCCGCCGAGGGCGGTCTGCTGGCCCGCTGGCACCGGGTACGCGCCGCCGCGCGGTGAGCCGTCCCACGGACGGGATCGGCGCGGCGCGGTGGCATGACGGTCGGCGCGCCGTAACCTCAAGTAACTGCAAGCTGCGGCAAGCGCTGCCCGCCCGGACGATCCACGCACCTGAGCGCGATTGGTGGAAGATCCTGCGGTGCGGTGGCGGTTGCTCCGAATTCGGTGACGGGAGGGGTGAGGGTGCCGACCTCGGTGCTCCTCGCCGTCCTCGCCGCCGCCGGCCTGCTCGCCCTGGCCCCGGCGCTGGTCCGCCGGTACGACGCCACCGAGCGGCTGGTGGCGGAGCGGGCGCAGTCGACGGCGCGGGTGCTCCAGCGCCGCCGACGGCGCCGCACTGTGCCGGGCCGCAAGCCGGTCCAGCCACCGCGCTCACTCGTCGTGACCCTCAGTGAGGATGCGACTACTGGCCGGCTGGTGACGCCGGTCTCCGCTCCGCCGGTGGCCCGCCGCTCCGGCCGGCTGCGCGCCGTGCCACCCGCCCCGAAGCGGTCCCGCCGACGGCCACCCCGCCGGCACCACACCCCCGCCGTCTACCGGCGGCGCCGCGTCCTCGCCGCCCTGCTGCTCCTCAACGTCGTCGAGCTGATCGGCGTGCTGTTCGTCAGCCCCGGCTTCTGGATCAGCTTCGGGGTCACCTTCCTGCTGCTGGCCGCGTACGTCGTGCACCTGCGTGGTCAGGCTCTCGCCGGACGCCGTCGTCGCCGCGCACGGGCCCGCGAGGCGGCCTGGCTCGCCGCGCGGCAGGCCGAGGTGCGCCGCGAGCAGGCCCGCCGCGCGGCCGCCCGCCGGGAGGCGCAGCGTCGCCTCGCCGCCCAGCGCGAGGGGGTACGTCGCGCCGCGATGGGCCTCGACCGACCCGGGGACCTGCCGGCCGCCGTCAACGGTGGGTCGGTGTCCTACCGGCGCGCGGGTGGCCTGCGCGGCCGCCCCTACGAGGCCGGCCGAGGCGCCTGACCGCCCCCTGTCGGCCCGCACCCCAAGTGGATCTCCGGCAGTGTGATGTCGCCGCACCGGGGGCGGATTCGCGGTGAGGGTCGGCGACCTGTTAGCCTTGCTCCCGGCCCGCCCGGTGTAAGCCGGGTGGGACCGAAGCCGGTTCGCCGGTGGGGGGCTGTGGCGCAGACTGGTAGCGCACCTCGTTCGCATCGAGGGGGTCAGGGGTTCAAATCCCCTCAGCTCCACCCATTTTCACAAAGCCGTTTCCCCATGGTGGGAGACGGCTTTTTCCGATCTCGCGCAGCAGTGCGGCAACTCACGGAACTGCTCGCCGAGACGACTCACTGCCGGCCGCGGGTCCCCGTGTTGCACGTTCGGCGTAGCCAGTCCTGGGTGAGCGACCGCAGCAGCGCGGGTTGTTCGAACGGCAGATAGTGTCCGGCCGAGTCAATCACGGTGAAGGTGCCCCGGGGATAGTGACGCATGGAGCGGAACTGGTCGGCATAGCCGACTATCCCGTCCTGTCGGCCGGTGATCACGCTGACCGGACCGCCGAAGACGATGTCGGCATCCTCGTCGGGAAGCGCGAAGTCGGGGCCCTCTTGCAGCTCCTTCTGGAACTTCTCATCGCCGGGGCCGCCGGAGTCCAGGGCCGCGAGCACCGTCGCGACGACAGTCGGCGTGCGATGACCCAGGGCCGCGTCAAGGTGTGGGCGCAGTTCGGCGGGGGCGCCGTCCAGCCAACCCGTGGGTGCTTCGGGCGGCTCACCATCAGGCAGGTCCCGGCTTCCTCGCGAGATCTTCACGCCCGGGCACACGAGGAGCAGGCCACGGACAAGCTCGGGCCGCTGACGCGCGATCCCGGCGGCGAGGTAGGCGCCGTAGGACGCACCAGCCAGCAGGACCGGCCCGCCGACGTGGCGGTCGAGCCATGCGCACACGGTGTCCAGCACCGCCTGGGATGCGGCTCGGCCGTTCGCTGGAGAGTCTCCGTGGCCGGGCAGATCCAGGTACACCTCTCGCAGGCCGGCAGCCGCGAACGCGGGAGTGAAGGCCGCAGCCATGGCGGAGCGCGTCATGCCGAACATCGGCAGGCAGGCGACCACCGGTCCGGCTCCCCCTGAGTCATCAAACGCTATGTCCATGGCGAAGTCCCAACGAGAGTCTTCAACGGGTGCTGTGCTCGGAAACGGTCGCCGAGGGCGAGAATGGCTCAGCAAGGCCAGTACGGCGAGGAACGCGGGAACCGCCGAGCCGCCGTCTCGGGTGTCATCCGATCATTCGACACCATCGGCAGCAGCGACATCAATGAAGGTAGCTGGCGGCATAATCCGCTCGTCAGCACCGGCGGCTTCCCACACCTATGGTGATCGGATGTCACAGCGCTCGATTCCCGCTGGAGAGGTCGACTGGTCGTCGGTGAGCCACGCCTACGGTCCGGCCGTCGAGATCCCAGGGCTACTACGGTCGGTCAGATCGGACAGCCAGGAGACGCGCCGAGGGGCGTACGGTGACCTGGCCGATCTGCTCGTGCATCAGGGGTCCCGGTACGAGGCAAGTGCTGTGGTGGCCCCTCACCTGATCGATATCGTCGCTGATCCGTCGGCCCCGGACCGCTTCGCTGCCTGCCAGGTGCTGGCGGCGATCGCGGTGGGCGACGAGAGTTCCTGGCTCAGCGACCGTTCTGATCCGGCCGAGATGCGGGCTGAAGTACGGCGTCGCGCGCCGATGAGCCGAGAGCAGCTGGAGGTGCGGCACCGGGCCTGGGTCGCCGCGGCGGCGAACGAGGAGGAGCGCAGTGCCCGGGAACGGCGCGCCCAGTGGCGAGACGTCGAGGCGGACCGCGACGAGGAACGCTTGACGATCGAGGCGTACGACGCCGTGCGGTCCGGTGTCCCTGTCTACGTAGCGGCGCTGGAGGCGCCCGAGGCCGCGGTCCGGCTGTACGCCGCTCATCTGCTCGCCTGGTTCCCCGAGGAGGAGGGCTTGCTCGGCCCGGCGTTGGCTGACCTGATCCGGCGGGAGCCGGATCCGGTCGTCGCGGCGACTGCCTGCGTTGCGGCTGGCCTGAGTTGCCCTGACGGCGGTGAAGCACTCATCGGCGCGCTTTCAACCCGTCGAGACAGCGCTGACCGTGGGGAGCGCTGGTCGGCGGTGCTGGGCCTGTCGCGGATGGTGAGGCATCCGGACCGGTCCCTGGTCAGGGATCTCTACTCGTGTCTCTTCGGGGCTGTCACACCCGTTCCCCACTGGCCCTTCCTCGACGGTGACATGGCAAGCATGGCCGCGCTGACGATTGCCGACCTGAGTCCGGACGTCGCCGGCGACCGCGTCGATGTGCTGGCCGAGAGGGCAGCTGCTGCCGATCCCAGCACGGACAACGTCACGCTGCTCACGGCCCTGCTGGATGCCGCGTTCCCTGAGCCGGTGCCGGACGCCGCGGAATTCGACGACCTCACCCTGGTCCAGCGACGAACGCTCGCAACGCTGTTGGGTGGAAACATCCTGCGGAGCGGGGCGATGGTGGCCATGCTTCTCAGGCGGTACAACCTCCCCGACAGTGAGCGACAGCTTCGCACCTGGTGCGGAGGTTGATGCGGAGGTCAGACTTCGGGTCGGGGGGTTGCCCTGGCAGTGGCGAGGCGTCGCCTGTCATCCCCGCGTCGGCGGGAAATCATCGGCCTCTTCCATCCGCTGGCCGTGGAGCACGCGAAGCGCGTCGAGTGCGACAGCGGTGAGGACGCCGCGGCCGACGCCGGCGCGGCCGAGCAGTTCCATCCCCCGGGTGACGGCGACGAAGTAGACCGCCAGCGATTGCACGTTGGCGTCCTCCGGAAGATCTCCGTGCTCCCGCGCGTGTTCCAGGCATTGGGCATAGATCCCGGCGAGCTGTTCGATACCGGCCTTCGTGGTCGTCGAAAGCGGATCCTCCTCGCCTGTCGATTCGACAAGCGCACGTGTGGTGAGCGAGACCCGCCGATCACTGCTGCTGAATTCGATCGCCATCCGGAGCAGGTGACCCCGAATGCGTTCCAGCGGCAAGGCCTCGTCGTGTCCGAGTGCTTCCGAGACCGCGCGCGTGGCCTCTTCCCGGTCCTCGGAGAGTGCCCGGAGGAACAGCTCCCGCTTCCCGCCGAAGGCGTTGTACAAGCTCTGCTTCCCCAGGCCGGTCGCCCGTACCAGGTCGTCCAGCGTGGCAGCGGCGAGGCCGTGCACGGCGAACACCTCACTGGCGCTGCTGACGACATCGCTCTCGACGAACTTGCGGGGGCGAGGCATGTGAGCAAGCCTACGTTATTGACCATCCGGTCAAAAACTTGCTAGCGTGATTGGCGTGGGCATCGGTGGGACCACGTCAGAGGCGAGGAGCAGCAGTGAAAAGTAACGAAGAGATTGTTCGTGAGGCGTACCGGCTGGCGGAAGGGAACGTTCTCGACGGAGAGGGTTTCCGCGCCCTGTTCACCGAGGATGGAACGTTCAACGACATGCCGAATTCGCTGACCTTCCGCGGAGACCAGATTCCCCAGGCGATGGCGGGCTTCGCCAGCGTCTTTCCCGACGTCCACCGCGAGCTACTCGGCGTGCATGCGTTCGGTGACGTCGTCGCCGTCGAACTGCGAATCCAGGGAACGCATCTCGGCGGGTTCCCGACCCCCGTCGGCGAAATCCCGCCGACCGGCAACCGGATCGACGTCCCCACGGCGGATCTCTGGCATCTCCGTGGGGGAAGAATCGAACGGTTCGACTGCTACAACGCGGCGAACGTGCTGCTCGCCCAGATCGGAGCCAGCCCCGACTTCGCCTCGGCCATCGAGGCCGCCGAGCGAGCTGCCGCAGGGGAGTAACTTCACCGCTCAGGTTCCCGCCTAGTAGTGCTCGTCGATCGGCCGGCGGGCCTCGTCGAACAGCGCCGGACCCTCGTACCGCACCGGAGGCAGCGGCGGCGTGGCCGGCTTGACCTGCTCGAACTGCTCGCTGGACAGGGCGTACACCACCCTGCCGAGGCCGGAGCGGTCGATCGCGGTGGCGCACATCGGGCAGGGTTGGCAACTGGTGTACATGGTGGTGCCGGCAGCCACCTCCGGCGCGAGTTCCCGGGCGGCCCAGCGGGCGAGCTTCAGTTCCGGGTGGGCGGTGATGTCCGAGTCGGAGACCACGGTGTTGTGGTCCTC
This sequence comes from Micromonospora sp. NPDC005298, assembly GCF_040607375.1. Lineage (NCBI taxonomy): Bacteria > Bacillati > Actinomycetota > Actinomycetes > Micromonosporales > Micromonosporaceae > Micromonospora > Micromonospora sp. NPDC005298. The sequence goes on from NZ_JBEXGP010000001.1 coordinate 948,366, forward strand.
GATCAGGACCGTGCCGTCCGCGCCGACGAGCAGCGAGCCGAATGGCCGCTCGCCGGATGCCCCCGCCTCGTCGGCGATGGCCACGGCTCGGCGGAGAAACTGCTCGTCGTCTGGCGTCATCGGTCCTCCTGGGATGTGCGGTGGTACGCGGCCACGGCCGCGAGGGTCTGCCATGCGCGTTCGGGTTGGCGGATCTCGGTGAGGTCGCCGTTGAACGGGTCGAGCACGACCGTCCCGGCGCCGAGCAGTCGGATCCGGTCGAGGTCGGCGAGGACCTGCTCGATGGTGCCGACACCGGCGAGCCGGTCCGGCGTGGTGACCGGTTCGCGTGTCTCGCGGAGCGCGATGCGCGGTGTCATCGGGGGTGCCGGGCGACCCAGTTCGTCGGCGACGGCCTGGAGTCGTCCGGCCGCCTCGGTCAGCCAGCCCGGCGTGAACCGCAGCGGGTGCCACGCGTCGCCGAGGCGTACGGCGCGACGCATGCCGGCCTCGCTGTTGCCGCCGACCCAGATCGGGATGGGTTCCGTGTCGTAGTCGTCGGTGTCGCGCCAGGCGTCACGCATGGCGTGCAGGTACTCGTCGGTCAGCGCGCCGCGCCGCCGGTACGGCACACCGAGCGCCTCGAACTCCTGCCGCGCCCAGCCGACCCCGACGCCGAGGACGAGCCGGCCGCCGCTGAGCCGGTTGAGGTTGGCCGCCATCCGGGCGGTGAGCAGCGGGTGCCGGTACGGGACGATGAGCACTGTGGTGCCCAGCCGGATCCGGTGGGTCAACCCGGCCAGCCAGGACAGCGTGGTGAACGGCTCGTAGAACGGCGCGGGATACTGCTCTGCCACGTCCGGGGTGACCGCGATGTGGTCGGAGACCATCAGCAGGTCGAAGCCGAGGCCCTCGACTGTCTGCGCCCACTGCCGCAGCATCCCCGGATCGGTGCCCGGGGCGAAGTTCGGCACGTTCACGCCAATCCGCACACGTCGAGGCTAGTCAGTGGGCGCCCGCCCGGTGAACGTCAGCCCCACCTCAGACTGGCGAGGACCGCGCGGAACTCCTTGAGGCTGAGTACCGCACCCTCGCCGGGGATCAGCCGCAACGAGTACGCGAGATCCCCGACCTCCCACCGCACCTGCCAGGAGCTGTCCGCGCTCCCGGTGATCGTGCCTCTCCGCGAACCGACCGGAACGGTGGCGACGGCGGGAGGACCGCCACCCCCCTCGGCGGTACGGCTGCTGGCACTCGTGGACAGCGCCAGCCCGTCCGGGCCGTTGTAGCCCTGGCACAGACCCTCGTCGCATTGACTCGGGTGGGGACTCCACCTCGGGTCGGAGGCCAGGTCCGGCAGGTCACGGTCGGCGAAGGTCGGCGGTGGTCGGTTGCTGGCGGCGTCGCGGAGCACGCGTTCGCCGAGCGGCGTGGGCAGCGACACCACCAGGGGTACCCGTCTGCCGCTGGTCGCGCAGTCGACGGCGGTCACGACACGACCGCTCACCGCCACGACCACCTCGGTGTCCGTCTGCCCGGTGATCGTGGCCTGCGGCTGCGCGAGCTCCCCGCACGGGGTGTCGCCCGGGGTTGCGTACACGGTGATGGTGGTGCCGTCTCGGGCGACCACCGCGGCGTTCCACCCCACGGCCGCCACCTGGGGTGCTGCCGTGGTCGTGGCCGTCGCCCGGGGCTGGACCTGGTCGGGTGCGCGGCGACTGAGGTGGATGCCGACACCCAGCGCGACGACGAGGGCGACCGCCGCCGCCGCTGCGCCGATCCGCCGGCGGCGGGCTGTCCGGCCGACGCCGACCACCTGCCCGGCGGGGTTTTGGTCGCTCCGCACGATCGGGGCTCCTCTCGGATGGAGAACGCAGAGGCGGGACCCTGTGCGAAGGACGGTCGACCGGGCGGCCGGATCGGGCGAAGCGGTCGGTGGTCGCCGGTATCAGGCCCTGCCCCCACAGAGCGTCCGTCAGAGCGGACAGTGCCACACCCACGGCCGTGTCCGCTGCCCCGGGTCCCATCAGGACGGTCGGGTCGAGGGCCGCCGCGGCGGGTACGGGCTAGCATCCGGATCTCGACGTGAGGAGCCCGGATGACAGTCACCGCCCAGACCCGGTTCGGCCTCGTCGGCAGCGGCTGGCGGGGTGAGTTCTTCCTGCGACTGGCCCGGCTCCTGCCCGAGCGGTTCCGGGCGACCGGGGTGGTCACGCGTACCGCCTCGCGCGGCGACGCGGTGACGGCCGGGTGGGATGTGCGGACCTTCCGCACGACGGCGGAGCTGCTGGCCCACGAGCGGCCGGACTTCGTCATCGTGTCGGTGCCCTGGGCGGTGACGCCCGCGGCGACGCGTGAGCTGGTCGAGGCCGGCGTCCCGGTGCTCGCCGAGACGCCACCCGCGCCCGACGTGCCGGGGTTGCGGTCGCTCTGGTCCGACGTCGGCGGCAGCGGCCTGGTGCAGGTCGCCGAGCAGTACCTGCTGATGCCCGGGCACGCGGCCCGCCTGGAGGTGATCCGCGCCGGGGTGCTCGGCGAGCCGACCTCGGTGCAGATCTCCTCGACGCACCTCTACCACGCCGTGTCGCTGATCCGTGGCCTGCTCGGCGTCGGGTACGACGCCGCCGAGGTCAGCGCGCGGGCGTTCGTCGCGCCGCTGGCCGACCCGCTCTCGCCGGCCGGCTGGAGTGGCGACGGCACCCCGCAGCAGCTCACCACGACCCTCGCGACGATCGACTTCGGCTGCCGGATGGGGCTGTACGACTTCACCGACAACCAGTGGTGGAACCCGCTGCGCGCCCGTCGGCTGGTGGTCCGGGGATCGCTCGGCGAGCTGGTCGACGACCGGGTCGTCCGCCTGGTCGACCCGACCACGCCAGTGGAGTCCGCCCTGGTCCGGCGGCAGACCGGCCTCGACCTGAACCTCGAAGGGCTCGACCTGAAGCACATCAGCCTCGACGGCCGCGTCGTCTACCGCAATCCGTTCGTCGGCAGTGGAATGTCCGACGACGACATCGCGGTGGCCGACATCCTCGCCCGTACCGGTGCGTGGGCGCGCGACGAGGGGCCGGCGCCCTACCCGCTGGCCGAGGCGTGCCAGGACCACCTGGTCAGCCTCGCCATCGAGGAGTCCGTACGCACCGGCCGGCCGGTCGTCACCGCCGAGGAGGCGTGGGCGCGGTAGTCCCTCGTACTGTCCGTCATCCGACCCGTGGCAACCGGGGCCGGGCCGCGGGTGTGTAGCGGATACCAGGCCGACGCCCGGGATGCCGGGCACAACACGGGGAGTGCACATGACTCGCATCGCTCGACGCAGGATTCTCGGCGGCGTGGCCGCCGGGCTGCTGGCCACCTCGCTCGGTGTCACCGCCGCCGGTACGGCGACCGCCGCGCCGGTGGGCCCCTGCACGATCAGCACGCTGCCGTACCCGGCAGACACGTACCGCGCCGAGGCGAACGCCGTCGACCCGACGGGCCGTTTCGTGGCCGGTGCCGCCCTGCGGGTCGGTCCCGATGGCAACCAGTCCCTGCTGCTCGTCTGGGACCGCGACCGGCTCACCACGATCGAGTCGCCGATCCTCGGCGACGTCGTCGACGTCAACGCGCGCGGCGTCGTCGTCGGCAACGGCTGGGCCGACGGCATCGGCCAGCCGTGGCGGTACCGCGACGGCCGGGTGGAGCGGTTGCCTGTGGTGCCGTCCTCCGGCGTCTTCGTGACCGGCATCAACAAGGCCGGCGACGTCGTCGGTCACGGCTCGGACGTGGAGACCGGGGAGAATGTCGCGCTGCGCTGGCCGGCCGCCCGGCCCGGCACGGTCGAGGTGCTCACCGCCCCGGCCGGTGCCATCGCCCAGGCGATCACCGCGAACGGCACCGTCGTCGGTAACGCCGGCGAGTGGGGCAGCTGGTCGGCCTGGGTCCGTCGCCCCAACGGCCGGATCGACACCCTCGGTGCGCCGGGCGCGCGGACGGCGGTGGTCGTCGCGGCGGCCGGGCACTGGGCGGTCGGGCAGGTCGACCTCGGCGGCAACAGCCTGCCGAACGTGCGGTGGGATCTGCGGGACGGCTCGTACACGGCGCTCGACGAGCGGCTGGAACTGGTGACGGACGTCAACAACCGGGGCGTGGTCGTGGGCGGTGGCCGGGTCGCTCGCGGTGCCACCTCCCGGGTCCTGCCGGGCGGCGACGGAGCGGCCGTCGGTGCCCGGTCCATCTCCGACACCGGCACCATCGTCGGATTCCGCAACGACGACCGGGTCGTCCCGGTCCGCTGGACCGGTTGCTGAACCACCGCGCCCAACGAGTGGGGGCCGGCCCGACCGGGCCGGCCCCCACCGTTGCGCGTCAGGGCTTCCAGGAGCCGGCGGTCTCGAACTGGTGCTGGTACTCCAGCACCCCCGAGGTGTCCTGCACGTCGAACACGACGCTGCCGGTGCGCCTGCTGCCGGCGGTCAGGTCCGTGCCGGCGGGCATCGGCTTGCCGCAGCCGGAGAACACCCCACCGACCGCGTTCTTCGCGGTGCCGTCGGCGGCGACCCACTGGAAGAAGAGCGGGTTCGCCGAACCGGTGCCCCTGGTCACCGTCACCGTCACGTCGGCGATCACGTACATGCCCTCGTCCGGCTTGAGACCGTACGACTTGCACGGCTTGGTGGCGGTGCTGAACTTCGTCACGGTGATCTCGACGGTGCCGTCGTCACCGTCGACGACCAGGGTCTCCCCGGCCGACATGTTCCGGGTGTCGCCGTTGGCCGACCGTGGGGTCGGCTTCGGCGGGTCGGCCGGCTGCTGCCCGACGCCCCGGGTGACGTCCGGCGTCGGCAGCGCCTCGGTGACCTGGTTCGCGGCGCGGTTCGCACCGATGACCACCGCCACGATGCCGCCGGCGCAGCAGAGCAGGGCGAGCATGGCCGCCGTGACCGCGACGGCCACGACAGTCGTCTTGGAACTCTTCGACGGCACGGGCGGTGGCATGGTGAGCGGGTGGCCGGGGCCACCTGCCACCGGGTACGCGCCCCCGGAGAACGGTGGCTGCGGCCATGCCTGGTCGGGTACGGAGGTGGCGTACGGCGGCTGCGGTGTGGTCGGCGGTGCCCACTGGTCCGATGTGCCCGGCTGCGGTGTCGCCGGGATCGCCTGCGTCGGCGGTTCCGGGTTCGGCTGCTGGGGGTCCTGCGGCCCGACGGGGGGCTGGGGGTGGGTCACCGTACTCCTTGACGCCTCGGTACGTGCGGTTCGGGAACCCGCCGACGTTACCGTGCGTCGTCGACTGCCCTGTCGCCGCGCCGGAGCCCGTCCACATCGGGCCGAAACCGACCAGGGTGGACACCCGGCCGGTCAGCGGGGCAGCAGGATGGCGGCGGTGCGGGCCAGCCCGTCGGCGACCACGAAACGCCCGCCTATCGTCGCGGGCGGGTCGACGACGCCGGCCGCCTCCACCCGGGCCGGTGCGATCCGGGCCGTGAACGTGCCCGCGTCCGGGTCCACCTCCAGTCGGGCGTCGTGGAAGTCGAGCCAGCTCCCGACGATCGGGTACCAGACCTTGTAGACGGTCTCCTTGGCGCTGAAGAACACGACAGGCCAGAACGTGCCGGCGGGGAGCCGCGCGCAGGTCTCCTCCTCCTCGGGCAGCAGCACGAGTCGGCGTACCCCTGTGTTGATCTCGCGGTGCTGCTCGGCGTCCATGCCGACGGACCGGATGTCGGTGCTGCGTGCGGCCGCGGCGGCGCAGTAGCCGGTGGTGTGGGTGATGCTGCCGACGACGCCGGCCGGCCAGACGGGCGCGCGGTCGGCGGCGGCCGGGACGGCCGTCGGCGGGAGGCCCAGGCCGGCCATCGCCCGGCGGGCGCAGACCCGCCCTGCGGTGAAGTCCCGTCGGCGGGCCTGCACCGCCTGCTCGCTGAGGCCCGCCTGTTCGGCGGCGAGCAGTTCGCCGGACCAGTCGTCGGCGGTGGCGACGGCCACGGCGACCGACGGCGGCAGAAGGTCACGCACCGCCGCACCCTACCCGCGAGTAGTAACGAGGCGCGCACTCAACGGTCAAATTTCCGACTCCCACGACCGCCGAAGGTACCGCAAAGATGTAACACCGGAGGGACGCGTCGCGCCCTCCCTGATGGCTCCGGGGGGACCACCATCAATTACTGGCCGGGCACGGCAGCCGCCAGTCCGTGGACATCTGGAGAGGACATGCGATGACCGATGGTGCGGAACGGCCGGGGAGGCGGGTTGACGATCACGCCCCGACGACCCCCGGCTGGAGCTGCGGCTCCTGCGGTGACGAGTGGCCGTGCGCGACGAAGCGCAGCCGGCTGCTGGCGGAGTACGGGGGTGACCGGGCGATGCTCAGCGTCTATCTGGGCTCCTGTCTCGCCGCCGCCACGGAGGATCTGCGCGCCGCCCCGGTGATGTCGCTCCAGGACCGGTTCATCGGCTGGCTGCCCCGCGGCACACGCCGCGCCTGACGACGCCGGTGGCCCCGCCGTCGGGCGGGGCCACCGGGCCGCTCAGGCGCGTCGGGGCCGCCGGGTCAGGGCGAAACCCACCACCCCGGCCACCGCGGCGAGCACGCCGCCGACGCCGGTCCAGATCCAGCGCGAGCCCAGATCCGGCAACCAGTCCGCCGGCCAGTCGCCGTCGTCGTCGGCCTCCGGGTCCACCGGGGGTACGGCGTTGAGCACCGTCCCCGCCCTGGTGTTGGGCACCAGCGGCGCGGCCAGCTCCCCGTCGTCGGCCGAGGCGCCCCGGTCGGCGACGGTGCCGACCAGCAGGTCGACGTCGATCGGCGCGCCCAGGTCCGGCTCCGGCAGGTCGGTCACGGAGAGCCGGATGACGTACGTGCCGGGCAGCGGATCGGCCGACCACGGCTCCGCCCAGGGGCGTACCTCCCGCAGCGTGCAGCCCAGCGCAACGGTCGACGCCTGCGCGTCGACGGTCGGGGTCTGCGCCCCGGCGGTGCACGCCTGACGCCGCCGCAGACCGTCGAAGACGTCGACGGTCCAGGTGGAGGCGCCACCGCGGGCCTTGCCGAAGGTGACCGTGGCGTTGATCTCGTGCACCTGACCGGCGGTCGCCGGGAAGGACCAGTAGAGATGGTCGCCGACCGAGGCGTCCACCCGTACCGGCTGACCGGCGGTGATCGGCGTGGCGGTGAGGAACGACGTTCCGGCCCGGTTCACCGGCGTGGCGCCCGGCGAGGGGGTCGGCGCGGCGACGGCCGAGGCGGGCAGCAGCGTGGCCCCGCCGGCGGCGAGCACCGCCGCCAGCGTCCGGAGCAGTGCGGTACGCATCAGTTCTCCCTCCAGGTGGCGACCCACCAGCGGGTGAGCAGGCCGGCGAGCAGGCCGGTGAGCAGCCCGGCCACGGTGAGCAGGACGAGCAGCATCCAGCCCCGGCCGAGGTCCGGTCCGTTCGGTGCGGGTGCGGCGGCGACCACGTCGATGGTCAGCTCCACGGGCATGCCGGGGGTCGCGGCGGTGCCGGGGCGCGCGGCGAACGAGTTGCTCACCACCAGGCAGACGGTGGTCGGCTCCACGACCGGCGTCGAGGTCTCCTCGGCCTCGTCGGCGTCCCCGTCGTCGGCGGTGGCCGACCAGCGCAGCCCGGCGGAGAGCACGTCGGCCCGTCCGCTGCCGGCGTCCACGCCACGGACCAGTTCCCGGCCGTCGGCCGCGGTGGCCCGCAGCAGTACGCCGTAGTCGCGGTTGACCGGCCGGTCCAGTGCCATGCTCACCGAGGCGCGCAGTTCCTGGCCGGGGCGCACCGGCACCCGGTACCAGCGGTGCTCGGAGAACGCCTCCCGGTCGGCGTACACACCGGGGGCGAGCAGCGGCGCCGACTCACAGGCGTTCGCGCCGCCGACCACAGTCGGCGCCCGGGTGTGGGTGTCACCGGCCCGTTCGACCAGTTGTTTGATCCGGCCGGTCAGCTCCTCGGCGCTCTGCGCGGCGGTGTACGTGCCGCCTGTCGCACCGGCGATGCACAGCAACTGCCGGCGGACCTTCTCGTCGGGCGCCAGGCCGAGCGTGTCGACCACCAGGCTGGTGCCCTGGGCGGCCAGTTCCCGGGCCACCTCGCACGGGTCCGGCGGGGCGCAGGTGTCCTCCCCGTCGGTGATCAGCACGATCCGGCGGGTGGTGGTCCCGCTGCCCAGGTCCTGCGCGGCGGAGCGCAGCGCCAGCCCGACCGGCGTGAACCCGGTCGGCCGGAGTGTCGCCACGGCCGCCTTGGCCGCCGACCGGTCGACCGGGCCGACCGGCACGATCTGCTGGGTGTCCTGGCAGCCGACCTTCTTGTCCTTGCCCTTGTAGGTCGCCCCGAGCACCCGGATGCCGAGTTGTGTCTCCGCCGGCAGCGCGTCGACCACCTCGTTGAACGCCTGCTGCGCGACCGAGATCCGGCTGCGTCCGTCGATGTCGGCGGCCCGCATCGAGCCGCTGACGTCGAGCACCAGTTCGACCCGGGGTGGCTCGGCCACCGGTTCCTCGTCGTCGGCCGCCGCCGGGGCCGGCCCGGTCAGCGCGGTGGTCGCCAGCAGCCCGAGGAGGACGGCCGCCGATCGTCTGAAGTTGATCACGGCCCGCAGTGTAGTGAGATCCACTTTGGATGATCACCGGGGTGCCGGGTCCGTCCCAGGTGCTCCGACCAGGCTCTCGACCGATCCGACCGGCGCTCTGGGTCCACGCCAGGTCACCCTCGGTCAACTGTCGGAGGACGAATATCGGATCGGCCACCATCCGTCGGAAATCTGACCCAAGTCGACCCGTTGTGCCGGTGGTGCGCCGTGGTTAAGCTCTTCATGCGCGCCCCAATCGCCCGCTTCCCCCGTGGCAGGCGATCGGGGCGCGCGTCTATGTCAGACGGGCCCACACGCTGCACGCGTGTGGGCCCGTCTCCGTCGCGCTGGCGGCGCGTCGCCTGCCGGCGCTTATATCCAGCGGCCGTCCAGCCACATCCGGGCCAGCCAGTCCGAGTACGGGATCAGCTTGCCGACGAAGATCGGATAGAAGTACGCGAAGCAGGCCGCCACCAGCAGCACGTACGCCCCGGCCGCGATGCTGCCGACGAGCCGCCGCTCGTAACCCGGATCACCGGGGACCAGCGGGGCCACCTCGCCGACCTCACCACCCGCCGGGGCGATCAGAGCGCCAAGCACGTACACCACGGCGAGCACCAGGAACGGCAGCGCCGGCGCGGCGTAGAACGAGAACATCGTCCGCCCCTGCAACGCGAACCAGAACCAGGGCAGCAGCCCCGCCGCCACGCTCAGCAGGATCGCGCCGGCCCGCCAGTCGCGGCGGGCCACACCGAGCCAGGCCAGCGCCACCAGGGCGGGCAGGAACGACCACCACAGCAGCGGGGTGCCGAGCAGCAGGATCTCCGACGCGCAGCTCGGCGCGCCGCAGGCGCCCTCGCCGGACCAGTGGAACGCCACCGGCCGCCCCAGCAGGAGCCACTGCCACGGCCACGACTGGTACTTGTGCGCGTCGTCGAGCTGGGCGTGGAAGCCGTACGCCGCCCGGTGGTACTCGAACAGGTTGATCAGCGGGCCGATCACCGGTCGGTCACTGAGCGGGGCGTTCGGGTAGGACGACGCGAGCCGGTAGTAGCCGTCGTCGGTGATCAGCCAGCCCGACCAGGTGGCCAGGTAGGTGCCGACCATGAGCACACCGGCGAGCACCAGCCAGGGCAGCTCGTCGAGCAGGGGGTCCCGCAGGGGACGTCGGACCCCCGCCGAACGGCGGACGCCGACCTCCCAGAGAACCACCAGCAGCGCGAAGACCGGCACGAAGTACAGGGCGCTCCACTTCACCGCACAGGCGCACCCGATCAGCACCCCGGCGGCCAGCCGCCACCACGGCCAGGTACGCCAGCCGGTCGGCGGCCGGCCGGCGCGGCCCGGTCGGGTCGGGTCGAGCCCGTCGTCGAGTGCCCGTGCCCAGCGGCGACGGCTGGCGTCCCGGTCGAGCACCAGGGCGCCGAAGGCGGCCAGCACGAAGAACAGCAGGAAGATGTCGAGCAGGGCCGCGCGGGACAGCACCAGGTGGAAGCCGTCCAGGGCGAGCAGCAGGCCGGCCGCGCAGCCCAGCACCGTCGAGCGGAACATCCGCCGGCCGATGCGGACCAGCAGCAGCACCGACAGCGTGCCGACGACTGCCGCCGAGAACCGCCAGCCGAACTCCGGGGCGGTGGTGAACAGGTGCCCGGGCACGGAGACCCGCGAATCGGCGTCCTGGTAGCCGAAGGCCCACTCGCCGAGGCCGATGAGCCACTTGCCCAGCGGCGGGTGCACCACGTACGACGGGACGTTGTCCTTGTAGTTCCACTCGACGCCCCGGCTGATCAGCCCGTAGCCGTCCTTGGCGTAGTACGTCTCGTCGAAGATCTTGCCCTTGGGGCTGGACAGGCCGACGAAGCGCAGGATCGCCGCGATGGCCACCACCACGCCGGTGGCCAGCCAGGAGAACCGGTCGAGTTGGCTGTCGACGGTGGCGAACCGTCGGCGGACCACGGCGACCACCCCGCCGCCACCGGCACTCGGGGGGGTCGGCTCCGCCTCGGGGCTGTGGTCGCTCGTCACCTCGACCATCTTTGCCGGCTCGGCGCTCGGGCTCTGCGCTGTCGACGCACTCGTCACCCGGCGATCGTAGGCTGCCAAGGTGTCCGGTGGCGCCCGTCGTCCCTGATACCGGTATCCGCTGTCAATGAAGGAGACGAATCCGTGGGTGAAATGTCCGAAGCTGGACGCCTGATCCTGCTCGGCGCCCCGCTCGGCAACCCCGCCGACGCCTCGACCCGGTTCCGGGAGGTGCTGACCAGTGCCGACGTGGTGGCCGCCGAGGACACCCGGCGGCTCACCCGGCTCGCCCGTGACCTCGACATCACCATCGGCGGCCGGATCGTCTCGTACTTCGAGGGCAACGAGGAACGCCGCACCCCCGAGCTGGTCGAGGTCATCCTCGGCGGGTACGTGGTCGCGCTGGTCACCGACGGCGGGATGCCGAGCGTGTCCGACCCCGGCTACCGGCTGGTCCGCGCCGCGTTGGACGTCGGCGCGCCGGTCACCGTCGCACCCGGCCCCAGCGCGGTGACCACCGCGCTGGCCGTCTCCGGGCTGCCCTGCGACCGGTTCTGCTTCGAGGGGTTCCTCCCGCGCACCCCGGGCGCCCGCCGCACCCGACTGCGCGCGCTCGCCGCCGAGGAGCGCACCCTCGTCTTCTTCGAGGCGCCCCACCGGATCGGCGCGGCGCTCACCGACCTGGCCGACACGTTCGGCGCGGACCGGCCCGCCGCGCTCTGCCGCGAGCTCACCAAGACCTACGAGGAGGTGCTCCGCCGCCCGCTCGGCGAACTGGCCCGGTGGGCCGCCGAGGGCGATCCGCGCGGAGAGATCACCCTGGTGGTGGCCGGCGCTCCGGCGGTACCGCGGGAACGCCCCGACGACGACACCCTGCGCGCGGCGGTCGCCGAGCGGGAGGCGGCCGGCCGCTCCCGCCGGGACGCGATCACCGACGTCGCCACCGAGTACGCGCTGCGCCGCCGCGACGTCTACACGATCGTGCACAGCTGACACTCGCAGACCACGGCGGCCTGGTCACCACGCGGCGGCCGTCCCGCCACGGCGGTCGTCCCGCCACGGCGGTCGTCCCGCCACGGCGGCCGGGTCACCACGCGGCGGCGAGAAAGCCGAGGGTGATCAACGCGGGGCCGGCGAGAGCGGCGGCCACCGCCAGGCGTCGGTGCCGCCGGCCGGGCAGCCGGGTCGACCCGGTCCACCGGGCGATGCCGGCGGCGCAGCCGAGCACCACCAGCAGGCCGGGCAGCCAGCGCAGGTGCCGGGTCACCCCGGTGTCGGCGTACGCGGTGCCGGCGTCCGGCCCGGTCATCCGCGCCGGTAGCGACGTGCCGGGCAGGTCCCGTCCGTCCGGTACGCCGCTGACCCGTACCCCGTGGGCCACGAACCGCCCGTCGTCGGCCGTGAAGATCCCTCGGCAGCGCTGGTTGAGCCCGGCGCCGGCGCAGCCGTCCACCACCACCGTGCCGGCCCGCGCGTGCCCGACCGCGAGCCAGAACGGGCCGGCGCTCACCCAGGCGAAGAAGGCCACGACCAGGCTCAGCAGGACCAGCGCGGTGAGGCCGGGCAGCGGGTCCGGCGGTCGGGGGGTACGCGCCGGCGAGTGCCGTCCCGCCGGTCCGGAACCGCGGTCCCGCTCCCCGGCGGCGTCCTGGCGGACCGGTGTGCCGTCCCAGTGCACCTGCTCGATCGGCGCCCAGAACGCGCTGTCGTCGTCCGGCCCGTCGCCGTCGGCGCGGCGGGCGTCGCGGTGCCAGCGGCTCTGCTGCCGTACCGGCACCCGGCGGGGGACCGCGTCCACCGGTGGACATGATGGAGATCGGCCGTGGCGGCATGAACGACACGGAGATGCGCAGCCACTTCGCGATGTGGGCGATCATGGCGTCGCCGTTGATCGCC